>CAJTMM010000025.1 GCA_910577465.1 uncultured Muribaculaceae bacterium | reverse complement strand
CTTTCATTTAAAAATCGTTGGATTTTACAATCTTCTTGATATGTAAGCTTTTTACCCGTGCCATTTTATACCGCTGTTTTTTCTATGTCGGCTGGATATTAAAAGTGTTAGAAAAGTACATTGGTAATCAATCCCTTATAACCCCGTTATCGCTATCTGGTTTTAAATGAAAGAGCCGAGATAGGCTTGTTTGTGTCCTGCTGCAGGGCAATTGTTAAAAGTGCCTATTCGCATGGTAGGTGTGTGCGGCGGTGGTATCTTTGCAGTGATGAATCGCATGTATGGACATAAGGATTTGAAGCGGCGGGACGCTATGGTAGGACTGGTGGACTGCAACAATTTCTTTGTGTCATGCGAGAGGGTGGTTAATCCGGAGTTGGTCGGTAGGCCGGTGATAGTGCTGTCTAATAATGATGGATGTGCTGTGGCGATGTCGGAGGAGGCAAAGGCTTTAGGCATAAAGCGTGGCGAGCCTTTTTTCAAGATACGCAGCCTTTGCGAGCGGCATGGCGTGGTGAGCCTGTCGGGCAATCACAGGCTTTATGGCGAGATTTCGGCACGTGTCATGGCGACTTTACGCTCGCTTACACCTAATATCGATGTCTACTCCATAGATGAGGCGTTTATGGAGATAAGTCCGGCTGTGGGCGCTATGGATGAATACGGCAGGTATGTGGTGGAGGAGGTGATGGCACGTACCGGAATACCGGTGTCGTTGGGCATAGCCACTACCAAGACGCTTGCCAAGATAGCGGCGCGTTTCGCCAAGAAGTATCGCGGTTATCGCGGAGCGTGCCTGATGGATACGGAGGAAAAGGTGCTGAAGGCATTGCAGCTTACCAAAGTGGAGGATGTTTGGGGCATAGGGCGGCGGCATTCACGCAAACTGAAGGAGCGCGGTGTGGTTACGGCTTACGATTTTTCACGGCTGGATGAGGATATGGTGCAGCGTTTGTTCCATATCGGCGGGGTGCGCACATGGCGTGAGCTGCATGGCGATGCTTGCATAGAGCATGAGCCGGTGCCGCCGGAGCGGCAGACCATATCTGTGTCGCGTACTTTTGCCCGCGATGTGCATGACTTCGAGTCGTTGCGTCAATCGGTTTGTGCCTATGTGTCGTCGGCTGCACGCAAGTTGCGTCATAAGGGGGAGTATGCGGGTGAGGTTTCTGTATTCGTGTGTACCAACCGGTATCATCAGCATGACCCTCAGTACCATAATGTGGCGAGTGTGCGCATGGAGGAACCGACCGATTTTACCCCGGCATTGGCGGATGCGGCGGTCAAGGCATTGGGCGAGGTGTATCGCGACGGATTCGGATATAAACGGGCGGGTGTGACATTGAGCCGGATATGCTCGCGTGCGGGATTGCAGACGAGTCTTTTCGGTGATGCGGAGACTATGGATCGTCACTCCCGGCTGATGCGTGTGGTGGATGCCATAAACAATGCGTCGCCCGAAGCGCGCGACCGTGTGATAATAGCTTCTACCAAGCCGGTATCAAAAAAAGAGGGTTAGCGTGATTCGATGGCGCGGCGGTAGGTGGCGGTGACTTGCTCGGCGAAGTTACGGCGGTTGAAGCGCGTGATGTGGGTGCGCCCGGCTTCAATGAGATTGTTGCGCAAGGTCTCGTCGTCAAGTATCGTGCATGCCGCTTTGGCAAATTCTTCGGGGGAGTCGGGATTGACGTAGAGTGCTCCTGCTCCACCTGCCTCTTCAAGGCATGAACCTGTGGCGGCTATTACCGGGGTGCCGCACGACAGGGCTTCGATGACGGGTAATCCGAAACCCTCGTACCGCGATGGATATGCGGCGATTTCGGCTTGATTGTATATCGACGGCAGGTGTTCGGTGGGTACGCCTGTGAGGTGTATCACACGGTCGGAGAGATGCAGTTTCTGCACCATGTCGGCTATCTCCTTGCCATAGCCGTTGCGTTCGCGCCCTACAATCACGAGTTTTACCTCGCGGGGTATGTCAGGCAGCGCTTTTACGGCGAGGATCTGATTCTTGCGTTGCTCTACAGTGCCTACCATGGTGATGTAATGCCGGGGCAGATTGTAGATGTTGCGTACGTGCTGAATCATGGCGGGTGCTATATCGGAGGTGAACAGCGGGGAGCATCCTTGATATATCACGTCGATTTTCGCCGGGTCGATGTCGTATAGCTCCATAAGGTCGAGTTTGGTGCGTTCGCTTATGGCTATGACGCGGGTGGCTATGTTGGCGGCACGGCGGAATTTGAAGTCGTATAGCTTACGGTCTATCGGTTTGTAGTTGGCGGGTATGCGTCGGAATATCAGATCGTGGATAGTGACCACCGATGGTATTCCGGAACGGGAGATGTCGAATGGAAGTTCGTTGCTCAATCCGTGGAATATGTCAATGTCGCTGCGCTTGAGACGGTTGGTTATGCCTATGGCAAGTCTCCATAATGCGGGTAACGCACGTCCCATTCTTGTGTCGGGGAGCACCGGTGTGGTGTTGGGTATGTCGAGGATATGTCTGACACGGCTGTCATCTTTCAGTTTGTGTGTGTACAGCTCGTAATGGTTCCGGGGATAGTATTCGGCAAGTGCTTCTATGGCGTAGCGGCTGTAATTGCCCAGTCCGGTGAAGTTGAGTAGGGCGCGTTTTGCGTCGAAGGCTATGGTGAGCGGTGTGTTGCGTTCCATTGTGGGGTGTGTGTTAGTGTGTGGCTGAAATACGTACATTGTCGGAATTCATCCGTTGCATGTAGCTTTGTATGAATGCTTTCAGATGGAGTTCCATGTCGGTCTGCTCCTGTGGCCTGGTTCCCTTGAGGTTGTTTTTCAGCAGCGGGTCTTGACGGTAATTGTACATGGCGGTTGTTTCGTTGCCATCGAAAAACAGCACGTAGTCGCCTTTGATATACATGGGGAATCTGTTCCAGTTCACAGCCCAGGTTTGGTCCGTAGGTGTATTCAGCAGGTCTTTGCCAAACGCTATGTATGGGCGGTCGTAACCGAGATAGTTGAGCAGGGTGGGCATTATGTCAATCTGTTGTGCTATACCCTGACGTTGTCCACGGGGCATTTCGCCGGATGGGTCGAAGAAGAGGATTGGTATACGGCATCCGCCGAGCTCGGTTTTGTATTCGTCGTGAGTGCGTTTGGAGCTTGCGTGGTCGGCGGTGAGCACGAATATGGTATTGTTGTACCACGGCTGTTTGGATGCTGACTCGAAGAACCGTCGCAGTGAATGGTCGGTGTAGCGTATGCATTTATGCAGTTTGTGTAGTCCTTCGTCGGGGAAGGTGTCGCGGTATTGTTCGGGGAGCGCGAAGGGGTGGTGTGATGAGAGTGTGAACACGCTTGCCAGGAATGGCTGTGGCATCTCGCTGATTTTGGCGCAGAAGAATTGCAGGAAGGGTTCGTCCCATACGCCCCATGTGCCGTCGAACTGTGATTTACCGCCGAAGCGAGGGTCGGCATAAAATTCGTCCTGTCCGGAGTAGGCGTCAAATCCCGCCCCTTTGGTGAAAGCGTGGAAGCCGAGTGATTCGTTGTCGGCACCGTGGAAGAATTCGGAGTAGTAGCCTAAGTTTTTTAACTCGGTTGCCAGTGAGTTGATATGGTTGAGCGAGTGTGGTGATACCACAAACGGTCGGTCCATGCGCGGGATTGATGCGAAAACGGCAGGCGGCGCGTCGATGCTGAATCCGGTGTTGTCAAATGTCTGTTCAAACGACAGGCTTTGTGTGAGCAGTGAGTCGGCGAATGGAGTGTAGCCTTTGTATGTGCCTCCGTCGAGGTTTTTGTTGAGCGCGCCCACGAATTCCTGGGCGAAACTTTCCACAATCAGGATTACCACATTCTTTTTGCGTGGGGTTATACTGTCGGCGGGGGTGTGGAGCGGAGAGTAGATGGCGTCGAGTTCGGACTGGTCGGAGAAGTACTCCGGGGTGCGCATTGGGACCTCGCCTATGGTGCGTATGAGTGAGAATGTGGTGTTGAGCACTATGCCGGTCTCGATGGGTTGGCTCGCGAAGCGCTGTGCATAGCCAACGGAGATGGGGCGCGTGGCGGAAAAGAATGTGTTGCCACGTATGCCGAATATGGTTATGGGCACCATGATGAGGAGTGTCACGCTCTGGGATACGTAGTAGCGCCACAGCGGTTTTTGCGGTGGTGCGGGATAGCGGTAGCATCTGATGAGGAACCATATCATCAGTGCTGCAAGCAACACGAAATACCAGTGAGAGAAGAATTCCTCGAAAAATATGGTCATGAGGTTTCCCTCGCCTTGAAATTCCTGAATTGTGGCGATGCTCGAGCGTTGCATACGGAACGGGAAGAACACGGTGTCGCAGAGGTTGATTATGATGCAGATGGAATTGACGGTCACGTACACCCATTTGGTTAGCTCGCGGTACCATTTCACCTCCTTGCGGTGGAACGGCAGTAGCAACAGCAGGATATAAAGACCGTTGGTGTAAAATATTGCCGAGGTGTCAAATTTCAGACCGCCTATGGATATGTGCCGGAACGATTGCCATGTGAGTGTGGTGGAGTATAGGTCCCAGTTCTCAAACAGGAATGCCAGACGGCACACTTCGTAGCAGAGGTATAGCCACAGGAGGTTGATGATGAGACTTGCGGGTGTGGATTTGAGTATGGATTTGTTGAATGACAGGTTCATGATGTAGCGGATTCGGTTGTGTGGGTCTTATTTATCGGCTAAATCGTCGTATAGTTTCTGTAGTATGGCTTTACCGGTTTTCTCACGCTCGGCGTCGGGGTTTACGATGGCTTGTTCCGCAACGTTGTCGTAGACGGTGTGATGACCATTGGCATCGGTGAACATGAAACCGTTGTTATAGGTGTGGAATGAGAAGGGTCGGGTATATGTGTCAGCGAGAATGTCGCGGCTGAATGTGAAATCATCGTGCGGCAGTCCCATCTGTCCGAGTATGGTAGCGGCGATGTCAGTCTGGCTCATTATGGTATCGATACGCGCGGGTGCTTTTACAGCACCTCCGGTAAGCAGTACGGGGATGTGCGCGTACTCGTTGCGCGGCTGTGATGAGTTGCCGCCGCCAAGTCCGTGGTCGGCTACGCATATTATGAGCAGATTGTCCCATGCGGGTGTGTGCTTGAGTTTCTCTACCAATTCACCGAAACAGTGGTCGGTATAGGCAAAGGAGTTGTCTACTTTATTGTCAAGACGGTGATACGGCACGGTGAAGGGCTCGTGTGAGCTTAGTGTCTGGAGTGTGGTGAACCAGCGTGCGCCGCGATCGGTCTTCTCCATTATGTCGTCGTAGAGCCATTGGAACATGTAGCCGTCATCTATGCCCCATTTTCCTGCCGGAGCCGATTTGGGCATATCTTTCTGGCTTACCAGGCGGTCGTGTCCCGATGCGAGATAGTAGTCCGATTTGTGCATTATGGTCAGGTCGCCGCCATGTACTGCTGTGGTTTCGTAGCCATGGTCGCGGAGTGTGCGCGGGAGTGCGGGTAGATGTGGCAGCTTGCGGGTGTATCGTATGATACTGGTGGTGGGTTGTCCAAGATAGCCGCTCAGTATGCACACCAATCCGCGGTCGGTGCGGAAACTGCCGGCGGTGCATCGTGTGAACAGAACCCCTTCCGATGCCAGACGGTCCATGTTTTCGGCAACGCCTTTCTTCCCGCCGAGCGATTCCATGAATCCCGCTCCTAAACTTTCCCATACCACAAGCAGTATGTTGGGGCGGTCGGTGTTCAGGAGTTTTTTTAAGGGTGTGCCGGTGGTAGGAAACAGGGGGGCTGTTATGCGTTGGCATTCTTCATCGCTGAAATGGCGGAATTGCTTGCGGAACTCATCTTTAGTGGTAAGGGAGTAGATGAGGTTATATCCGGGGTTGAGTGCCCAGTGGTTGAGAAACGGTGATTTGCTGAAGTACACCACGCTTGGGTTGTTGGGGCGAATCTTCAGTCCGCGTATTATCAGGAACAATATGCCTATTGCCGCTGCCAATGCCGTGAGTGTGGCGATATATCCCCACCATGGCATGGATATAGCAGGTGTGTGACGGCAATATATGTCGCATATCCATAGGCATCCGATGAAGAATATTGCTGATATGGCAAGCCATACCAATGTGGCAAGTATTATGTATGATGTCGATACGCTGGCGGTAGCTCCTTTTAGTGAGCGGAGATAAGTGAATACCGATGCGTCGAGTTTGAATTGCCAGAACCGGTATAGCGCGGTGTCAGCGGCAACGAGCGCACCGACAGCGAGTGCGGCTATGGCGCAATATATGATGAGAAGCGTGAGCAGGTTGAAGTATGGCAGCAATGTGTGCAGTGCCCCCAACAGCAGTGGTACGGCTGTGAGGTAGGATGCCACGATGGCATCGGAAACGAAGCCATGGGTGTAGATGCGCGATATGTTGCGCAGGCTGTTGTCGCCTGGTGCCATGGATTTATGATTGTATAATCCGAACAGCGGTTTCTGTATCACACAGAAGAAAGCTGCGCAGTACAACCAGAAAGCGGTGGCGAGTATCAGAAATGACATCATGGTTCCGTGGCGTTGTGTAGACTGTGGTTATCGTTTGCTGAGGTCATCGTACAGTTTCTGTAGTATAGCTTTGCCTATCTCTTCACGACGTGGGTCGGCTCCGGCAATGGGTGTCTGAGATACATTGTCGTAGTTGGTAAATCCACGTGGGTCGCGCACAATGAATCCATTGTTGTAGGTGTGGATGGAGAATGGCATGGTATAGGTGTCAGCGAGTATGTCGCGGCTGAATATGAAGTCCTCGTGCGGTAGCCCCATTTGCCCGAGCAGGGTGGCGGCAATGTCGGTTTGGCTCATGATGGTGTCAATCTCCATTGGTTTCTTAACGGCTCCGCCGAGCAGCAGTACGGGGATGTGCGGATATTTTTCGCGTGGCAGTTGCTCGCCGTAGTAGCAGCCGTGGTCGCCGGTGCATACGATGAGCAGATTGTCCCATGCCGGTGTGGCTTTCAACCGGTCTATGAATCGTCCGAACGCATCGTCAACGTATGCGTAAGAATTGGCTATCTCGTCGTCAGGCAGACGGTTGTACGGTACTTTGAATTCTTCGTGCGAACTGAGTGTCTGGAATGTAGTGTACCATCGTTCGCCACGACGGGTCTTGTCCATTATGTCATCGAACAGCCAATCGAACAATACACCGTCATGTATGCCCCATTTGCCTTTAATAGAGTCGGCGGGGAAGTCGCATTCCTGTACCAGACGGTCGTGTCCGGCAGCTACATAATAGTCCCATTTGTGGAATATGGACAAATCACCGCCATGAAGGGCTGTGGTGTGGTATCCTTCTTTTTTCAGTGTACGTGGAAGCGCCGGAAGCGTGGGAAGCTTGCGTGTATAGCGCATGAGCGTGGTGGTGGGTTGTCCGAGATACCCGCTGAGAAGACATATAAGCCCTTGCGGGGTGCGGGTATTGCCTGCGTCACAGTGAGTGAAGAATACACCTTCCTTTGCAAGCCGTTCAAAGTTGACCAATACATTGGATTGTCCGCCCAATGGCTCGATGAACCGCGCACACAAACTTTCCCATACTATGAATAGTATGTTGGGGCGGGGTGTGTTGAGCAGTTCCACGGTGGGTTTGCCGGTGAGCGGGAACAGCGGGGCGTAAATTTTATCGCACTTCTCTTCGGTAAATTCGCGGAACTGTTTCCGGAAGTCATCCATCATGGAGAATGAGTAGATGAAATTGTACACAGGATTGACGGCACAATGATTTAGGTAAATGTTAGTGCCGAAGTAGGATTTGCTCGGGGAGTTGGGGCGTCGTCCCAGTCCGCGCACTATGGCGAAAAGCAGTCCTGCTATTATGATCGCCGACAATGCCGTGACGCATTTCATAATCCATCCGTTGGCTATGAATGTACCGAGATGCGTGTATATGCCGGTGACTGCCAATGTGCCGAGGAAAAATATTCCGCCTATGACAAGCACTACGGCAAGTGCCCCTATCACATACCATGTGGATACGCTTGCCATTGCACCTCTGATGGATTTGAGGTAGGCGAGGGCTGACGCGTCGAGCTTGAACTGCCAGAACCGGTAAAGCAATGTGTCGGAACTTACTATAAGTCCCAATGCAAGCGCTATGATGGCGTTGTAGATACCGAGTACTACAGGCAGGCTGAACAACGGGACGATAGCATGCACTGCACATATCAGCATGGGTATGGCAGTGAGGTATGCTGCGGCTATCCTGTCGGTACGGAATCCATAGGAGTAAACCTGGATAATATCAGTACCTCTCAGGGGCTCAGTATTTGACTTCCGGTTGTATATGCAGAACATAGGGCGCTGTACCACACCGAAGAACAGCAGGCACAAGCAGTAATAGCTCAGGATGAAAATAAGAAATGTAACCATAGGAGGAGTGGTTATGATGGTGTGTTTTGTTTTTGTAATGGCGGTGGTACTATGCCGTGTATCTTGTCGGCGATAGCCTGTGGTGTGATGCGGTTCATGCAGTCAAAGTGTCCCAAGGGACATTCCGGCATTCCGGCAACGGAGCATGGTTGGCACGGAAGATTCATGCAGATGGTATCGGCAGGGTTCTGTCCGTAAGCGAGAAATCCGCAGATGGGTGCGGTACTGCCCCAGATGGATACAACTCGTGTGCCTGTAAGTGCCGCGAGGTGTTGGTTTGCCGAGTCCATCGTTATCATGGCATCCATGTGTGCCATTATGGCAAGTTCGTCGGTTATGGGAAACTGTCCTGCCAGTGATGTGCAGCAGGAAACTTCCGACGCCCATTTCCCGAGGGTCTCCGCTTCGTCACCACGTCCGCCGAACAGGTATATATGGTAACCTTGTGAAGCGAGAAGTCTGACGGCGCGGAACATCCGGTCCGGGGGATATGTCTTGTTGGCGTATCTTGCGAATGGTGCTATGCCTATGGCAGGATGCTGTATCTCCACGGGGCTTCCCGGTGCTCCATCCGGAAATATGGAGCGGAACGTGAGATGTATGGGATAGCCGAGTTTAGCGAATACCTGTGCGTAGCGGTCTACGAAGTTGGTCTGCGGAGTATGGTTACGCAATAGCTTGCGACGACTGGCACGCTGCTTACGTACCATGGCAACTTTCACTCCTCTCAAACGGAAGAATGTATCGATGGTCCATGAGCGTAGCACGTTGTGCAGATCGGCAACGCAGTCAGGGTGCAGGCGTGCCAATCTTCTTAGCAGGCGCGTCATTCCCCGTATTCCCTTGTATTCCCTTTTAAAATCGGCACCGATTACCTCTACGTTTGCCGGAGCGTTGATAAAGAGCTTTGCAAAGAATGGACGCGTGAGCACGTGTATGTCAAGCGACGGGTACTGCTCCGCCAAAGAATATATGGCGGGCAGAGTCATGGCTACATCGCCAAGTGCCGACAAGCGTATTATTAACATAACTCCAATATGGGATTACAGCCCTTTGATATAGGCTTCCACTCCTTCGATGTCCTTGCGGTTGTCGACAGACAATGATTTGCAATGGCAGTTGTAGTAATATATGGGCATGTGATTCTCAAGGAAACGGAAAGAGTCGTTCTCTTCGATTTTCTCGATTGGACCGCGGGGAGTGTTGTGGTAGAAATCAAGAGCCTTGCGGGTAAATGCGCCTACGCCCACGAATTTATGGAACACATAGTCCATGGCTCCCTTGGGATAGGGGATGGGGCTGCGGGATATGAACAGACAACGATGGTCGGCGGCGGTCACAATCTTCAGATTTGTGGCGTCGACTACCTCCACCGGGTTTGTGAAGTCGGTCATGAGGTTTGACACGAAGAAATCGTCGGGTTTCAGACCTTCGGGTACGCACTGCACTATGGCATCGCGTGTCAGAAGGGGTTCGTCGCCGTTGACCATCACGTATAG
Organism: uncultured Muribaculaceae bacterium; assembly: GCA_910577465.1. Classification (GTDB taxonomy): domain Bacteria; phylum Bacteroidota; class Bacteroidia; order Bacteroidales; family Muribaculaceae; genus Paramuribaculum. The sequence goes on along the minus strand of CAJTMM010000025.1, from coordinate 29,415 downwards.
GTCGGCGGGTATTTTGGTGGATACCTCGTAGAGACGTTCGGTGGCTGTGTCGTGGTCGGAACGGGTCATTATTACATTGGCACCGAAGGATTCGGCTGTAGCCTTGATTTTCTCACTGTCGGTAGCCACGTACACTTCTTCAAACATTTCCACTTCCTTGCAATGTTCGTATACCCATTGTATCATAGGCTTACCGCAAATAAGGGCAAGGGGTTTCTCGAAGAATCGGCTCGATTCGGCACGTGCCGGAATCACACAGATAATTTTCATAATCGGATGTGTTTTTATTTTTTAGGTTTGAGCCAACGTTTGTGCGACCATAGCCAATAGGCGGGTGCGCGGTCAATGGTGGCTTCAAGCATTTTGAGATATTTTCTTGTAATCGGATAGTCTTGGTCAGTGTTGTCAGGCACTATTGGCACGAGGGTGAATGTGTAATGTCCGCGACTCGTTTTCTCCACGTCAAGATACAGAAATTCGGCATCGATGCGATTGCCTATCTCTTCACCTCCGGGAAAGAATTCGGTGTCGTGACGCAGAAAGTCAATATGGTATTTCGATGCGTCGCGATTGGTGCGGTGGTCGGATATGAATCCTACCATGAATGTGCCGATGTCGCGACGCATGGTGAGGAGTTGTCGGAATGCTTTCTTACGGGGAATGGATATGGAATGGAAACGCGAGCGCAGGCGTAACATCAGTTTGTCGAAGGCTGCGTCGTGGATGGGTTTGTAAATCTGAGCCGATACTTTAGGCTCGTTGTAGAACAAGGTTATGGACGGTACCCACTCCCAATTGCCGTAATGGCCGAGATAGATTACCAACGGTCTGTTTCGCCGTGCTGTATCTTCCACAAATTCAGTGCCATGTACGGTTACCCGCCGGCGCATCTGCTTGTCGGAGATATGAAGCAATTTTATGGTTTCCACGATGTTGTCGCAGAAATGATGGTAAAATTCCTTTTCAATCTGCAATAGTTCCTGCTGTGACTTGTCGGGGAATGATGTACGCAGGTTCTCACGCACCACATGGAGCCGGTAATGCTTCATCCGGTACATTATCACGTAAAGCAGGTCGCTCAGGCGATAGAGTATGCAAAGCGGCAGCCATGCCAGCGGCATGAACAGGCACAGGTATAGATAATATTTCAGTCGTTCGCCCATAGTCCGGTTTCAATAGCTTTTACGATTTCTTCGGTGGCGCCGATATTGCTGTGTACATATTTCTTCGAAATCTCCCGTATCTCTTCAAGTCGTGGTGTATTGTCCTTTAGGGAAGTGAACCACCGGTCAAGGTCATCGGCATTTCGTACTATCTGCCCTATGCCCAGGTCAATCATCTGACGGGGCGTGACTTTACGGTGTATCTGCGGTCCGAAAGATACAGGGATGCCGTAGACGGTAGCTTCAATAAGGCTGTGCAGAAGAGGGGTGAAGCCTCCGCCCACGTAAGCCCATGTGGCGTAGCGGTACATGTAAGCGAGTGCGCCCACGAAGTCCACAATCAGTACCTGAGTCCCGGTGAAGTCAGTATCGGCAGAACATTCGGAATACAGCAACGCTTTTCCGTTGACAGATTCTTTGATGGCTCGCAGATTGTTGGGCTTTATGTCATGCGGCACGAACAGAAAGCGTGTGTCGGGATGGCGGTTGGCAAGTGTGCTCACCAGCTCCAGGTCTTTGTCATCGCTTATACTGCCTGCTATGAATACCTTGCGGTCGTTGCAGAAATTATGTATTATGTCGTTGTGCCAAGGTGTACTGGCGACGGTTTCGGCATTGTCAAACAGAGGATTGCCGCTAATGGTCACATTGTCGACACCGAGCATGAGCATGTTGAACTTCGAGCGTTCATCCAGCACATAGGTGTGGGTGTAGGATGAGAGTGATTTGCGGTAAATGCGTCCGTACCATTTGAAAAATGGAGCGTCGTCGCGTATGATGGCTGATACGAGATAAGTGGGTATGGCCCTGAACTTCAGTTCCTGAAGATAGTTTGGCCAATATTCTGATATCAGGAATACAGCTTTATCGGGCTGCACGGCGTTTAGAAATGCACGTACGTTGCGCTTGGTGTCGAGCGGTAGATAGAACAGATAGTCCACTCCGGGGTGGTTGTGCTCCAAGGCTCTATAGCCTGATGGTGAGAAAAATGTCAGCACTATTGTGCAGTCGCCGTCGCGTTTGAGTTTGGCTATTATGGGTCGCGCCACTGCATATTCGCCTAATGATGCCGCATGAATCCATACGGTAGGCTTATCCGGGCGGTCCTTCATGGAGCGTCGGACATGTCCCTTGATTCCCTGCTGACCTTTTACAAACAGCGAAAACTTACGGCGGCTGTTCTTGCCCAACATGTGAGAGTAGGCTTTTAACGCACCGTGCATTGTGTTTACCGCTATGTTGTATATAATGTTCATATCAATTCATTGGACGTTGCATGTTCTGTCAATCGGACAAAACAGGTCTAATCACGGCAAAGATACGAATAAGTAGGGTGCAATGCCAAATAAATCGTCATGTAACGGATGTTTTTCAAGTGTTTTTCTATGTGTGTTCAGATGATTTTTTAACTGTTGTGATATTTTTTTGAAAAATTGATTAAGTGTTTTGTTGTGGTTGCGGGTTTTAGTTATAGGACAGAATAATGATTAAGGTTAAGTACAATATCAATAAGGTAAGGATTAAAACAGATTGGATTTAGTTTTGCCACGTGAGGTGGCGGTAAAAAAGGATTGAGTGTCGGGGGATTGGTCCGACACTCATTTTTTTATGACCGGTATATTATGTCGATGGCTTGTGTGAGTGCGTCTCGGAGATAGCGACCGGTTTTAAGTTTGTGATTTATGTGTTTGACGCAATCAATCATCCGTCTGTAATCCTCGGGAGTTATAGTTGAAAGTGCTTTGTCGAGCTGGAGAAGGGAGTCCACGGCTATACCTATCTGCTCGCGTATAATAAATTCGGCTCTGCCTGCGTGTGACCATACTATTACCGGAGAATTGCAACGCAGATACAGACCTACCTTATGAGGATTGTTGTAATTCATGTATTCGCCTACCTTGCCTATTCCTTCGGTGAGCGAAAGTCCGTACCACGATATGCCGAAATCGCCCTGGTGCCGACGTATTATCTCTGTGTCGGTAACAGTGCCCATCGGGTGCAGGTTGGGCAACGTGGTGGCTTTGTCGGTGTTGAGTTCGGAACCATAGAGGTATATGTGACGTGACGGCATTATCTCAGCAAGTTGGTAAATCCAGTCGTTGAGCTCCGATGACAGGTTTCCCACGAAGTAAAGTGAAAAATTGCCGTCGGCAGGCATGGGATGGGGCTCTCCGGATGTGCCGTGGATATAGTCCATGATTTCGTAATCGACCATAGGTGTGGTGCATCCGTGGTCAGTGAGCCACCGACGCATACGGTGATTGTGTGTCAGAAGTACATCGGCACCGTTCAGGAGCGGAATCTCCTGTTCGGGAGTAAGTATCTTGTTGCGGAAAGAGTCGAGGTCGTGAATAATGCATATCACTTTGGCTCCTTTGCGGTGTGCTGCACGGCATATCCGGTCGAACATCTTCTGTTGGTACTGGATTACCAGAGTGTCGCCTTGGCGTAACCGGCTAATGGCTTTAAATATTCCGGTAATGTTCCGAAGGCTGTGTACAAGTCCATTGTGGGAGACTGAGTGGGGATGTCCTATGTTTATGTAACCCATTTGCTCCATGATGGATTCGATGTCGGTACGCGCTATTCCTCCACCGCAGTCGGGATGTTTGTAATTACGTGATATATAGACGAATCTTTTCATGCGTTGCGAAGTGAATGGGTTGCGGGATAAGGTCATATCAGTTCTATGCCTGCCTGATGGCATAAGGTTCGTTGGTCATCGGGCCATATCGAAGCCTGCACCTCGCCGATGTGCGCTTTCTGAAGCAGGAACATGCAGAGACGGCTTTGTCCTATGCCGCCGCCAATGGATTCAGGCAGCTGTCCGGCGAGTAGCTGCGAGTGAAAGTTGAGGGTGGCGCGGTCATTGCACCCGCGCATGTCGAGCTGGCGTCGCAGCGATTCGGGATTGACGCGTATGCCCATTGATGACAGTTCAAAACTACGCTGTAATATGTTGTCCCAAAGAATGAGGTCACCGTTGAGTCCGGTGTATCCGTCGGAGTTAGGCGTTATCCAATCGTCGTAGTCGGGTGCGCGTCCGTCGTGCGGGTTGCCATCGGATAGCGGTGCGCCTATACCGATGAGGAATATGGCACCATATTGCCGTGCGGCCTCCGATTCGCGTTGCGCGGCTGAAAGGTCGGGGTAGCGTTGCAACAGCTCTTCGGAGTGTATGAATGTCACCTCTTCGGGTAATCGCGGTGTTATGTGCGGAAATTGGCGGAATATCATCAGTTCGGTCTGCCGCACTGCGTTGTATATCTTCCTCACTGTGTCCTTGAGATAGTCGAGAGTCCGGTCTTCGGGGCGTATGGTTTTCTCCCAGTCCCATTGGTCGACGTATAGCGAGTGCAGGTTGTCCAATTCCTCGTCGGCTCTGATGGCGTTCATATCGGTGTACAGCCCGTAGCCGGGTGCTATGTCGTAGGCACCGAGTTTAACCCGCTTCCATTTTGCAAGTGAATGCACCACTTCGGCACGGCGGTCACCAAGATCTTTGACCGGGAATGTTACGGCGCGTTCCACTCCGTTGAGGTCATCGTTGAGACCTGTGCCTGAAAGTACGAATAGCGGTGCGGTCACGCGTCTTAGCTGTAACACGTCGGCCAATTGCATCTGGAAGTGGTCCTTGATCATCTTTATTGCCACTTCGGTGGTTTCAGGCAATAGCTTGCGGTGGTATTTTTGTGGTATTATGAGTGCCATAATGAAAAGCAGTGTGTGGTACGCAAAAGTATAAATAAAATCGGAAAAATGAAAAAAGCGATGCTCCGGTATGAAGCATCGCTTTCTTTCATGTTTATGATTAGGAAAAATCAGTCGATGTTGGGGTTCAGTGCGTGCCATTCGGAGATGGGGGGCAGTACACCCATGTCGATTACTTCGTCGCGGAGGGTGCACAAGTGCTTGTAGCTTTCCTCAAGCTCGCGCTGTTCGGTGGGGTTGCCTTGTATGTCGTGGTATTTCACACCGTCGCGGTTGATGGTGGTTTCCATCGCCATCATGATGTGGTTGAATTTGCCATTGTCCACATAGCATCCTGCCGGCCAACGGAACGGTTTGCCACCCATGGCTGCGGCAATCATCTCTATGGAGAGGTATGCGGGGCTTTGGAATGATGAGCGTCCGCGGAGGTCAATTATATTTTTACCGCCTTGGATTACGCGTACCTTGAGGTCCTCCCAATCTTTTTCCGGGAGACGTTCGGTGCCTATGATGTCGGTTAGGGGAGTGCCACCTACAGTGGTGGTTGATGCGAATACTGCCATCTGTTCACCGTGACCGCCGTAGGTACGGCAATTTACTATCTCTGATGCAGGCACTTTCAGGTATTTTACCAACTCGTTCTGAAGACGGGTGCTGTCGAGTGCCGCAAGAGTGGTTACTTGCGAAGGCTTAAGACCTGAGTACAGCAGTGTGATAAGTCCGGTTATATCTGCGGGGTTGAAGATGACCACGATGTGTTTGACATCGGGGCAGAACCGGCGGACATCTTTACCGAACTGTTCGGCTATCTGTGCATTGCCTTTGAGCAGATCCTCGCGGGTCATGCCTGCCTTACGTGCAGCTCCTCCGGATGATACAATATATTTGGCTCCTGCAAGCGCTTCGCTTATTTCAGATGTGTAGGTGAGATTCATTCCTTCGAAAGCACAGTGGTATAGTTCCTCAGCCACACCGGTAAGTGCCGGCAGGTATGGGTCGTACAGACAGATGTTGGGGGTTAGACGCATCATCATGGCAGTCTGTGCCATGTTTGAGCCAATCATGCCGGCGGCACCGACAATGACCAATTTTTCTTCAGTAAGGAAGTCCATATTATAAGATTTAGATTTATGTAATGTAGTCTATTGATAACAATGTGCGGCAATAAAAGTCGCTCTGTGTGTCATTTTTTAGCAATATTTTGCGCCAAAAGCTGAAGTTGTTGCATGGAGGTGTCGTTGAGACGTGAGCGTATGGTCACCACTGGGTCAATAATCTCGATTTGCGGCAGTGGTTCGAGCATTGTTCTCATGGCTTTTGCTGCGATAGGTGCCCATGAACCGTTCTCGATTATGCCTACGCGCCTGTTGCGGTAGTTCTTTATGGACAGGTGGTAGAGGAAGTCGTGCATGGCGGGATATAGTCCGGCGTCGTATGTGGGAGCCGCCACTATCATGGAACTGAGACGGAAAGCCTGCGCCACGGCTTCAGATTGGTCGGCACGGCAAAGATTGATTGTGACGATTTCTCCTGCGTCGGTCTGACGGAGCATCTCGGCTATGCGTTGTGCGGCATCGGCAGTGCCACCGTATATTGATGCGTAAGCTACAAGTACACCCTGGCACTCCGGACGGTATGCGCTCCATGTACGGTACAAGTCAACATAGTACGTGAGATTGTTGGTGATTACGGGTCCGTGAAGCGGTGCTATGATGCTGATTGCCGGGGCGGTGAGCTTGTCAAGAAGACGTGTCACCTGCGGCCCGTATTTACCTACTATGTTTATGTAGTAGCGACGGGCTTCGTTGTCCCATTCATCGGCATACTGGAGCGCGCCGAACTTTCCGAAGGCGTCGGCTGAAAAGAGAACCTGCTCGGATTGTTCATAGCTCACCATTACCTCAGGCCAATGAACCATCGGAGCTGAGAAAAACTGAAGTGTATGCTGTCCGAGCGGAAGAGTGTCGCCCTCTTTTACCGCGATGGTGCGTCCGGTGAAGTCGTAGCTGGGGAAGAACTGCGGCAACATGCCTATTGCCTGTGTTGATGCCACGAGTTTCAGCGACGGGTAGCGGTCAAGTATGGCGGTTATGCATGCCGAGTGGTCGGGCTCCATGTGGTGTACCACGAGATAGTCGGGTGCTTTGCCTTGGGTGGCGGTCTCAATCTGCTGTAACCATAGTGAGCCTTGTCCGGCTTCCACGGAGTCGAGTACGGCTATCTTCTCGTCGAGTATGACGTATGAGTTGTAGCTCATGCCGTGGGGCAGAGGGTATTGTTCTTCAAATAGCGTGGCGTTTATGTCGTCGACACCGACATATTTTATGGTTGGTGTTATGTTGCAGTCCATTGCTTGAACGGTTATGAAAATATTGTCGCAAATTTAAATTAAATAAGCGATAATATCAATAAAAAGTTCAAGTGATGGCAAATACCTCAAATCACTTCCTCACGCAGATGGTAGTGGTTGCGCAGGTGCTCGAATTTGTCGGGCGACATGCGTAGTTCCTCGGTATCGGCGAGCGGATTATAGGAGTCGGCTATGGCTTTGGTGGTTACGTTAGTGGCTGCTCCCTCCGGTACCTGTTCGCTCATGACGGGGCATGGCAGCGCGAAATGCCGGGCTACGGCGTTGACTGCCATCTGCGTTGCCCTGATTTTGCCTTGGCGGGAGTATCCGGCTATGTGGGGGGTGGCTATGAACGCTTGTGCGAGCAGCTGGCGGTCTATGTCCGGTTCTCCTTCCCAACAGTCGATTACGGCGCGGCTCACTCTTCCTGACTCGATGGCGGCTTTGAGGGCATCGGTTTCGACTATGGCTCCACGTGCCGAGTTTATAATCATAGGTCGGCGTTGGAGCTTGCCGAGGAAAGCGTCATCACATATATGATGGGTGGCATGTTTCCCTGTGCGCGTGTATGGCGTGTGAAATGTTATGATGTCGGCGCGATGTGCTATCTCATCGATGTCAACGAATAATCCGGAGCCTTCCGATTCGGCACGCGGGGGGTCGCAGCGGAGCACGTTCATGCCTGATTGTGCCGCCCAGCGTTCAACTATGCTGCCCACATGCCCTACGCCCACTATGCCTATGGTGAGTCCGCTGAGATTGGTGCCGTAGGCTGCTATTATTGACGCGAGCACATATTGTGCCACGGCAGGAGCGTTGCATCCCGGAGCATTGGCGACCTCTATGCCCCGTCCTCGGCAATATTCGCGGTCGACATGGTCAAGACCTATGGTGGCGGATGCTATGATAGAGCATCGTGAGCCGTCGAGTAGGGCTGCGTCGCAGCGGGTGCGGGTACGTGTTATCAATGCATCGGCATCGCGCATGGCTTCCGGTGTGATGAGATGCGGCGGCAGATATGAGACTTGGGCGTACGGTTCGAGCAAGCCTTGGGCAAATGGTATGTTGCTTTCTATTATGATGTTCAATCCCATAGATTCCATGTATAAAATGCGATATAGGCGGCTGTCATCAAGAGGATGGGCAGGTAGCCGCGTCGTTCGGCGTTGATGCGGAAAAACAGGGCTGCCTGTACGGCTATACAGCAGTTGAGGGTGGATATATATGCCGAGATATTGGCTATGTCGGCTATGCAGAATATAAGAGTGAATATGGTGACGGTGGCGAATAATCCGTTTACGGCACGTGCCTTGGCATTGTAGCTGTAGACTTTGACAAGGTTGGTCACGGTGAGGATTGTCCCCGCGATAATTGTAAATGCGGCTGCGCATAGCACTTTGAAGGCGGCTGGATTGTGCAGCGTCTGGGATAATGGGGGAGGGGACGGCAAGCGGAAATCGGATAGCGACACCAAACCGAGCCCCCATGCTATCCATGCAGGTGTGATGATGCCTATCAGGGCTGCCAATAGTGTGCGCGGGGTGAGACACCGCATCTGCACACAGCCTATTATCATCACCGGTATGTAGGCGGCAAGGGCGTATTGCCATAATCCTCCGGCAGCTAAGATACAGAATGCGAGAAACAGGCGTCGCGTGAGCTTTGGTGATTGGTACGCGGAGTATAAAATAAGCATGGTCCACAGAATCAGTATGTTGATTACTGTGTCGGCGAGAATCTGTACGCTTGCCGCCGGTGTGGCGCATTGCATGACCATATACAGCCCTACAAACATGAGCGAGGTGGTACGCAACAGGTTGAATGACCGGTTGATGACCACCAGCATGGTCATGGCGCATATCATGAGTGCGAGACTTATGCCGAGAGTAGCCGCCGACGGTAGCACCCAGCGGGCGGCTTGCGCTATCAAGCCGGTATCGTATGGCGTCGGTAGCGGCTCGCAGTATGGCTGTGCCACGCATATAGCCACTATGGCCGCGATAGCGGCCAATAGTGTACAAGGACGGCTCTTGATAAACCGTGTTATTTTGTGTTCGTATTGCTTCACGTCGGACCGTGGTTAGTGGATATGCCGGACTATTTCAGGTCACATCCTATGTCGCGGCGGAAATATTTGTCGTCGAAGTCTATCTTTGCTACCGACGCATAGCTGCGTGCAAGTGCCTGGTCCATGTCCTGACCAAGTGAGCTTACCGCTATGACGCGTCCGCCGGAGGTGACTGTTGCGTTGTCTGTAGCTTTGGTGCCGGCGTGGAAAAGTATGCTGTCGGTCACTGTGTCGAGTCCGGTGATTTCCTTACCCTTCTCGTAGTCTCCGGGATAACCTCCGCTCACCATCATCACGGTGACGGCGGTGGCTGGATTGTGGCGCAGTTCCATGTCGGCGAGATTGCCCGATGCGGCGGCTTGCATCAGTGCCACGAGGTCGCTGTCTATGCGTAGCATCACGGCTTCCGTTTCCGGGTCGCCCATGCGCACGTTGTACTCTATGACCATAGGATTGCCTTCTACGTTGATAAGTCCGAGGAATATGAATCCGCGGTAAGTGATGCCGTCGGCGATAAGCCCGTTGACGGTGGGTTCGATGATGCGTGTGCGCACCTTTTCCATGAATTCGTCATCGGCAAACGGGACAGGGCTTACAGCACCCATACCGCCTGTGTTGAGACCGGTGTCGCCTTCGCCTATGCGCTTGTAGTCTTTGGCTACCGGCAGCACTCGATATCCGCCGTTGCCGTCGGTGAGTACAAACACGGAGCATTCGATTCCCTTTAGGAATTCTTCGACTACTACTGTGGCTGATGATTTGCCGAACATGCCGCCGAGCATGTCGCGGAGCGACTGTTGCGCTTCGGCGAGGTCATTGATGATGAGTACGCCTTTGCCTGCGGCAAGACCATCGGCCTTAAGCACGTAGGGTGGATTTAGCTGCTCAAGGAATCGGCATCCTTCGTCGGCAGTCTGTGCGGTGAACGAACGGTAACGCGCCGTGGGGATACCGTGGCGCATCATGAATTGTTTGGCGAAGTCCTTGCTGCCTTCGAGTGCGGCGCCTGCCTTCGACGGACCTACCACGAGCAACTGAGGGCGACGTTCGGCAAAGTAGTCGTAGATACCGGCTACCAAGGGATCCTCGTTGCCTACCACTATCATCTGTATGTCGTTGTCAGCGACAAAACGTTCCACGGCTTCGAAGTCGAGTGGCGATATTGCCACATTGGTGCCGTATTGCGATGTGCCGCCGTTGCCGGGGGCTATGTAGAGATTGTCTAAAAGTGCGCTTTGGCGCATTTTCCAAGCCAAGGCCGATTCGCGACCTCCGGATCCGAGCAGTAGGATGTTCATGTGGTGCAACTATATTGGTGAATGATATTGATAGCTATAATTATATGGCGCAAAGTTACCTATTTATTTCCGTTTGCCCAACGGCATTGCGCAATGCGTAAGCAAAAATAGCTACGGTTTTATCGCGGAATCAACGCTTATCTTAGAAAAATGTGATGATTTACACAAAACAAGTTGGAAAAATGTGCAATTTTTCACATTTTTCCAACTTGATGGCGTGTTTTGTGGTATGTGGAGGTTATAAATACCTGTGCATAATTATGAAAATAGGTTAATAATTATGGTTGTTTTGTTGTGTATATTTGCTGTGAAGCAATAATTTCAATTGATGTTTATGAAAAGGTGTTTTGCATTAATTATGGCATTTATGGTGTTGGTGTCGGTATCGGCTCAAACTGATGAAGAGTATGCTGAGGTGGAAAAGGTCGTGGCGGAGATACGTGCGGCGTGTCCGCTTCAGGCGGGCGAGAATATTTCCATTACCGATGTGGAGCTTGATTCCGGGGTGATGACATGGCGATACTCAATGCGCGATTTCGGTGCCATACAGCGTACATCGGAAGAAAATTTCATGGAAAGCATTATGACAAATCTCCCTGTGACGGTGGCTACTAATCCGGCATTGGAGCCTCTGTTCCGCAGTCTTGTGAAGTTGGGGATAACTTTCCGCATTATATTCAAGAGCGAAATTACCGGAAAGGTGATTTCGGGCGATATCACTCCTGAGCGGATGGCAAGTGTACTTGATGCCACACCCGATGCCGACCAATCGTTGCGGATGATAGTGGATAATTCTTGTCGCACGTTGCCCATAACAGTGTCCCGGGGTTTGCGTATGGTGAAGAAGGAACTTACTGACAAGGCTTTGGTCACAGTCTTTGAAGTGGATGATACGATACTGAATTTCAGTAATCTGGAGAGTGGGCGCGAAAAGATGTATCAGGCTGTGGTGGAGATGACAAAGAATAGGCAGGATCCGCCCACATTATTTGAAATGCGGGCTTGTGTGATGTCGGGGCGCGGCTACACGTTGCTTTATCGTGCCAAGACGTCGCAACGTGAGTTGCCGTTGAACTTTACGCCTGAGGTATTGCGTGAATTGTTAGGACTTTGATTAATCTTGGATGTATGACAGAAGTCGGGCTGTCCAGTCGGCAAGATATAGTGGGATATAAGCGATGCCGTCCTTGAACCGCAGGTTTTTACGGGAGAAGATTATCGATATGTCCGGATTATATTTGTTGTGGTAAACCGACAGGCTTTTGCCGGATGTGTTTGCCGATGCCTTGACTTCAGCCGGTATGACACTTGTTTTGTTTTGGAGGATGAAGTCAACTTCGGCAGTTCCGGAGGAAACCCAGTAGCGTGGTAGTGTGTTGAATTGATTTACAAGTGATTGAAGGACGCCGTTTTCGGTCAATGCTCCCTTGAATTCACTGTAGAGGTTATAACCTGTGTCGGTTGGCTCATACCATATTTCTGCCGGCAGATTTGCCATGACGCGTAGCAGTCCTGAATCGAGGAGATAGATTTTAAATGCTGACAGGTCATCGTAGGCGCTAAGTGGTATTCCAGGCTTGCTGCAACAGAATATGCGGTAAATCAGTCCGGCTTGCTGTAACCACAGTAGCGAGTCCTCATATTCGCGGGCTCTTGCACCGGGTTTGACCACACGGTATAAGAATTTTCTGTTCTCTTTTGCCAACTGCGATGGAATCGAGTTCCATAATGACGTTATGCGGGGGATGTCTTTTGCCGGGGCGTGTTTCGAAAAATCAAGTGTATATGAAGTCAGTATGTTCTGAAGAATCATCTCCACTTTGCCGGTGCCTTCGTTGTCAAGCATTGCGGTTACTGCCGCCGGCATACCTCCGCATACGTGGTATCGTTTATATGATTCCTCGAGTCTACCTATGATAATCTGTGGCAATTCCTCCCATCCGGTTAGATTGTCTATATAGTCAAAGCATTTTGGGTCGTCGGAGTATAGGAATTCCTTGAATGATATCGGGTACATTTTTAGAAATTCCACCTTTCCTACCGGGAATGAGCTGTCTTTCCCCAATGTGATGCCTAATAGTGAACCGGCTGCTATTATATGATAGCCCGGAGCCTCTTCCTGGAAATACTTGAGGGAGTTTAATGCCGGGTTGCATTCCTGTATTTCGTCAAAGATTATGAGGGTTTCGGATGGGATGAGTGGTACATCGGTGTATAGGGATAATAGACGCAATATTCTTTTGGGGTCTTTAGTGGCGGAAAATTCGTTGCATAATTCTTGCGATGAATCGAAGTTGAAATATGCCGTGTATTTGAATTGTGTATGCCCGAAGTGCTTCATAATCCAAGTCTTCCCTATCTGTCGTGCCCCCTGTATTATGAGTGGGTTTCGTTTTGGTTTGTTTTTCCAATCGATTAATTGTGTGATTATGTCGCGTCTTATTTCCATGACTATAAATATGCTTTTCTACTGCAAATATAACGCTTATCTTAGGAAAATGTGATGATTTGCACAAAACAAGTTGGAAAAATGTGAGAAATTACACATTTTTCCAACTTGTTTTGTGATTTCGGGGCTTGGTAAGTGCCGGTGATTGATACCCGTCTATGGGATTATTGCTGCGGCTCGGAATCGTTATTGTCTGTGGAGCCGGGGCGTTTCCATCCGCGGCGGGGGCGCAGCAGTACACCTCCGTCGGCTTTGGGAAGAGATGGCTTCTTGCCTATGAGCATTTTCAACGCATTCTCGTTTCTACGTATAGCCAGCGGATTTTCTTCGTTGAATGGTTTGCGGGTTTCGTTACGTTCGCCGCGTTCCGGACGGTTGTCACGATCTTTTCTTTCACGATCCTGGCGGTCGGCGAATCGTCCTTTGGTAGGACGGTATTTGGAGTCGTAGTTCCGATCATTGTCACGACGTTCCTTGCCTTTAAATGACGGCTTTGCCATACGTCCGCCCATGCCGTCGCGTCGTGCTTCGGCACGCCATTGGTCATCGGAGATGCGGCGTGGGCTTCCTTTCTTATCGGGGCGGGGCTGTCCGTTGCGTATCGAGCCACCCTCTTTGCGGAACGATTTATAATCGCCTTCAAATATTATGTATTCGCGGAGCTCACATTCCAACGCACCGTTGAACAGGGGCATTTTCAGTGATGGGCTCAGCCCTATCTTGCTGAAGTATTCTTCGCGGTAGCCTATAATCCAAGCGTGGTATCCTTTGAATACGTGTTTGAGCTGCGAGCCGATGGTGGCGTACAGTCCGTCCATGTCATCGGCGCTGATACGTTCGCCGTATGGGGGGTTGGTCACAAGTACACCGGCTGCCGGGGCTTCTTTCCATTGGGAGATGGGTTTGACGCTGAGGTCTATGTATTTTGCCACACCGGCACTCTTGATGTTTTCAGTAGCTATAGCCACTGCCTTCGGAGAAATATCGGCTCCGTAGATTTTATGTTCGAAAGTGCGTTCGGAGCTGTCATCGTTGTATATGGAATCGAATAGCTCGGCATCGAAGTCGGGCCATGATTCAAAGGCAAACCGACGGCGGTACACTCCGGGATTTATACCGGCGGCTATAAGCGCGGCTTCGATGAGGAATGTGCCGCTGCCGCACATGGGGTCTACAAACGGGCAGTCTCCGCGCCATCCACTTTTGAGTATTATGCCGGCGGCGAGCACTTCATTGATGGGTGCTTCTGTCTGGGCCACACGGTACCCGCGTTTATGGAGGGATTCGCCTGAAGAATCGAGCGACACTGTCACACGCTCACCCGAGATGTGTACGTTGATCATCACATCGGCATCCTGCAGGCGCACTTTCGGACGGCTGTCGGGACCGATACGGTCACGGAAAAAGTCGACTATACCGTCTTTTACGCGGTAGGTCACGTATCGCGAGTGTGTGAACTCGTCGGAATTGGTCACGGTGTCGATGGAAAATGTCTTGTCGAGCGACAGGACGGTGGTCCAGTCGTACTCCTTGATCATCTCGTAAAGCGAGTCGGGGTCCGATGCCGTGAATTTGTATATAGGTTTGAGAATGCGCAATGCAGTACGGCAACACATATTGGCGCGGTACATCATGGCAAGGTCGCCTTCAAACGACACCATTCTACGTCCGGGTTCTACATTTATCGCCCCTAATTGGCGAAGCTCCTCGGCAAGCACCTCTTCAAGACCTTGAAAAGTCTTAGCCACCATTTCAAACTGTTGCGTCTGCATAATCAAGAATGTCAATTTGCTGCAAAGTTACCACTTCCTGCTCGAAAATAAAAGCCACACAGCCAAAAACCTGCGAAATCACTACGATACACCATAGTTTACATATAATTATAGTGGCAACGTATGGTGCGGGTGTGGCGTGTCGTGGCTGATTGGAAAAATAGGGTTGTCGGTTACGGTGGAAGTTTGTACCTTTACGGTTTTAAAAAGAAGCTATGAGACAATTATTATATTTGGCAGTGGTTGGTGCAGCGTCGTTGTGCAGTGGTTGTGGCGGTGCCGATGGCTATTATGCGGCAGGTGTGCGCGAAGCCTTGGATGAGTTGGCTCGTGATACAGTGTCGGCGTTTGACCATCCGCTGGCTGAGATGCCTGAGCCTACCATCAGTCTGCCGGTGAAGAATCTTGGCAGTTATGCGCGGCTGTTCAACGACAGCAACTATGTGCATTGGGCGGAAGCCGAGCGGATAGGTATCGAGCCTTTGGGCGACACGCGGTCGCATTGGCAGATGCGCCGTCCATTGGTCAAGGTGGTTTCATGCCGTGACTTTTATGTGGAACCGCTCACATATTCGCGTCCGTTTATGATACCCGAGGGTGCTGCCATGCTGCATGAGATAGGCAGTCGTTTCCGCGATTCGCTTGATGCGCGTGGCGGTGGCGATTACCGTATAAAGGTTACCAGCGTGCTGCGTACACCCGAGTCGGTGTCGCGTCTGCGGCGGCGCAACCGCAATGCCGTGGATTCGTCCGTACATCAGCTCGGCACCACGGTGGATATAAGCTATTCGCGTTTCGCTGCCGACAGTGACCGCATACCACGTTCTACCATCGATCTTAAAAATATACTTGCCGAAGTGTTGCTGGCTATGCGTTCGGAGGGTAAGTGCTGGGTGAAGCATGAGCATAAGCAGCCTTGTTTCCACATCACGGTGCGCGATGGTGCGTATGGCAGGGCTGAACAGTGATATTCAATTAACCGTTAACCAATTTAAAAAGAGATTGACGAGGTGAATAACGATAATATGGAACAAAAAGAGATGGCTACGTCTGCTAAACGACGTCGTCCATGGTGGTTACGGCTGCTCAAATGGACCGGTATCACTGTGTCGGTACTGATAGTGCTGTTTCTGGTGGTGATGAGTCTGGTAGTGTGGATTCTCACGCCTGAGCGCCTTACGCCTATTGTGACGGGAGTGGCGCGTGAATATCTCAACGCCGATGTCAATGCCGAACGTGTCGAGCTTACATTCTGGTCCACATTCCCAAAACTTCAGGTGGATGTGGACAATATGGAGATTGTGAGCAAGCGTCTGCAAGAATTGCCACCCGCAGTGCGTGATTCGTTGCCGCAGTATGCCGATTCGCTCTTTGCCATACGCCGTTTTTCGGCAGGGATAAATGTTCTGGGATTGGCTACCGGCAATATATCCCTGTATGATGTGATATTGTCACAGCCGCGTCTCAACCTTGTTGCTGTCAACGACTCGGTGGCGAATTATGACATAATACCCCCCTCGGAAAAAGAGGAAGAGGATGGTGGCACCACGGTAATGCCGGGTGTGTCTATCAACCGTTTTGCCATTGAAGGCGATTTTCCTGTGCGTTACTGCTCGCTTGCCGACTCCATTGATTTCACCGTTACGCTTGCCGACTCGCATCTCGGCGGCAAGGATGCTCCTGTCTATGATTTGGCAATAGAAGGGGCAGCCGGCGGCAAAGCCGGCATTCTGGAGATGCTGCCTGTGCGGTTCGGACTCAACGGTTCGGTGGAGTGGCATCAACTTAACCCTACCGAGGTGCGGCTGAAGGATTTCGATGTTACGGCTGGCGAAGTGGGCGTGAAGTTCAACGCCATGATAGCCGCGAACGACACCCTCACGGTGCATGAACTGGACATAGAAGTCCCCGAACTGGCAGTATCGAAAGTGGTGGACCTTATACCCCAACAATACCGTGGCGAGCTGGTCAATCTCGATACCGACCTTGCCGTGTACTTGAAAGCCCGGCTGCTCAAACCATATCTTCCCGCTAAGTCGGAGTTGCCTGTGCTCGATGCCCAAATGCGTCTGGCTGCCAAGCATCTCGACTATGACCGTCTGCATCTCAATCGTATAGTCGCCGACGTGTCGGCAATGATAGACGGTGCCGATCTCGACCGTTCCACCATCGATGTGAAACGGCTTAATGTGGTGGGCCGTGCCATGGATTTCGATTTGTCAGGCACGGTGCGTACACCTATGTCCGATCCCTATGTCAACGGTCGGTTCGACGGTGGCATAGCGTTTGACCGGCTCCCCAACGTCCTGTTGGATAAATTGCCCTTCGAACTGCGTGGCATGTTGCGCGGTACTGCCGATGTGCAGCTGCGACAAAGCTATCTCACCCCCAAGAAGTTCCATAAAGTGAAGATTGACGGAACTCTTACGCTTGACGACTGCCATGTGGATATGCGCGACAACTCCATGCAGGCATATCTCCGCCGTGCCGAATTCCGTTTGGGCACACGCTCCTCGCTCACCTACAACGGTGCTCAGGTCGATTCCATGCTCACCGCATCGCTTACCATCGACACGGTAGCCTTCCATGGCGGCGGCATGCACCTTGCCGGCCGCAAGTTAAGTGCCGGAGTAGGCACGCGCAACATTGCGCAGTCGGTCGATACAACGCGCATCAACCCCATAGGAGCCAATATAAAAGCCGAGCTGCTGACCATGCTCTCGGATAGCGACCATGTGCGGATGCTACTCCACGACGCTGTGGTCGGCGCATCGCTACAGCGTTACAACAGCGACGCGCGCAGCCCGCTTCTCAAACTCGATATCAACGCCGACGCCATAGCCTACGCCGACAAATACAACCGTGCTTCCATGCGTGGCGGACATGCCGCCATGGACCTCCATCCGCGCGGGCGGCGCCCCATGTCGGCGCGTATGCAGGCGCGTTACGATTCTATCGCTGCGTCGCATCCCGAGCTCTCGGGCGATACACTCCTTGCCATGACACTCCGGAGTATGCGCCGGAGCCATCGCACCGATACATTGCCCGCGCGTGAAAATATGGATTTCGGTGTCGACAATTCCGTGAAATCATGGTTGCGCCTGTGGCAGGCAGAAGGCACCTTCACCGTCAACCGCGCCCGCGTATTCACACCCTATTTCCCTTTGCGCAACAGACTTGACAGCGTAGACCTCTCATTCTCCACCGATAGCGTTGTGCTGCACCATGCCCGCTACACGGTAGGGCGCAGCGACTTCAAGCTCAATGGTGCCGTGCGCAATATCTCGCGTGCCATCACCTCCCGCCGGGGCTCGCCCGTAGTGCTTGATTTCGATATGTCATCCGACACCATCGACATAAATGAGATTACCGCCGCCCTCATGCGCGGAGCCGTGTTTGCCGACAAGCTTAGTGCCGGAGAGATACGTCACATAGCCGAAAGCGGTTCCGACGAGCACATCCAGGCATCCGTGGAGAGCCAGGTAAGCGCTGATGAGCGCGCCGCCTTTGTGGTGCCGGCAAATGTCACCGCCAACTTCCGTATGCGCGCCCGCCGCATCCTTTACAATGATATATGGCTGCGCCGCTTCGAAGGGCTCGTCTCGGTCTACGACGGCGCCGTGAACCTCGACAGGCTCCGTGCCCGCACCGATATCGGCACCATGAACCTCACCGCCCTCTACTCTGCCCCAAACAAGGACGATATGCGCTTTGCCGCCGGGCTCAACATCTCACGGCTCGACCTGCGCGAGTTCCTCAACATGATTCCGCAGATCGACACCATAATGCCACTGCTCAAGGAGGTCGAAGGAATCGTCACGGCAGAAGCGGCTATAACATCCGAGCTTGACTCGCTGATGAACCTCAAATTCAACACCATCGACCTCGCCCTAAAGCTTTCCGGCGACAGCCTTGTGCTGCTCGACTCCGAGACATTCCGCACATTGGCAAAATGGATGATGTTCAAGCAGAAAAACCGCAACATGATTGACCGCATGGAGGTGGAGATGACCGTCCATGACGGTTGGCTCGACCTCTACCCCTTCGTCTTTGACATGGACCGCTACAAGCTGGGCGTGCGCGGCAGCAACGACATGGACCTGAACCTCGATTACCATGTGGCAGTGTTGAAATCGCCGTTGCCATTCAAGTTCGGCATCAACATCAAAGGCACCCCCGACGACATGAAGATACGCCTGGGCAAGGCGCGCATCAATGAGAAATCGGTAGCTTCTACGCGTCGCATCACCGATACCGTGCGCGTCAATCTCATGAATGAAATCGAGCGTCTGTTCAAGCGCGGTGTGCGCAAGGCAGGTGTCAAGGGCCTGCAGACAGGAATCAAGCGCGATGCTGTGGCTATAGGCTCCGACTCCGCGCTCTCTGACACCATCTCCCATGCCGATTCGCTCATACTCATACGTCAGGGTATCATGCAGGCTCCCGAAGGCTTCGTCATGCCCGACTCCACAGCCACCTTGCCGCAAGGCTCGAAAAAGAAAAAGAGGAAAAAATAATCAAGTCTACAAGCTACACCTATGTACAGTGCTTACATACAGCGTTTTCTCGAACGCAACGATTATATCAACGTGATTCCGCGCGCCGCCCTTATTGATATGGACGGTACGCTCTACGACTCCATGCCGCGCCATGCCCGCGCTTGGCAGCAGATGATGGCTGAGGTGGGCATCGACGCTCCACTCGACGACTTCTTCCGCTACGAGGGCCGCACCGGAGCATCCACCATCGACATTCTCTTCCGCCGCTTCTTCCGCCGCGGAGCTACCGAGCAGGAAAAGACCGACCTCTACCGGCGCAAGACTGAGCTGTTTGCAGCCATGCCCCCCGTTGAGCCGATGCCCGGAGCTCGGGATATGCTCGAATTCCTGAAATCCATAGGCGTGAAGCGGGTGCTGGTCACAGGCTCAGGGCAGAACACCCTCCTCAATCGGCTTGACACCGACTTCCCCGGAGCCTTCACTCACGACATGCGCGTCACCTCCCGCGATGTCAAGCATGGCAAGCCCCATCCTGAACCCTTCCTTATGGCAATGACCAAAGCCGCCGTCGCCCCCGACGAATGCATAGTCATAGAGAACGCCCCCCTCGGTATAGAGGCCGGTAATGCGTCGGGCGCATTCACCATCGGAGTATCCACCGGACCGCTCCCCCTGAAGGAACTTGAGGATGCCGGAGCCGACATAGTATTCCCCTCCATGGAGGAGTGCGCCAAGGCACTTCCCATATTGGTATATTCATTAGTCACCACATCGCGCAACCTCAATTGACCCATGGAGCAGAAACTGATATTTACCTCCGAGCCCGCCCGCGAGCTTGATACCCTGATTTTCGGCTATGCCCCATCAGGACTGTTCCTGCTCGCCGACACCAACACCGCCCGGCTCGTGGTGCCGCAGCTCATGGAGCACTCTCCCGCCCTTGCCGCCGCACAGGTCATAGAGATTACCGCCGGCGACGACCATAAATCCCTCGACGCGCTCGCCCACGTATGGCACCGGCTGTCTGACTCCGGAGCCACGCGCCATTCCATGCTCGTCAACGTCGGTGGCGGTATGGTCACCGACCTTGGCGGATTTGCCGCTGCC
The DNA here is from genome assembly GCA_910577465.1 of uncultured Muribaculaceae bacterium. GTDB lineage: Bacteria > Bacteroidota > Bacteroidia > Bacteroidales > Muribaculaceae > Paramuribaculum. The sequence continues at coordinate 8,998 of CAJTMM010000025.1, read as the reverse complement.
ACATTCAAGCGCGGCATACGCTTCATTAACCTTCCCACCACACTCCTCGGTGCGGTCGACGCTGCCGTGGGCGGCAAGACAGGCATAAACTTCGCCGGACTGAAAAACGAAGTGGGGGTCTTCGCCAAGGCATGTGCCGTCATCATATCCACCCGTTATTTCGGCACCCTCCCGCACTCCGAACTGCTTTCAGGCTATGCCGAGATGCTCAAGCACGCCCTCATAGAGTCGCCACAGGCTCTGGCACAGGCACTGGACTATGACCTCGGCTCAGCCGACCCCGGGCAGCTTCTCCCCCTGCTCGAACGCAGCGTCCGGGTCAAGGAACGCATAGTCACCGAGGATCCGTTTGAGCGCGGCATACGCCGTGCCCTCAATCTCGGCCACACCGTAGGCCACGCCTTCGAGTCCAAGGCTATGGCGGCAGGCACTCCCGTGCCCCACGGTCATGCCGTAGCGTGGGGGCTGGTGGTCGACCTTATACTATCGCACATTCACCTCGGGTTCGACTCCGCCATACTGCGGCAGGTGGCGCAATTCGTCTCCGACAATTACCCAGCCCCATCGCTCAAGTGCAGCGACTACGGCACGCTGATAGAACTAATGCGCCACGATAAGAAAAATGTCGACGCCGCCACCATCAACTTCACACTGCTCCGCGCACCCGGCGACGTCTGCATCGACTGCACCGCTTCGCCCGACGAGATATCAGCCGCGCTCGACATATTCCGCGACCTCATGCATATTTGACCATTTCCGGTGCTGATATACAAATGGGGCGCAACGTAAGCCATCCCGGCTTTAACGTTGCGTCCCTTTGCTTTAGTCCGCTTTGTGCCATGCACGCGTTATGGTGCAGGGCGGGGTGGTCAGAGTTTTGTCACCTTGCGTGTGAGGCGTCCGGTCGAACCCTGGACCGACAGCACATATATGCCGCGCGCCAGCCCCGAAGTCACCACCGTAGCCTTGCCGTCAGCGCCACGGGCGGTAGCCACCGCGCGTCCCTGCATGTCGTGCAGCGTCACAGACAGATTTGTCTCACCAGCCACAAACACCTCATAGCCGTCGGCAACGGGCGTTACCACCAACCGTTCGTCGGCGTCTGCCCACACCGTACCTATGGCTGCTTTTCCGTCGAGGATATACTTCATACCCTCCAGCGCGTCGATTTTACCGGCGCCCCAACGTTCGGGAGCATCCGCCGTGTGGGTATCGTTCTTGGCTGTGGAGGCAAATATCCTTTTTATATCGGCGGCTTTAAGCGTCGGCTTGTAGCCACAACGCCATCACACCGCTCACCACCGGACACGACATGGATGTGCCGTCCATCTCACCCCAGTAATCGGTACGGCTTCCCGAGGTAAGTTTTGCACAGTAAGTATTATCAGGATTAGATATGTTTTTCGTGATAAATGGAGTGCTGTACGAGGATATTATACCTGCCCCCGGAGCACAGATATCGGGACGAGCCACCCCTTGGAATGTCTTGCCGTAGGACGAGAATGGGCTGATTCCCTCTATGGGATATTTCTCCAATACTATTCTACTTAGTTTTGAGCCATTCAAGGTCCCCCAATAATTACGTGTGGTGTACGAACCTACGCAGATCAGATTCTCGCCGCACGCCATATCATTGAGCGAGCCGTCGGGCGAACCTGCGCTCCATCCCGCCATGCTGCGGTCCGAGAGTATGACTCTCGTGCTTCCGTACATATCTATATGCTGTCCCTCCTTGCCCTCTGCAGTTACTGCCAAGGCAACATTGGTCGATGCAGGTATCGCCGTTATCGATATCCTCACGTTATAGCGGTTGTTGCTCGAATCGAGCATACCCAGCATCTGCACATAGCCGTTGAAATAGGTGTTGAACACGGAATTGTACGTATAGCCATATCTGCTGTACGCCGAGCTGCACATCGACACCACCCCTGTGGCACCCTTGGTGCTTATCGAGCCAAGGCTTTTGCCTGTGGTAGTGTCATACATATCTACCGTTATATCAAGCGGTGTGGCGTCTGCCGACCACGTATCCACCCAGCCCGACATCGTGTTGTTGGACACCGCCGCGGTATTAACCTCGGCAAATGTTTTCACCTCGGTATCCGACCCGGTGAAATCCTTGGATATATGTATGGGGTAATCACCGTCGTTGCCTGCCGAGACGCATATCACGGCATCTTCGGCAAAAGAATCGAGATAGCGCGACAGCCCGTCAGTGCCGTCATGCGGACCGGTAGTGCTGCCCAACGAAAGGTTCACCACCACCGGTTTACCCTCCGACTTGGCATATTCCACTATCTGGCGCACACCCTCCACAATATTGGCATCCGACAGTGTACCGGCAGCCATGGCTATATCCGACTCGTAAGCCACGCCGTAAAACGGGTTTGCAGCCGCCCTGATAGGGATGGCAAATCCGTTGGGGCTGTCGCCTTGCGGCATCTTCACATACTTTGTGAGACGATCCCTGAAGCCGCCCGCCATGATTCCTGCCACATGCGTACCGTGGGTCTCTTCATCATTCTCCGTGGTAAAGTCAGCTATGTCCGTGGGGGTGGAATATTCATGGAATTTCCCGTCATTGCCCGACATGCTGTACACGCGTTTCACGCGCAGATTGCCGTCGGCATCCTTGAAGTTGGCATGGTTGGGGTCTATACCCGAATCCATAAGCCCGGTTATAACCCCCTTGCCGGTAAATGTGGTGCCATCGCCGTAGCTCGTAAGCCCCGAACCGGTAGTCACCGCGTCGATATTTGCCGAAGTGCGGGCAAAATCCATCGACACCTCTTTCATACCGCCGAAATCGAGTGTGGCTATGGCATTCTGTCCGGCAAGCTCCTCAATAGCATCCACCGGCACGCTTATTATTGCCATACCGGCACGTTCATCCCTTATCTCCACTCCATCGATATCTATATCACGGCTGGAATATCCGGGTGCAAAGGTGGCGATAACCAAAATCGAAGCCGCAGGCTCATCAGCCGCCGCATTGTTCTTGACATGCACGCGCTGCCGGGTCACCGCAGCCCGGTTTTCGTTAAGCCACAGCTGCCCCGCCGCCGATATCTTACTCTGGGCATTCAGCGGCTGTATCGATGCAGCCACCATCAACGTTAAAAGTAGACTGTGTTTCATATAATATTATTTAAAACTGACTTATCTATTAAGAAGAATCAAAGAGGCTCCGCGACATCAATGCCGAAAGAGCCTCTTTTATTGATTCAATATATCAGGTTTTCAGTATCAATCGGGGAGAGCTATCTGAATTACGTCAGTATTGCTTGAACCGTCGAACAATATGCCTAATCCGGGGATATAGAACATGGGACCGAAACCTGCAAGACCTTCGTCAAGCCACTGGCAGTTGTCATTGTTCATGCCCTGGAAGTTTGCGGGATTGTACCACCAGATGGGATAGTTCGCCTGACCTTGGTAATTGATACCCGTATTGAACGGAACAAGGGCGAGTGAGCCGTTGGCCAATTCATAGAATACCACCCAGTCAGGTCCGCTGCCAGCGGCAACACCGAAGCTGAAGGTTGAGTTGGCTTCATAGGTGGTGGCATAAGGTTGCTTCACGCGCCAGCGTTTGAAGCCGTCTGCCTTCTGGATTTCCACATCCACGGGGTTATCCTGAATCATACCGTCGTAGTACATACCTATGCCGAGCGATACCCAGAGGTAATCGATGCTGATGGACACGTTGCAGGTATCCATCTTGGTGCTTCCGGCATATTGATTCGGGAACACCACTTTTGCCTTGTAGGTTTTTCCGGCTTCGCCGTTGGTTACGTCAAACGAGGTGGTTGTCACCTTGCTGCCGGCTTCGAACTGGATTGATGCGGGGCAATTGACACCGTCGTTCTCGAGTACGGTCACGGGGAGGGTGATGGCTTCCGAGCTGTTGGTGCGTACCAACTGCACTGTGGTTACAGTCGATTCACCCAACGAGTATGTAGCCGTCACACTCGATTGCTGGAAAGCTACCACATCGCCGTCCTGCGAGGCTTCGTTCCAATATCCGCTGTCGCTGCACGATGCGAGTGATAGCGATGCGAACAGTGCTGCTATATATAATTTTGTTATTTTCATCTCTGTGTTTTATATGTTTTGTTGAAAAACAGTATTGACTTATTATTCCGTTACAGGACGGGGTGCGGTACCTACCGGATTGTTTTCGGTGATGGCATTGTTTGCCTCCATCTCACCCTGCGGGATTTGGAATATACGTACGGCATCGCCGGAAGGAATCAGGAATGTGGCTTCTGCGGGATAACCACCGCCGCGACGGTCTATCGCCTTGTTGAGACGCATGATGTCGAACCATATCAGACCTTCACCCCAAAGCTCGATACGACGCTGACGGAACACCTCTTCCTGTACTGCTTCTGCCGAGCTTCCGGTAAATGTGTACTGCGGGTCGCGGTTAGCTTTCACGAAATCGGAAAGTGTGGTGGCACCGGCACCGGGGTTGCCGCCCATTGCCTGGGCTTCGGCAAGTATCAGGTACATCTCCTCGATACGCATCAAGGGTATGTCGCCTGCATAAGCCTTAGTCTCGGGATTGTTGTTGTAGGCACCGAATTTCACATTGATATATTGTGAGTCGTAGCCTTCGTAAGCCAACCACGCTTTTTCAGCGGCGGTAAGGTTCTGTGAGGTACCGTTGGAGTCGAGCCACCAGCCCTTGCGCACGTCGGTGTTGGGTATACCGTCGATGAGGGCATGGTTGCCTGAGCGGGGGTCACCGTCGCCGGTGTAGCCGTACTGGAGCGAGCTCATCATCGAACCGAAGTTACACCAGGGTGTCGATGCCACGTCGTCGGTCTCTTCAACTGTGATAGCCCATATCCATGAAGCGTCGGCTGCATCCCAGAAGCATGCTTTGGCGCGGAGCTGAGCCACGGAGTAGGGGGTGGCACCGGCATGCTGGATTGCATATTGAGCGTCGGCGGCTGCATCAGCCCAGCGGTTCATGTTCATGTACACACGGGCACGGAGACCGCGGGCGTTGCTGCCGTTGAGGAATCGTTTGTCCAGACGGTCGGTAGCGCTGTTCACTCCGAGAGCGTCGAACAATTCTATAGCCTTGTCCAGGTCCTTGAGGATTTGGGCGTACACCTCTTCAACAGTGGCGCGGGGCGCACCGTTTGCCGAAGCTTCGTCCTCGTTCTCGTTGGTGATGATAGGCACACAGGGCTGGGTCTGGTTGTTCATGTAGGGCTGCTGATAGAGCTGTGCCAACCAGAAATAGTCGAATGCACGTACACCGAGAGCCTGTGCGAGGTAGTTCATCAGTTTGGGGTCCTGGGTATTGTAGTCTATGGTTTTGATAAGACCGTTGGACACGTATATCTGCTTGTAGAGAGTACGCCAGATAAGGTTGGTGAAGTTGGATGTGGCGCGGATGTCGGCAAACATAGTCTCTGACTGGTAGAAGTCGTATTGCGACATGGTTCCGAACACGTCCATACCACGGTTGTCCAAACCTACCATGATGGAGGGTACACCGAAGTCTGTATCGTTACGTGACGACCAGATTGAGTAGCGGTTCTGCATATGCTGGGCTATGGTGAGCAATGCTGCTTCAGCCATTTCAGGGTCGGCTTTCAGCACATCGTTCTTTTGGTCGGCAGTCACTGTGCTTCCCAGCGGCTCGGTGTCGAGGTCGTTGCACGACGCGAGCATCACTGCTGCGATGGCAAAGCCCGATATATATTTTAATGTTTTCATTGTTGCGTTATTTTAATCGATTGTTAGAATACCACTTTCACACCACCGGAGATGTTACGAACGGCTGAGTATGTGGTGTTGACACCTGAAATGTAGCTCTGGCGGGGGTCAAGACCCTTGCGTGCGCTCCATATTGCGAGGTTGTCTGCCACACCGTACACGCGGAGACTTTCGAGACCGAGTTTTTTCACTATCTTGTTAGAGAAAGTGTAGCCGATGGTGATATTGTTGAGCGAGAGATAGTTGGATGAAACCAGGAAGCGGTCGCTTGTCACGATGGAGTAAGAGTTGCTTGTGTCCATACGGGGGATGTTAGAGTTGGGGTTCTCGGGTGTCCATGCGTTGAGCACATCCTTGTGGAAGTTCTTACCCTGTTCAGTGGTGTAGCCGGTACCCATCAAGCCTTGGTAACCTGAATCGAAGATACGGCCGCCGAACTGATATGCGAACTGTACGCTGAAATCAAAACCGTAGGCACGGAGTGTGGTGCCGAAACCGCCGTATCCGTCGGGGAGAAGGTCGCCGGTAGCGCAACGGTTGGTGTTGTAGGCTTCAGTATAGTTGTTGGTGGTGTACTCCTGCTTGTTGCCGTCGGCATCGGTCTTGGCTGCCCAGTAGAGAGCTTCACCGGTAGCTTTGTCAACACCTGCGTATTTGCTGATGTAAAGCTGATAGCGTGACTGACCTTCGTGGTAGTAGTTAGTACCGCTGATCCATTCGCCGTGGAGCTCGGGAGCCAGTTTCACAACTTCGTTCTTGAGCAGTGTGAGGTTGGCGTTGAGTTCCCATGTGATGTTACGGGTCACTATGGGGCGTACATTTACTTCAAATTCACCACCGAAGTTGCGCATCGAACCGATGTTCATCGGGTATGAGCTGTAGCCCAGAGAGGGTGATACGGGTTTGTTGTAGAGCATGTCCTCGGTTTCGCGGCTGAAGTATTCGATGCTACCTGAAACCAGACCTTTCTTGAAGCTGAAGTCAACACCGATGTTGTAGGCGTTTGATTTCTCCCAGGTGAGTTCGGGGTTGCCTTTCCATACGAGTTCGCCGTCGGTCCATGCACCACCGGAAATACCGAGAGAGTACTGGTCGATGTAAGCGTAGTTGTTGCCGATGTTGTCGTTACCCTGCTGACCGTAAGAACCGCGCACCTTCAATTGGTCGAGCCAGTCCTTGGTATTTTCCATGAAGCTTTCGTGGGCGAGGTCCCATGCTGCCGATACTGAGAAGAAGTTACCCCAGCGGTGGTCGGGATGGAAACGTGATGAAGCATCGCGACGATAGCTTGCGCTGAAGAAGTAGCGGTTGTCGTAGTCGTAGTTCAAGCGGGCGAAGATACCGCGGGTGGCGTATTCGCCGTATGAGCCGTAGCCTTTACGCTTTTCGTTTTCGAGGGTGTTGTTTACGGTCCAGTTGTCCCATTTGTAGAGTCCGTAACCAAGTGCTGAGAGTGATTCAGCTTTCTGTGAGTAGCTTTCGTAACCGAGTAACACATCAAATGTGTGTTTTTCCCAGAATGTACGGCGGTAGTTGGCAAGAGCCTGGAGGTTGAGGGCGGAAGTTGTGGAGCCCTGCTGCTGAGCGACACCGCCGGTCTGTACCTGCTGTCCGTAAAGCGGGGTGAGGAGGTAGTGGAAACGGGTGTTGTCGACGTTCAAACCTACCGAACCGGTTATGGTCAAACCTTCGAGGGGATTAATGATTGCATACCATTTGCCGTTGAATACGTCAACGATATTGTCTGATACACCGTAAGCGAGGTCACCTACAGGGTTGGCACCGCCGAGGAACTGGCGCTTAACGTTGGTACAGGTTTTGTCACCGTAGTCGTAGATAGGTTCGCCGGTCATGGAGTTGGTCATGATCACACCTGAAGCGTCGCGTACATACATCGGGTATACGGGGGCGATGGTGTTTGCCATCATGAAGGCGTTGCCTGTGCTGGCTGCTGAGGTCTGGTTCTGAGGTACGTTCTGTGTAGCGTGTGCATACGACATGTTGGTACCGATCTTCAACCATTTCTTTGCCTGATAGTCAATGGTGGTACGGGTGGAGAAGCGTTCGTAAGCCGATTTGCGGATGATACCTTCGTCATCGAGGTAACCGAACGAAGCGTAGAATTTCAAACGGTCGTTACCGCCCGAGATGCTCACGTTGTATTCCTGACGGAAGCCGGTGCGGAATGTGCCGTCCGACCAGTCGTCGGGGGTGTAGAAGTATTGTCCGTCCGACCATCCGAGGGTGGCGTTGGGGTTGATTTTGCCGTTGGTGCCTATGAGCGACTGTCCGTCGGGCACAGTGAAGATACGCACACCGGTCAAACCGTAGCCGGTACCGTCGGCACGCTTGTCATACACCTGTGAGTTGGCGTAGGCATGAGCAGCGTCGGGGGTGTAGCCGAGGTTGTAGATGGCGTTGTTGCGGGCAGCACCGTAAAGTACTTCCATATATTGAGCCGGGCTGTTGATCACGTCGTAGTTCGACACGCCGCGTGAGGTGGCACCCCAGCGTGCATCAACTGTAATCTTGGCGGGGCCTTCCGAACCTGACTTGGTGGTGATGAGGATTACACCGTTGGCACCGCGGGCACCGTAGAGGGCAGCGGCAGCGGCGTCCTTCAACACTGTCATCGATTCGATGTCGTTGGGGTTGATGGCTGCCATATCGCCGTCGAAGGGCACACCGTCGAGTACGTAGAGCGGGGTCATCGATGCATTGATAGAACCGAAACCGCGGATACGTATGGTAGCACCCTGTCCGGGCTGACCGTTGGCGCTTGTGGTCTGCACACCTGCCATGGTACCGGAGAGTGCGTTCTCGAGGTTGGATACCAGACGGTCTTCGATTTTAGAAGCGTCGATTGTGGAGGCGGCACCTGTATATGCCGATTTCTTGGCTGTACCGTAAGCCACCACCATCACTTCGTCGAGACGGTTGTCGACATTGGTAAGCTTAATGAGCATTTTTTCGTTGCTGACAGGCACTTCCTGCGGCATCATACCCACGAACGATACGCGGATTTTCTGTACTGATGCGGGAACCTTCAACGAGAATTCACCGTCGGCATTAGTGGCCGCACCTTGACCACCGCCGATAGGCACTACCGAAGCGCCTATCATAGGCTCGCCGTCGCCTGCATAGACAACCTGTCCGGTTATCGTGCGTGTCTGTGCCGACACCACCGATACCGTAATGGCCATCAATAGTAATAAAAACAGCTTTTTCATACTAAATAGTTAATTAGACATATAATAATTGG
>CAJTMM010000024.1 GCA_910577465.1 uncultured Muribaculaceae bacterium | reverse complement strand
TTGTCTTGATTGCAATTATTTCAATGTTCTCTGCCGGCGGCGCGGCGTCTTTTCCGGGAGCCGAAAGTTTTGCAAAGTTACGGCGAAAATTTCATTCTACCAAACTTTTTCAAACTTTTTTTTGTTTTTTCTTCAGCGGCGGTCTCTTCCGCCGCGACTCCGAGGGGTTGTCCCTCAAAAGCGAGTGCAAAGGTACAGCCTTTTGGCGTTCCCACCAAATATTTTCGCATCTTTTTTCACGGAAATTTTCATACCCGCAGCTAAATACCTGCACACCACCAATTTCACGACGCAAAAAAATATCGCCCACAAGGCGATATCTCTTTATTACTTAAATATCCTTGCGGAACGCTCTGCGCCGACGATGCTGTCTGTGCGGGAAATATTGCCACTGAAGCCGAACCGAATCATTGCCCTCAAGCTCAAGATTACTTTCCGCAACACGGAACCCGTGAGCATTGTACACAGGAATAAGGTCATCAAATATCAGCGCATTGACGCCACGATTCATATATTCCGCCTTTACCGCAATCAGCATCAGGTCGACGGTATCATTCTTGCCATATATGCTGCGAAGCAAATGATACCACCCGAAAGGAAACAGACGGCCCTTTGATTTACGCAACGCAGCCGACAACGACGGTATGGAAATACCCAACGCCACAAGCTCACCGGCGCCATCCACGATTACGCTCAAGCAATCCAACCGCAGAATGTCGAGATACTTCTTTATATAATAGTCTATCTGACGTTGCGTAAGGGGGGAATATCCATACAACTTATCGTAAGCTTCATTTATCAAATCGAACAACGGCTGCCCGTATTGCTCCTTGAGTTTCTTTCGGGAGGTGAACTTTATAGAACGCAAACCATACTTCTCGCGTACGATATTGGATATGCGCTTGAACTTCTCAGGCACCTCCGACGGAACATCCACCCGGTATTCAACCCAGTCAACATCCTTGACATACCCAAGACGCGACAAATGCTCCGGATAATAAGGATAGTTATATATAGTCGCCATCGTGCCCATCTCGTCAAATCCGTCCACGAGCATCCCCTCATGGTCCATATCCGTAAATCCCATAGGACCTATCATCTCGGACATACCATGCTGCCGCGCCCAGTCTTCAGCTGCCGCAAACAACGCCGCCGACACTTCAGCATCGTCAACGAAATCCACGAATCCGAAACGCGCTTCCTTCTTGCCGGAACGTTCATTGACCACATTATTAATAATAACAGCGATTCTGCCCACCGGCTTACCGTCGCGATAAGCCATGAATGCCTGAGCATCGCAATACTCAAATGCGGGATTCTTATCAGGCATAAGCGTCTCGACCTCATCAAATATCAAAGGCGGGACGAAATAAGGCGACTGACTGTACAAATCAATTCCGAAACGCACGAATTTCTTCAGCGGCTTCGGCTCATGGGGTATAGCTACTACATTTACTGACATGACACTATGGAAATGGCTTGATTGGCGGGGGTGGTCTGCGCGGGCGCCCATGACGAGCTGAACCAAACCAACAAAGCTATCATAAGCAACAAGAACGCTATGATGGCTATATAAAATTTATGGTCGGAACGGTGGGCTAACGCCATACGCAACTGATGCACACTACGGTAGCGATGCGCCGGGTCAGGATTGCAACATTTGTCGGCAACCTTACGCAGATACGCCGGAGCGTCAGACACGTGGTCAAGCACCTCAGACAGCACCTTACCAAAACTATAAATATCTTCGGTGGCCTCGGCGGGCGACAGATGCTCGCACTGGTCAAAACCCACATCGATAAGCTTCAAATTACCTATATTCTCAGTGAATATGATGGTCTCGGGACGTATCGGGAAATGAACAATATGGTTGCGCTGTATATAATCCATGGCATCGACGAGCTGCGTACACACCTTATCGAGATGAGCTGAATCGACCTTACCGGAATCAATAAGCTTACGCAGAGAATCGCCATACACATCATCAGTGATTATGCATCGTCCGAGTCCCGGCACATCCTCGTAATCATTAATCATCACGATGTTGGAGTGCGCGAGATTATAGCGCACGTCAAACTCCTTCTCAATCATAGCCTGGAAACGCGGATCATCCTTATAAGCCGGCTTAAGAGTCTTAAGCATGAGCCACTTGCCATGCTTCTTTGCCGTGTACACATCGTAGAACTCTTCGTCCCATTCAGGCAGAAGCTCTATTTCGGTCCATTTCTGTTGTGATTCTTCCATGACTACCAGATAGATGCATCCTTGTACACAAACAGATTGCCGGTCACCGTATCGGTAAGATACAGATAATCGGGCGTAAGAGTCACCTCATAAATGCGTGTGGTCGTGCGGTAATACACATACAGCAGCGTACCGTAATTATCATCGAGCAGATCCCAGGTAATGCGATTCTCAGTCCAGCCATAGTTGGTATAATAGCCATAATACCCTCTACCTCCGGACTTGAACTCATATTCCTCGATGTTATATTCGTTCTCGATAGGAATTCCGTTGACAGACACCAACGTCCAACGGCCCTCTATGGGTGAATAGTCGTAATACTCGTCGCCGCACGATGTCAGGGAGAGTGCAGTGAGTATCACCACAAGCAGCGACAACAGATATTTCTTTTTTGTCATATTTACGTTCTGTAATTTTCTTTATTGTTTTACGTATGATGCAAGCACATAGGTGCTTTAGAGTGCAAAAATAGCTATTAATTTTCACATTTCACGCAATTATCCATTTTTAGCGGCTTTTTGTCAACATATTATCGGTGGGGTGATGATTTTTATTTATTTTTGCCCGCAAATCAATACGTAAAGCCCATAGACAGCAATGAACATAACCAAAATATTGAGTAAGCTGTTTGCGCACCGCATCACTGCAGCCCGCCGGTGGGCCGAGAACCGCGAAGGGGTGCAGCGCGCCGAGCTGGCACGCATGATCAAGACCGCCGCACGCACCGAATGGGGCACGAGCCACGGATATGCCGACATACGCTGCTACGAGGATTATAGGGAACGCGTACCGGTCACCCCCTACGAAACATTGCGGCCAATGGTGATGCGCATGATCAAGGGCGAACGCAATCTGCTGTGGCCCGGACGCACCATGCGGTTCGCACAATCATCGGGCACCTCCGACGGAAAAAGCAAATATATACCAATCACTGACGAATCGCTGCATCGCAGCCACTACCGCGGTGGAGGCGATGTGGTGGCACACTATCTGCACCAACACCCCGACAGCCGCCTGTTTTCCGGCAAAAGCTTCATTCTCGGCGGCAGCTTCGCCAACGAGCTCAACCTTCCGGCACACTCCAAAGTAAAGGTAGGCGACCTGTCGGCAAATCTAATCGACCACATCAATCCACTCGTGGAACTGCTAAGGGTGCCGCGGCGCGATATAGCCCTGATGAGCGACTGGAGCCGCAAGCTGCCGGCACTGGCTGAAGCCGCAATGCGCCAAAATGTAACGAATATATCAGGCGTACCATCATGGTTTCTCACCGTACTGCGGGAGATACTGGAACGTAGCGGTGCAAAACACCTGCATGAAGTGTGGCCCAATCTCGAAGTGTTCTTCCACGGAGGCATATCCTTCGCCCCATACCATGCGCAGTACGACGGAATCATCGACCCCACCCGTATGTGCTACATGGAAACATACAACGCCTCAGAAGGCTTCTTCGCCCTTCAGGACAACCCCGAAAGCCATGCCATGCTCCTGCTGATGGATGCCGGCACATTCTTTGAATTCATTCCCGCCGACAGCCCATCAGCCCTACCCATTCCCGCCTGGGAAGTGGAACAAGGCAAGATATACGCCTTGGTAATAACCAGCTGCAACGGACTTTGGCGCTACCCGTTGGGCGACACAGTACTTGTGGAAAGCACCTCACCGCTGCGAATCACCATAGCCGGACGCACCAAGCATTTCATAAACGCATTCGGCGAAGAGGTAATGGTCTACAACACCGACGCCGCCCTTGCCAAGACATGCGACGCCCTTCACTGCGAAGTGCTGAACTACACAGCCGCGCCGGTGTACACTACAGGCAAATCGCACGGACGGCATGAATGGCTCATAGAATTCTCGACCATTCCCGAGGATATGGATGAGTTTGCCATGGTTCTCGACCGATACCTGCAACAGGAAAACAGCGACTATCAAGCCAAACGCTCGGGCGATATATTTCTCGACCGTCTCAGCGTGGTCAAAGCCGCACCCGGATTATTTGACCGCTGGCTGGCATCAACCGGCAAGCTCGGCGGTCAACGCAAAGTACCGCGCCTATGCAACGACCGCCATCTGATGGACCGAATGCTCGAAATGAACAATCAATAACCCGCACACGTATATAGTACAATATACACCTTTTTAACAACACTACATTATGCGCCTGAAAACACTACTCGTAGGCATAGCCCTGATCAGCTGCACTCTGCCGGCAGCACACGCCGAAGGCATAAAACCCAACGTAGACCGCAACACCATAGAATCGGCATCACGGGAATCCGGATATGTTTCGCTGCTCTCCCGCTTCAAATCCGGAGAGACACTGCCCATACAAGACATGGCAACCGTGTACTACGGCTCGGCACTTGCCCCCGGTTTCAATCCCGACAAGCGATATGACGATGTGATGACGTCTTACGATTCCGGCAACATAGCCAAAGCCCACGAGCTCGCCGCAGCCGCATTGGAAAGCGACCCCACCAACCTGACCCTGCTATTCAAAGCCTACGCCAGCGCCGCCGCATCCACGGATCCTGCGGTCAACACCAAGGCTTCCGTCTACCAATCGCGCCTGTTGCAAATATGCGACCTCATATTGGCATCCGGTCTCGGAGTCACCGATTCAAGCCCATATATAGTGGTTAGACCCGCAGATATGGACGAATTCTTAGTCAAATACATTCAGCCGGCACAAATCGTCGGCAAATCAAAGATAGGCAAACTCGAAGCCGCTAAAGTGGTAATAGACGGTGTGCCTGACGAAGTGATTCTATATTTCAACCAATTTAAATAATCCTGTCCATCATGAAAACATCCAAATTAATAGCGGCAGCATTGATAGCAGTCGGGCTTCTTGCGCTCGGATTATGCATACGCAGCGGACTCAAATCATTCAACGACAGCCAGCGCACGGTAGAAGTGCGAGGACTTGCCACCCGCGAAGTGCCTGCCAACCATGTGACATGGCCTATCGTGTTCAAGCAGGTAGGCAATGACCTGCCCACCGTCTATGCTGCCGTATCCTCCACCAACGAAGCTATCGTAGCTTTCCTTAAAGCAAACGGCATTGACGATAAAGAAATCTCCGTGAGCGCACCCTCGATGACCGACCTCCGCACCGACCGCTACAATACCCAGCCCATCCCATACAACTATAGCGTGACATCCGTGGTTACGGTAAGCTCCTCTCAGGTCGACAAAGTACACGGACTAATCAATCGTCAGGGAGAACTGCTACAGAAAGGCATCGCCATCATATCGTCGGACTACAGCAATCAGATTACCTACGAGTACACCGACCTAAACTCCATAAAGCCCGAGATGATTGCCGAAGCCACCCAGAACGCACGTGAAGCCGCCAAGAAATTCGCCGATGACTCCGACAGCAAAATCGGAAAAATCAAATCGGCACGTCAAGGACAATTCTCCATAGAGGACCGCGACGCATACACTCCCTACATCAAACAAGTCAGGGTGGTGACTTCGCTCACATACTTCCTCGAAGACTAATACCGCCACCCCATAAACTGCGGGACGTATGAGAAAGAACGCTATTCTCATCCGTCCCGCAGCTTTTTACCCATCCGCAGCTATCATTGCACAGCATTCCAATTTTGCCAAGCCGATATTTTAGCGTACTTTTGGACTGAATTTCACACGTCACGCCATGACCATAAAGGACTTCAACCCTAACTCATCCCGAATCGTAGCTTTACGCAAGGAGTGGGAACGCCTGTCTCCCGACATGTCGCCATTCCTGTATTTCGACTATCAGCGCAACATATTCCGTGAACTACGGTTCAAGAACCTGCTGCAGCTCAAGCGCAACATGCTGCGTTGCGTAGTGGACACCGACGGGTCAATCATAGCTATACTCCCAATTGAACGCCGCATTACAGACGGACGCTACACACTCACATGCGCCATCAAAGGCTGCGGTATAACCGACGCCATATTCGCACCGTCGCTGGACGACACCACTAAGCTAAAAGCCGTACAGACACTCATCGACAGCCTTGGACACAACTACCGGTTGTCGCGTCTGCATCAAGACTCGCCCCTTCTGCTTGACCAGCGGGTCAAGGACAAAGCGTACAAGACATGGAGTTGCTATAAAATTTCATTCGGGGACGATTACGATACATGGTTCCGTTCACTTTCTTCATCAGTAAGACAGAATGTACGCACTGCATACAACCGTCTTGCACGTGAGAGCAAGACGGCACGATTAATCGTGCCGTCGCAACTCCCCGCCGACGAAGCCAAGAGACTGAAGCGCGCCTGTCTCGACCTTTATATCAACCGGCAGATTGACTGCTACACAACCGGCAAGGGACGTATCGGCAAATTGATGAAACGTCTTAAATTCCGGTTCATGAGCCATGATACACGTTCATTGCGCAACAATGCCAACGCTGAATTTTACATCCTTGAAATCGACGGAGCTATAGCGGCATTCATGGCAGGATATACCTCCCGTTCAGGCAATATGGTAGTAATACCTCGTCTCGCCATCGACCCCGCATACCGGTTCTACTCTCCGGGCTACATACTCATAGCCGAAACCATCAGGCATCTCATGCAGCACTCCTCCATACGCACACTCGACCTGAGCCGAGGGGATGAAAAATACAAGCGCGACCTTGGCGGAACCGAATACCTCACTTACTACTCACGCTCCTGACCGTCGCCGAGCCAACATCCACCGAGATACCGACAGCACATATATCATCTTGACTGATGCCCGCTCAAAGCAGGTCAAAAATTTAACGATATACCGTAAACTTTTTATATCTTTGCAGATGAATAACTAAACGATTGATTATGGACTTATTCGACAAAATCAGCAGCGATATAAAATCGGCTATGCTCGCCAAGGAAAAGGTGCGTCTCGAAACGCTCCGCGGCATAAAAAAAGAATTTCTTGAAGCCAAAACAGCCAAAGGCTCCGACGGAACCCTATCCGATGAGCAAGCCACGAAAATACTTGCAAAAATGGCTAAGCAGCGTCGCGAAACAGCCGTGATATACTCCGAGCAGAACCGCCCCGAACTCGCCGACAACGAACTCGCCGAAGCTGCCGTAATCGAAGAATACCTTCCCAAGCAGTTAAGCGACGAGGAGCTAACCGCCGAACTGCGCAAAATAATCGAGCAGACCGGTGCCACATCGCAGAAAGAGATGGGCAAGGTAATGGGCGTAGCATCGAAAGCCCTTGCCGGACGCGCCGATGGCAAAGTAATCTCAGCCAAGGTACGCGAACTGCTCGCATAAGCATCATCCTGTAGATAAAGACTAATCAAGCCCATAGGGCTATAATCACAACCAATATAACCAACCACGATTATGCTAACCATACAGCAAATCAAAGAAAATCCGCAATATATCATTGAGCGCCTTGCCGTGAAAGGCTTCGATGCCAATGAAGCAGTGACCCGCGTGCTCGCTCTCGACAACCGCCGTCGCGAACTGCAACTCTCCAACGACACCAAAGCTGCCGAGCTGAAACAATACGCCGCAAAAATCGGCGCACTCATGAAGCAGGGACAGAAAGAGGAAGCCGATGCCGCCAAGGCGACAGTTGCAGAACTAAAGGAAGCCCAGAAAATTATAGCCGACGAGCTTGCCGAAGTGGAGACAGCCATACGCGACCTCCTGTTGTCAGTTCCCAATATCCCCTGCACAATGGTGCCTGAAGGGCGCACTGCCGAGGACAATGTAGTGGAAAAAACAGGTGGTCCCATGCCCGAACTACCCGCCGACGCGCTACCCCACTGGGATCTCGCAAAGAAATATAACCTCATCGACTTCGACCTCGGTGTGAAAATCACCGGAGCCGGATTCCCCGTCTACATAGGCAAAGGAGCACGTCTGCAACGCGCGCTCATACAATTCTTCCTCGACGAAGCCGGAAAAGCGGGATACCTCGAAATCCAGCCCCCTTACGTGGTCAACGAAGCATCGGGTTACGGCACAGGTCAGCTCCCCGACAAAGAGGGTCAGATGTATTTCGTGAATGAGGATAACCTCTACCTCATCCCTACGGCAGAAGTACCGGTGACCAACATCTACCGCGATGTAATCCTCTCTGACGATGCCCTCCCCAAAAAGAATTGTGCCTATTCGGCTTGCTTCCGCCGTGAAGCCGGAAGCTACGGTAAAGATGTGCGCGGGCTCAACCGTCTGCACCAGTTCGACAAGGTAGAGATAGTACGCATCGAGAAGCCCGAGAACTCCTACGCCGCGCTTGAGGAGATGAAGGACCACGTACAAGGATTGCTCGAATCGCTCGGATTGCCTTGGCACATATTGCGTCTCTGCGGTGGCGACATGAGTTTCACCTCTGCCATAACATTTGACTTTGAGGTATATTCGGCAGCCCAGAAACGCTGGCTCGAGGTATCATCCGTATCCAACTTCGAAACATATCAGGCAAACCGTCTGAAATGCCGCTACCGCGATGCCGACAAGAAAATACGCCTGTGCCACACCCTCAACGGTTCGGCACTCGCACTCCCCCGCATCATGGCAGCGTTGCTTGAAAACAACCAGACACCACAGGGCATAGTAGTGCCGGAATGCCTGCGTAAATACACCGGTTTCGACATTATCGACTGATAAACGTGAAAAAAAAGACTATATGGGACCTCGGGCGCGACACTGTGGAGCAGTATCGCGCCCGTCCTAAATTACCGATAGTGATGGTTCTCGATAATGTGCGCTCCCTCAACAACATCGGCGCCATATTCCGCACATCCGATGCTTTTCTTGTGAACAGAGTGATGCTATGCGGCATAACCGCCACACCACCCTCGCCGGAAATACACAAGACCGCCCTCGGAGCCGAGGATTCTGTTGCCTGGGAATACTTCCCATCCACCATGGAGTGTATCGAACACCTTAAAGCCGAAGGTTACACCATCTGTGTGCTCGAGCAGGTAAAACATAGCGTTGAGTTACAGGATTTCCAGCCCGATAATGCCGGAAAATACGCCATAGTAGCCGGACACGAGGTACACGGCGTAGACCCGCAGGTGGTCGACGCTTCCGATATATGCCTTGAAATACCGCAATTCGGCACCAAGCACTCACTCAATGTCTCTGTTTCAGCCGGTATAGCACTCTGGCATCTCTTTACCTATCTGCACAGATAGGGCAGATATTCGCCGTCACATACCTTTTTGTTCCAAGGCTTTACGGGCTTGGACAGCATCGGCATGCAGTTGGGTAGTCAAAGATTCAATGGAATCGAAACGCCGCTCATCACGCAGGCGTTTCACGAACTCCAACCTCACCTCTTCACCATAAATATCCCCGCTAAAATCAAATATGTGGGCTTCGACACTCACGGCATCGCCATCATCTACTGTCGGTCGGCACCCTATGTTCACCATCGAAGCATGATTCGAGCCGTCGACAAGCGTCACGCGGCAGGCATACACTCCGGCTGCCGGCACCAGTTTCTGTTTTTCACCTACCTCTATGTTTGCTGTAGGGAAACCCAACTTTCGACCGAGACGCTTACCAGGCACCACACGCCCGGCTATGGAGTAACAGCGTCCCAAAGCCACACGCGCCTGCTCGACATCACCATTTTCAAGCATACTCCGCACCCTTGACGAACTCACATTGCCACATTCGGCAATGGACTCGGTTCCTACAACCACATCCATGCCCAGTCCACGCGCTATATCATGATACTGCCTTGCATCCTGAAGCCTATCGCTTCCAAACCGGTGATTGAAACCCATATACATCACCCCCACACCATATTTATCGCGAAGCATCGCCATAAAATCTCGTGCTGTAAGTCGGCGCAATGCATCATCAAAATCCAGCATCACCACATCACCGGCGAAACACCTTTCAAGCATCTCTCGCCGCTCACTTGCCGTAGTCAGCAATTTGGGTGCATTTGCCGGATTAACTACCTCCAGCGGATGCCGGAGAAATGTCACTACCATGGGTTTGAGACCACGTCGACGAGCTTCATCCGAAAGGTCGGAAAGCATGGCACGGTGTCCGCAATGCACACCGTCAAACATACCCACAGCCGCTATCTTGTCAAGCTCACGCCCCATAATCCATCAGCACACCGGCACATCAACACCCGGATAATTCTTTAGCAAATCATAAAACTCACTGCCGGGCTTCACCAATATGGTATGAAAACCAAACTCACGCGCAGCTTCCAGATTACGCTCCGAATCATCAAAGAATATAGTCTCCTCCGGCACTATGCCACAGCGCTCTATGACAGTACGGAAAATCTTCGGATCAGGCTTCATGGCTCCCGCTTCATAACTTTTGACTATACCGTCGAAATAATAATCTACATCATGTCCGTCCTCTCGGAAAAATCTCGATATACCATCAGCCCACATTATAGGATTGGTATTGCTCAGCATATACATGCCAAATTTGCCGTGCAGACACTCCAGTTCACGCAAGCGGTGCACAGGTATCCCTGTAAGAAACTTCCCGAAAGCTTCGTCTATATCACTGTCGCTCACCTCACGTCCTATAAGTCCGCGTATAGCTTCATGAAACTGCTCTACGGTGTACGAACCGTTTTCTATACCCTCAAACGGGCCCGCCTGGCAATATTCACCGAGATACTCATCTGCGGCATCCATGCCTAACGACTTGAAAGCATCCACGCAATTTTGACGGCGTATATCCATAATCACACCACCAAGATCAAAAAGCAAATTCCTAATCATCGTCATTTTCTAAAATTCGCTGCAATATTCGTCATTTTCCACCAAATACGCAAATCCGATTCTTTTTATCACATTCTCAATCAAACGCACCACTTAGTCCGAAAGCCACGTGTGCTTATTCCCGTTCCAATGTACCGTCCATCACACTATCCGGTTTGACGGCAAGGACGATCCGACCTGTCCCTGCTGATATAGCTCCGGATAAACAAATCTTATTTTTGCGGGATGTAAACATTTAATAAGTGTTTATTAAAACTTTTTATGCTTAAATTTTATTATGTTTGTACCCCGTTTCAAATAACATATCCCGAATGAAGAAATTTTTACCTTTTTCACTATTCGCCATAATAATTATCCTGCTTCACGGAAGCATATACGCTGCCGTCCCCGCAGGGTATTACAAGGACCTTAACGGCAAAACCACATCCGACCTTAAGACCGCGCTGTACAACATCATCAAGAACCAGTCGCAACAACAGACCTACAGTAAATTGCCCACATTTTTCCAACGCACCGACGTGTACCCCAATTCCAAACGCTGGTGGGACATGTACTCCGACATACCTCTCTATGCACCCAGCTTCAGCGGACTAAACCGCGAGCACTCTCTGCCCAAAAGCTGGTGGGGCGGTTCGAGTTCTGTGCTCGCCTACACCGACATCAATCACCTGTACCCGTCGGAAATGAATGCCAACATGGCAAAAAGCAACTATCCGCTCGGCGTGGTGACCGACGGCGGTTCAAAGTTCAACAATGGAGTATGTATGGTGGGTAAAGGACAGAACTCCGGTGGCGCGGCGTATGTGTTCGAACCGGCAGATGAGTATAAAGGTGACTTCGCGCGCACATACTTCTACATGGTCACATGCTATCAGAATTTCTCCTGGAAATACACATATATGTGTGCCAACGGCACATACCCCTCCATGCAGCAGTGGGCAATAGACCTTCTGCTCAAATGGCACCGCGACGACCCGGTGAGCCAAAAAGAACAGAACCGCAACGAGCAGGTCTACCTAATTCAGGCAAACCGCAACCCCTACATTGACTACCCTGATTTGGTAGAATACATCTGGGGTAACAAGAAAGGACAGGCATACAACGGCTCCACCACTCCGGTGATTCCCCCAAGTACCGGCACACTGATTACCCCGCCAAACGGCATGGATCTCGACTTCAATCAAGTCGCAGTTAATTATACTACTACATCACAACTCCAGTTTCGCGGAGAAAACCTGTCAGGGGAATTTGAACTTGCCATAACCGGAGCCAACAAAAGCCTTTTTACATTCTCTAATGGTACACAAGATATGAAACTCGCTGCTTCGGCAGTCAACGCATCGTCCGGCACATGGATTACCATCTCATACAAGCCTAATGCCATTGGATCCCACACGGCAAGACTTGTTATCAACGATGGTGGAATGATCGATTTATCAAGAAAGGTTGAACTTCGTGGCGAAGCGCTTGCTGTACCCACACTTTCCGCACCCACGGCAACTGCCGCCACAGATATAACCGCCGACAGCTATATGGCTCATTGGGATGAAGTACCGGGTGAAACGGTCGACTACTACATGGTGACTCTCAAACGCTACAAAAACGGCATTGTCACCACCGAAGAAATCCCCGCTGAGCAGAACTATCTCGAGATTGACGGATTCAATGAAAGCGACCAGGACACATACTCCGTGCAGAGCGTGCGGCTCGAGGTTCGTTCACCGCAGTCCAATACCATCACAGTCAATCCCACAGCAGCCATCGACAACATACTCGATGACAAACCCCTGCTGGTGGAATCATTCGACGGATTCATGCGATTCCGCTGCAGCGAACCCCAATCAGATTGCGTAATATACGATATATCCGGACGCACGATGATGATGATTCATGAGATTACCGACCAGATGGAGATAACCCTACCACAAGGCATATACTTCATCACCACGGCACAGCATCGCAAACCAATCAAAACCGTGGCTCGGTAACCGCACACCACATATCATAGTCATACATCACACGCTTTACTCAAAAATGGGTAAAGCGTGTATTTTTATACGTAGCGGAATTACAAAATGTTGCCTAACAATCACATTTAAATGCAAAATGAAACAAAACAAACACGCAAACTCGTTTTTATGTCATTTTTTTATATATTTGCAATTGTAATTGTATAAATAACGTAACCGCAAGCCATGGGAAAAATCGACAACCTTGACCGCAAGATTCTTGAAATCGTAATAAACAACGCCCGCATCCCGTCCAAGGACGTCGCCGCTGAGTGTGGCGTATCGCGAGCAGCCATACACCAACGTCTCCAGCGCATGATGGATCTTGATGTCATCACCGGCTCAAGCTACAATGTCAACCCCAAGGCTCTCGGATTCCGCACATGCACATTTATCGGAGTCAATCTCGAACGCGGTGCCATGTATCGCGATGTGGTACCTGAACTCGAAAAGATTCCCGAGGTTGTTGAATGCCACTTTACCACCGGACCCTACACTATGCTCATCAAGCTGTTCGCCCGCGACAATGAGCATCTGATGGACCTGCTAAACAACCGCATACAAACCAT
This sequence comes from uncultured Muribaculaceae bacterium, assembly GCA_910577465.1. Classification (GTDB taxonomy): domain Bacteria; phylum Bacteroidota; class Bacteroidia; order Bacteroidales; family Muribaculaceae; genus Paramuribaculum. Next base: position 29,565 of record CAJTMM010000024.1, on the reverse strand, counting down.
ACACGGCGTATCAGGTACCGAAACCCTCATATCGCTCGACCACTCCATACACCGCAAAGTGCCTATCACGCACGAATAATCCCCTCTCCCGCACACCGAAATCCCCGATACGGAAAACTACAACAGGTACACGCACATCACGTGTACCCCAATCCACGTCCCCCGAACCACTACAAACGACAACGACAAACACCTCAAACAAAAAGCGGGAGCAAACCTAATCCGGCTTGCTCCCGCGGCAATTTATATTGATTAATTGCGTATTTTTTATGGTAAGCTATTATGTAGTGAATCTTATCTGTAGTCGGCGAAACGTTTCTGAAGTTCCTGACGGGCGAAGAAGATACGGCTCTTGATAGTGCCCAGGGGCAGTCCCATCTCGTCGGCTATCTCATTGTACTTGTAGCCTGCCACGTGCATCTCGAAAGGCACACGGTACTTCTCGGGGAATTCGGCTATCGCCGAGGTTATCTCGTTGGCGCCGTAAGAACCCTCCGGAGTCTCGAGTCCTGAATCCTGCGAGAGGTTCAGGTGGTAGCAGTCCTCGGTCTGGTCTATGACGGTGGCGGAGCGCACCACACGGCGGTAGTTGTTTATGAAAATGTTGCGCATTATCGTGAACACCCAGCCCTTGAAGTTGGTGTTCTCAACATACTTGTCCTTGTTGTCGAGCACCTTCAGCGTTGTGTCCTGCAACAGATCGTAGGCGTCGTCGCGGTTGGAGGTGAGCATGTAGGCGAAGTTCAACATGTTTGACTGGAGATTCATCAGGCGGGTTTGAAATGCGTTAGTTTCCATAATAGCTGTTATTTTTGTGATGGTTAGCAACGTGATTGTTTAAATAGTTGATGTCGTTTGTTTGTTCCGACATTGCAAAGTTACGCACTTTTCATTTCTCCAAATTATTTTACAATTAAAATATGTTAATTAAATTACGATGTTGTTACACCACGAAACAACACATTAAAAACCACATATTTAAACAAATCAAAATATAGTCACATTTTTGTCACAAACAAGGCGATTTTATATCACAACACACACTATAACATATCACATATAACCACAATCCACTTCTAACTTTTACACCTTACAGAATGTTCTATACACGCAGCGACAAGGGTGAATGTCGCCATTTAATATTTTTTTATTAAAAATCTGCTTGGTGGCACAATATTTCACCTACCTTTGTGCCTTAATAAGCATTGTTAAAACAACAACAACGATGGAAACTAAAGAATTAGACCGAATCAGTTACGCTCTCGGATTGAGCATGGGCAACAACTTCCGAAGCAGCGGAATAGAAAAAATAGACGTTGACGACTTCGCCGCAGGTGTAGCCGCCGTATTTTCAGGCGAGAAACCCCGCATGAGCTACGATGAAGCAAAAGAAGAAATACGCAACTTCTTCCAGGCTATGGAAGAACGCCAGCGCGCTGCCGCAGCCGAAATGGGCAAGGTAAACGCCGCCGCAGGCGAAGCTTTTCTTAAAGAAAACGGCTCACGCGCCGAAGTAAAAACCACAGCATCGGGACTGCAGTACGAAGTACTCCAGGAAGGTACCGGCGCCACACCCGAAGCCGGCGACCAAGTGATGGTACACTATACCGGAAAACTCATCGACGGCACTGTATTCGACAGCTCCGTAGAACGTGGCGAACCAGCCACATTCGGTGTCACACAAGTAATCCCCGGATGGGTCGAAGCACTTCAGCTGATGAAAGCCGGCTCAAAATGGCGTCTGTTCATCCCCTCGAACCTTGCATACGGCCCCAACGGGGCAGGTGGCGTAATCGGACCGAACGCAACCCTGATTTTCGATGTGGAACTCATCCAGGTAATCGGCAAATAAAAAAAACAGAACAACAATCAATCAACATTAATTTTCAATATGAAAAAAATCATTTTAGCATGCACAGCCGTTGCTATGGGCTTAGGCATGATCAGCTGCTCTGGCTCAAGCACAGGCGAGCCTAAAAACTACGAAGATTCACTCTCTTACTACATGGGCAAGACCCAAGGCGCATACTTCGCCAAGAACGTGGACCAAATCCCCGAACCCGACAAATCTAAGTTCGACAAGGAATCATTCCTCCGCGGCCTCAAAACCATACTGGAAGCCGACACTGCAGAAGTTGGCTATCTTTATGGCGTTAGCGTAGGTCTCAATATGATGAACCAGCTCACCATGATGAGCCGTTCTGACGTCAATGTCAACCGCGACATGATTTACAACCAGTTCGCAGCCGCATTCAAACTCGACAGCGTCAGCGAAACCGAAATGGAAGAGCTCAACACCACCCTCAATGCCTTGATGAACCAAGCTCACCAGAAGATGATGGCAAAGCAGCAGGAACAGCAGCAGGCTGCCATGAAGGAATTGCAGGAAAAGGCCGACAAGAACAAAGCCGACGGCGCTGCATTCGTTGAAAAAGCCAAAGCCGACGACAACACTATCAAGACTACCGAATCAGGTCTGTCATACAAGGTTGAGAAGGAAGGTACCGGTGCAAAAGCCGTTGACGGCGACAAGGTGAAGGTAATCTACACCGGCAAACTCATTGACGGCACCGTATTTGACACCTCCGACGGTCAACCCGTAGAGTTCTCCCCCAACCAAGTAATCCCCGGTTTTGCCGAAGGTCTCAAGATGATGAACAAGGGTGCCAAATACACACTCTACATCCCCGGTGAAATCGCTTATGGAATGCAGGGCACACCCGACGGCAAAATACCCCCGATGTCCACATTGGTATTTGAGGTAGAAGTTGTCGACATAACCAAATAAATCGTAGCCCTACAGATTTAAACACCTTATACCCAAGTGCGACGCAGGGCACAAAACCCACAGCGTCGCACTTTTGTTTTTATTCTTATATACAAGAGACATACAAAGCCATGACAAAACCAAAACTCGTAATTCTTACGGGCGCCGGCATGAGCGCCGAAAGCGGCATATCCACATTCCGCGACAGCGGAGGTCTTTGGGATAAGTACCCGGTGATGGATGTGGCAAGTGCCGACGGCTTCGCACGCAACCCGCAACTGGTACACGAATTCTACAATACACGCCGGCGTGAGCTGATCAACACCCTGCCTAACGCCGGACACCGCGCACTTGTAGAACTCGAACAATGGTACGACACCTACATCATAACCCAAAACGTCGACAATCTACACGAACGCGCAGGCAGCACACAAGTGCTGCATCTACACGGCGAACTCATGAAAGTGCGCTCCATGCGCCATCCCGAGAGGATATACGAACTTACCCAAGAGAACCTCGACACCACCCCTGATACACGTGACTCATACGGCGACCCGGTACGCCCGCACATAGTATTTTTCCAGGAAGCCGTGCCCAATATAGAACCTGCCGCCGAAATCATGCAACAGGCGGACGTGGTGGTGATCATAGGCACATCCATGGCGGTATATCCTGCCGCCGGACTTATCAACTACGCCCGCCGTGGAATTCCGGTGTACTACATCGACCCCAACCCGGCACCGGTACCCGATTACATTACCGTAATACCGTTGCCCGCAACACAAGGGGTAAGAAAACTCATCGACATACTGCAACCCCGTTAACAAACACATTAAACTCCACTTATGAAAAAATACCTTACCGCAATAGCCGCTGCCATCATAGCCACGATGAGCGCAAACGCAACCGCGCCGCAATCCACCGCCGACTCACTCGGATACTACATAGGTCGCACCCAAGGCAGTGCCATGCTGAAACGCACAAACGACATGCCCGCCGACGCACAACAAACATATAAAGATGATTTCATACGCGCATTCCGGCTCGTAATGACTGCCGACACATCGGCAACCGGATTCATCGACGGCATAAACGTAGCCTGCGCCGCACTTAACGAAATCAACAAAATGGAAAACGCCGGAATTTCCGTCAACCGCAATATGCTCGCTGAAGAATTCGAACACGCATTTTCAGCCGGCAGCATCGACGAAGCCACCGACAGAGCCATGATGGACACACTGCAATCCATCCTCATTCCGCTCCAGCAGCAAGTAAGACGACGCAGCGAACAGGCACGCGAACAAGCTCAACGCCAATGGGAAGAACTCGCCGACCGCAATCTCGCCGCCGGACGCGACTACATCACTCGCGCCAAGGAAGCTGACCACTCCATCAATACCACACCATCCGGACTCGCCTATAAAGTAATCAAAAACGGAACAGGGTCCACAGCCACTGACTCCGACATGGTGGAACTCATATACACCGGAAAACGCATTGACGGCACCGTATTCGACTCATCCAATGGCAATACCGTGAAGTTCAGCCCCAAATCCGTAATCCGGGGATTCAGCGAAGGACTGAAGCTCATGAACAAAGGAGCCAAATACACTCTTTACATACCCGCCGAACTTGCTTACGGCATGCAGGCACCCCCTGCCATAGGACCCAACGCCACATTGATATTCGACATTGAGATCACCGACATACAGCCCGCTGATAAATAAGACATTACACATCCACGCACATTAGTGCGACACACCGCGCCGGTTTACATTTGCAAATGCAATGTAAGCCGGCGCCGCACTTCACAACACCCCATTACCTCAATACATTACCTCAATGTTGATAACTTCTCCGATTTTAACACCAAAAAATAACAGTTTAATTATGTAAACTTATTGTAAAATATAGTAACTTTACACCGGTATATTATATTCCGTCAACTACACCTTAAAAGCCTTTGTCACAATGACCGACAACGTGTATCACATACCTGCTTTGCTCCACGAGACACTCGAGGCACTCGACATACATCCCGGCGGAACATACGTCGACGCAACCTATGGTGGCGGAGGACACTCACGCGCCATCCTCGAACACCTCGACACGTCAGGACACCTCTACTCATTCGACCAAGATGACGAAGCCGTGAGCCGTGCCATAGCCGACGAACGTTTCACTATAGTTTACAGCAACTTCAGATTTCTGAAGAACTTCATGCGCTACTACGGAGTCGATGGTGTCGATGGTATTCTCGCCGACCTTGGCGTTTCGTTTCATCACTTCGACGACAGCACACGCGGATTCTCATTCCGGTTCGATGCCACACTCGATATGCGCATGAACCGTCGTGCCGAACACACAGCCGCATGGATTCTCGAAAACTATACGGAAAATCAATTAGCTGACATATTCACACTTTATGGCGAGCTAAAACAGGGTCGCCGCATCGCAGCAGCCATCGTCAAGTCACGCGAAGCGGGGCAACCCGTAACGACCGTACAACAGCTATCCGATACAGTAGCAAAATACATCTCGCCACGTAAAGAGAAAAAAGAACTCGCCATGGTATTTCAGGCATTACGCATCGAGGTCAACGGCGAGATGCAGGCACTTGAACAATTTCTGCAACAGGCGCTTCAAGTCCTAAAACCGGGAGGGCGGTTGGCAATCATCACCTATCACTCCCTTGAGGACCGGTTGGTGAAGAACTTCATGAAAACCGGCAACTTCAGCGGAACTGCCGAAAAAGACTTCTTCGGAGCCATCAACACTCCGTTCAAAGTATTGACATCCAAGCCCATCGTACCATCCGACGAGGAAATAGAGCGCAATCCGCGCTCACGCAGTGCAAAACTCAGGGTCGCCGTGAAATTATGATTTGAAAACTCCCTTGATATCATTAAGCAATATGGCCACTAACACAAAAGACAAATCCACCCGACAGGAAACATCAGGCTCCATAGTACGGCGTCTGATGTACGGACAGGTCGTATCCAGCGATTTCATAGCACGGAACTTTCTGGTTCTGCTTGCGATCATGTTCATGATACTCACATTCATATCAGGGAAATACACATGCATGACCAAGATGGAGGAAGTTCAGCGCCTTACACGCGAACTCGAAGTGGTCAATGCCGAACGTGTACGCGCACGTAGCGCCTACATGGGGCGCATCCGCGAATCGGCAATGCAGGAACTCGTCGACTCCCTCCATCTCAACCTCCACGTACAAGAATGCCCACCGTATAATCTCTCACTCGAAAAATGAAAAAGGAAAACCGCCGTAACATACTGTTCCGATACGGATTCATAGTGCTGATGATATTGATTGTATCGGCACGAATCACCTATAAGCTGATTGACAACACTATCATCTCAGCCGACAAATGGAATGAAAAGGCAATGAAAGAGCTGTCGCGCATCGACACCATACCTCCGGTACGCGGTAATATACTCGCCTCCGACGGCAGCATTCTTGCCACCAATCTACGTATCTACACGCCACGCATCGACTTCCGTTGCCCTAAATTCGACGAAAAAGCCTACCGCGCTGCCATCGACAGCATAGCCGACAGCATGGCGGTGTATTTCCCGCAACGCAACGCCAAACAATGGCGCGAGCACCTCGAAAAGCCACTTGCCACTCCCGATTCCGCACGCTCACGGTCTTACCCCGTCATCAAAGGCATATCCCATGAAGAGAGCCGTCTACTGTGTACATTCCCGTTCTTCAAACGCAAACGTCGCTACACCGGATTGAAGGTGGAGTCAGAGCTCGCACGCGTACGCCCCTACGGTGCCATGGCACGACGTAGCATCGGTGCAGTGGGTATGACCAAAGAAAACTCCTGCATCCACGGCATATATGGACTTGAGAAAGCACTCGACTCACTTCTGTACGGAAAACCCGGTGTGGCTAAGAAAGTCCCTCTCACAAAAGCCATAGTCAACTGGACCGATATCCCTCCACTCAACGGATACAATGTGCGCACCACCATTGACATAAAGATGCAGGACATTGTTGAAAACGAGCTTAACAAAGTACTCGAATACTGCAATGCCGACTGGGGAGTGGCAGTACTGATGGAGGTAGCGTCAGGTGACATCAAGGCAATATCCAACCTTGAGAAGAGTCCCATTCCCGGACAGGGATTTATCGAAAGCATGAACCGTGCGGTACTCGGTTATGAACCCGGCTCGGTAGTCAAGACCATATCCATGATGATAGCCTTGGAAGATGGAATAGTCAACAACATCAATGAAGTCATCACCACAGGCAAATCCTTTGCTTACGCCGGTGGGAAACCTATCACCGATTCCCACGGCGTGGGAGCGATGCCCGTACGCGAGGTCATCGAACGCTCATCCAACATAGGCATGACAAAAATCATCACACGCAAATACGGTGCTAATCCCGGCGCGTTCTATTCCCGGCTGAAAAGCATCGGATTTCTCGAGCCCATGCATACAGGCATAGCCGGTGAACTTCGCCCGCGCATCGACAGCCTGCCTAATAATACCACCGGACGCATAGCCCTATCACGCCAGTGCTACGGATACGCCACGGAAATACCTCCCATCTATACACTATCCATCTACAATGCCATTGCCAACGGCGGACGATATGTACGTCCCCGGTTGATGTATGGAATAGAGGGAAACGGCATTGACACCATACTGCCGGTGACATATATCCGCGACCGAGTATGCTCTGAATCCAATGCCGCCAAGATGCGTTCCATGCTCAAATCCGTTGTGTGGGGCGACCACGGTACCGCACGCCGCCTAAGAAGCGAGAAAGTCGAGATAGCCGGAAAAACCGGAACCGCTTACATGATTGAGAACGGCAGGTACAATCTATCAAAAAAACGCCTTGCCTTCTGCGGATTCTTCCCTGCCGACAAACCGAAATATTCATGCATAGTACTTACAAGCAATCCTAAGGAGAATGCACGTGGAGCGGCTTCCACCAGCGGGGAAGTACTAAAGAATATCGCCGAGAGCTTGTTTTCCCGTGGTCTGCTCGACAATAGTTCCGACTATAAGGCATCGCCCGGCGAACAACGTGCTCCACACCCCACGATGTACGCAGCCATTGACCGCTCACGCAACGGCAAGATTATGCAACATCTCGGATTAGGTAACTCAAAAGCCGTACTTGCCCACCCTGCAAAAACCACATCAGGCGTACCTGATGTCACCGGTTTAGGATTGCGCGACGCGTTATGTAGCCTTGAGAATGCCGGGTACAATGTACAGTTCCATGGGGCGGGATACGTGTGCGGACAGAAGCCGGCACCGGGAACACCGCTCAAACGCGGACAAACAGTGACACTAACCCTACGTGAATAAACAAACGAACATATAAAAAACATCATATACCACACGCACATGAAATCATTGTCTGACTTGCTTTCGGCCATAATGGTTGAAGAGATTATAGGGAGCGAGAACAAAGAAATAACCTCGCTCGAGTGCGACTCGCGAAAGATTAAACTTGGCTCGCTATTTGTGGCAGTCCGGGGATACAACGTCGACGGCCACAAATTCATACCGCTCGTCACTCTTGCCGGGGCGGCAGCCATTGTGTGCGAAGAATTGCCTGAACGTCTTGAATCAAACGTAACATACATCCGGGTAGCCAACAGCGCCATTGCCCTGGGATATCTCGCATCGCAATGGTGGGGCAATCCCTCACGCAAGCTGAAATTAGTGGGCGTGACCGGCACCAACGGCAAAACAACCACAGCCACACTCATTTATGAGATGGCTCGACTGATGGGATATAAGGCAGGACTGCTCTCTACAGTTTGCAACTACATCGACGACGAAGCCGTACCTACCAACCAAACTACTCCCGACCCGCTCACACTCAACGAGCTTCTGCACCGCATGGTAGTGGCGGGATGTACCTACGCAGCCATGGAGGTCAGTTCACACGCCGCGCATCAACACCGAATTGCAGGATTGCATTTCACCGGAGGTGTGTTCAGCAACCTCACCCGCGACCACATGGACTACCACAAGACGGTAGAAGCTTACCTCGCGGCAAAAAAATCGTTCTTCGACAATCTCCCCAAAGACAGTTTCGCACTCACCAATCTTGATGACAAGAATGGGCAGGTAATGCTACAGAACACTATGGCACGCAAATACACCTATTCGCTGCGCCAGCATGCCGATTTCATGGGCCGCGTGATAGAAAGCCGTCTTGATGGTACTCTTATGTCATTCAACGGCAGCGAAGTGGAAGTCTTGTTCACAGGTCGCTTCAATGCCTACAACCTTACAGCCGTATTCGGTGCATCGACACTGCTTGGATGGAACACTGATGATATATTGGTGGCAATGAGCCGTCTGGTTCCGGTTGCAGGACGTTTCCAGACATTCCGCAGCCCCTCCGGTATAACAGCCATAGTAGATTACGCACACACTCCCGATGCTGTGGTCAACGTACTCACAGCCATACGTGATGTGGTAGGTAACAAAGGTGCCATTCTCACAGTGGTGGGAGCCGGTGGCAACCGTGACAAAGGCAAACGTCCCATCATGGCAAAAGAGGCTGCATCCCGAAGCGAACGGCTTATCCTCACATCCGACAATCCCCGCGACGAGGATCCGCTCGATATTCTCAAAGACATGGAAGCCGGACTCGACGATGAAGCGCGCACACGCACACTCAGCATCGCCGACCGACGCGAAGCCATACGCACCGCTGTGGCACTGGCTCATCCGGGCGATGTGGTGCTCATAGCCGGAAAAGGACATGAGGACTATCAGGAAATCAAAGGTGTGAAGCACCATTTCGACGACCGCGAAGTGGTACGTGAAGTATTGAATCAGCAACATTAAACGCATAAACCACGCATAAATCGCTATGCTTTATTATCTGTTTGAATATCTCAACGAAGCCGGAGTCCCGGGCGCGAGGCTCATGGACTACATTACATTCCGTTCCGGCGCGGCACTGATGTTATCGCTGTTCATCGCATTGGTATTCGGCCGCAAAATCATCGACCGCCTGCAGTTGATGCAGGTAGGAGAGATAGTACGCGACCTCGGACTACAAGGACAGCTCGAAAAGAAAGGCACACCCACCATGGGCGGTGTCATAATAATCCTTTCGGTATTGGTTCCATGCCTGCTGCTTGGCGACCTCAGCAATGTGTACATGCAGCTGATGGTGGTAGCCACCATTTGGCTCGGCACATTAGGTTTCCTCGATGACTATCTGAAGATGAAACGCCACAACAAAGATGGCATGAAAGGCATCTTCAAGATTGTAGGTCAGGTGGGACTCGGACTGATTGTGGGCTTGACCATGTGGTTCAGCCCCGACATCACCATGCGCGAGAACGTGGAGGTAGTCAATGAAGACGAGACTGAAGTCGTGATAACCTACAAAGCCGAAAACGTAAAAAGCACGCAGACCACCATACCGTTTGTAAAAAACAACAACTTCGATTACTCCTACCTCACTCGCTGGATGGGCAAGGATGCCGTTCTCGGCGGATGGATTGTGTTCGTGCTCGTGACCATATTCGTAATAGCCGCCACATCCAATGGCGCCAACCTCACCGACGGACTCGATGGATTATGCACCGGTACCTCGGCAATAATATGTGTGGCACTCGCCATCATGGCATATCTCGGTGGTCACATAGGCTACTCCTCTTACCTCAACATCATGTACATACCCGAAAGTTCCGAGCTGGTGGTATTTATGGCAGCCTTCATCGGTGCTCTGATAGGATTCCTATGGTACAATGCCTATCCGGCACAGGTGTTCATGGGCGATACGGGCAGCCTTACCATAGGCGGCATAATCGCAGTATTCGCCATTCTGATACGAAAAGAGCTGCTTATACCCATATTGTGTGCCATCTTCTTCATTGAAGACCTCTCGGTACTAATACAGGTTACCTACTTCAAATATACCAAACGCAAATACGGTGCCGGACGGCGTATATTCAAGATGACACCTCTGCACCACCATTTTCAGAAACCGGGCAACAGCGGTATCGACGCACTGCTGCAAGCTCCGTTACGCGCCATCCCGGAATCGAAAATCGTGACACGCTTTTGGATTGTAGGCATACTGCTCGCAGCCATCACATTCGTAACATTGAAAATTCGCTAATCTCTTAATATGGAAAAGAAAAAACTCGTGGTGCTCGGTGGGGGCGAAAGTGGCGTAGGTGCCGCTATTCTCGCCAAGGATAAGGGGATGGATGTATTCCTTTCCGATATGGGTACTATATCTCCGCACTACAGTGCCATACTCGATGCTGAAAATATAGAATGGGAACAGGGTCAGCACACCATGCAACGAATACTCGATGCCGACGAAGTGGTGAAAAGCCCCGGCATTCCTCCCACCGTACCTATAATAAAGGCAATCGTGGAGCGCGGTATTCCGGTCATATCCGAAATAGAGTTCGCCGGACGATACACCGATGCCAAGATGGTGTGCATAACAGGTAGCAACGGCAAGACCACGACCACAATGCTCACCTACCATATCCTGAAAAATGCCGGGCTCAATGTTGGACTCGCCGGCAATGTGGGTCGCAGCCTTGCGCTACAGGTGGCGCGTGAACAGCACGACGTTTACGTAATCGAACTGTCGAGTTTCCAGCTGGAGAATATGTACCGGTTCAAAGCCAATGTAGCCGTGATGTTAAACATCACTCCCGACCACCTCGACCGTTACGACTATAAGATGCAGAACTATGTAAACGCCAAGTTCCGCATACTCAACAACCTCACCACCGAGGATGCATTCATATTCTGGCAGGACGACCCCGTCATACAATCCCAGTTGCGCCAGGTCACCACAGAAGCCCGGATGTATCCGTTTGCCGAACATGTAGAGCGTGATACCCGGGCATACGTCGACGACGATGACGAACTTGTCATATACACCCCCGACACTTCACTGCGCATGCCACGCGCCGACCTGTCGCTCAATGGATTGCACAACCTCTACAACTCCATGGCTGCCGCACTGTCGGCGTGTCTGCTCAACATCAAAAAGGACGACATACGCAATGCTTTGAGCGATTTCGAAGGTGTAGAACATCGCCTTGAATTCGTTGCCGACATCAACGGCGTTCGATACATCAATGATTCCAAGGCAACCAACGTCAACTCCTGTTGGTATGCCCTCGAAAGCATGCCGGCAGCGGATAAACCAAATGTGGTATTAATCCTTGGTGGTAAAGACAAAGGCAATGATTACAGCGAGATTGCCCCTCTTGTGGAACAAAAGGTAAAGACCATCGTGTGCATGGGCAAGGACAACTCCAAGCTCCTCGATTTCTTCGCCGGAAAGGTTCCGCAGATTGTCGACACTCACTCACTTGACGAAGCGGTAAAAGCATGTGCTGAAGCTGCCTCCGACGGGGACATTGTGCTCCTTTCGCCATGCTGCGCAAGCTTCGACCTGTTCCACTCCTACGAGGAACGCGGCAAGCTGTTCAAGGAAGCAGTAAGAAAACTACGTCAGTAACCGATTAAACTACACTCTCCACCGATATGGAAGAACCCGCAATCACCCCTACGGCTTCTATGGCCGCGAAATCGACGATATTGCCGGATGTGGAAGCAAGCAAGCTGGCACCTGTGGCAAAAGGCGACAAACACCTTTGGGGTATATACATATTCCTTTGTTTCATCTCCGTGATTGAACTTTACAGTGCATCGTCACGCGAAGTTACATCTGCCGGGATGGGGGTTTACGGTACCATCATACGACATGCATCCATGCTGTTTGCCGGCTTTGGACTGATTTATTTACTCCAGCGTACACACTACCGCAAACTGCTGTTATGGATACCCATATTCGCGATTTTAAGTGTAGTAATGATGCTTTATACCACCTTTTGGGGAGAATACATCAATGGGGCACGACGCAGTTTCAGACTTGTATTCATATCCATACAGCCGTCGGAATTTCTGAAATTATCAGCAGCTGCCGTAGTGGCGCTCATAATGTCCCAATGCCAGATTAAAGGCGGAGGGGTTACCAGAAAGGGAGTCTCATGGGCTGCCGGTATCATATTGCTATTCGGCGGTATGCTTGCGCCGCAGGGTCTCACAAACACCATCCTGCTCATGTGCATCAGCTTCTCCATGATGATTATAGGCGGAATAGGTGTGAAAAAACTGATGGTAGTGCTTTTCGTGTATGGAGCTTTTTTCGGAGGGTATTTAATCTTTACCAATTTACGCCATACATCAGCGGAACAAACTGAACAAGTCGACGCCCCCCGTTCTGCCCGCCAAGGCACATGGCAAAAACGCATTTCCAACTACATCGGCACAGGACAACCCAAATACGAAGAGGAGATAAACTCCGAAAACCGTCAGGAAATGCTCGGCTACATAGCACAGGCAAATAGCGGCGGCATAGGCGTAGGACCTGGAAATTCCCGTGAGACATCACGACTGCCACTCGCCTTCACCGATTATATATACTCTATAATAGTGGAGGAGCTCGGACTTGCCGGTGGTTTGTTCGTGCTCATACTCTACCTTTGGCTATTGGCACGCGCCAGCGCCATAGCCTCGCGATGTTCGCGTGCATTCCCCGCACTGCTCGTCATAGGCATGGCACTTACCATCGTATTTCAGGCATTGTTCCATATTTGTATCGTAACGGGGGTGATTCCGGTATCTGGACAACCGCTGCCACTCATATCCAAAGGCGGCAGCTCCATACTCGTAACATCAGTGGCTTTTGGCATAATGCTCAGTGTAAGCCGTTTTGCGGTACGTACCGGAAGCAAGAAAAAGGACATCAAAAATGAGATTGAAGTACTCCCCGAAGAGATTCGCGCGGAGAACCCCACTCAATTGTAATCAACAACACAGCGACAATATTCATGAACGATATAGACAGACCTAAACGTATATTGATAAGCGGAGGTGGCACAGGCGGACACATATTCCCCGCTCTCGCCATAGCCAACGCATTGCGCCGGCGTGACCCAGATACAGAAATCCTATTTGCCGGAGCCGAAGGGCGTATGGAAATGGAACGCGTACCGGCTGCCGGCTATGAGATAGTCGGATTGCCCGTAGCCGGATTTGACCGCAGACGGCTGTGGCGCAATTTCGCTGTGCTGATAAAACTGATGCGCAGCATGCGGCGCGCACGCAACATCCTTCGCACATTCAACCCCGACATAGCCATAGGCGTAGGCGGTTATGCAAGCGGTCCCATGCTCAAAGCCGCCCAGAAAGCGGGCGTACCCACATTGCTTCAGGAACAGAACTCTTACGCCGGAGTGACCAACAAGTTGCTCGCCCGTAAAGCCGCTGCCATCTGTGTGGCATACGACGGACTGGAGCGCTTCTTCCCGGCTGAGAAAATTATTAAAACGGGCAATCCCGTCCGAGCCGATATAGTCAACTCATCCATCGACAGCAAGCAAGCAAAAAAAGCATTGGGATTGAACCCCGACAAGCCGCTTGTACTTGTCGTCGGTGGCAGTCTCGGTGCACGCACCATAAACGAAAGTATCGCCCGCTATATCAACGATATTACAAACAGCGATGCCCAGATTCTTTGGCAGACAGGCAAACTTTATGCTGATGAATGTGCACAGATAGCCCATGGTCATACCGATGTCCAAGCCATGCCTTTTATCTCAGATATGGCAACAGCCTACCGTGCCGCCGACATTGTGGTGGCTCGTGCAGGTGCCGGCACCATATCGGAACTTCAATTGCTCGGCTTGCCATCCATACTCGTACCTTCGCCAAATGTGGCGGAAGACCACCAGCGCAAGAATGCACAGGCACTGGTCGACGCCGACGCAGCCGTGATGGTACTCGATGCCGACGCCCGCAATCAGCTTGGCAACGCTATAACATCGCTCCTCAACGATGAAAACAAGCGTAACACCCTCGCCCGCAATATCCGTTCCATGGCTATGGAACAAAGCGACGAGAAAATAGTGGACCGAATATATCAACTGTTGAAATAGACATCTCTACATATCTCTATGAGCGACATCAAGGACAAAAAAAATATATATTTCGTAGGAGCCGGCGGCATAGGCATGGCTGCGCTCGAACGTTATTTTCTGGCACGCGGATATCGTGTCGGCGGCTACGACCGCACCCCTACCGACCTTACACATGCATTGGAAAGCGAAGGCGTCAGCATAACATACGATGACTCAGCCGAAGCCATTGCGCCCGAGTTCCGCGACCCTAAGGATACACTGGTGGTGTACACTCCTGCCATACCCGATACCCACCCGGGCTTATGTTACTTCCGCAGCAACGGATTTGATGTTGTGAAACGCGCGGCAGTATTGGGTCTCGTCACAAAAGCAAGCCGTGCGTTATGCTTTTCCGGGACACATGGCAAAACCACTACATCGTCAATAGCCGCCCATATCCTGCATCAATCATCGGCTAAGTGCAATGCTTTCTTAGGTGGTGTACTGCGCAACTACAATACTAATTTTCTGCTCGATGACCATTCACCCTACAGCGTGATTGAAGCCGACGAATACGACCGTTCATTCCACCATCTGCACCCTTATATAGCCGTCGTAACATCCACCGACCCCGATCATCTCGACATCTACGGTACAGAGGAAGCGTACTTGGAGAGTTTCGCACATTTCACAGAACTGATAGCTCCGGGGGGTGCCTTGATTAAGCACACCGGACTGAAACTACGCGAGCGTCCCGACGAAGGAGTGACCGTCTACACCTACTCACGTACCGAGGGCGATTTCCATGCCGAGAATATACGCCACGAACATGGCTCCATCACGTTTGACTTCGTTACACCCGCCGGTACATACCGTGATTTCACACTCGGCGTTCCGGTGGAAATCAACATCGAAAATGCCATAGCGGCAATGGCTGCGATATGGGTAGCCGGTGAATTCGAAGAGGACAACGCACGCCGCGCTCTCGCCTCATTCATGGGACCTAAACGCCGTTTTGAATTCTGGCTCAAGGAAGAAGGGGCTAATGAACGTGCCATAATAGATGACTATGCACACCATCCCGACGAACTGCGCAACTCCATCAGCTCCGTCAAAGCCCTTTTCCCCGAACGCAGATTGACAGTCGCATTCCAACCCCACCTTTACAGCCGAACACGCGATTTCGCTCCACAGTTTGCCGAAGCTCTTTCGCTTGCCGACGAAGTAATACTGCTCGACATATATCCCGCACGTGAACTCCCTATAGAGGGCGTCACTTCACAGATTATCTTCGACAGCATCACATCGCCCGTGAAACGCATGATTTCCAAAGAAGAATTGGTGGATACGCTCAAAAACACTACCTTTGATATTCTGCTCACGGTAGGAGCCGGCGATATATGCAACTACCTCCCTGAGATAGTCAACAATGTGAAATAACACCTAACCCGCACACACTCCCCATGAAGTTCCCCCACATAAAAAGCTCCTGGATTTTCGGCACGCTCTCATGCCTGCTGATTGGCTACCTTGTGGCGGCGGCATTCGTGACCACCGGATTGGCTGAACAGAGAATGTGCACAGGGGTTACAATCACAGTACATGACACTGCCGAGCTGAAATTTGTCACGGCACGCGAACTTGCCAACGAACTCGCCGATTTTCCCTCCACCGCACGTTCACGACGTCTGTCCACTATAAATATGGACTCGCTGGAACAGATGCTTCAGACTATCGACAAGATTGAGACAGTATCGGTCAACGCGCTCACCGACGGCAAGATACACATAGACATAAACCCCATGCGTCCCGTAGCACGAATATTTGACGACATGGGACAATCATACTATATCAACCGCACCGGCAAACGAATAATAGCCGATGCGCGTTATCACCTCGATGTTCCTGTAGTACAGGGAACATTCCACGACGAATCATTTCCGGCGGTAAACATACTGCCCCTAATTGACTATATCGCATCTGATTCGGCATGGACACATGCCATATCCATGATAAAAGTCGACTCACCACGCGATGTGATACTGATACCGGTGATACGCGGACACGTAATCAACATAGGCGAACCCCTCGACTTCCCGGACAAATTCGCTCGCATCCAAGCCATGTATCGCAAAGTGCTGCCTGTGAAAGGGTGGGAATATTACGATACACTGTCGGTGAAATGGCGCGGGCAAGTGGTTGCCACACGGCGCAACAAGGTCCTTGCAGCTCCCGTGTTCGACGACCATGGTGAGGAAGAAGAGGTGGAACTGAGTTCCATGCTTGCTGCTGACGGCGTGGCTCCCGGACGAACCCTTCCGGGTCAGAAAGCACATGACGACATGCAGATTCCGGCAGCGAAAGTGCATAAGCACACGGCAAATGATTCGGTGATAAAACATAATCAGAATAAAAAACCATAAAAATGGAAGACAAGAATATAATAGCAATCGAAATCGGTAGCTCCAAAGTGAAAGGGGCTATAGGCACCTACAGCCCGTCGGGTGTACTTACAGTACAGGCTGTAGAGGAGGAGCAACTGCTTGACTGGGTGCGGTACGGCGCGGTAAGCAATGTAGAGGAGGTAGCGGCATTGACCAACCGCATAATCCGCAAAATAGAGAACCGCGTGGCACCACGCAAAGTCGATACCATATATGTGGCAATGGGCGGACGCTCATTCTGCTCCGTGCCACGTGAGGTACAGCGTGAGCTCGCCGATGAGATGGAGATTACCGAAAGCATCATAGAGCGTCTCATCAAGGATGCCGCAGTATCGCAGTATCCCGACCGCGAGATGCTTGCTGTGATACCACGCGAATTCATTGTCGACAAAACACGGGTGGAACACCCCAAAGGTACCGTAGGCCGCAACATACGCATGTCTGCCAACCTCATCACCTGCCGCCCGCAAACCAAACGCAACCTCGACCGTCTGTTCACCGAAAAACTCAAACTTCGCATAGGCGGCTATGAAGTACGTCAGATAGCACTTGGCGACATGGTTCTTTCATCCGACGAGAAACGTCTCGGATGCATGCTCGTGGACTTCGGTGCCGAAACCACCACCGTGTCGATATACAAACACGGCCACCTGCAATATCTCGCCACGCTGCCTATGGGCTCTCGCAACATAACCCGTGACATTACCAAGCTCAACTACCTTGAGGAGCAGGCCGAAGAGCTGAAACGGACCATGGGCAACGCATCCGGCACCCCTAATGCCCAACCGGCAATGGGTGGCATAGACTATTCTGCCGTAAATAATTTCGTAAGCCACCGCTGCGGCGAAATCATAGCCAACATCAAGGAACAGATAAAGCTTGCCGGGCTTACACCTGCCGATCTCCCCGCCGGAATAGTGATTGTAGGCCGCGGAGCACTGCTCACCGGATTCAACGAACGACTCGCTACAGTCACGACAATGAAAATCCGCACCGGAAGCATATCAAACCCCAACCTGCGCATAGCCGACAGCCGTATATCGCCCGCCGATGCCGCCGATGTCCTTGCCGTACTGTTCCAGGCTGCACGGCATGGAGCCGAAGAGTGTCTTTCCACACCACAGACTGAACAAATCACAGAGAAGCCCGTTGATGAAAAAGTGGTGGAAGTCGAGGAAATCAAGCCTGTTGTAACGGTTGAGACTGAAACGCGCCGACCCAAGAAACCATCTTGGCTCGAACGCATGAAAACCGCCGTGGCAAATGCCATGACCGAGACCGACGATGACGACGAATCGGACCTCAAGGATGACGAATAAGCACGCTACCCCTATACACCAACATACACTATAGAGATACTACAATGACACATTTAGATATGGACGCAAACCTCAACATGGAAGGGCTTGCCAACCAATTCAACGACAACAAGAAGAAGCGCACCGAAATGAACGATATAATGGTGATAGGCGTGGGCGGTGGCGGCGGCAACGCCGTGAACCACATGTTCCGCCAGGGCGTGGAAAAGGTGACTTTCGTAGTGTGCAACACCGATGCCGGTGCTGTAAACGCTTCGCCGGTCCCCAACAAAGTCATCATAGGCGACGGACGCGGAGCAGGCAACAAGCCTGAGAAAGCGAAGAAGTTTGCCGAAGAGGATATCGAGAAAATCCAGGATATATTCGACGACCAGACCCGTATGGTGTTCATCACCGCCGGTATGGGCGGTGGCACCGGCACCGGTGCCGGTCCTGTGGTGGCACGAGTAGCCAAGGAACGCGGACTCCTCACCATAGGCATAGTGACCATCCCATTCATATTCGAAGGTAAGAAGAAGATTCTCAAAGCACTTGACGGTGCCGACGAGATGTCGAAATATGTCGATGCCCTGCTCATCATAAACAATGAGCGTCTCGCCGAAATCTATGCCGACTTCGACTTCTTCAACGCATTCGGCAAAGCCGACGACACCCTCTCCACCGCAGCAAGCTCGATATCAGAAATCATAACACGCGAAGGATACATCAACCTCGACTTCGAGGATGTGGACACTACGCTGCGCGATGGCGGTACCGCCATCATATCCACCGGCTACGGAGAGGGTGAACACCGCGTGACCAAAGCGATTGAGGATGCCCTCAACTCCCCGCTGTTGAAAAACCGCGACATATTCGGCTCCAAGAAACTTCTCATAAACCTGTACATGCCGCACGACGGCGACAACACCGTGTACATGAACGAGGTCAACGAGCTGCGTAGCTTCACATCGTCCATTGACTCCGACGTGGATGTGATATTCGGTGTCACAAAGGACAACTCCCTCGGTGAGAAAGTTAAGATTACCATCCTCGCAGCAGGCTTCGATGTCACCATCCGCGATGAAGAGGAGGAGGAGATGGCAAAGGGTGGACGCCCGTTTTTCCCCGGTCCCCGCACACAGCCACAGCCAAACAACAATGCACAGAACGACCGTCTAACCAAAGAGTACGGCACATCTATCGGAGAGCTTGGCACTAATTACATAATACTCACCCCCGACCAGATGGACGATGACGCGGTGATGGAAGTACTGGAGAAATCACCTGCATACAACCGGGAGAAACGCGTGGTCGACGACCTGAAAAAAGGTGTACCCAACGCCCCGCAGCAACCTGCCGGAGGCTCAGGTTCGACATCCGGCAATGTAATCAGTTTCTGACATACCCCATAATACAGATACGGCAGGGAGCGGCATGGTACGCTCCCTGTTATTTTTATATCGAATTTTAATACTCATTGCATCAAATATGGAATGCCGTGTTGGCAAAATTCGCTATATTTGCACAAAAGCTATATATACACATGAATGCCAACTATTCTTATCTCAATATATCCGTAACCTTTGCCGACAAGGATACACAGCAGCTCAAAGAAATCACCTTCAACTCAGCACCATCCGTAACACTTCCATCCATAGAGGAGCTCGCCGGAGGGTTTCTGAATCTCAGCGAAGGATATCTGATGTGGTGTGTGGAAGGCAAACGTGCTTTTTCATATTTCAAACTTGACACTCCCGTCGAAGGCTCGGCTCTCGCCATAACCGTAATGCTCGATGCCGACACGCTTATTCCGGGACGCCAGATAGTGAACCTGTTGTCGGCGATACGCAACCGCATAGTGTACAACGACACACTATCCACCGACATCCTCGAATCGCTTGCCACAGAGACCGGTATGCCCGAGGAACCCATGCGCGGGGCAGAATCGGCTTGCAATCTATCCGGAACCGGAGTGTGCTGCCGCACCTACATGTCCGGAAGCGAACTTGCCACCATATTCTCATTCCCCGACCAAAAGGACTATGCCGCCTACCGTGGTGTGCTCATAGTTCCCGCCACCGTATCCATGATGCCAGGTAAAGAATTGCCGGTGATTACATCGCCCGTCGACAAGTCACTCACTGTGGTATGTCCACCCGATGTCACTGCATCCGCCACCAAAGTGGCACTCACCGATAAACTTACGCTCACCTATCACCTCTCCGACTTTGACACTGTATCCGAGACATTTGAAGTCGGTACCACAAATAGATTCGTGCGTATCAACGGTCCCGCTCTGATGGTCAACAACGCTCTCCATGCAGGAATAATCTTCCGCAAACGTATCCCCTACAGCGTAAAATCCTCTACCGGACAGAATATCGACACCTATACCGTGCTGATCAACGGTCGCACGGCAAGCCGCACCGATGACGGTTTTGAGATATCCAACCTTGATTTTACACACGGAAAAGCCGGCATTTCGGTATCATCGACCAACTTCAGCCAATTTTCAGGAGAATATACCGCCGAGGAGTTGTTTGAGGCTGCTCCGCTCGACATAGTGCTCGAACCTGAATCGAAAAGCGTACGGCTCCGGCTTGATTTCGGCAGCACGCGCATATTTGAAGTATCGGTTGACATTGAAAAAAACACACCCGAATACAATATGCTCCGCTCAGGTAATTTCCATGGGTTCCGCGCACACAAGCTGATGGGTACCAAGCCCGACACATACAATGTGGATGTGACCGCACCTAAGGAAACTTCCTCCACGGCTCAAACGGCATTGCGGCAACCTGTCGCTGAAAAAGCAACAATAGCCGAACCCAAGGAACCAAAGAAAGAAGAGCTGCCGAAAACATCCGGCAATACACCTAAAGCACCGGAATTTGTCAAAGAAACAAGCGAAAGCCTTGTAGCCGACACTGAAGAAAGCAACGATACCAAACGTCGTGGCTGGCTTATAGCTATATTTATTTTGGTAATAGCACTCGCCGCAGGCATAGTGTGGTACCTCATGTCGCTTTTCCCATCCGAGCCAACATCCAAAGGTGAAGATGTATCAGATGTGACACCGGCAATAACCGCCATAGACTCCACCAAACAAGAGAATACCACGGCTGATAACGCGACCGCTACACCGGCACAAACAACGCCACAAGCGACGAGCGTACCCGACGCCATGCCGCAGACCGACATAGCCTACATGAACGCCAACACCAAATGGCAGCGGGACAGCCTGCAAAGCGACATTGCCATAGCACTATTCGACGCCATAACATCGGGCAATATTGAAGCAGTGGTGACTAATCCCTACTTCACAACAGCCGGACGCGCAACCAACACCAACGCAGTGAAAGTAGCCGACCTTCTGTGGGCTGCCAAAGGCTCCGATACCGAACGTTCCAACATAAGGGTAATGTCCAAACTCAAGGATACCAAAAAGGTAGACCTGCATGAACTGTTTGAATCACTCGCACGCGTACGCCCTGCCGAACCCAACACCGCCCCACGTCCCGGAGCGGAACAATAAAGAACGAAATCCGATAACCTATACCACAGAAACAACATAATGACAAAATCGCTATCGAAGATATCCATCGTCATGACTTTAATGGCATGTTCCATTTCAGTCAGTGGAGCCGAACCCACTATGGAGGTTCGCCAAACGGCAAGCAATTACTATGCTTACCCCTACCCCGAACTACCATTGCCTACACTAACAGCAACACCCGACGGCTATGAGCCATTCCACATGGAACATTACGGACGTCATGGAAGCCGCTGGCACATAGGTCAATGGGTGTACCGTCAGCCGATAGACTTACTCCGATCTGCCGAACGCAACGACAAACTGACACCACGCGGCAAGGAACTGATGGCACAACTGCGTAAGATAGAGATGGAAGCACGCGGACGCGACGGCGAACTGACTCAGCTCGGAGCCGACCAACACCGTGGCATAGCACGCCGCATGGTTGCCAACTTTCCTGAGATATTCGCCGGTAAGGCACGTATCGACGCCCGCTCCACCGATGTGGTACGCTGCATCCTGTCAATGGACAATGAGCTTCAGGAACTGAAAGCATACAACCCTAACCTTGATGTCACATCCGATGCATCAAAATCTACCGTCTACTATCTGAACTATAACGACAAGGTTGCCGACAGCATATACCACGCAGCACTTCCCGAAGCACGGAAGCAACTGGGCGACCGATATGACAACGACGGACCTTTCATAACCAAACTTGTGACCGATGCGCAATTCGCATCCGACAGTCTCAATGTAGAGGAACTGTTCCACTCGCTATTCCGCATAGCCGCCAACGCACAAAGCCACTACGACCAGAAGGCACCCTACGATCTCTTCTCCGAACAGGAGCTTCACAACCAATGGGTTCTGGACAATGCCAGATGGTTTCTGCAATACGGCAACACATCCTACACCAAAGGCACCGGACCGCAACGTCAGCGCTTCCTGATGCGCAACATAATAGAAAGTGCCGACACATCATTGATGCGTCGCGACCCGAGCGCCAACATGCGTTTCGGACATGAGGTGGTGGTACTGCCCATGGTGGTGCTCATGGATCTCGACGGCATGGGACGTGAGATGAACGACCTTGACAGCGTCACCGCCAACTGGCATAACTATACCATGTTTCCGATGGCATCGAACATACAGATGATATTCTACCGTCCGTCCGACAAAGACTATACAGTAGACGATGTACTCGTAAAGGTACTGCTCAACGAACGTGAAGTGACACTGCCCGCCACGCCAGTAACCGGTCCATATTACCGATGGAGTGACCTGCGCCGGACGTACCTCAACAAGATTGGCGACGGCGGTATTCCCGAACCTAAGCAGGAATATTGATATTACCGAAGCTTTTACTTAAATTTGTAACTCATAAAAATTACCGACTATGAAATTTGCCGATAAATGTTACGATATATTCAGTGAGTCCACCAAGCAATATCATGTCACCGACGATGTCGATGCCAAGATAGACAATCCATACGAGGAAGGGACCATCGAGCACACACTATTCGCGAAAAACATGATTGATGCCGTGCAATGGCATCTTGAGGATATAATACGCGACCCCGCCATAGACCCTGTAGCGGCTCTGGCACTCAAACGCCGTATAGACGCATCCAATCAGGACCGCACCGACATGGTGGAGGAGCTCGACACTTACTTCCGTGGCAAATATGCCGACGTGAAGGTACAACCCGACGCCACCATCAATACCGAAAGCCCTGCCTGGGCACTCGACCGTCTGTCAATATTGGCACTGAAAATCTACCACATGGAGGTGGAAACATCACGTACCGATGCCGAAGAGGCACACATAGCCAAGTGCGCATCGAAACTGGCGGTGCTCCGCGAACAGCGTACCGACCTCATCACTGCCATCAACCAATTGCTCGAGGATATAGAAGCCGGACGCAAATACATGAAGGTCTACCGCCAGATGAAGATGTACAACGACCCCGATACCAATCCCGTGCTTTACGCCAACAAATAATCCACACACTGCATAAATGACCGACGATAGTTTCGATATAAGAAACGCCCGCGAAAGCAGCGGTATGCCCGACCGCGAGAGGGATATAGAGAAAGCCCTCCGCCCGTCGGAATTTGACTCTTTCAGCGGTCAGGACAAGGTGGTGGAGAACCTGAAGGTATTTGTTGCAGCGGCGCGTATGCGTGGCGAAGCTCTGGACCACCTGTTGCTGCACGGTCCTCCCGGACTGGGCAAGACCACCCTTTCCGGCATCATAGCCAACGAACTCGGTGTGGGCTTCAAGGTAACCTCCGGTCCTGTGCTCGACAAACCGGGTGATTTGGCAGGTATACTCACCTCACTGGAGGAGAACGATGTACTGTTCATAGACGAGATACACCGTCTCAGTCCGGTGGTGGAGGAATATCTGTACTCGGCGATGGAGGACTACCGCATAGACATAATGATAGACAAGGGTCCGGGAGCACGCAGCGTGCAGCTGACCCTATCGCCATTTACATTAGTCGGAGCCACCACCCGCAGCGGATTGCTGACATCGCCGTTGCGCGCGCGATTCGGCATCAATTGCCATCTTGAATACTACGACCATGAGGTGCTGGAACGGATAATACTGCGTTCGGCGGGATTGCTCGGAGTGAAATGCACTGCCGAAGCGGCACACGAGATAGCGATGCGCAGCCGTGGCACGCCACGTATAGCCAACGCATTGCTGCGGCGTGTGCGCGATTTCGCACAGGTGAAAGGCTCGGGCATAATAGAGCCGGAAATAGCGCGATACGCCCTGGAAGCACTAAACATAGACCGCTACGGGCTGGATGAGATAGACAACAAGATACTCAACACCATAATCACTAAATTCAAGGGTGGTCCGGTAGGATTGGGCACCATAGCCACTGCATTGGGCGAAGATCCGGGAACCATAGAGGAGGTCTACGAACCTTACCTGATAAAGGAGGGATTCATAAAACGCACTCCGCGCGGACGCGAAGTGACAGAGCTCGCCTACATACATCTGGGTCACTCGCGCACACCCGAGACAGGTTCGCTTTTCTGACAAGGGTGCGGCGCACACCACCAACACTGCAAAATACTATGAGCGGAGTTAAAAGTCTTGCAAAAGATACTGCCATATATGGCGTGAGCAGCATATTGGGACGATTTCTCAACTGGTGTCTGGTGCCTCTGTACACCATCATGTTTCCCGCCGCCGAATATGGGGTGGTCACCTACCTCTACTCGATAGTGGCGCTGGCGCTCGTGGTGCTCATATACGGGATGGAGACGGGATTTTTCCGTTTCGCCAACCATGAACGTTATTCCGACCCGATGGAGGTGTACTCCACGTCGCTGATATCGCTCGGCGTGACATCGTCGGTATTCATCATAGCCGTACTGCTATTCCTCAGCCCGATAAGTGAGAGTCTTGAATGCGCGGGTCATGAATCGTATGTGGCATTAATGGCCGCCACGGTAGCGATAGACGCATTCACCGCCATACCTTTCTCGCTTCTGCGCTTCAAGCACCGCCCTATGCGTTTCGCCACGCTTAGATTCATCAACATAGCACTCAACATAGGGCTTAACCTGCTGTTCATACTCGTGTGCCCGTGGCTGTGGCGACAGGCACCCGCGACGATATCGTGGTTCTACAATCCGGATTACGGGATAGGCTACATATTCCTCGCCAACTTCATAAGCTCGGTAATAAACCTTGTGCTGCTGTTGCCGGAACTGCATGGATTTGCATGGAAATTCAACCGCAAACTGTGGCGTGAGATGCTCGCGTATTCATTTCCCCTGCTGATACTCGGCATAGCCGGCATCATGAACCAGACTATAGACAAGATACTTCTGCCTGACCTGGTGACAGATAAATCCGAAGCCATGACACAGTTGGGCATATACGGAGCCAACTACAAGATAGCCATAGTGATGGTGATGTTCATACAGGCATTCCGCTTTGCCTACGAGCCATTTATATTCGCGCAGAACAAGGAGAAGGGTGAGAGCCGCATGCAATCTTACCGCGATGCCATGAAGTGGTTCGTGATATTCGCGATGGTGATATTCCTCGGTGTCACGTACTACCTCGATTTTCTCCGGTACTTCATATCGCCACGCTATTTCAGCGGACTGAAGGTGGTGCCGATAATCATGCTTGCCGAATTTTTCTTCGGGGTGTTCTTCAACCTGTCACTGTGGTACAAGCTCACCGACCGCACCCATTGGGGTATGTGGTTCTCACTGCTGGGACTTCTGGTGACGCTCGCTCTCAATGTGGCACTTGTGCCCCGCATGGGTTACATGGGGTGTGCATGGGCCGCCCTGGGATGCTACGGAGTGATGATGGTGACATCGTACTTCGTGGGGCTTAAGAAGTATCCGATAGGCTACGACGTGAAACGCCTGATGCTGTATTTCGCCATAGCGATGGGGCTGTACGCAGCCGCCATCTGGATAGCTACCGACAACCGGTGGATAGACATACCGCTGCGCACTGTCATGCTCGGGCTTTACATTTTCATGGTTCTGAAGGTGGAACGGGTGAACATTAAGCAACTATTACCTATTAATAGTATATTGAGGAGATTAAAACCGTCGAAGCCATGATCAGGAATTTTGCCAACAGGGTGAGCAATTACCTTGTCAACTATTTTGCCGTATCGCAGCAGCTGGTACCACAGCCGGAAGCCGAAGCGGACATACGCGACGGGGTGTCGTTCCGCGGTACCAATATAATAATACTCGTACTCGCCATACTGATAGCATCGTTGGGGCTCAACACCAACTCGACGGCTGTAATCATAGGCGCGATGCTCATATCACCGCTCATGGGTCCGATAATAGGAATCGGTCTGGGGGTGGGGATACATGATTTCGACCTTATAAAGCGTGCCATGCGCAATCTGATCATGGCTGCCGGATTCTCGGTGGTGGCATCGACGCTCTACTTCCTGATATCGCCGGTGAACGAGGGTCACAGCGAATTGCTTGCCCGCACCTCTCCCACCATCTATGATGTGCTGATAGGATTTGTGGGCGGCGGTGCCGGCATAGTTGCCATAGGAAGCCGCAACAAGGGAAATGTGATACCGGGGGTGGCGATAGCCACGGCACTCATGCCACCGCTGTGTACGGCAGGTTACGGACTGGCGACATGGCAGCTCAACTATTTCTTCGGTGCGGCGTACCTGTTTCTCATCAATTCGATATACATAGCGTTCGCCACATTCATAGGTGTGAAGATACTTGGATACAAGGGGGTGAGCGTGGTGGACAACGCGCGGGCAAAGCGTGTGCGGCGCATAGTGTATGTGCTTGCCGCGCTGACTATGCTACCGAGTGTATGGCTTACGTACAATATGCTCAAGCAAAGCAAATTCACGATGCAGGCAACTGCCTTTGTGGACCGCGAATGCCACTTTCCCGACACTCAGGTACTCTCGGATAAGGCGTACACCGAAAACGGACAGCGTATAATATCGATAACCTTAATAGGTCAACCTCTGCCGCTCGACTCACTGGAACTGGCGCTGTCGTCGCGCCTGAAATTCTACGGTCTCTCAGACACGAAATTAGTGTTCATACAGGGAGGCACAGCCGTATCGCCGAGGGTGGAGAGCAGCGACATGCGCGATATATACCTCATGGCACAGTCCACCATCACCTCACAACAGCAACAGATAGACTCCCTGCGGCAGGTAGTTGCCAACGCCGACAGGACAATGGCATCCGGCGCACAACTGGCTCCGGAAATAAAGGTGCTGTTTCCGCAGGTGAAGGATATAGCTGTGTCGCGGAATGTTTTCGCCGATGTGTCGCAGGGGACACTTGACACAGCCAATGTGGCACTTGTGCACTACTCATCGCCCATGCCTGCGGCGCAACGCACGAAGTTCAAGAAGTATCTTCAGGCGCGCCTGAAGCTCAACGATATCGATATAGTGGAAACCACGCTTACAGTCAATCCACACGATAATAAAGCCAGAAAATAACCTTTATAGACCCATACCCGCAACATTATTCCAGATATGGACAGACCAAGAACCGACTCACACCCATTGAAAGTAGCCCTGATATGCCACAGCGACACCCTGGGGGGTGCTTCAGTAGTGACTTACCGTCTGATGCACGCACTACGCAGCGAGGGTGTGGATGCCCGGATGGTGGTATTCAACAAGATGAGCAATGATGAATATGTGATACCGACGGGACAACGCCTACGCCGCGGGGCGACATTCATGAGTGAACGTATAGGGATAGCGATGTCGAACGGATTGTCGCGCGAGAATCTCTTCAAGGTGTCCACGGCTTCGGCGGGCATGCCTCTGCATCAACATCCGTGGGTGAAGGAGGCGGATGTGATAGCTCTGAGCTGGATCAACCAGGGGTTGCTGTCGCTCAAAGGGATACGCCGTCTGGCGCGTCTCGGCAAACCGATAGTATGGACAATGCACGATATGTGGAATCTGACGGGAATATGCCATCACGCGTACGAGTGCCGCGGATACAAGCATAGCTGCGGCAACTGCCAGTTCCTGACGGGCGGCAGGGAGCAGGATCTGTCGCGCAAGGTGTGGCTCAAGAAGCAGAAACTTTATGCCGATGTGCCTATCACGTTTGTAGCCGTGAGCAATTGGCTTGCCGATTGCTGCCGCAAGAGTGAGCTTATGGCAAAGGCTGACGTGCGTGTGATACCGAATGCGTTTCCGGTGGATTCGTTTATCACGAAACCGGCAATAGAACTGTCGGGGTTCACCATGATTCCAGCCAAGAATGTGATACTGATGGGTGCCGCCCGCATAGATGACGCGATAAAGGGTGTGGATTATGCAATAGATGCCCTGAACTATATATTTGACAATAATCCGCAATTGGCACGTGAGTCGATGGCGCTGTTTTTCGGTGAAGTGCGTGACCGCTCGATATTCAACCGGCTGCGCTTCCCCCACCAACTGACAGGCATGGTGCATGACGGAAAAATATTACGCCACCTGTATGCGTCCGCCAATGTGGTGCTGTCGACTTCACTCTACGAGACACTTCCGGGTACGCTTATCGAGGGGCAAGCTGCGGGCTGTCTGCCGGTGTCGTTCGGTCGTGGCGGTCAGTCGGATATCATAGAGCATAAGGTGAATGGTTTTATCGCCGAATACAAGAATCCGATAAGCGTTGCCGAGGGTATAGAGTGGGCTTTGCAGGCAGATGTGGACCGTGACGCGCTACATGAGAGCGTACGCGCACGTTTCTCAGCGAAGTCTGTGGCTCAACGCTACATGGCTTTGTTTGAGGAGCTTTTGCAGGCTTAATAGTCTATGGGGGTAGATTAGACTGCCTTTTTGTTTTTTATAAAGTATGTCAATGTGCTCTTACCAATTCAATTAGGAATGTGGAATTAGGTCATCGTCCGTAGGACGCTTGCGGAGCAAGAATTAGGAATGTGGTTGGTGGGGGGCGGAGAGAGGGCTTCTTGCCCTCTTTTTGATGGGTGTGGGTGGTTAAGGGTGTATATGGTAGGACTTTAAGGACTTTAAGGTCGGTAAGGATTTTAGGGAC
>CAJTMM010000023.1:3438-44129 GCA_910577465.1 uncultured Muribaculaceae bacterium | reverse complement strand
CAATTCTCAAATTTTATAAATAACTTTGCACCTATATTTCTATAAGACTTTAGATTTCCATTCGTAAATGAACCAAACCATCAATTTCCGACGTGGATTAGACCTGAACCTGCAAGGCTCCATAGCCCCGGGTACGGTCATTAAATCCGTTGCCGCAAATAAAGTCGCCATAATACCCGACGATTTTCCTGGATTCATCCCCCGGTTAACCGTAAAAGAGGGCGACAGCATCCAAGCCGGCAACGCAGTGATGCAAGACAAAAACACCCCCGACATCTGCCTGGTGTCGCCCATTTCGGGTGTGGTAAAACACGTAGTGCGCGGTGAACGCCGCAAGATATTACGTGTAGTGATTGAATCGGATGCCGTGACAAAGCCTGCGGCAGAGGGCTCTCCTTTGAAATATTCCGGTGCGCAGGAACTGAAGCTTGCTTTGATGCGTCACGGATTGTGGGCATTGATGCGCCAACGTCCGTATGACATAATACCCGACGCAGATACCGCACCGCGAGATATCTTCATAACTTGCTTCGACAGTTCGCCCCTTGCCCCTGACCTCGACAATGAGGTAGAGGGTAAAAACGCGGAAATAGCGGCCGCGATAAAGGCATTGCTACAGCTCACAAACGGCAATATATATATGTCGGTACGAGCCGACTCAAACATCACCGTTCCCGATGGAGCAAAAAAAGTAGTGGTCAACGGACCTCACCCGGCAGGAAACGCCGGTGTTCAGGCAGCAGCAATCGCTCCGGTCAACAAAGGTGAGACAATATGGACTCTCGACGTAGTCACATTGGCACGCATAGGTTCTCTGCTCATCAATGGCAAGGTGGATTGGAGCGCGACAGTAGCAGTTACCGGTTCTGAAATAAAGGAGCCGTGTCTCGTTAAGACCACGGCGGGAGCATCAGTAGCCGACTTGCTGACTGACAACATCAAGAATACCGATAAACATATACGTATAATCTCAGGCAATGTACTTACAGGACACACCGTAGGCAACGACGGATTTCTCCGCTATCCCTATCGCCAGATTACGGTGATACCCGAAGGAGACGATGTCGACGAATTCATGGGCTGGGCATCTCTTAGTCCGTCAAAGATGAGCGTCAACCGCTCATTCCCCTCCCGTTTGCTGCCAAAACGCAAATTCTCACCCGATGCCCGATTGCTCGGAGGCCGCCGCGCCATGATTATGTCAGGCGAATACGACAAGGTCCTGCCTATGGACATCCTTCCGGAATATCTGATTAAGGCAATCATATCACGCGATATCGACAAGATGGAGGCGTTGGGCATCTACGAAGTGGCTCCTGAGGACTTTGCATTGTGCGAATATGTAGACCCTTCGAAACTCGAATTGCAAAAAATAGTACGGCAAGGTCTTGACTACCTGCGCAAGGAACTCGACTGAGCCCCTACACACGATATCTAACCATAAAAATATAAACCATAGCAACAATGCTTCGCAAATATCTCGATAAGATAAAGCCTAATTTTGAACCGGGAGGAAAGCTACATGCGTTCCATTCGGTATTCGACGGCATGGAAACATTCCTGTACACGCCGCGCTCCACATCATCGTCGGGCGTGCATATCCACGACAGCATCGATTCCAAGCGCGTCATGATTATAGTGGTATTGGCACTTATACCGAGCCTGATTTTCGGTATGTACAATACCGGTTATCAGAATTTCATAGCTTCGGGCATTTCCGACTACACCATGTGGCAAGCGCTTGCCTACGGATTCCTCGCCATATTACCGCGAATCATAGTGACCTATGCCGTAGGTCTCGGCATTGAATTCATCGTAGCCCAATGGCGTGGCGAGGAGATTCAAGAGGGGTTCCTCGTCACCGGCATCCTCGTCCCCATGATATGCCCCATTGAGACTCCGATATGGATGCTCGCCGTAGCCACGGCATTCTCCGTGATATTCGTAAAAGAGGTTTTCGGCGGCACCGGCTACAACGTATTCAACGTAGCACTTGTAACCCGAGCATTCCTCTTCTTCGCCTATCCGGCCCAAATGAGCGGCGATAAAGCATTCATAGCATCCGAACCTATTTGCGGACTGGGCGGATACATATCCGACGGATTCTCCGGAGCCACACCACTCGGATTGATTGCCAACGGCACTACCGACTTCATAAATCAGGCAGGAAGCACATGGAACGCATTTTTAGGTCTCATCCCCGGCTCTTTCGGCGAGACATCGACCCTCTGCATCCTTATCGGAGCCGCACTGCTCCTTATCACCGGCATAGCAAGCTGGCGCATTATGCTTTCAGTATTTGTAGGAGGTTTGGTAATGGGATGGATTGCCAATACATTCCAAACACCTCTGTATCCGGCATCGTCACTTTCTCCAATTGACCAATTGGTATATGGTGGATTTGCCTTCGCTGCCGTTTTCATGGCTACCGACCCGGTAACCGCCGCGCGCACAGGTTTAGGCAAATACATCTATGGATTCCTGGTAGGCGTGATTGCCATACTCATACGCGTGTACAACAACGGTTATCCCGAAGGAGCCATGCTGGCAGTGCTGCTCATGAACGCTTTCGCACCGCTGATAGACTACTGTGTGGTACAAGCCAATATCAACCGTCGCATGCGCCGTTTGAAAGCAAAGGCATAAGACCTCACGCAAACATCATCTTTCAAGCATATCATCTGAATGATTATGAACAAGCAAAGTAACATTTACACCACCATATATATAATAGTATTGGTGCTTATAGTCGGCACTGCCCTTGCAGTAACATCATTGTCGCTGCGCTCGCGTCAGCAAGCCAATATTGACGCCGATAAGATGCGGCAGATTCTTGCCGCAGTGCATATCACCCCCGACGCTTCGGACGTGATAGCCGACTTCAACAAATACATAGTGGCTCAGAAAGTGGTCAATGCGGCAGGCGACACTATACCGGGCGACGCCTTCACTATTGACGTTGCCGCACAAGTGAAACTCGCCGATAGCGAACGTTCGCTGCCTGTTTATATATGCCGCCTTGCCGACAGTGACATAAAGTACATACTCCCCGCTTATGGTGCCGGTCTTTGGGGACCAATCTGGGGATATGTGGCATTGGATTCCGACGGTTCTACCATATATGGCGCATATTTCGCACACCAGGGCGAGACTCCCGGACTCGGAGCCGAGATTGAAAAACCGGCATTCAGCGATAAGTTCAACGGCAAGCACCTGTTCAAAGACGGCGAATTTCTACCGGTTGCCGTAGTAAAAGCAGGTCAACGTCCGGCTGGCAATGAAGACTACGTGGACGGCGTGTCAGGTGGCACCATCACAAGCAAGGGCGTAAGCGACATGTTAAGCAACAGCCTGAAACCCTATGAATCTTATTTGAAAAACATTAGCAGAAAATAACCATGGCAGAAAAGATAAGCAACAAAAGCGTACTGCTCAACCCGTTTTCGAAAAACAACCCTGTCATAGTCCAGGTACTTGGTATCTGCTCTGTACTTGCCGTAACAGCAAAACTTGAGCCGGCAATAGTCATGGGCATATCGGTAATCGCCGTACTTGCGTTCTCCAATGTAATCATATCGCTCATACGCTCCACAATACCCACCAACATCCGAATAATAGTGCAGCTCGTGGTAGTTGCCGGGCTGGTGGTCATAGTCGACCAATTGCTCAAAGCATACACATACGATGTCAGCAAGCAACTTTCGGTGTTCATAGGACTTATCATCACCAACTGTATATTGATGGGACGTCTCGAGGCATTCGCTATGGCAAACAAACCATGGCCATCGTTTCTCGACGGTATAGGCAACGGTGCCGGCTACGCCTTGATATTGATAATCGTGGGCTTCTTCCGCGAACTGCTCGGAAGCGGCTCATTGCTCGGATATCAGGTAGTGCCGCAATGGTGCTATGAGCACGGCTATGTCAACAACGGACTGATGATACTCCCACCCATGGCACTGATAGTGGTGGCATGTATAATATGGATTCACCGTTTGGTCAATAAGGACCTTCAGGAAGATTGACCTGAGATAACGAACAAATTCAGAACAATATATCTTTCATCAATAAAATGGAAAATCTAAACCTATTCATACGCTCGATATTCGTCGACAACATGATATTCGCATACTTCCTCGGAATGTGCTCGTTCCTGGCAGTGTCGAAAAACGTAAAGACGGCATTCGGGCTTGGTGTGGCTGTCACATTCATGCTCGTGATCACACTGCCCATCAACTATCTGCTTGAAACCTACGTGCTACGCGCCGGTGCCCTCCAATGGCTCGGTCCGGAATATGCCGATGTGGACCTCAGCTTCCTATCGCTCATCATGTTCATTGCCGTAATAGCATCCATGACACAGCTCGTGGAGATGGCTGTGGAGAAATACTCACCATCGCTCTATTCATCGCTCGGCATATTTCTGCCGCTGATAGCCGTGAACTGCGCCATACTCGGTGGCTCGCTCTTCATGCAACAGCGAGGTTTCGGCAGCGTATTCACCGCCGTATGTGCCGGTGGTGGCTGGGGATTGGGCTGGTTGCTCGCCATCGTTGCCATAGCCGCCATACGCGAACGTCTCGCCACATATTCCAACATCCCCAAACCTCTTCGCGGCATAGGTATCACATTCATCCTCACTGCCCTGATGGGTATAGCATTCATGAGCTTCTTAGGCATTAAAATCTAATAACGCATCAATACGATGATTATCTCAAGTATATTTTTAGAAGAATCGGTAGCCACGCTCACAGTCCTTGCGGGCGTAGGCATATTCCTGTTGATTACATTGATTCTTGTAGCTGTGCTTCTGACCGCCAAGAAATTTTTGGTTCATACAGGTAAAGTGCGCATCAATATCAATAACGACACCGACATAACCGCTGATTCCGGGAAGGCGCTGTTATCGACCATGGCAGACAACAATGTGTTCCTCCCATCGGCATGTGGCGGAAAGGGAAGCTGCGGTCAGTGTAAGGTGCAGGTACTCGAAGGTGGCGGCGACATCCTGCCTACCGAAACGGTTCACTTCTCACGTAAGCAGATTAAAGACCATTGGCGTCTGGCATGTCAAGTAAAGGTCAAAGAGGACATGAAACTCTCCGTACCTGCATCGGTGCTTGACATCAAGGAGTGGGAATGCGAAGTGATATCCAACAAAAATGTATCAACATTCATCAAGGAATTCATCGTGGCTCTTCCTCCCGGCGAGCACATGGACTTCATACCCGGCTCATACGCACAGATTAAGATTCCGCCCTACTCCATGGACTACGACAAGGACATCGACAAAGAATCAATCGGTGCGGAATATCTTCCGGCTTGGGAAAAATTCGGATTATTTTCCCTTAAATGCCGCAATGAGGAAACGACGGTACGCGCTTATTCCATGGCAAACTATCCGGCAGAGGGCGACCGCATAATGCTTACCGTACGTATCGCCACTCCTCCTTTCAAACCGAAACCGCAGGTAGGATTCATGGACGTGATGCCCGGTATAGCATCAAGTTACATATTCACACTCAAACCGGGCGACAAAGTGCTCATGAGCGGTCCTTACGGCGATTTCCACCCGATATTCGACTCCGGCAAGGAGATGATGTGGATTGGCGGAGGTGCCGGTATGGCTCCCCTGCGCGCACAAATCATGCACATGACCAAGACCCTCAACACGCGCGACCGCGAAATGCACTACTTCTATGGCGCACGCGCACTCAACGAGGTGTTCTATCTCAATGATTTCCTACAGCTTGAAAAGGAGTTCCCCAACTTCCATTTCCATCTCGCACTCGACCGTCCCGACCCTGCCGCCGATGCAGCCGGTGTGAAATACACACCCGGATTCGTTCATCAGGTAATTTATGACACATACCTGAAAAATCACGACAACCCCGAGGATATAGAGTATTACATGTGCGGTCCCGGCCCGATGAGCAATGCCGTGAACAAGATGCTCGACAGTCTCGGTGTAAATCCAGAAGACATACACTACGACAACTTCGGAGGATAAATTTCAAAAGAAACTTAAATCATATCCTGAAAAGGATTTCAGCATTGGAAGCGGTGGCGGAAGCTACCGCTTCTTTTGTAAGCCCGAGACAATCGGCAATGTGTGCCGCCGTGTGTACAAGATATGCACTTTCGTTACGCTTGCCTCGATGCGGTACAGGCGCAAGATACGGGGAATCGGTCTCAAGCAGCAGACGGTCCAGTCTTATTGCCGGCAATGATTCCCTTACATTGCAATTCTTAAATGTGACTATGCCGTTAATCCCAAAATAGAAATCCACCACTTTACGCACACGCTCCACATCCTTAGGCGTTCCGCCGAAACTGTGCATGACACCCCGAACAGACGGGAAAGCCTGCAACACCTCAAGCGTTTGGTCAAGCCCCTCGCGGCAATGTATTATCACCGGCATTTCTGCATCGGCTGCCCATCGGACCTGTTGCTCCAACGCACACATCTGCTGTTCACAATATCTCTTATCCCAATACAGGTCAATACCCACCTCACCTACGGCTACATAATCAGCTATATTGGTATCAAATTCCGACTTAATTGCGGCAAGCGCATCCGTCCAATCCTCACCTATTTCAGTAGGGTGCAACCCCATGGCTATATATGTGTTTTGTGGATACCGGGCATGAAGCTCTCTCATCGGTTGCACTGTTCCAAGATCCACATTTGGGAAAATCATGCGGCTCACCCCGGCATCAATGGCACGCTCCACGGCATTATAGCCGCCATCGGCATCAAACTCGGGCAGGTAAAGGTGTGTATGCGTATCTATCAACATATACTATATCTTGATATCAATTGGAATTGAATAAGTTATTGATGTAAATAAGTTACTGACCATCAATGTGTGCGCGTGCGCGAATTTTCGGCAAGAGCCACGAAGAAATCGCGTGCGGCAGGCGGCAGTGATGCCTTCTCAAGTTCAGCGATGGCCTCACGTACATAGCGGTCTATCAGCTCATGACAACGAGCCGGAAGATTCAGACGGTCATACACGCCACGCACGGCATCAATCTTATCGGAAGGCTCCGACGGTGTCTTTATCTCACGCATCAACACACCGGATTCATCCTCTGACAAAGCGGTGATGAGCAGCCACGTCTTTTTATCATTCAGAATATCGCCGCCTATCTCCTTTCCGAATATTATAGGGTCGCCATAAGTATCAAGATAATCATCCTGAAGCTGGAATGCCAATCCGAGTTTTTCACCATAGGCATACATTGCCAACGCACATGTCTCGTCAGCATCGCCCATAATCGCACCCATACCACAAGCGCAGCCGAGAAGCACCGACGTCTTCAGGCGTATCATCTCCATATATTCCTCAACAGTCACGTCGGCACGCTCCTCGAAATCCATATCATACTGTTGACCCTCATACACCTCCATGGATGTGCGTGAGAACAGCTCGTTGACCTTGCGGTATTTATCGGTAGGACAATTCTCCCCTACCAGCACCGATGCCATTGTCAGCATGGCATCGCCGGATAATATGGCGGTGCGCTCATCCCAGCGGCGATGTACCGTGGGACGTCCGCGACGCATGTCGGCATGGTCCATCACATCATCATGCAGCAATGTGAAGTTATGGAACATCTCCACCCCCATAGCCTGATTCAAGGCATTCGCCGGATCAGCCCCCATAGCTTCGCATACGGCAAGCGTGAGCACAGGGCGCAGTCTCTTGCCTCCGCCGTCAAGAGTATATTTTATCGGTTCGTACAATCCTTTTGGCGATGCCGGATAACGAAGTTCTTTAATGCGGCATTCGACCATGCCGAGGTATTCATCGATGGTATGCATAGTTTCTGTTTTTTAATCCAAAGCCAATATAAAATCTTCGAGTGCTGAAGAATCCGAGCGGTATTCCTCCTTAATCAAATCTGCCAAACACGCCGAATCGGCATCGGCCTTCACTTTTGCGGCAAGCGCACGCGGTGTGGCGGCAACCGTGAGCACACGCGCCAGCAATGTATCCGGCAACGTAAGCGCCACCGAATCTAACGCACGCGTATAACGCATGACCCGACTGGAATCAGCATCCCCCCCGTATCTACCCACCATTCCGGCGACCAACTCACGTGCGTAACCGCGATATGTCCGATTGGTTGTACACATCCACGCCACAGTAGACTCGGCTGCTTGTTCGGGGGTAAGTGAGTCTGCAAGAACATCCACCCACATCTCAACAGGTACATCGGTACTGATAACAACACCGAAATCCGACGGCTTGTCACCATCCGGACTGCATCCGGCAAGATGACAGCATAAAACTCCGGCCACCGCATATATAAATCGTTTCATACGTTGTCGCATAGGGGCGATAATCAGCATTATTACTCGTATGCAAATTTAGCGAAATTTTATATCACACACCAAATTATGTAACTTTGCACAATACTGGATTTTATACCGGTCTCCAATATCCGGTTTATTTTTTTGACAACGTATGCAACCTTTTGCCATAGCTCATACGTCAAAGAATCAGAAAACCTATTTAACCAACAAAAAACATTTATAGATATGAAA
Organism: uncultured Muribaculaceae bacterium; assembly: GCA_910577465.1. Classification (GTDB taxonomy): domain Bacteria; phylum Bacteroidota; class Bacteroidia; order Bacteroidales; family Muribaculaceae; genus Paramuribaculum. The sequence goes on along the minus strand of CAJTMM010000023.1, from coordinate 35,575 downwards.
ATATTACATACGACAATCCTGGTTCTTACCGTCGCAGTATCAGCCCTGCTGATTTCCGGATGTAACCGCGAGTCATCACGCAACCAGATGACCAACGAAGTAATAGAGCAGATACGCTCGGAAATCGCCGCCGAGATAAGCAAAGTAAACACCGACAGCCTATCCGACCGCGTGATATACATACAGCCGACTGTGGTCAACGAACAATCATCATCGAAAGTCTTCAATCCGGCTCTGCTCATTCCTATATGCGGAATAGTAATACCCTTTGCCGCAGTCATCGGACTATTTTGGGTGGTACTTCATTACCGCCGTTCGCGCCAGCGCGACAAATACAAATTGATAGAATACTCTATCCGCAACGGCCAACCGCTCCCCGACAGTTTCTATCTGAGCGAACGACCCCGCAAGAACCGTCTGCAATCGGGCATCGTATGGCTTGGCGTAGGCGTGGCATTAATAGTATGGGGGCTTGCCGATAGCGATAACGACACCGTGGCAATAGGAATCATACCCCTGTTCGTAGGCATAGCACGTATCATAACATACTTTATCGACGACCGTAAAAACCTGAAAGCCAAGTACACCGAGGAAGATGCTCAGCAAGATTGAAGAAATAGCGCTGATTACCCGATGCGTGGCGGTTGACGACCGCCGCGCATTCGAACGGTTGGTCGAGGAGTATTCCCCCGGGCTGAGGCGTTTCATATTCAATCTCACCATGGGCAATGCCGCCATCACTGACGACATATCCCAGGAAGCTTTCCTGAAAGCCTATACGCAACTTCGCCAATTCAAGGGCATATCGCGATTCAAAACATGGCTCTACAGGATAGCCTATAATGAATATGTCACATTGATGCGCGCCAAACGCGAGGAAAGACTCCCCGACGGATACGCACCGGCACTCGGCGACTCAGACACATCCCAGCAACGGCTCACCGACATGCGGCATGACATAGAAGTGGGCATGCGCGCCCTCACCGATACCGAACGTACACTTATGCTTCTGTTCTATCTTGAGGATCGCCCGATTAAAGAAATAGTACAGATTACGTCGCTTCCTGAGGGCACCGTAAAATCCTATCTTTCGAGAGCCAAATCAAAAATGGCAAAAGCAATAACAGAATATAATACTCTTGACTCATGAAACATAAAACAGATTCAGACATAATGGACGACCGCAAACTGTCGCAACTGCTAAAGCATAATCTGCTTGAAGCTCCCCCCTCGCCATGGTTCACACGAAAAGTTCTGAACAGATTGCCCGACCGGAAGGTGCGCGTGGCATCATTGATTGAATACGCCATTTACCTAATAGGCATTGTGGTTACCGGCTTATATACCGCGCGGTTTGTAACCATGACCTTGCAAACCGGTGTAATCACCGTGGGCGACCTATTTACCTACGGTGTACTGTTCACCCTCTGCTGCTCGCTCATATACATGCTCATATCTCCTTGGTTTAGCCCCGAGACAGAATAAACTCGACATTCCCCTTATACGAAGAATCGGGTCCGGTATAAAACACACGGACCCGATTCCTGTATTCAGAAACCCTCTCTATCAGAGAGTCAGCACAATATTATTCTCGTCGGCAATGCGACGCATGTTTATGATGGCATAGCGCATACGCCCCAACGCGGTATTGATACTCACCTTGGTCGCTTCAGCAATCTCCTTGAACGACATATCGCGGTAATAACGCATCAGCAGCACCTCACGTTGATTGTCAGGCAACGCATCGATTATCTTGCGTACATCGGCATGTATCTGCTCATTGACCATGAAATCTTCGATATTCTTATCGCTGAGATCCTTGCGGTTCAATACATCCACGGCATCATCATCGGCAGAAACCACATTCTCGCTTCTCTCCTGTCGATAATAATCTATAATCAGGTTGTGGGCTATCCGCGTAATCCATGCCGAAAATTTACCCGATTCGGCATAACGCCCCTGCTTTATGGTCATGATAGCCTTTACAAAGGTCTCCTGGAAAAGATCGTCAGCTACATCGCGGTTTTTCACTATAGAATAAATATAGGAAAACACACGCGCCTGATGACGTTTCAATAATATATCGAATGCCTGATTGTCGCCTTGAGCATACGCAGCCACCAACTTATCATCGGTAAGCTTGTTTTTGTCTTGCATCACTATTCGTAAAAAAATTAAATTAGAGTAGCAGTGATTCGATAGGCTTTAACGTATTGGTTGATTAGTTGTTTATTAGTTTGGAGATGCAAAAATACCATTTTTTATTGAATGCGCAATTACTTATTATCACCTCCCATGCTTTTTTAACATTTCGAGCACAATAATTTCAATTATCATCGTTGCACAGTATGTCGCTAAAAATCACATAATCAGTATAATAAATCACACGGCAGCACGTTTATCTACAAAACAGACACCATTATTTTAAAACATTTTAAATCATTCATCACCATCATATTTCAATGCCTATGCATAAAACCTCTACCCCTGAATCACAATCGACTACATCCGGCAATCATGCGGCAACGCCTAAAAAGAGGACACTCGCTTTCCTCAAGCAATTCGCCCGTTGCTATTCATCCGCGCCAATCAATCCCTCCATCGCCGGCATAATCGCCAACTGACATCATAAAAATATGTGTTTAAATCATCCGGACTTGAAAAACGCCGGCAACACATGCCGTATATCTCCAAACCATGTCAGTCCCATAAACAACCAAACACACCACAAAGACTTGCATATTAAATTATAAAGTGCTATCTTTGCACCGCCTTTCGTAAAAAGGCACATTTAATCATTAATTTCAATCATTAACCAACATGAAGTACGAAACCGTTTTCATTTTAACTCCCGTTTTATCTGACGCCCAGATGAAGGAAGCGGTAGAAAAGTTCACCACCGTGCTCACCAGCAATGGCGCCACCATCGTGAACGAAGAGAATTGGGGTCTGCGCAAGCTCGCATATCCTATCCAAAAGAAATCCACCGGCTTTTACACCCTCGTGGAATTCGATGGCGAACCCACTATCATCAAGAAGTTAGAAACAGCTTTCCGTCGCGACGAACGCGTGCTCCGTTTCTTGACATTCCGTCTTGACAAGTATGCAGCCGAATACGCCGCCAAGCGTCGTAGCCTTAAGGCTGGCAAAACCGAGACTGCTAAAGTAGAAGTTGAATCAGAAGTAAAGGAGGGCTAACATCATGGCACAAGCACAATCTGAAATCCGCTATTTGACTCCCATGTCGGTTGACGTCAAAAAGAAAAAATACTGTCGTTTCAAAAGAAGCGGTATCAAGTACATCGACTACAAGGATCCCGAATTCCTCAAGAAATTCCTCAACGAACAGGGCAAGATTCTCCCCCGCCGCATCACCGGCACTTCGCTCAAGTTCCAGCGTCGCGTGGCTCAGGCCGTTAAGCGTGCCCGCCACTTGGCTTTGCTGCCCTATGTAACTGACTTGATGAAATAAATCACTTTAAACGCTTAGGAATTATGAAGATTATACTTAAGGAAGATATCTCCAACCTCGGATACAAGGACGACGTGGTGGAAGTAAAGTCAGGCTATGGCCGCAACTACCTTATCCCCACCGGCAAAGCCGTTATCGCAACTCCCTCGGCGCTTAAAGTGCTCGCCGAAAACCAGCGTCAGCGCGCTCACAAGCTCGCTAAGATTAAAGCCGATGCTGAAGCTCTCGCAGCTTCTCTCGAAGGCGTAAGCCTTACTATCGGTGCCAAGACCAGCTCTACCGGCACTATCTTCGGCTCTGTCAACGCTATCCAGATTGCTGAAGCCCTCGAAAAGCTCGGCCACAACATCGACCGCAAACTCATCACCCTCAAGGATTCTATAAAAGAAGTGGGCAAATACAATGCCACTATCAAACTCCACAAGGACGTAACTGTAGAAATACCCTTTGAAGTGGTTGCCGAATAATTTCGGTCATTGAGACAACCTAACTGAAGGCGGTGCGCTGAATAGGCGCGCCGCTTTCTGCATTTTTGCATAGATTCATTTTTTTTGTGCAAAGTTTCCCGACAGGAAAAAAATCTTTAGTAATTTAGTCGTGTACAAACACTATTTCCTCACCGATGGGCTACTTCTCTTCTGAATTTCATCTTACATGGCTGTACTGGGGATTGGTGATAGCATACGCCATCACTATCCTCAGCATCATAGGTGTGGTGCTGTCCGAAAATCGCAACCCCTTGAAATCATTGGCTTGGGTCACGGTACTGCTTATGTTCCCCATAGGAGGAATAGTCCTGTACATATTTTTTGGCAGGAGCATCAAAAACAAGCGCATGATTTCTCGACGCAACAAACGCAAGCTACGGCAGAACCATCCGGAAATCATCATGCCGCACCCTGCCGAGTACGCCCCTGAACTGCGCCAGCAGATGGAACTCGGACGCTCGCTCAACGATGCTCCGCTGTATCCGGCAAACGACATGAGCATATATCACGACGGAGCTACGAAATTCGAAGCGCTTCTCAACGACATTGCACAGGCACAAAACTACATACACCTCCAATATTACATATTCGAGGACGACGAGATAGGCAAACGCGTCCGTTCAGCTCTTATGGAGCGCGCCGCCAAGGGAGTGAAAGTCCGTATAATCTACGACCACATAGGCTCTATCGGTGTAAAATCAAAGTTTTTCAAGGAGATGCACGCGGCAGGTATCGAATGTTACCCATTCTTCAGGGTCGCATTCCCGCCATTCGCCACCAGGATCAACTGGCGCAACCACCGCAAGCTCGCCATCATCGACGGAGCCATAGGCTATGTAGGTGGCATGAATATCGCCGACCGTTACATCGATGGCGGAAAATTTGCACGTTGGCGCGACACACACATGCGCATCACAGGTCCCGCTGTAGCCGCACTGCAATATTCATTTGCCATCGACTGGTCATTCATGGGACAACCGCTCATCGAGGAATCCATCGACACCACACCTGCCGCTGACACATACCGGGCTGCCGGCATGCAACTGATTACGAGCGGTCCCACGAGTGAATGGAGCAATGTGGCAATGCTCATGCTCAAAGCCATAGGCAACGCACGGAAACGCGTGTACATACAGACCCCCTATTTCCTGCCCACCGAAAGCTTGCTACGCTCACTGCAGGCCGCCGCACTATCACGCGTCGACGTCAGAGTGATGATACCGCGCAGAAGCGACTCGCTCATACTCACATACGCATCCTACAGTTACATTTACGAATGTCTCAGAGCCGGAATAAAGATATATCTGTACAACGGTGGAATGCTGCATAGCAAAACCATGATGATTGACGACCATTTCTGTTCAATAGGCTCGGCAAACATCGATTTCCGCAGTTTCGAGCACAACTTCGAAGCCACCATGTTCATATACTCGGCAGAAGCCAATGCCAATCTACGGCACCAATTTATGCTCGACCTCAAGGATAGTGACCGCGTAAACGCTTCGGAATGGCGCAAACGCCCCATGTCACAGAAGGCAAAAGAGTCGATAGTGCGACTGCTCAGCCCCATATTATAGAGCCGAGAGTCCACTATCTATTATTTTCTACGATTTATTTTAACCCTGCAACTGCTTTGCCATGGATTGAGCCGCACGGCGTCCGTCGCCCATGGCAAGTATCACGGTGGCACCACCACGCACTATATCCCCACCGGCATAAAGAGTCGGGATAGATGATTGCATGGTGGATTCATCCACCACTATAGTGCCGCGACGCGACACATCAAGCCCTTCTATAGCCGACGGTATCAGCGGGTTGGGCGAAACACCCACACTCACTATCACCATATCCACCGGTATCTCATCGATAGCACCGGGAATAGCCACCGGCGACCGACGGCCTGACTCATCAGGTTCACCAAGTTCCATACGCTGCACACGCATGGCACGCACACGCCCCGTTTCATCAGCAAGATATTCCACCGGATTATGAAGAGTGAGAAATTCCACACCCTCCTCCTTGGCATGCTTGATTTCCTCGGCACGAGCAGGCATCTCCTCCTCGCTCCGGCGATACACGAGCATAACCCGCGACGCACCCATGCGACGCGCCGTGCGCACGGAGTCCATAGCCGTATTGCCGCCACCTATGATAGCCACACTGGCACCCGGTAGCACCGGAGTATCATGCCCCGGAGTACCCGCTCCCATAAGATTGACACGGGTCAGATATTCGTTGCTCGACATCACCCCTATCAGATTTTCACCCGGTATGCCCATGAACCGTGGCAATCCAGCACCGGAAGCGACAAACAATCCCTTGAAACCCATCGACTGCAAATCGTCGAAACTTAGCGTCTTACCGATTATGCAATCCTTCACAAACTTGACCCCGAGCGATTCCAATGCCGCAATCTCGGCATCGACTATCGAATTGGGCAACCTGAACTGAGGTATGCCATACTTAAGCACGCCGCCTATCTCATGCAGCGCCTCGTAGACGGTGACATCGAAGCCGAGACGAGCCATCTCCCCGGCAAACGACAATCCGGCAGGACCGCTACCGGCAACAGCTACTTTCACAGCGCCATCACTATTCCTGACAGCACCATCAGCCTTGCGCGTACGCATATCCTCGTCAGCAGCAAAGCGTTCGAGATACCCTATGGCAACAGCCGGCTTTTTCATCTTATTATATATGCACCGGCTCTCGCACTGCTTCTCCTGCGGACACACGCGGCCGCATACGGCAGGCAACGCGCTGGTTTCGCGCAGCACAGTGGCGGCGGCAGCAAAATCGCCACGCTCTATGTTCTTTATAAATCCGGGGATATTGATATTCACCGGACATCCCTGCACACACTGCGGATCGGGGCAGTCCATGCAACGGGTGGACTCTATCACAGCCTGTTCCGCCGATATTCCGCAATTGACCTCCTCGTTGCATGTCACGCGGTAAGCGGCATCGAGTTCATGCATTTTCACACGCGGTATCTCCGCGCGCTGTTTGGCAGTGTGCGCCTTGCGCAATTCCTCGCGCCACTCGGCTTGGCGCGGAGCTGAAGTATCGTTGTTCATTGTAGTAATGTCAGTGGGGTTATCAGTTATACGAACGCAGTCGCATTATCATCTCATCGAAGTCCACCTCATGGGCATCAAATTCCGGACCGTCTATACACACAAACCGTGTTTTGCCGCCCACCGTCACACGGCAGGCACCGCACATACCGGTCCCGTCCACCATTATAGTATTGAGCGAGCACATCGTGGGCACATTATATTTAGCAGTGAGGAGCGACACGAATTTCATCATCACGGCAGGACCTATGGTCACCACCAGATTCACCTGCTCGCGGTTTATCACCTCTTCCACTCCGGCGGTGACCAGTCCTTGGCGACCGTACGAGCCATCGTCGGTCATCACCACCACCTCATCACTCCACGGGCGCACCTGCTCCTCGAGTATTATCAACTCCTTGGTGCGGGCGGCGAGCACGGTAATCACACGGTTGCCGGCATGCTTCATGGCCTTGATGATGGGCAACAGCGGAGCCACACCGACACCGCCGCCACAGCACACCACCGTACCTACCTTCTCCACATGCGTTGCCTTACCGAGCGGACCTACCACATCGGTAAACGTATCGCCCGGTTCCAAGGCACAAATCTTGCGGGTAGACACACCCACCTCCTGCACTACCAGCGTTATGGTGCCGCGCTGCGTATCGGCATCGGCTATGGTGAGAGGTATGCGTTCGCCACCCTCGCCTACACGCACCATCACAAAATGACCGGGACGGCGCGAATGCGCTATCATGGGGGCTTCCACCACAAACTTCACCACTTTTTCCGAAAAATATTCTTTCTCTATAATCTTATTCATCGCATGTAACAAATCAGCGGTTAATATGACAAAATTACACAAAATTCACAGGATTTTTACTAATTTTGCCATAATCAATCATTATTATTCATTTCATACCCACATATCATGAACAAATTCATTTGCGGCGTGATGGCAATGACCGTAGCATTAGGTGCCACGGCTGCCAAGAAAGCGCCGAAAACCGAGGATGAAGGTTTCAAATTCACCGACGTGAAAGTAGTGAAAACCACCCCTGTCAAGGACCAGAACAAATCGGGAACATGCTGGTGCTTCTCCGGTCTGTCATTCTTTGAGGACGAGATTCTGCGCAAGACAGGCAAGGAGATGGACCTGTCGGAGATGTTCGTCGTACGCCACTGCTACGATGACAAAGCCGACAAATACGTGCGCATGTACGGCGCGCTCAACTTCGCCCAGGGCGGCAGCGGTCTCGACGTACCCTACGTATGGGAAAACTACGGCATAGTGCCCGAAGAGGTTTACCGTGGTCTCAACTACGGCGAGGACAAGCACTCCCACTACGAGATGGCAGACCTCCTCACCGGATATGTCAAAACCATAGTGCGCAAACCCAACAAACGCGTATCCACCGCATGGCGTAAGGGATTCAACGGCATCCTCGACGCATATCTCGGCGAACTCCCCGACACTTTCACCTACGAAGGTCAGACTTACACCCCGAAATCATTTGCCGCATCACTCCCCCTGAAGATGGATGACTATGTGCCCATCACATCATTCTCGCACCATCCGTTCTACAAACCGTTCGTGATGGAAGTGTCCGACAACTGGCTCTTCGGCCAATACTACAATGTACCCCTCGAGGAGATGAAGGAGATTGTGGACAACGCTATCGAGAACGGTTACTCCGTCAACTGGGCTGCCGACGTGAGCGAAGGCGGCTTCAAATGGACCGAAGGCTATGCCATAATGCCTAAAGGCAAATCCGAAGCCGACATGGATGGTACCGAGCTATCCCGTTGGGTGAAGCTATCCGACAAGGACCGCGAGAAAGAGAAGTACAACGCAAAAGGCCCGGTTGAGGAAATCACCGTAACCCAGGAATCACGTCAGGAGATGTTCGACCGTCAGGAAACCACCGACGACCACGGCATGGTTATCGTAGGCAAGGCAGTTGACCAAAAAGGCAACAAATACTACAAGGTCAAGAACTCTTGGGACACCAATCAGATTTACGACGGCTACTTCTACGTATCCGAACCCTACTTCCTCGCCAAGACCATGGACATCGTAGTCAACAAGGAAGCCATCCCCCAAGCCATCCTCTCCAAACTCAACCTCAAATAATTTCCCCATCCTAACTTAAGGATTCCCAATACCAAAACCACAGCGATGCACCATACACCGCTGTGGTTTTAGTTTATACACACACGTGAGCTATCGCATCACACCCCTCCCCGACAACAAGTAGGGACACCAACCCTGATGCCCCCGCTCATGATTCAAATCACTTCGCGTGCATTATGAATCTCAGGTCGCGTCCCGGAGTCTCATCCAGACGGCACACGCCCGTATATCCACTCTTCTTCAGCACTATCATCTGTTCGGGAAGTTGCTCGGCAAGCGGCAAAGTTATCTCAAATCTACCGGCGGAATCCGTCACCGCCGAATCTCCGCCCACAGTCACCGACACCCCTTCAATAGGTGCCATGGCATCATCATAGACCCTGCCTGAAAATACCGCGAAACTGTCATCACGCCTTATTGGAATCTCCACATTCCTCTGCAAACCATAACCGGTTGGCAACACAGTGTCTACCGTTTCGAAGAATTTCGAAGCCACTTGCACCCTCATTTTATTAAAACGGCTGTAGCCGGGCAAACGCACCTCCACAGCGTCCGGAGCATCGGTCAATGGCACCGTATGCTCCCCACCGTTTATTGTCACGGCTATATCATCACCAGCAGGCAATTTCGACACTTCAGGCACTACCGTAACCGACACCCATACAGGTAAGGCAAACAGGTAAGCCAATCCCGCAGCCACACACGCAGCCGCAGCCGTCGCGGCAATCTTGACACGACGCTGACGCTTATGCCGCTGCCAAAGCGTGTCAAACTCCACATCAATCATGCGCGATACCACACGCATCAAAGCCTTCTCCCTGCCATCGGCATTAATATCCACGCCAAGCAGCTCCGACTCGGGATATTCGGCAAAATATTCACGCAAATATGCCGGTAACAACTCATTAGGCGGAGTCTCGCCATCCGTAATCATCACCGGAATGATTCGCTCCACACGCCCCAACTCCACAAACGCCTTGGTCTCATCGCTGACCCACTGCGACCTCGCCGAATTCTTCGAGCATATCAGAATCAGATACTTGCTCTCCTCAATATTCCTGCGCAGCTCAACCGGCAGAACCCCGGTATTCAAATCCGACTTATCGCGGAACACCGGCCTGAGATACCTCTCCTGTGCATCCACTTCATTATGGATATCGGTAGGCAACCTGAACGCTTCCAACCTCCGCTGCAACCACTCCGCCACCCCCATATCGGCATGGCAATAGCTTATAAACGCTATATTTGCATATCTTCCCATATTATTAATTTGATTTCATCTCCTCACGTATATTATCAATAGAATTCTTGAGCTCACAAGTCAATGGATGTTCTGGACCGAACATCTTCTCCTGAATTGACAATGCTTGGACAATATTTTCCAATGCCATAGCATTATCTCCACTAAAATAATACGTCAAACCAATATTAATAAGCGACGATACTACATCCGGATGCATCGTACCCAAAACCGTCTTACGAATAGACAATGCACGGCTATGGTACTCCAAAGCCTTTGTATAATCTCCTTGAGATTTATAAATCATGCCGATATTGTTGCAAGATATGGCTACATCATTATGCTCCCGACCTAACACCTTCTCCCGTATTGACAGCGCATGGGTATGGTATTCCAAAGCATTGACATAGTCTTTTTGCGAATCATAGACACAGCCAATATTGTTGTAGCCCATGGCCACATCGGGATGATTCGGGCCTAATACTTTCTCCTGTATTGGCAGAGCGCGATGGAAATACTCTAATGCTTTGGAATAATCCTCTTGGTAGCTATACAAAACGCCGATATTGTTGCAAGACATAGCTACATCGGGATGCTCACTGCCTAACACTTTCTCCCGTATTGATAGTGCGCGACTAAGATATTCCAATGCCACAGCATAGTTTCCTTGTGATTGATGTACCAAACCAATATTATTACAGGACATGGCCACATCAGGATGATTCGGGCCTAAGATTTTCTCCTGTATTGGCAGAGCGCGATGGAAATACTCTAATGCTTTAGGGTAATCACATTGAGTACTATATAACACACCAATATTGTTGTAATATTTTGCTACATTGATATGATCATAGCCTAAAATTTTCTCTTGTATTGACACCGCCCTATTATAATATTCCATCGCATTGGGATAATGGCCTTGCGAATAATACACCATGCCGATATTATTAAATAAGCTGGCCACATCTGGATGATCCACACCTAACACTTTCTCCCAGATTGGCAAAGCGCGATGGAAACACTCTAATGCTTTGGAATAATACCCTTGAGAACTATACACTATACCAATATTATTGCAGGACACGGCAATAGCGGGATGCTCCATGCCTAACACTTTTTCCTGTATCGACAATGCACGGTTATGATATTCCAAAGCCTTTGAATAATCCCCTTGCAATTGATAAACACTACCAATATTATTGCAAGATACGGCTACATCAAGGTGCTCCGAACCTAAGACTTTCTCCTGTATTGATAGAGCACGATAACTGTATTCTAAGGCCTTGGCATACTCTCCTTGCGATTGATACACCAGACTAATATTGTTGTAAGACGTGGCTATAGCGGGATGCTTAAAGCCTAGCACTTTCCCTTGTATCGACAATGCACGGTTATAATATTCCATCGCATTGTAATAATCCTCTTGTAAACTATAAACCAAGCCGATATTATTACAAGACGTTGCTAAATCAGGATGATCCAATCCTAGGACTTTCTCCTTTATTGTCATCGAGCGAATATGATACTCTAAAGCCTTGGGATAATCTCCTTGAAACGAATAAACACTTCCAATGTTATTGCAGGACGTAGCGACATACAAATGCTCCTCGCCATATAATGCTATTGCACTCGACAACGCAGCATTAAAATAACTCAACGCACTATCATAATCAGCGATATAGTCCATCAAGAATAACCCTGTCCTCAGCAACCACTCAACATTCGTAGTATCAGCATCTGCCACTGATTGCAACAACTGCAATATTTTTTGCTTGTTTTTATTGACACCGTCAAGCTTAAGTGTCTCTACCTGACGGTCTATGGCGGCGAGCAGACTGTCGCGTGACTGCTCTTTCGATTTCTTCAGCTCCGACAATTGCTCCATGGCAGAAGAAACTTCACGGATGTCTGACACCTCTTGCAAGTATTTGTCAAGATAGTTTTGCTCCTCATAGCGCACTATCGCCTCCTCTATCTTTCCCTCCTGCACCAACAGGATTATCTCCTGCTCGGTTGCCGACAGTTCGGAGAGGTCTATGCGCGAGAAGCGGTCTACATAGCTGTCAAGATTATCGAGCTGCTTCTCGTATGATTCACGCAGCTCATACAGTTGCTTGTGATACTCCTGTTCCTTGATTTTACCTTCGGATTTCAATCGTGCCAGTGCGGCTTCATCCTTCTTGAGCTGACGGGCGTAGCTCTCCGATGCTACACGCTGGTAGTTGTCACGAATCTTCTTGAACCTGTCGGAGCGGCACATCACCACCACAAACGGTTCCGAGGGATTTAGATTCCACTGCTCCACCGCCTCCTTGTTGAATATCTCGTAACCGAGCTTCTCAATCCGGCGCACATTCACTCTGTCGCCCGGCTTCAATGTCAGGAACTGAAGCGCAAATTTACCATCCGCATCCGACACCGTACTGCCGGCAGAACGTATATTCAGCTCCACACCGGCAAGCGGCGTTTTCTTTGCACGCTCGTTATATTCCTGAACAATACCGTTTTGCAACGCCTGTGCATTAGCCGCCACCGGCAAATATACAGCAAGCATCATCACCAATCTCCACATAGCAAAATCCCGGATTATCACGTTCAACCTACCTGCGCACCGCAATGACTGCAAAAACGCGCACCCGACGGAAGGCGGCTCCCGCATGATGTACAGAAGTGGCATCCATCCGTATCCGGCTGCATAAGTTCGGCAACCGCACCCGATGACTGGTTTTCAGCTATCACCGACCGGGCGGCGGCTAAGGCTCGGTCGTCGAGTTTCGACTGCTGCACCAATCCCCATATCTGAGTGAGCAGCACCGGCCAGGTGATAAATAGCATGATGAGCGTGGGCACTACCTGCTGCCCGAAGATACCCACCCCGGCTTCAAATGATATGGATTGACTCTGCGGTATAAGCGTCACTTTCAGTGCGGTGCGCATACCGAGTACAGCCTTGAACATGCCCCCCTTGGTCACGGATATGTCCACACCCCCGCTTATCAGATCTTCACGTGTCACTTCATAGCCGTCGGCTGCGAAATCACGGCATATACGGTCGGCAATAGCGGGTATGAGCGCCGGATTGCCTTGCAGTTCGGTTTTGGTATTGAATGCTCCCATGGCAAATATGTAGTGTGTTATTGATTTAACGATTGCAGTTCATGCCGGTGATAGACTGCCATAAGCACGCTCATCTCCGATATGGCTTCGAGTATGGCGGCTTGCTGCTCTGGAGTGCATATCTCCTGCAATCGGCGCAGCGACGCTATCGTGGCTTCGGCTTGGTCGCTCAACTCCCGGTCGGTTACCACTCCGTCCTCCATAATGGCGCGGTACGACGGATGATTGCCCACTATGTCAGCTATATTGAGCATCCCGTTTTCGTCAAAAAGTGTCTGCATATATCGTTGGTTTATTATCGTGTAAATAGTCCGTTATCCGAGTTGGGTTCCGCAATAACGGCAGAATTTCCAATCCTCCTCCACCTTCCGGTGGCATTGCGGGCACACTCCCACGCTACTGCCCGATGGCAGGTTTTTCATCAGTGCCGCATATTCTGCCGACTGCGCCCACTTAAGAATCTCCCGCACGCGCACAGCCGCAAATGGATGGTCGGTCGACATCACGGCATAGGTCTGCAACGTCTTGTTCCACATACCGTCGGTACGTATAGTCTCATACATATCGGCTTGCTTAGCCCACTCCTCGATATTCACCTCCTCGGTTATCGATTTCGGACCGCCGGCAAGACGCACCATGACACGCGACACCGTTTCGGGCGACGTAACTATGGCGCCGGCGCGGTCACACGACAGCTCGCTCTTACGTTGCCAGTAAAGCAACGCCAGTTTTATAGGCGCGGTGAGCAACCCGAGCACACCCAAGGCATCGGCGCCGTTTATGAGCATATTTGCCATGTTATGGTACAGCACGTGGCGGCACAATATATGACCGCACTCATGTGCCAGCACCGCATCAAGCTCCTCATCGTTGAGCAGCTCCACAAGCCCCGATGTCATGGTTATGAATATCTTGGTGTCGCCAAACGTATATGCGTTGGGCATAGGATTCATCTCCAAGTAAAACTCCGGTTCATCTATGCCGAGTTTCCGGCATATCGGTGGCAGGTGATGGTACAGACGGGGCAACTGGCGCTCGGAAAGCCGTATCGCCTTCGCCATATTGGTCCCGTACAATAGTTTCTCATAGCCCAGGGCATAGAACTTCTTCACCAATGCGGGAAAACCGGGTATGCTCTCCAACTGGCGCAACGCCGCCGCATCTTCAGGATGGATGAAATCAGACGGTTTCATTAAGAGTATGTTTACTTTTGGCTTATTTAATATTTATATTGAACTTTTGAGTATGTTTTTTGATTGAATGAAGGAATTATGGGGTTCCATAATAACTGAATGAAAGCTAAAAACAGGCCGGAAGGGCTTATAAAGATTTCATAAAGTTAAAGTAAACATACTCTAAGATCAGGATTGGTTTTCTACAAATCTACATCATTTTTTTGAAATACAAAAGCCTGATTTCAATATGAGTTTCAATGTTTCCTGCGATGTGGCGCGGTCATACTCCTTCTCACTGTCCGGCAGATCCTCGTAAGCCACAAGACACGGATGCTTCTTCGCCACATCATCCCGCTCCGGACCATACGCCCACCCTTCGCTCATGCGGTTGCGGGCCCATACCTCATGTACATTCCTGGCCATCTCCTCAATAAGCGGCATCAACTCCACCGGCAACTCCACGCCCCGCGTGTCCACCGGCTCCGGCACATATCCTTTTCCTTTCATTGTCATAATCTCAGTTTCTTTAAATTGTATCATATTGAACAATTCACCCGCACGAATCTATCACTGTTCCGATGCGGCGGCTTCGATTTGCGATACTTTTTTGTCGGTTATCAAGGTCAAGGCTCCGTCGGTGGTCACGTTACATGCGGTGCCGAAACCATCCTGCACGGTGTAGATGGCAGTCATTATGCCTATGAACGTGCCGGGATCCTGACCACCGAGCACTATGCTGCCCACTATCGACGAGCACGCCACATTCAAGCCCCCGGGCACTCCGGGCGAACCGATGGCTATGACACACGCCACTATCGAGAATATCACTAAGCTCAATGTCGAGGGCATCACGCCGTAAAGCACATAGTAAGTGGTGGTCACGAGTGCTATCTCGGCTATCACCGAACCGCACAGATGTATGTTGGAGAATAGCGGCAGAGTGAAATCATACGTCTCTTTTTTCACTATCGGACTCTGGGCTATACACTCCATGGCGAAAGGCAGTGTCGCAGCCGACGACATCGACCCCAATGCCGTGAAATATGCCTTGGGATAATAGCGCAGCACCTCCCAGCCATTGCGGCCGGTATATACCGATGCCACCATGTACATCACCGCTATCCATACCAGTTGGCACACCACCACCATCACAATCACAGGCAGGAACACACCCATATTATTTATCTGACCGGTATAGGCGAGCAGTGCGAAGTTGCACCCTACAAACACCGGAAGCAACGGCAACAGTATCTTGCGCACCAGCAGCAGAATCATCGACTGGAACTTCTCCAGCACATTGGCGGCAGCAGTATATTTGGTCCACACCACACCAAGTCCCACCAGCACGGCGAGCAGCAGCGCCGACATCGTGTCCATGGTCGGGAAACATAGATTCACCAACGGCTCTTTGGGCAATTGTATCACCTCAGCCTGCGCACCGAAGCTGAACATCGGCACAAAATACTGGCTCACACCGAGCGAGAAAAATGCAGCCCCTACCGACGACAGATACGCCACCACCATAGTGAACACCAACAGCGATGTCACATTGGAACTGAGCCGCGTTATCGACGGCGTCACACACGCGAATATCAGCAACGGCACCATGAAGAATATCACCTGCCCCGTAGCCTTCTTTACTGCCATCAAAGTCTCACGCGCCACCGTTATGGCATCCGCAGGGAGCAACTTCACGCCATACCCCACCAATACACCCGCCACGATAGCCATTATCAACACAAATGCCGTACTCTTCAATAACTTCTTCATCTCAAAATCACTTACATATTATCTTTCAAATATTGAAATACCTTAGGTGACAGTTTCAATAAAATGCTGTCAAAAACACGACTGTTTCTCTTTTGCTGTAACCAGCATCCTTTTTCCATTTTCATGGTAAATATCATATTCTGTATAGGAGTTATTCTACATACTGCACTATATTGTTCCAAAGTCTCATTTTCAAAATGATATATCGACCAATTAAAACCACTGTTTAAAACACGGCGAATATCACCCGTTTGTTTAAATGATGGAGCCTGTATGGCGAAACCCCTTACATATATTTCATCGAATTCCTTATCCGATGCAGTTTTAATATTTTCAATCACAGCATCCAATTGTTCTGAATCTGTAATGCCTAAATCCTCCGGACTATAATCTTCCAAATCCTCTAAAAACAGCAATGTGGATATTTCCACATTAGATGAATCCACGTATGCAAATAATACCTCGGGGACTAATAAATCATCGACATCATCAGTTATGTTTTGTTTAAAAATATCCGGTAAGGAAACTAAAATATCATCATCATATTCCGATATTGGGCAATCATGAGTGTCAACAGGATAATATATAAAACTTAACGCGGCAACCGCAATCAGACATATAATACTGATTACCCACAGCAGTACCCGAATATATGGGCGCTGTCGCTCGCTCTTCAGATATCCCTTTAGACGCTCTACCGCAAGGTCGAAATATTCGGGCGACGTTGCCGATATGCCCTGGTAGTTCGGCAAATCTTTCATATCCTCCGGCAATGTCGCAGGCCATTCAAACCCTTTCAGCATCACCGGTATTATGTTTTTGTTACCCGCGAGGGCACACGTCACCTCACGCCGCACCCAGTCATTTTTATCTACGCAACGGTCAAGTCCGTTGGCAGGAAGTACAAGCACAAAATCCTTACAATCATTAATCACCCCAAGAAGCTGCTCGTTGAACTTCCCCGAATTAAGCGACTCAAGGTCAAAAAACACTCTGTAACCTGCCGAGCGCAACTTCTCCACTATCGGCAACGCCGTCTCATAACCGCCGTCACGCCGGTAGCTCACAAACACATCATATTTCTTTTTCTGCAAGCACATATCTATCTATTTTTAACATCAGTTGTATCAATTGTCGGGAACATTTGCGGATAAAATTAAATCCGAGTATAAAAGCTAAGAGTATAATACCGCTCAAAGCTTCGTCAATAGCCATGGAGAAGCATAAGGTATCATACACTCCATGAACCGCGATCGGCGCTATCAAAGCCAGTGTCATATAACGCGTACGATGCCGCGTATCAAACCATCCGAGCGAGAACAGCGACCCCATTATCACGGCAAAGAAATAATGGGCCGGCACGGCAAGCAATGCACGCGACACTCCCACCATAACCCATTCGTCATCGGCGCCGAACAGATACAGCACATTCTCAAGACCGGCAAATCCCATCCCTATGCACACGGCATAGACCACACCGTCAAACGCCTCGTCGAAATGCCTGCATTTTCTTGCCACAAGATACAACGCGCAGAATTTCAACAGCTCCTCCGGGATTGCCGCATCGATAAATGATGACACCATCGCACCGAAATATGTATCGGTTGACACATTGGGCAATACCGTGAACCCCAACAGCAAAACGCCAAATCCTGCCAACACCCCAAATCCCGCCGCTGCCAACAGCCACCGCAATGGCTCGGGACGCAAATCCTTACGCACAAGCACTATCGCCAATACCAATGCCGGCGATAATGCCGCCAGTATCTTTAACCAAATCTCCATAATCATCTCACTTGCTCCGGTACAGCTATTGAATCATCGCCGCACACATATTTCTTACCATCCCATTTATACACACTGTTATTGCCGAGCACCAAATCATGATAATCATAGAGATGCTTCGCAGTATCATAACCGCCATCACGTCGATAGCTCACAAACACATCATATCTCACCATTGCAATTCATCTATAAAAACAAACATCAGTAATATAGCAATCCCAACAATACTGTTATCACACAGAACACAAACAGCCACACGGCCAGTGTCCTATTGGCATTGGCAGCCAACGAAGGCGAACCCCAACGGTTTAGAGCCGCCGTATATTTCGGGGCAAACCATAGCCATGGAATAGCTGAGATAAACATCAACGGCAACCCTAACAATATCACCGAAACAAAATATTCTTCCTCATCTTCAGCGGCTACTAAACACAACGTACACACAGCGATTATTACAATAAACATATAGGCTATCATAGTTATGGAAGCCCAAGGTCGCCAACCATTGTACAGAGCGTAAGCCACCGGATTCTGAAGCAGACTCAACCGCTCCCACCATGGTGATTTGGCGCGTGCACACCATATCTCCTTCCGGCTCGGACCATCATTCACCATATCGGGATAGCATCGGAGATATTCAGCAATGAAACTTTTAACCGCAGTCAACGACGGCAACTGCCGATACCTCCAGTTTCCCTCGTTATCCACAAACAGCCCTATCGACGATTTCTCCAGATCAGCACCGCATATATCCTCGGGCAGACGCACCTCCGAATGCGACGCCAACATCCGTAGACCCTCAACGCTATCCACCACAAACAATGTCTTGGACAGATATTCCTCTTCAAAACAGTGTGCCATCTCCCAGCGGCATCCATCCGTATCACCCACACGCAGAAGTATCAATCGTGATTTCTTTGCCAACTCGGCTACTGCTTGTTTCCAGGCGCCATCCTCCACGTATATGCTGAGAGCCTCCTGTGTGGTTGGTGAAGCGCAATTAGGGTCACCGATTGAAAATACCGGGCCTACTTTGTTGCGCAGTTCCCGGCACATCACCTTCTCTATCTTCTCAGGCACCAATATCGAGCCGCGCGCAAAGGCATTGCGGTTCTTCAATATCGACTTTCGGTCGGCATCAAACGAACGCAAATACAGCACCTCACCCTCGATATCGGATATCACCCCTACACCATAGTACGGCTCGAAAAACGTGCGGCTGAATCCAAACAAAGCTCCTACAAGAAACATACTCTGCACACCGCTTATCTCCATACCTATCTGATACTCCACCACATACATCAGCGAGCTACAGAACACCAATATGAAAAACGTCTCTATCAAACGCACTTTACGGCGATAAGCCAATATGCGTTCCGAAACCTCTACCTGTTTTGTATCCTTGCGCCAACGCCACTCCAAGTACAGCATTCCGCACAACGATAACATACATAACACAGTTATAAAATCACCCATATACTACTCATTCATTTCTGTTTGTAATATCGAAACCCAGACGCCGCACGAGTCTCAACGTATTCATAGCCATTATACGGTCATACTCCTTCTCACTGTCCGCAAGCCGTGCGTATGGCACAAGGTCAGGATGCTGCTTCAGTTCATCGTTACGCACCGGACCGTAAGTCCACCCTTCATCCATACGCGCCCGCGCCCAAATGTCATGCGCGTTTTCCGCTATAGCCTCAGTCAGTTCCTCAAGGTCAGCACCGAGATTAATATCCTCCACATTGATAGGCTGAGGATTATACACATCCGTACGTTCCGACACCGATACCATATAATTGCCCGATTTTTTCCACGCCCGCATAAACTCAAAGCGTGCCACCGATTCTTCACACGACCTGTCGAGATTTAGGTATCTCACATTCTCTTCATTCACACCGGTCACATATATGGCATGATATGGAGCTTTCACGGCACCATCGGTTTCATTGCACAGATTCTTATCGACAATCGCTATTACCTGCTTGCCTACATCAAGCTCCGACGCCAGCTCATCAAGTGTCGAATCATACCGGCGCTCCACATACAGCCCTTTAAGCTCCAGCAACCTCCCTACATGCTGCAACGGCGTACCGCCCTCGCACATCCAGTTGTTGGCTTTCGCCTCTTCCAGCAACGACCAATGGTCTATGTCCATATCCAAATGCTCCAATATGTACATCTCGCAATCAAACGAACACATATTCTCCGGATTGGCAGCCGCCAATGCCCCCATGGGCAATACACGCAACCCCACCGCATCCACATCGGCATCAATCATGGCCGACAGAGATAGAATCTCATTGACTTCACTATCGTCGCCAAGTGCCGACAATATTCTATCAACCTCGCCCTCCCCGACATTTCCATCAAGAAAAGCCGCAAGCTGCTCATCGGTAATCGGACTTATATTATCTTCCATAACTGTAGTATTTTAATGCAACGCGGGTAAAAGCCGCCATTGCGCGTCGTTTTATATTATATAAGTTATCCACCGTTACACCCGTGCGACAGGCATAATGCTCCGGCAACTCATCCTCAAGCACCAGACACCGTATCACATCGGCATACCGTCGGTTATCCATCATTTCAAGCATCCCGGCGACATCCATTCGCGTAGCCACTCTACGGGCGGTATCGTCAGCTTCAATCTCGCGGCAACGTTCATAATCTTTCTCCGTCGAGACATCTTTAATCATCGCATCCCTATGTCGGATGAAAAATCGTGTCGCCACTACCTTAATCCATTGATAGACCGTACTCCGGTATTGAAACTGGCGCAACTTGGCACAATCATCCTCCATGAGATAGCCATACAGTTCATTCACCATCTCATCATAATCCACACCATAGCTGAACACATGGCGCATTATGGACGTCAGCAACGGACGGCACTTGACAAAGAAAAAATCCTCCGTCACCCGCCCGTCACGCTCAATCAACCCCCGAATTATCTCCCTGTCCGTCATCTTCAAGCTGTTGGTTAACGATATTCATGGCTATGGGTATTATTTTGCAAATACCTATATCATATCCTTGTGTGGTACCCAATACTTCATTAGACACTAAATCAGGATGTATGTTACGACTTTTTAAAGCAGTACGCAACACCTTATCCTCTACAGGCAATTTACCGACAAATGATTTATCCACCGGACGAATCCCTAAAAGCAATTGTTCCATAACCCATCTGTTATGTTCCACCCTTGCAAGATGACTTAACATTGTAGAATCCAAGATATCACCCTTTGTCGACAAATCCACTCCCAAAGCACGTATTTTGGTGCCGAATGAATTGGCACAATACATATTTGACCATCTTTTTGCTATAGCACTTTTACCACCCTCTTGCGTAATCGCAATCCAATTTTCCCTTACGGAATTCAAAAAAGTCATTTCATCCATTTGCTTATACTCCTTTGAAAAAGTTGTTCCTTTATCCAAACAACTATAAGCATATGCAACCAACTGTGGCAATAGATTATTAATTCGAGTCAAATAGTCACACTTATCTATCATTCCAAACGGACGAAGAACCGCGAACCGTGCATTATCCAAGCCGGTCAATCCATTTCTTACTGCATCGACCAAAGCTCCTGTTTCAGATTGCTGAACCCAAATCTGCTGCACATTCTCATAAACGGAAGGATCAAAATATAAGGCAGCTGACATTGCCTCTACTGCTATAGGGAAGCAGATTGCGATAGTGGTCTTACTCGTTGCATCTGGTAATGATGTTGCATTTATTGAATTATATTCAACCGTTTTTGCTGTATTATCGGCACACGCATCCTTAATATACTTCTGTATTGACGGCAACGCTATATCGCCTTCTATGAATTCAAAATCAATATCTATAAAATCATCTCCAAGATAACCTCCAAAATACGGAGAACCATACCTCTCATCCTCTAATGGATTATTCCATGGATAATTTTGATTTGAACCTTCCGCTATTTCACTGATGGTATCATAAATATCCCAACTTGAATCAGAATAATTATGTACAACATCATCCGGAGCCTTAACAAACCTCCACCTTGCCAATTGGAATAATTCCTTAAAACGCCCCATAAAAAACATCATTTCACGCTTTGCATTTCGGTCTATGAATGTTATTAATGTGCGTGGGCGACCTGTATGTGGATTATTAAAATTTGGATAATGGGCCACGTGGGCGGCCTCTATTGCCAAGGCCATACCCATATTTGACATACCCGCAATTATTAAATGAACTCGTTGATACGAAGAATATGACAACCCGACATGCCCATCCAATGGACAATATCGGTTATTACCATCAGTACCACCTATCAATACCTGTTGGGCCCAATTTTCATACATACTGAAAGGAATAAACCTAAACGTTTTGCTATGCTCAAGTTTCAAATCTGTATATTGAAATGCTGAGAATGTCGATTGATAATCAAACATTATATGGCACGGTATTCTTTGCGATCTTGAAATATCGATGTGCTCATTTATCAAATCCCAACATAACATATTTATCGCATCGTGACTTGTTCCGTCAATATGCATAGGTTCTCCTATTATATATATTTCCTGGGCATACTCTATATTTAAGTCTGCAAGATTGTTCCAAGAACTTCTATCTCCGGAATATATAATTACATCCCTCAATTGCGCTTCATCTTCAATCTCTGCCGAAATTTCCTGTCGTAGCTTTTCCGGATTACGTTGTGATTGAATCAATACGTATTCATATTTACCTATTAAATCTTTCGCAAGACTCGCTACAATCCTATGGCCACCGATAATAACCGCGAATTTAGTATCCCTTATATTATCATATCGTGACTCTCCTTTGGCAAACCTCTCCCTACGCTCAAACACCCAATTCACCAAGCACGTAAGCAACAGTCCATTTATAAGGATAATACCGGCAATATTAGTCAATACCATCATTGTTATATCAAACCAACTCGCACTATCTTTTATTCCGGGATTTGTCAATTGCACGAATATATCCCAAGGCAACCACGTCATTTCTTTTTGAACAGAAGTCTCTCCCGACTTTAAGTCAGAGCCAAAGATAAGCCCTATGATAATTAGCAATCCTAAAACTGATGCAGTACCGACCACAACATATTTCAAAACTCTTTTGAACTCACCGGACATCAAAATATCAATGTACTGATATCTTCGGTTCCATTTAAAACCACCATGCAATCGGTTGTCAGACTTCTTTTCCAAAACAATTAGGTATTAAAGGTTTATTTTTTCACAAATATAAAAAAAAATTACAAAATTTCACTATACCAACCCACTCATTTCTATCTCAGTACGTAATATTTCACCTACGCCGTTCGATTGGATGTTAGAATATGCTCCCTCTTATGCTCTTTACAATCAAGATTCGTAAAAAACCAACTCATCATGAACCAAGACATTGATTTCAAGACCTGGATTACCATTCCATTCCATCACATCGGCAGTTTTTTCAAATCCATATTCTCGTGGAAAAACAAAACTCCGTTTTGGCGCATCCTATGGGCAATCATCACCATCTGTATCCTCATCATCACCGCTGTGCTGTGCCATGCCTATTTCTCGCACATACGCAGTCAGTCACAATGGGTCACAAGCCAGCCGCTCAGCCAATACATCTGCTTCACCAAGGAGGAATACGGCGACCATCCCGGTTGGCTCACCAACCGCATCACCGGCAAGCGCATACTTGACAACGTCGACTGGGTCACCGCTTCCGACGACAGCTTGGCAGTATTCGCCCGCAACGACAAGCGCGGATACATCAACCGCCATACCGGACACATATCCATCCCCCCGAAATACGATGCCGCATGGTTATTCTCACAAGGTATCGCCGCAGTGGCTCTCGCCGACAGCATCTATTTCATCAACACCTCAGGCTCCCCGGCAAACGACAAGCGATTCACACGCGACCCGCGCCTATCCTACATCTTCCACGGCGACTATTGCATCATGAACGACACCTGCGGACTACTGGGACTCATCAACCGCCAAGGCGACTGGGTCGTACCTCCGCAATACGACCAAATCACCCCCGCTCCGCACAATTATTGGCGCATGCGACGTGGCGATGCACAGACCGGACTATGGTATGCCTACGACTGCCATGCCCGACTCGTTGACTCCACCGCCACCCGCGACCTCGACATCATAGCCGACCTCGGCGTCATATACACACTCCCCAACCACCTGAAGATGGTAATTGATTTCGAAGGCAACCGCCGCCAACAATTCCTGTGTCAGGACATCGAACCGCTTTACTACGACAGCCCCCGACGTGACTCCACCGGAGCATTCATCCCCGAGCCGGCAACACTCTCCCTTTACCGCATGTCCGACGGCTACGAAGGTCTGTGCCGCAAAAACGGACAATTGGTCACCGACCCGATATACTGGAGCGTCCGTGCCATCGACAAAGACCTGTATCATTGCATCTACAAAGATTCCGGATGCGGCGTCATCATCGACTCATCCGGAAACATAACCGCACGATAACACGAAACATCTCTCTGCACTGTGACAAACACACACCACCGGCAATCGTCAGGCTCGGACTCCACTATCCGCACCTGACGATTCATCATTACACTCCGCATTGTTGCATACGTGTGGCTGGTTTGTAATGAAGGTGTGGATGCAGTGTTGCACGATTGTAAAACCTATTACAATACAGTGTGCCGGCTTTGATTTTAGCCCCTCTTCATATTAATTTTGTATGCATCTCAATACGGATGCGTCTACTTTTTTATCTATATGAAGAAAAAAATCATCCTCATAACAGCGTGCTTCGTCACACTCGCAGCCATCACTATTGTAGCACTCAGCTCACTCAGCTCCCAGGCTGACATCGCAGCCGACCGCGAGATGGGCAAATTGGGCGAGATGCCTATAAGCGGAAATCCCCTCTACGCCACAGTAGCACCGGGTCTGAAGCTGAAGATTGACACCGGCAGCGACATCAGCGCTATTACCGACAAAGATTTGCGCTACCTCGATTCCATCGGATGCCGCATCGACACCACATTCTACCCCTCGCTCGGACGCAATGGCCGTGGCGATATGGTATTTGAGACCGTCCGCTACAGAGTCTCATTACCATTATACAATTACACCGTGTCCAAAGACTCTCTGGGCGCCATATACTACCGTCCCATAGCCGAAAGCATCAACATGCTCAGCAATGTCGACTTCATCCCCTCCAGCTCCGGTATATCCGTAATCGGCATAGACTTCCTCCAGCGGTTCAAAGTGGAATATCAATACGCACGTGGAGTGATTGCCCTGTATTTAGACATGCCAGAGGGCTACGAAAAATGCTGCGACATCCAATCCCCCCTCTCACTCATCGACTTCATCAGCTTGGGCAACCGCTATTACATGGACCTTGAGGTCGAGCACAGACCCTACCGCTTCTTCATCGACACCGGCATACAGCGCGCCCACATCAAGCTCCCCATGTCCGAACGCAAAATCACCAAGCACAATCTCCTCGAAGACACCATCGTATCTTTACGTGGCAAATTCCCCGCATTGGTCGATGAACGCGCATGGCTTCTGATGGGCGACCGCGAACGCAGCGTCAAGGCATATTATTACGACAACGACGAGGAAGACTTCGCCATCAACCCGTTGAACGTATTCAAGCAAGATGTCCTGTTGGATTTCAGCAATAAGGAACTGCTGCTTCGCCCGTACTGCGCCATATCCCACTACGAACGCCCCGAGAATGAAGCCAGCGTACTCGCTGAATTCGACCGCAGCCAGTCAGGGCTTTAAATTCCAACATCTCAACGGTCGTACGCCGATATTGACAACGTATCCAGCGGCACCCCCGCATTATGTGCATTGAATATCCTCATGGCATTGCGCACAAATGCTTCGCGGGCTTGATTGATATGCGCGGGAGCCACCTTTTCAGCCGGAATCAGATAAAAATCCCTGTTGCCCCCACCTGGTGGTACTGTAAACACCATTCGGTACGACGCATCTCGCACCACAGCCCTCCCTATCGAATCACGGGCTAAGGTCACCCGCGCAAGCGCACCACCCCTTGTATCCGTTGTGCGCATCGCCGACACGAAATTTCCCAACGAATAACACAGGAACACATCCTTGTCATGCTTCTCGCTACGGCGTATCTCCATAGGCTGTATCACATGCGGATGTCCGCCTATTATCAAATCCACACCGAGATCCGTCAGATAATCGGCAAGCGAACGCTGCGCGGCATTGGGCAGCAGCTTATACTCCTCGCCCCAATGCACGCACACCACCACTATCTCCGCACCCTTGGCGCGTGACTTCTCCACATCCTCCTTCATCAGCGGACGGTTGATATAGTCAGCCACCACATCGCCCTGTATCGCTATCCCGTTGGTCCCGTAAGTATAGTTCAGAAACGCCACCTTGAAACCGCCTATATCCTTTATTACCGGAATCACCGAATCCCTATGTGCCTTGTTTCGGTACGCCCCCACATATGGCACACCGGCACTCTCCAGCGTGGCAACCGTGCGGCGCAATCCCCGGTCCCGCCGGTCAAGCATATGGTTGTTGGCAGTCAATATCAGGTCAAAACCGGCATCGGTCAGAGCCGTAAGATACGAATCTGGTGCGCAGAACATCGGATAGCCCGAATACGGAGCGCCGCCGAGCGGAGTCTCCAGATTCACAACGGCATAGTCAGCCGACTCTATATACGGCTTTATCTCCCTGTAATACGGTGAGTAATCATACGTGCCATCCGCGCGCCGTGCGGCGTCAAGCTGCCGCTGATGCTGCATGGCATCTCCGGCAAACACTATATCCACACTCTCCCTGTCCGGTGCGAGAAGCAGCGAGGACAGCGAGATAAGAAATATCTGTAATATGCTCATACCACTACAGTCTATGACCGGCTACGCGCCCGTTATCACGCCGGATATATATCGTGGCGTGCGGCAAGAAGGGTATTCTTCATCAGCGACACTATGGTCATGGGTCCCACACCGCCCGGCACCGGAGTTATCCACGAACACTTGGATTCCACATTTTCGAAATCCACATCACCGCGCAAGCGGAATCCGCTTTTGCGTGAAGCGTCAGGCACACGAGTCGTACCCACGTCCACTATTACCGCTCCATCCTTTACCATGTCAGCGGTTACAAATCCCGGGCTGCCGAGTGCGGCTATTATTATATCAGCCTCGCGGCATATCTCCTTTATGCCCACTGTCGCGCTGTGGCAAACGGTCACGGTGGCATCACCGGGCTGGTTTTTCTGCATCATGAGAGTGGCAACCGGTTTACCCACGATATTGCTGCGACCAAGCACCACACACCGTGCGCCACGTGTGGGTATGTCATACCGCTGAAGCAGTTCCATGATACCGGCAGGAGTAGCCGAAAGGAAAGTAGGCAATCCTATCGACATTCTGCCCACGTTCACAGGATGGAAACCATCCACATCCTTGCGGTAGTCTATCGCTTCTATGATACGTTGTTCCGATATGTGGCGCGGCAGCGGCAACTGCACTATGAACCCGTCCACATCCGCATCCGCATTCAATCGCGCTATAGCCTCAAGCAGTTCCTCCTCGGTCACATCATCCTCATAGCGGATAAGCGTCGAGGTGAATCCGCACTGCTCACAAGCTTTCACCTTGTGGGCAACGTATGTTTCACTGCCACCGTCGTGCCCCACCAATATAGCGGCAAGATGAGGACGTTTCTTACCCTCGGCAACCATTTGGGCTACAGTCTGTGCTATCTCAGCCTTAATGTCATCGGCTACTTTTTTTCCGTCTATGAGCATAGGTATATATTTATAGATGTATTTTTTGAATTAATATCTCTGGCACACGCATCAATCCTTAATGCGGACGGCGCATTCCGCGCATCATCTTCATGGGATTCTTCATCGAGGTGGCCATCTTCATCATCTTGCGCATCTGCTCGAATTGCTTGAGCATACGGTTCACCTCCACAATCGTTGTTCCCGAACCACGGGCTATACGTTGGCGGCGGCTCGCGTTGATTATCTGGGGATTGGCACGTTCAGCCTTGGTCATCGAATGTATTATGGCCTCTATACCCTTGAACGCGTTGTCATCAATGTCTATATCCTTTATCGCCTTACCCACTCCCGGTATCATGGCGGCAAGATCCTTCAGGTTACCCATCTTCTTGATCTGCTGTATCTGATTCAGGTAGTCATTGAAATCAAACTGGTTCTTCGCTATCTTGCGCTGGAGTTTGCGGGCTTCCTCCTCATCGTACGCGTTCTGTGCCTTTTCCACGAGCGACACTATGTCACCCATGCCCAATATACGGTCGGCCATACGCGCCGGATGGAACAAGTCCAGGGCATCCATCTTCTCGCCCGTACCCACAAATTTGATAGGTTTCGTAACCACCGTGCGTATCGACAGCGCGGCACCGCCACGGGTGTCACCGTCGAGCTTCGTCAATACCACACCGTCGAAATCCAGTCTGTCATTGAACTCCTTGGCAGTGTTCACGGCATCCTGACCGGTCATGGAATCGACCACAAACAATGTTTCCTGCGGTTTGATAGCCTTCTTTATGGCAGCGATTTCTTGCATCATCTGCTCATCCACGGCAAGTCGGCCGGCGGTATCCACTATCACGAGGTCCAGGTGATTGTTGCGCGCATATTTGATTGCGTTCTCTGCTATCTCCACAGGATTCGTGTTACCCTCTTCTGTGTACACAGGCACATCTATCTGCTCGCCGAGCACCTTGAGCTGCTCTATAGCGGCAGGACGGTACACGTCGCAGGCTACGAGCAACGGACGTTTTGCCTTCTCGCTTTTCAGCTTCTTGGCTATCTTACCCGAGAATGTCGTTTTACCTGAACCCTGAAGACCCGACATCAATATCACCGACGGATTGCCCGACAGATTGATTTGTGCCGTCTCTCCGCCCATCAGCGAAGCGAGTTCGTCATGGACTATCTTCACCATCATCTCGCCGGGCTTCACGGCTGTGAGCACGTTCTGACCCAAGGCTTTCTGCTTTACGGTATCCGTAAACTGCTTGGCAACCTTATAATTCACGTCGGCATCGAGCAGTGCGCGACGTACATCCTTCAAAGTTTCGGCTACGTTTATTTCTGTGATTTTGCCTTGTCCTTTAAGGAGCTTCAGGCTTCGTTCAAGTCTTTCGCTAAGATTTTCAAACATATTGGTGAAGTAAGTTGTATTCGGTTATTAATCTATTGGGGGCGTATAGCTCTCTTGCGCTATACCAGTTTATTTGTTGCCGTATCGGGAAATATCACCGTAGGGCGGAATGTGCGGGCTTCATCAGGTGTCATTGTGGCATAGCTCATTATTATCACTATATCGCCGCGGTGCACCTTACGTGCCGCCGCGCCGTTCAGACATATCACACCGCTGCCGCGCGGTCCCGCTATAGTGTAGGTGTCAAATCGCTCGCCATTGTTATTGTCCACTATATATACACGTTCACCCGGAAATATTCCGGCTGCGTCAAGCAAGTCCTCATCTATGGTTATACTGCCTATATAGTCCAAGTTGGCTTCTGTCACCGTCACACGGTGTATCTTGGACTTGAGCATCTGAACCTGTATCATATCTATAGTATGTTTGCTTTTTGGTTTTATTGGATTTTAGGGTATGCTTATGGTCTTGACTAAGAATCTACGTTGGCATACTCTCAGTACTTTATATTGTCTATCAGGCGTACATCGCCGCAGTACACGGTCACACACCCCACCGGACACTCGCTCTCTTTCCAGTCCCGTATAGGCTGCATCGTTTTGCCGTCTACTATCTCGTAGTACTCGGTGCGCATCTGTGGATTGGCGTCAATGGTTTTCACCACGAAATCCTTTAACTCCTCTACGCTCTTCTCTCCGGCAATCGCCACACTCTCCGATAGCGCACGGTGTATGGCGGGTGCTATGGCACGCTGCTCGGGAGTAAGACGCACATTGCGGCTCGACATAGCCAGCCCGTCCTCTTCACGCAGTATCGGACACGGCACTATCTCAAGGTCAAAACCCTCGAGCTCCACCATGCGGCGTATCACGGCTATCTGTTGGAAATCTTTCTCTCCGAAATACGCCCGGTGCGGATTTACCATTCTGAACAGCTTGCTCACCACCTGCGCCACTCCATTGAAATGACCGGGACGCATCGCTCCCTCCATCACCTCTGCCACCGGACCGAGGTCAAACACCCTCGTGTCAGGCTCCGGATATACCTCCTCTACCGAGGGGATGAACGCATAGTCCACGCCTATGGCTTCCATCTTTTCGCAGTCGGCTTCCTCTGTACGCGGATATGTGCGCAGGTCTTCGGGATTATTGAATTGCGTGGGGTTTACAAACACGCTCGCCACCACCACATCATTGTCAATGCGGGCACGTTTCATTAGCGACACATGTCCTTGGTGCAAAGCCCCCATCGTGGGGACCAAGCCTATGGTTAGTCCTTTGCTCCGCGCATCATTCATTGCCTCGGTAAGTTCCCGGACTGTTCTTAACACTTTCATTTTTTGCAAAAATGTAATTACTTTTTAGCTATGTGGAAACGCTGGGCGTTTCCCGTGCAAAATTAATGAATTATTACGTATCGGCAAAAAAAGTGCAGCCTAACTCGCTCGGGGCAAAGTCAGGCTGCGTGAATGTTATCACTACCCTTTGTTATGTCAGTCCGAGAGGTCTACCGCATAGTACACCTTCTTACCTGTGGGATATATACCGGTTATGAACATCACATGGTCATAATCATCCGATTTCACTATCGAGTTATATATCTTCTCCACATCCTCCTGCGATGTCACGCGGGCATTGTTTATGTCCAGGATTATGAATCCGTCCTTTATGCCGGCATCCTTGAATTTTCCATCCTTGAGACCTGTTACCTGCAGGCCGCTCGAGATATTGAGCTGACGCTTTGTCTCATCGCTCAGTTTCTTGAATGCGCATCCGAGGTCGGTCACCGACGATGCCTGGGTTATCTTGGTGCTGCCCTGATTGTTGTACAGTGTCACGGGGGTCTTGTACACCTTGTTGTCGCGCACGTATGTCACCGTTATCTTATCGCCGGGGCGGAAGCGGTTTATCTGCTCCATCAGTTGCGAGGAGTTATGCGTAGGCACATCATTGATTGCCGTTATCACGTCACCCTCCTTTATTCCGGCTTCCATTGCCGCGCTGCGGTCCGACACCGCACCTACATACAGGCCGTCGTTCACCTTCGTTATACCCTTCTCTTTAGCCAACTTGGCATCGAGTTCATAGAACGAGATTCCCAATATGGCTCTCTGCACCGTTCCGTACTGCTTGAGGTCAGTGGCTATCTTGGTGACTATCGATGTGGGTATCGCGAATGAATAACCGGCATAGTTGCCCGTCTGTGAGTAGATGGCTGTATTTATACCCACCAGCTCGCCGTTAAGGTTCACCAGTGCGCCGCCCGAATTACCGGGGTTCACGGCTGCATCTGTCTGGATGTACGATTCTATACCCATCCTGCGGCCATTAGTGGCAGATGATATGCTGCGTGCCTTGGCGCTGACTATACCGGTGGTCACCGTCGATGTCAGACCGAACGGATTGCCCACGGCAAGCACCCATTCGCCCACCTTCAGTGCGTCGCTGTCACCCATCGGTATCACGGGAAGGTCATTCTCGTCTATTTTTATCAAGGCGAGGTCGGTCGTCGGGTCGGCTCCTATCACGGTGGCGTTAAACGTACGGTTGTCGTTAAGTGTCACCTCCAGGCGTTCCGCTCCGTCTATCACGTGATTGTTTGTCACTATGTATCCGTCTTTCGATATTATCACACCCGAACCCAGACCGAGTTGCTGCTGGGCATCCTCTTCGTTACGGGGCTGCTGGCGTTGGGGCTGG
>CAJTMM010000023.1:0-3428 GCA_910577465.1 uncultured Muribaculaceae bacterium | reverse complement strand
CCTGCCGTTAGGCGATCCGAAGAAAAATTCAAAGAACGGGTCATTGAACATATCCTGGTTGCCGCCACGGTTATAGCCGTAACCGCGCGGGGTGGCGAAACTCTTTATACTCACCACTCCGTTTATTGTCGATTCCGCTGCTTTGGTAAAGTCGGTGTTCATCGCAGGGTGCTGCACTATATTGAGGAATTCATCGGCCGACGTCGATGCCGAGCCTTTTATCACCGATGCTGTGGCGGCGGCTCCTATTGCCACACCCGCCACTAATAAAGCGAGTTTTCCGTAAATTCTCATAATAATCTAATTGTTAAAACTGAAATGTTATAAGTAGCTGGTCAAATTAAATGAATATTATATGCGCAGTTATTTTTGAGACATTTTTCTTACTTGAAGAGGGAGCGATGCGGGCATCGTGACCGATGCAAGTCAGGAAAAGGCCCGAAAAGAACAAGCAGATAGTGTTCAAGTTTATCAACATAAATAGTAGCGGTTTAATTTGAACAGCTACTTAAGTGTTAATATTTAACTTTTCTATTGCGCCACAAATATAATGCAATAATCAATCCACAAATGCTAAAATATTTCAAATTAAGCTGTTTTAATACCGCGCCCCTTTATTTTCATACTTTTTTGCGCATTAAGTGTGAAAAATAATATAAATACGTTTATCAGCACTGCCAATAGTGCTTATTCGCATACCGTGCATCGATATTTTCATTATCTTTGCTTCTGATTAAGGTATCAATCTCTAATGAGTGGTTATTACAGGAACATTATATATCTGTGGCTTGCGGCTCTGGTGGTTTGCGCAGGCATGAGTTCTTGTGGCTCTAAGCGGGCATCCTCTGCCAAGACTCCATATCGTAACGCTAAGACGGAGCACATCAGGATTTCGGCAAATCTCCCCCCTTCGGTCAAGGCTTTGATGACCGAGGCCGACTCTTGGATAGGCACTCGATACGCTTATGGTGGAATGGACCGGTCGGGGGTCGACTGTTCCGGGTTCGTTCATCAGGTCTATAAGAATGCTCTCGACATTAAGCTGCCGCGCAATTCGGCTAAGCAGCAGGAATATTGCAACGCCATCCATCGCCGGGAGCTTCAAATCGGCGATTTGGTTTTCTTCACCGTCAGGGGTGGCTCAAAGGTAGGACACGTGGGTATATATATAGGTGACGACAAGATGATTCACGCATCCACAAGTAGCGGTGTGATAATCACCCATCTCGACAACCCCTATTTCAAGTCCAACTATTTCTCTTCTGGACGGATCAACCAATACTACTCCATGATTCAGCGTGAGCGAAAGCGCCAATCCCCTTCAGAATCACAACGAACCATCGAGCAACCGCAACAACCCTCCGAAATATTGCAGGCAGCGGCTCATCGTGTCACTCAACCCAAAGGTTCAGTACGTATAGCCAAGACTACCCCGCCGCCGGCAACCCAAGCTGCCATGGCTCGTGCTTCAGCTTCAGCTACCGCTACCGCACCGGCAACTACCTCCCAGGCTCCATCGGTAACATCCACCATGGAGATTGACGAGGACCCCTCGACCAACCTCACCGTTATACCGGATTTTTTTGATTGACATGAGCGAGACATCATTTAGCTACGGCGATATATTCAATCGCGTGAACCGTCTGGTAGGCACAGGCACAATGGAGCATATACGCCATTGCCGTATTATCATATTCGGCGTGGGAGGTGTTGGCAGTTGGACCGTGGAATCTTTGGTCCGGTCAGGCGTTCAGCACATCACCATCGTCGATGCCGACTGTGTGGCTACATCTAATATCAACCGCCAGTTACCGGCGCTCACCACCACGGTTGGAAAAAGCAAAGTGGAAGTCCTGCGCCAACGGATGCTCGACATTAATCCGCAGGCAGAGATTGAAGCCATCAACATGCTTTACACAGCCGATACCGCATCGCAATTCTGCCTATCTGATTACGATTACGTTGTCGATGCCATCGACTCGTTATCCGACAAGGCGTTGCTCATCACCGAAGCTACCAAATCAACCGCACGTTTGGTCTCTTCAATGGGAGCTGCACTGAAAATGGACCCCACACGCATATCTGTAGCCGAATTTTGGAAAGTAAAGGGATGCCCGCTGGCTGCGGCTCTCAGGCGCAAATTCAAGAAAAGCGGCATTATGCCCCGCAAGAAATTCCGTTGCGTCTACTCCGACGAACTGATTGCCAACCGTGGCGACGATACCGACCGCTCCGGAGCCATGACATTCGGCAAAGTAGCCATCAACGGTGCCTTATGCCATATCACGGCAATTTTCGGATTCACACTCGCCGGATTGATACTCAACGACATATACAAGACCATACGCTGATAGCCACGGCATTGTCCCTATGCCATTTCACATCTTCCGGCATTTGCCACGGCATCAGTCAAGCGACACTGCCTCTAAAGCCACCTGCGCGGCTGTATTTGCATTTTTAGTGGAATCCGCTATCACACTATCCGCCTTCTCCTTTTGCGATACTGGAGCCGTCTCTATTCCGGCACCTTCATCATATTCGGCAAGACGCTCACGATAGTCAGTCACGATCGCCGATAGGTCCAGCTCCGTAGTCCTGCGTGCCTTATCTATAGCCGCACGGAATTCATTGCCGTAATTCCCCATAACTATATCATACACATCGGCAAACTTACGCATTGTCTCGCGCTTTACCTTGGTCTTATTGGCATTTGATTCATCCCGTTCTATCTCCACGTACGCCAGAAGCACATTCACCGCATCCTCCGGCGACAGGTCATCGGCATTCAGTGCCAGGCTGTCTATCTTATCCGACATCTGCACCGCATGACCGGGAGTATATTCTGTTAAGTCTATTGTTTCTGCGTTTTCTACCGCACCATTCTCTTTTTTACCGCCACAAGCCACCAATGCCACAGCCGAAGCGACAACTATGCTATATCCAATCAATAATTTCATCACTGATACTTTTTATTTAGTCAAGTTATTTAGTCACGGCACACACTTTCTTATCAAACGCACATACCGTACATTATTCATCTATGCAAAAATACGTATAAGTGAGCGCAAAGCCAAATTTATTTGAGCTTTGCCGAACGCCAGTATTTTAGACGAAGTCAAAAATACGCATAAACGAGCGCAAAGCCAAATTTATTTGAGTTTTGCCGAACGCCAGTATTTTAGACGAAGTCAAAAATACGTATAAACGAGCGCAAAGCCAAATTTATTTGAGCTTTGCCGAACAATAACACTTCCCACACATATTATTTACCAATATCATAACAAAATCCATACAAAAGGTTGATTTTAATATTGCGTATTTAACCAAAACTAACTACCTTTGCACCCGAAACACATAGGAGAGCACTTTTATCTCCACTTTCGGGGCGTAGCGCAGTCCGGTTAGCGCACCTGCTTTGGGAGCAGGGG
>CAJTMM010000022.1:20235-44967 GCA_910577465.1 uncultured Muribaculaceae bacterium | reverse complement strand
GATCGACACACCGCCGCTGCTAATAATAAATCTGTTTTGGTCTTACAATTACTTGCGGATAACCTTCACAGTACGCAAAAGCTTGCCATCCTTAGCCACACGCACCAAATAAACCCCCGCATTAGCAAGAGACACCTGGGCATTCTGTCCTGCCACTACAGCGACCTGCTTGGAAGCTATCAGCATGCCTGACATATTGTACACCTCAAGGCTGTACTCGCCATCGGCACCGAACTCTACAAACAGAGCATCATCAATGGTATAAGTAGTAAACTCGGCACCATCATTGCCAATACCCTCTATAGCGCTTAACGTCTCAGCTACTTTAACCACAGGATAGTCCTTGGATACTTCACCGTGACCATTGTTAAGCGTGAGTGTAACGGCATAATCACCGGGCTTAGCCCACTCTATGGTAGCGGAACCTTCCGTATCATTACCATCACCGAGTACCGTAGCACGTTTGGTGCTCCAGGTGGGCTTGGTTACGATGGGGAAAGCCTCGCCGGGTATAAACGGAGACCCGGAGGTAAACATCGGGGCTTCCGAGCCGTCAACACCGGCACAGTCATCGATATAATTGAAGCGCATAGCCTTAGGAGACTTGTTCTTGGCATTGGCACCAACTTTACCGGTAAACTTGTACATGTCCACATTTTTGGAAGTTCCATCGATATTCAATGTCACTGTTTCCACGATAGGTTCATCTTCAAGACTCCAGAAGCCAAGCACATCGGCAGGAAGATTATTTCCATCCAGACCTGCCATGGATGCAGCCACTTCCTCGTCGGTCATAGCCTTGCCCCATACCTGGAAATCGTCAATCACACCATCAAGAGCTGCAACGCTACGTGACGACGCATTACCGCCGAACGAAATCCAACGTGCGGCACCAATCGGGTTCTGACAGGGCTTCATGGGAGGATTCAGCACATTGCTGCCACCATTGCTGCCGGCAGCCGCAGCCAATGCATCATAGCGGTCCCAGTTACCATTGTCACCACCGACACCGGTCTTGGCTATAGCCGTATTGGCGGCTTCCTTATCAAGATAAGAGTAATATGATACCATCTGCTGCACTCCGTTGACATAGAACTTCATACGCACATTGGCATTATTATCATACTCAAACACCACAGCGATATGAGTCCAGGCATTGAGATTGAGCTTCGTGTCATTGAAGCCGTAGTGCATACGCATACCTGAATCTGAACCGGACATATTCATTGCCCAACAAGTCTCTATCAGGCGACCGTTGAATTTACCTTCGGGAGTGATACGTGACCAGAAGTAATCCCAGTAGCGGTTAGGCCATCCGGCACCGCAACGGTCTTCTATGGTAATGAAGTTTGCCATAGGCTCGGGCAGACTGGTAAGCTTGGTCCAGAACGCTACTGAGAACGATTTGTTGCTTTCCATCTGCAACTCTCCTACATTAACACCAAACAGACCTTCGTGAAGATCGATACCGCGGGAAGCGGCTCCATCAGCCACACGACCGGTATAGGCAAATGTAAGCGGTTCGTTGACCTTGATTTCTACAGGTGCTGACGTTGCTGTTTCATCCACTACCTTATCGCCTATTGAAAGTGTCTTGATTTCAGGAAGGGCACCTACAGCGTCGCTTGAGATCGCTATATACGACGGATATTCCGTAGTATTGCCATTGCAGGTTACAGTCAAATCATACGAACCGAGTGAAGGCAAACCGGGGCATACCACTGTAACACCCGAACCCGACCATACTTCATTGCCTGAGTCATCGGTAAGTGTCCAAGTCGCAGCGGCGTGGTTTGAATCGACATAGCTGAGTTCAAACGACTCGTTGGTTTTTATTACATTCTTGTTGATAGTGATATTTTCATCAGTAACATATTCACCTTTATCAAGGAGTTCACCCCAGGTGATGGCACTCTCATTGCGGGTATCAAGCGATACTGCGCTCACACCGTACTGAATCTTCTTGCCCGAATCGGTGTTGGGTGCACGGAAACCGATTGCAGCCCATGAAGTGGTGGCTCCGAGGAACACAGGCATACCGCCCTCTTCGCGTGCATACACCTTATACATCGAAGCCTTGACATCGGAGTTGTAGACAGGTTCACCTACAGCCTTGGTATTGGGCATAGACCAGATAATCTTGCCGTCGATACCGGAGTAATTGTTGCTCAACACCTTGCTCTTGGTAATCTGAGGAGCAGCCGGGGTGGTGTAAGCCGAGGATTTTACCACTGACAGCTCTCCGAGAAGCACCTTCATGTTCTTGGCATTCTTAAAGTGCAAGGCTATTACAGCCATTCTATCGGTCGAGCTATAGTCAGTAGCTTTGACGTCAAACTCAACCACGCTCCAGCTATCGGCACCTTCATTGAATGTCTTGTCGATAGCATCGGCAGAACCGGCTGTGGTAAGCAAGGAGTAGGTCTTGGACACCGTTTTGGGGGACTTGGCATTCGATGTCACTAACTCTATATCGGCAGAACCTTCCAACAGCTTGTAGGCAACACGGATTTTACCCTTAGGTACTACAAAGTTAGTCTTGAACAGGTGCAGATATTCGTCGGAGGTACTTCCCTCGACCTTAACACATGAGCCACCGAAGTAGGCATCGTCCCATGTAAATTCGGCAGAAAGACGTGTGCTGCCGGCAGTGACATCACTATTCATGAACGTGGGGGCGAACCACCAACGCCATGTGGGCAGATAATCCTGAACACCGATATTGTACCAGGGATTGTCGCTCACGCGGTTGCCATGCCAGTTGAAGAAGCGGCCGTTGCCTATGTTGAAAAATGTGTAGAAAGGCTCGGTATTCACGTTCCAGCTCAGCACCGAACGAGCGCTTACCATTGCTGAAAGACCATGGAAATTGTCATTCGGAGAAAAGTTGGTAACATCCTTGGGGGTAATCTTTATTGCCGGATTCCGGTTGCCATTAGAATACCATTGCTCTATCATCTTCTGATAAGTCGCCTGTTTAGCGGCATCGCTACTACCGTTGGCAGTACGAGCCGGCCACACCATATTGGTGCTGTGGGCACCCCAATGACCTATCGAGTACTGGAAATTCTTTACGTATGCGAAATTTCCCTTATTGGATGACACATTCGGACCGGGCTCGCCGCCTTGCATATTGTATCCGGCATAGATATGGAACGGATTACGATTAACGCTTTTGGCGTATGCCACTGAAGATTCCTCATACGTTCCTCGCGCCCAGTTGTAGTTCAGGAATATAGAAGAGCCTTCGAATATCTGGGCATTGTTGCCTGTAGTGCCCACACCGGTATCAAACGAACAGCCACCGCCATCCGTGGTACCGCCGTACCACATGTTCTCGAACAGAGGATTGGCATGAGGGTTCACTTTCTTCTTGCCATCTACCATAATCGAATCGCCCATATACTCATAAAGGGCTTTATGCATAGATACAAGATGGGTAGTGGGAGCATATCCTGACCATTCGGAGTTATATCCCAGACCGTCTACACCGTGATAGTATAGGAATTTACCTATCTTATCCGTTTCGATTCCGCCCATTCCGGTAAATGCCTCACGCCATGAGGAGGATATAGAACCGAAAGGCACAGATGCCACGCCCGATGTAGCCACACCGTTTTTGTGACATGCGTCGGCAAACGCACCTATCACCCATCCGTAAGGGGCTGTCCAGTTACCCCAATGGTCCATATAGCTCCACATACTGAACACCTCACGGTCAAAAGCACCGTCGGGAAGAGCGTTGAAGTCAGGATCGCCTATAGGCACCCAGTTAAGGACACGCTTATCCGTACCGACTCCTAGTTTCTTTTCCTCGTCATAGAAATATTGCGTAATTTCGGGATAGACCTGCGTTGCCTGATTATAGAAACGCGCCTTAGGTTTAACACGGGAGGTGAAGAATTCCTCATCTTCCCACTCCGAACCATTAACTTGAATGGTTCCCTCGCCACCATTCCATGCCTTGATATAATCAGGCAATTTTTCGGAAGCGGGCCATTGGATGTAATCGGTGGTGAGTCGCTGCGCACCTGCCGAAATGCCGATCGCAGTCACACCGACTAATAGAAATACTTTTTTCATTGAATTGATTTAATGTATTTGAATTTTAAATAAGATTCACACAACAAATATACTGAAAAAAAAGGAGCACATACCATAATATGCGCTCCTTTTTATATCAGTAAGGAGAACTTTTACTTATTGAGTACTTTCAAAGAACGAAGCTCCTTGCCATCTTTCACTACCTTGACGATGTAAACACCGGGGGTACCAAGGTTGATACGGGCATACTGTCCTGCCACTGCATTGGTGCGTTCGGCGGCGGCAAGCATACCGGAGGTATTGTAAACCTCTACATTGTACTGTCCGTCGGCTGCGAATTGTACAAACAGAACCTTATCGACTGTATAGGCATTTACATCCGATCCGTCGGCAACCACACCATCGATAGCACCCAACTGGTCTTCCACGGTAAATACCGGATAGTTGGCTGAATGTGAGCCGTAGTTATTGGTCAATGTAAGGGTCACCTGGTGGTCGCCTGCGTTCTTAAACGATGCGGTAGCATTACCTGCGGTGTCTGAACCTTCGCCCAAGAACTGAGTGCGACGGTCAGTATCGCTCCACTGCGGAGTGGTCACCACAGGATAAGCGGTACCCGAGAGGAAAGGTGAACCGGGCTCGAAGATAGGATCACGGTAAACGCGGACCTTAGAATTATTTACAGTTTCCCAGTCATAGCAGAAACCTTTCTTACCGGTGAGTGCACCGAGCGACGAG
Source organism: uncultured Muribaculaceae bacterium (assembly GCA_910577465.1). GTDB lineage: Bacteria > Bacteroidota > Bacteroidia > Bacteroidales > Muribaculaceae > Paramuribaculum. The sequence continues at coordinate 40,185 of CAJTMM010000022.1, read as the reverse complement.
TAGCTCTTGTCGCTATTGGCATCATCCTCGAAGAACCATACACACTGTACACCCGAGGGGATATTATCGGCAGTGAAACCGTTCATAGATGTTTTCACATCCTCGGCAGTCATAGCCTTATTCCAGATCTGCAAGTCATCCATGACACCGTCTACAGCCGAACCTTCATGCTTAGGACCGAAGAAATAGATATCCATAGCACCGGGAAGAGCATAGCTTTGTCCCTGACACCAATCGTCAGTGGTCATGTCGGAGTACTTATTGCCTTGATTTGCCTGGTTGCCTACGGAATACTGCCACCAAGTGGTTTCCTGCTTGATACCGTTGACATATACATAGCAGCGGAATGCGGTCTTAGAAGAATTGTATTCGAACACGAAAGCCAAGTGTGTCCACATACCTGCCTGCAGACGTGTGTTAGGCAACTTGTAGTGCAACTCACCGGGAGAACTGCTATCAGATTCCGCACCACGGAACACCAGGTCAAATACTCCATTAGGATCCAATGCACACCACATCCAGCCCCAGTTGGACTGAGGCCATCCACCTGCCAGGTTACTGATATTGAGAAGTGTGAAATCAGATTCGGGGAACTCGTCGAAACGCAACCATCCGGCTACAGAGAATGATTTATTGGCAGTAACATCCACATCTGCGGAGTTGCAACCTATCATATAGCCATTTATCGCCTTAATACCGCGCGATGCCGAACCATCGGCAGCACGACCGGTATAACCAAGGGAGGGTGTATCGGTGAGAGTGATATTCACATCCGACGAATTTTCGGTAACGGTATTGTCGTTATGGGTAAGGCTAAGCACTTGAGGTATAGCACCTATCTCTTCTGATGAAACCTGTACATAGTAACCAAGTACGCGGGCATTTGCAGTACCTTCGTCAATATACAAATCGTAACCGCCAAGGTCGCTCAAACCGTCAGGCACACTGAGTTCCAGACCACTGGACTGAGCCACTACCTGACCTGCACTGTTCTTGAGCTTCCATGTCGATGAGGTGTGACGTGGGTCGACATACGAAATCAGGAACGATTCATTGGGCTTGATAGTAGTCTTGTCGATGGTGATTTCATCGCTCTGATTATACTCACCCTTGGCAAGGAGATCACCCCAGGTGATGGCACTCTCACTGCGGGTATCAAGCGATACTGCGCTCACACCGTACTGAATCTTCTTGCCCGAATCGGTGTTGGGTGCACGGAAGCCGATTGCAGCCCATGAAGTGGTGGCACCGAGGAATACAGGTTCTTGACCCTCTTCGCGTGCATATACCTTATACATCGAAGCCTTGACATCGGAGTTGTAGACAGGTTCGCCTACAGCCTTGGTATTGGGCATAGACCAGATAATCTTGCCGTCAACACCGGAGTAATTGTTGCTCAACACCTTGCTCTTGGTGATCTGAGGAGCAGCCGGGGTGGTGTAAGCCGAAGATTTTACCACTGACAGCTCACCGAGAAGCAGCTTCATGTTCTTGGCATTCTTAAAGTGCAAGGCTATTACAGCCATTTTCTTTTTCGAGCTATAGTCAGCAGCGTTGACTTCAAACTCAACCACGCTCCAGCTATCGGCACCGTCATTGAATGTCTTGTCGATAGCATCGGCGGAACCGGCTGTGGTAAGCATGGGATATGTCATGTACACCTCTCTGGGTGCTTCGATATTGGAAGTAACCAACTCTATATCGGCAGAACCTTCCAGAAGTTTATACGCAACTCGTATTTTTCCGTTGGGCACTATGAAATCGGTCTTGAACAGGTGCAGATACTCTTCTGTTGTGCTACCCTCCACCTTAACACATGAGCCGCCAAAGTAGGCATCGTCCCATGTGAAGTCGGCAGCAAGATTAGTGCTTCCGGCAGTGACATTGCCATCCATGAATGAGGGGGCGAACCACCAACGCCATGTGGGCAGATAGTCCTGGATACCTATGCTGTACCAGGGATTGTCGCTCACGCGGTTGCCATGCCAGTTGAAGAAGCGACCGTTGCCTATGTTGAAGAATGTGTAGAAAGGCTCGGTATTCACGTTCCAGCTCAGTACCGAACGCGCACTCATCATAGATGAGATACCGCACCAGCCATCGTAAGGACGGAAGCCGGGAGCATTATTGACAGCGTGACGTATGGCGGGATTGCGCTCCCAGTTAGTGTACCAGCGCTCGCAAGTATTGAGGTAAAGACGCTGCTGGTTTTCAGGGATTGAACCGTTGGCATTACGTCCTTGCCAGAACATATTGTGACGGTGCGAACCCCATATACCAATGGAGACATTGACATTATTGAGCGCCACAAAATTACCTCCGGTCTTGTCACCCTCCTGGTCACCACCGGCATAAATCAGGAATGAGGACTTGCCCATATCTGCAATATCCTTGGAAATTTCAGAATTGGTAAACCATGACCGACCTGCCCAGTTATAGTTAAGGAACAGCGACGAACCTTCAAATATTTCCTTATAAGTACTTATTCTACTGTCAAACGAACAGCCACTACTGTAGGTAGTACCGGCATACCACATGTTTTCAAACAGTGGATTCTTGCCTGCCATATACGTTTTAAGACTATTATGCAACGCAGCCAATCCGGTAGGGTTGTAGGCACTCCATTCTGAATTGTAGCCAAGACCGTCCACACCATGGTAGTAAAGGAACTTACCCACAGCATCGGCACTCAAACCCGACATACCTGTAAAACAGGTTCTCCATCCGGATGAAATAGAACCGAACGGCACTGAAGCGACACCTGAAACGGCGACACCATTCTTATGGGCTATATCAGAGAACGCAGCGGGTACCCAACCGTAGGGGCTGGTCCAGTTGCCATAGTGGTCAACATAGCTCCACATACTGAACACGTCGCTATCAAACAATGCATTGGGCACGGCGTTATATTCGGGTTCACCGATTGGCACCCAATTGACATAACGTTTGTCATTAGCGTCATTAATGGTGGTATAAACCTGTGTCTGACGATTATAGAATCGAGTTTTCGGTTTTACACGCGAAATGAAGAACTCTTCATCCTCCCATTCCTGATTGTTGATAGTGATTTTTCCATTGCCACCATTCCACGCTGGAATGTAAGTGTGCAATGACCCGGATTCGGGAAACGTGACATAACCCTCCTGAAGTTGCTGTGCAGCAGCTCCCAAGGCTATCGTCCCCATTCCGGCAAACAAGAGTAACTTTGTTTTCATGTGAATGATTTTATTGGTAAGTGATTGATTATTATAGCAATTAATTGTGACTGAAGCCGCATAGTGCGGTTTCAGTCACAATATAAGTATTATTCATCGACGTAGAAACGTGCATTCTTGAACACAAGCTTCTGTCCGGAAGGCATAGTACATTCACCATTGAGCACACAATAACCATCGCCATCGGATGTAATGGTTATGTTACATGCCACATCTTCATATTCGATACCGTCGAACGAGAAGTACGATGAATTAAGCACAAATGTACCGTCGAGTGTATCAACTCCGGGGAGTGATATAAAGAATTCATGGAACGTCTCATCGTAGTTACCGTAGTTGATCCACAAGCCATCACCGTCACGGTACACCGATGCACCGGCATCGTCATAGTTGGTTTCACCCTCGAGGGTTACATCGGATGATGTAATGACGCTGACTTCACGGCGTTCAGCGGACTTACCATCGCAAATTGCCTGCAATGTAACAGTACCTTCCTTAAGACCGGAAATCACACAGCTGAACGGATCGCCGGCTTTAGTTTCCACGGACGCTACCGACGGGTCGGATATAACCCACTGGATAGGTTCCGGTAGAGAGGTGGCGGGGGTATTGGGATCAGATGCCATGTAAACAGTGGTGGACAATTCTACCTGCTGTCCTTCATTGACAGTCACGGTACCGAATGATTGCCAGTCGATACGTGACACCTGGTCAAGTACAGTGACCTTGACAGTCTCTGTCTTATCGAGTGATTTCAATGTCAGATAAGCTTCACCGGGGCTATGAGTCTCGAGTGAACGACCATATCCATCGTCCTCACCGCGCTCGGGCACGGTAACTACAGCAGGATTGGATGATTCTATCACGGGGATATGGTATGACCATGACAATTTAGGTTCAACCCACACATCGAAAGTGAACGAATCGCCCAATTTGACAGTGAATTCCTTTGTCTCAACACCATCCTTGCTCACGACTATATATTCCACCGGATGGCTGATGCTGTAATCCTCAACAGTGACCTTACATATAAGTTCGGCACCGGGAAGGGTGTATTTGATTATAGCCGGGTCATTGGTATTCTCCATAGCACCCGAGCGCACGTCGAGATAAGCGACATAACCGCTGCGGCGGCCGGCATTGAGATAGTCGGGGTCAACGTACATCTTTTCCAAGATGACACCGCTGCCGGAAAGCTCCCATTTGCCGAAAACCTCAGCATTCTTGAAATCTTCCTCATATCCGTCCATACCCACACACACACCTACGCTATAGGTGGAGTTGACATCGACAACGACATCAAGATTGGTTACCTTCACGTTCGATACGTTAGCCTCACTCGGAAGGGGACGTTTGCCTTCAACCTCGAAGCCGGGAGAGAATTTCGGGCACACGGTAACGGGAACGGAAGCGGTGACATTGTCCTCAGGCGAACCGATAGTCAACGAAACCTGAGCTTCGGCAGCGCAACGGGGCGCGGTATAGACAACACCTACACGCGATTCCTCACGGTCGATATACAGTTCCTGACCTTCTGCAAAATAGAAGCTATAGTCCTCGGGGTTGGCATCCTCATTTTTCATCTCGAGGATTTCAGCGCTCCATGACATGGGATATTCATCAACCAGTTCAATCGGAGTAACCGAGAACCAAGCTGTATCGTTACGTACCAATTCATACGAAACCTTGCTTTCGGTAAGGGGTTTCAACGCATTGTACAATGAACGGTTGACAACCGACACATTGGCAACGGCAGTCTGCTTGTTAGGCAATGTCACGCGTAATTTCGTGCTCTTGCCCTGAGCATCAGCCGCAGCTATAATGGTATCATTGGTGCCGAATTCTATCACACCGCTTTCGTCTGCCGACCACTCCATGGGAGTCTTTATCTCTTTTCCGCTAACATTAGTAACCTTGGCGGAAACTTTCATCTTCTGTCCGGCAAAAAGAGTGATGTCGGAAGAAGGGGAAATCTCAATGTACACGGCATCGGCACCGTCCAGGGTGGCTTCTTCGCTACATGATGTAGCGAAGAACCCCAATGCTGAAACGGCAACAATACCGAAAGATATATTTTTCAGAAATTTCATCTTTAACAATTTTATTAAGTAGGGCTAATAACTTAATTAGTTTAAATGGTTGTTTGGCACGTAATGACCATTTTCATCCTTATTCCAGGTTGTGGAGTTGATATCCCAGAACACGCGTGTACCGGCAGTCTGCTCACCACCAAGAAGCTCTGTGATTTGAGCTATTTCGGTAGCATTGTTGGGAGTGGCGGTATAAGTCATACGACGAATCTGCATCTCGGTATCGACACCCTGCATGTTATTGATAAGCACAGGAATCAAACGGGGATAGCCTGTACGGCGGTAGTTGGTCCATGCAGCAGAACCCAACGGGAAGTTGGCAATCCATTTCTGGGTGATAATCTTTTCGAGTTTAAGCTCTGCGGGGTCACTGTCGTTCCACTTCACATCACAAGTAACACGTCCGTCGCAATCATATTCGGGACGATAGTAATCCTTGTAACCGACCATAGGAAGATTGGTCTGATTCAAATAAGTATCGATTTTCGACTGCTCGATACCGTATTTAGTCATCACGTGAGTGATACCATCGCGGTAGAACTGCTCGGCAGTTCCTCCCATAGCCCAATTGCGCAAAGCGCCTTCAGCACGCAGGAACAGGACTTCCGCCACTTGCAGGAACGGCTGGTCCATATATTCATGACGCGGGCTGAGGAATGCAAAGTTGGCATAACTTGCAGCGGCAGCATCGCTGGGCTGCACATTATCCTCAGTCATAAGACCGGGACGTACACCGTAGATACCGGTGGGAGCTATGACACCGCCACGCTTGCTCTTGATAGCATAGGTGTTAGGATCAAACCACTCTTCGAGCAACGGGTTGTTGAAATGCTTGAGTATGTTCTCAAGGTTGGCATTCAGACGTATGTCGTGCCAATCCTTGGCTATACCGTAAATGGCGCAGTAGTGAGTGGACATGTGATGCGCGATATCGTCATCGCCCAACTGAAGCACGCCTATCTCATCGGCAACAGCCTCTTCTGCTATATTCTGCGCAACAAACGGCTTGCTTTCGGGACCATAAACGGGATCGGGATCCACATAGTCGACCATGTTCATTGCCATACGCAGCTTGATGGAGTTAGCGAACTTAACCCAATACTGCCAACGCCAACGAGTGATAGTGCTTTCGGTATCGGTTCCTTCCACACGTATGAGGTCGCTTTCCGACGGCTGACGTTCTTTCAATATGGCGATGGACTCATCAAGGTCAGCGAAAATCTGCTTGTACACTTCGGGGCCGGATTGATAGTTCAACGGGTAGGTACGTTTATTGTTTCGCCAATCGATGAAAGGAATGGTTCCATAAAAGTCCACCAGCTCATGACCGAGATAAGCCTGGCAAATCAATGCCACCGCACGCCATTCGGGACGTGACACGATGACGGTGGAGTCCTTGCCATTGTTCAATGGCAGTTCTTCCGATGCATAAAGCACAGCATTTTTAGACTGAATGAACAGGTGATTGTTGCACGGACCACCCAGATAGCCGTTATCGTCGGTGTACAATGTCGGGAATGCAGGACCGAACTGGAAGTTGTTTTTGGTATAAGTCCAGTATCCGGCGTAGTTGTCGATATTGTTTGAACGCTGATACTGATATTCGTGGTATGCCCAGCCACCATCTGTCTTGCGATAGTTGAGCATCGATGGGATAGCACCGCGAAGCTCCAGTTCCAGAGACTCCATATAGCGGGCACCCTCACCTTCACCATCACCGCTGGTATCGGTGTTGTCAGGCGCCCATGGATAAGGCTTCAGTTCATCACCGCATGATGTCATGGCTATGGACAACGCGGCGGCGGCAACTGCCATATATGTGAATAATGATATTTTTTTCATTGATTTTACAGAATAGTATTTAGGAGTATTTCTTTAGAAATTAAATTTCAGAGTCACACAATAAGAGCGCAATGTGGGCAGTGAATAGGAGTCAATGCCGGAGAAACCGTTGGCAGCCGATACAGAGATATCGGGATCCACGGGAGAATCCTTATACAGGAAGAATGCGTTCTTGACCGAGAACTGAGCAGTCATGCCTTTAGACATTCCGAAGAGATTCGGAAGGGTGTAGGACAGTGAAATATCGCGCATACGGAAGCTGGTGGCATCGTAAACATGGTCTTCCATAGGATTGGAACCAACAGTCTCATAATAGCGCTGTACGGAAATCTTACGTCCGGAACCATCGGGGAGATATTTCATAAGTATCATATCGCCATTGGCGTCAAATGCCTGAAGGTCGGGGTTCTTCAAGGCTGCCAAACGGTCAGCTGCCGAGCGGGTGGAGATACCGAAACGGTCGAGGTCAGGCTCGGTGAGTGACATCACCTTACCGCCGATGCGTCCGTCAATCAGGAAGTAGAGCGTGAAGTTCTTCCATGTAATGGTGTTGTTCCAGCCCAATGTCACAGGTGATGTAGTATTACCTACGTATGTTTCATAAAGACCTGAAGCCATAACAGGTACAGCGTTGGCAGGATCATCGATGTTGTTCACCACGATGTGTCCGTTTTCATCGCGCTTGAACGAGTTGACATATATGTCGCCATACTTTCCGCCTTCCATATATTTGATATGGAATGCCTTGGGACCAACCTCATATATATAAGGAGTGCCATTCTCATTCATGTAGGTTTCCTTGATCTTATTGGAGTTCCATGCAAAGTTAACGTTGGATTGCCATGTCCAGTCGCGGTTGATTGCCCAACGGTAACCGGCAGACACCTCAAGACCATAGTTTTGAATCTCACCGGTATTTACAGGCTTGCTTTCACCACTTGATGTGCTTACATACAGGAATTGGTTGCGGAGAGTGGAGTTGTAGTATGTTACATCCAAATTGAATTTGTTGTTGAACATCCACATGTCAAGACCGGTTTCAAATGCCGAGGTGGTTTCAGGCTTGGGGTCGTCGAACATAGGAGGACGGGCTGAGATAACTCCGGTCTGGAAGTTGAGGCTCTGACGTGCGAAAAGAGTGTTGGGCACGGCATTACCTACAACCGACCAGCTGGCACGCCACTTCAATTGGTCAAGCCAGTTCTGACGGGGCAGGAATTTGTCGATCAGAACATTGACACCGGCAGAATAATAACCGAACGACTTATAGCTTCCGTCCTTGGTAAACTGCTGGAATGATTGTGCCCAGTCACGACGGTAGCTACCATCGACATAAACTTTGTCGAACAAACCGATTGAAGCGGTAACAAACAATGCTGAACTCCAGTCGGTATAGTCCCATGAGTCGGAAGCGCTTGTAGCACTACCGTTGGGATTAGTGGGACGGTAATACTTACTGTTCTGCGGAACAAATGCATTAGGCACACCGGATGTATCGATACCGGTGAATATGGATGTGCTGCGGGAATAATGACGCGAGAAGCTACCACCGGCGGCGACATTGACATCGAACTTGTCGGCAAAACGGTCGTTCCACGTAATCATGTGGTCGTTATAAAGGTCGCTGGAGCGGCTGTTGCTTGAATTGTACTTACCGCCTTTGTAGTCGAATGCCGCACGGAATGTGGTGGCATACTCTTCATTAAGGCTATTGTCAAGCACCATATCCACACTGAAACGGGTCTGATACTTAATGTTTTTCCAGATGTTCCAATCGAGGGTGATGTTTCCAAGAATACGGTCACGGGTCACCTTATCGTTAATCATATTGTTGATCCAGAAGGGGTTGTTCAAGTATTCCACGAACCAGTTCCAGGTCTGAATCGGCTGGCCGGCAAGCTTGGGGTTACCGGTGAGCTTATCGGACACAAGCGTTTCACCTGCCACACCTTCGTGACTGTAATGATTCTTGAAGTAACGCATATCGACGTCAGCCGGGGTACGATAGAGGGCAAACAAGCTTGAGAGAGCCTTACCCACAACAGGAGAATTGGCTGTGCGCTGGTGAATCCAGTTCAATGAAGTGCTGATGTTAACCTTCTTGTTGAAGAGAGAGAATGATTCTTTCAACATCACATTATTACGCACAAACTGGTTGCGCGGCATCACACCTTTCTGATATGTATTGTTATAAGAGAAATAGGTGCGTGAATTTTCAGTACCGCCTGACAGGGTAATACCATTATTAAGTGTAACACCGGTCTGGAAGAAATCCTTCACAGCGTCACGGCTTCCGTTAATAAGCCATGGATACATATTTATATCATCGGCATCGCGGGTGCCAACCAACGGACCCCAAGCCGACCACTGTGTGTGGGTGTTATTACCGGTATCGGTAATACCGAAAGAATGCTGCTGCTTGGGCCACAAAGCAATGCGGTCGATAGATGTAGAAGTAGAGATGTCGACTTTAACAGCACCGCTCGCACCGGACTTGGTGGTGATGACGATAACACCGTTATTGGCAGCCGAACCATAAAGAGCAGCCGCGTTCGGGCCTTTCAAGATGGTCATGTTCTCGATATCCTCGGGGTTGATGGTAGAAAGCAAGTCGTCACCACTACGACCACCACCCATAGAGATACCATCCTCAACCTGCGAACCCATACCGTTCTGCATAGGCACACCATCAAGTACGATAAGAGGCTGGTTGGTACCAAGGATAGAGGTGGAACCACGAAGTACTATACGGGAGGCACCGCCACCGGCACCGGAGTTGTTGGGGGTGATGGTCAGACCGGCACTCTTACCTTGGAGTGCGTTGACGAAGTTGGTTTCCTTGATACGGGTCACCTCATCGTTCTTGATGGTCTGGGCTGCATAGGTAAGGGTCTTGGCCTCACGGGTTATACCCATAGCGGTCACCACGACCTCATCGAGCTGCTGGGTGTTCAGCTCCATGTCGATGTCAAGAGCAGTACCGTTCCATACCACTTCCATGGGCTTATAGCCAACAGAGGTAATCTGCAGCTTCGTACCGGGTTTAACATTGGCAATCGAGAACTCACCGTCAATATTGGTAGCGGCTCCCTGCGCGGGATTGCCTGCAACGCGGATAGTGGCTCCGATCATCGGGTCGCCGAACTCATCCTTGATAACACCTGTCGCAGTGTTGGCGCCTTGTGGCGCTGCAACTGTAGCCGCAGGTGCCGCTTGCGCGAGGTCAGGGCATGCCATGACACCCATCAAGGAAGCGACCAAAAGAAGTTTGCTTACTGATTTGATTGGTTTTAGCATAAGGTAAAAATAATTACTATAGTTTTTTCTGTTTCTATTGCTCAAATATTACAAACCGACACAATAAGTGCCGTAATGCGATTGGTTCACAACGATTTAAGGTTACAACGCGCCACTTTTCACCAATAACATAAGCGCGAATGAATGCACAAAGCGCACGGCGTCAATAAACTAAATCTCGACAAAGATATGAAATAACTTTATTGTTTTATTATTTTGTCACAAAAAAAATTAGCAATTAACACAAATCTGCACATTTAACAAAAAAATTTATCACCATCCCCCTATTCCTGTTGAGCACCAACATATAAAAACACGAGATGCACTTCTTCACAGAAGCGCACCTCCCTCATAACCAAAATTCAAGTATATTTGTCTAACAAAACATTGGACTATACAATGGCTCCGGTAAAATACCGGATTGCAATACCGGAAACCGATACCGTAATCAGCATCTGTCCGTCTCATACCATCAACGATGATGACACACATCCGGGCGGCATGCCAGAATGGAACGGATTTCTTAAGCAGTGACATAGGGAAAATCCCCTATCAGGCACAATTACTGATTCCCCGTATTCGATTTTTTAGGTAAGCACTGCAAAGTTACACATAATAGCCTTATTGTCAATAATATAATTGCAAAAAGATTTTAAAACACCTAAACGCCATTTTTAACACTTGTGCGCAAGTGTGCCTGCGCAACCATGATGTAAGTATTTTTTACTATCTTTACACCTTAATAATATAACTGCCGTGGCTTTTCACAACGGCAACACATATACGTACACGCAAATTATTTTCTCATACAAATGGATACCAAGACTCCACTTATAGGCATGACACTGCCGCAGCTGCGCGAGGTAGCCGCAGAGTGCGGAATGAAGCCATTTGCAGCCAAACAGATAGCCCGATGGCTCTACGAGAAGCGCGCCACCGATATCGATTCGATGACCGACCTTTCGATACGCGCCCGTCAGGAGCTTGACAAGCGATATTGCATAGGGCGGCAACAACCGATAGCCCGCGCGGTGTCTTCGGACGGAACGGTCAAATATCTTTTTGAGGGTGTGGGCGGACGCGACATAGAGTCGGTGATGATTCCCGACGGCGAGCGTGCCACGCTCTGCGTGAGTTCACAAGCCGGCTGCAAGATGAACTGCCGCTTCTGCATGACGGGCCGACAAGGATTTCACGGCAATCTCACCGCCGCCGCCATCATAAACCAGGTGCTTTCGGTAGATGAAAGCCAGCGGCTGACCAATCTGGTGTTCATGGGCATGGGCGAGCCGATGGACAATCTCGACGCCGTACTCACCGCCATTGAAATACTTACAGCCCCATGGGGTCTGGCATGGAGCCCGAAACGCATCACCGTATCGAGCATAGGCAAGATTGGCGAGCTACGCCGTCTTATAACCGACACGCAGGTACATGTGGCAATAAGCGTCCACTCGCCCTTCGGCACTGAACGCGCGGGGCTGATGCCCGTGGAACGCGCCTATCCGCTGGTGGAGGTTCTGGACATGCTGCGCGGCTACGACTGGCGCCACCAACGCCGCCTGTCGGTGGAATACATAATGTGGCGCGGGCTGAACGACGACATGCGCCATGCCGATGCGTTGGCACGGTTGCTGCGCGGGCTGCACTGCCGCGTGAACCTGATACGCTTCCATGCCATCCCCGACGTAGACCTCCGCTCTGCCGACTCACGCACCATGGTGGCGTTCCGCGACCGGCTCAACGACCTTGGCATAACGGCGACCATACGAGCATCGCGCGGCGAGGACATAATGGCAGCATGCGGTATGCTCGCCGGAAAGAAAAAGGAAGCAGGCGACCAATAGCTAACGATACACGACATATACAATCAGGTGGGGCTATCCGGAAATCCCGGTCAAAGCCCCACCTGATTATATCTTACGATTACCGCGCCGAAGCGGCATATATCATTTCGACATTCCGTCGATGGCTTCTTGCAATTGGTCGACCACAGCCGATGTCGGATACCACTCGTTCATGGCTCCGGAGCGGATGGGCAACAACGCGTTTTCCAATCGCTGTAAACCCTCGATATCCTTGGCGGCAACCATCTCCTCACGCAGCATACGCAGCTTCTCGCTCATCTGGATACCTTCGACCATACGCTCGTAACGTATGGAGGAGCGACCGTCGGGATATATAAAATAGGTGTCGCCGGGGGCGAACATGCGGAAGCGGGTATCCTCCAACGGATTGTCGGTCCAGTTCATATACGACCAGTGCAGATAGCCATCGTGACCTGTGGCCGTGGCATAGACGGGCAGATAAGCACCATCGGCAGGTGCGCTGTTGCTGAACTGGCTTGGTGCGGGTGTAGCGCAGCAGGTGTACATCAATGTTATGAAATCCTTTTCGTGACGGCGCCTCATCACATCCTCGGGGAAGAAGTCGCCCTTGATTAGCGTATAAGACTCCAAGCTATCTATCAATTCTTTGTGATAGCTTCCTGCAAGCGACATTTTTATTCCGGGCACAGCCTCCTTGGCAACACGGTAGGCATTGAGCATATCGGGGAGCCCGCGCTCGTCCATCACTATCATGGTCTTATCGTACCACCCCTTCTGCTTCAGGTGCGCGGTGAGCTTCTGAAGGAAGTCGGTCCACAGCGCCTTGTACTCGGGCGAGTCGGATGTGGTGGCAAGGAAATCATAGTCACCCTTGGACTCATCGAAATAGCGGAATTTCATCTCCCACGGTATCATGGTGAAGCACGACAGGTTGGCGTCTATGCCCGACTCCGCCATAAACTCCACATAACGGTCCAGTATGGTGTAATCATAATCCCACGAACCATCACGGCGCAATGTGGTCTGCACCATAGGCTCGAACTTATCATTGCTCTGCTCGCCCCACGGCTCATAGAACAGTATCACCGACACCGTTTTCTGTCCGGCACGTGCCAACATATCCATATAGGGGCGCATCAGTTCGAGGTGCTCCTTGCTCCAGGGCTTCACTCCATAGTAACGCGACACGGAGTAAGGCTGTTGCCAAAGGTCGAGATAGAACGCATAGTCCTTGGGCTCGGGAAGCACACGTTCGTTGACATTAAGAGTCACCTTCAATTCACCCACCTTGCGGCGCGAGCTCTGGTCAGTAACCGTAAGCGTCATATCGTATGCTCCGGGGGCTATGCCGCGCGGCACCTCTATAGTGCACCATATCGGGCGCACCGAGCGCGCAGGCATGGCAGCTGCCACACCCTCCAGGTCTATCATATCAGGCACCGTATATGTAGGCAGCGTATCCGACGGATAGCCGCAGGCATTCCACGACGTAGTGGTGACATAACGCATCCACGATGCATGGCTGCCGGGAGCATCCACCACACGCTTGCCTTGCATGAAATCCGACAGCGAGAGCGACAATGGAGCTGTTGTCTCCGGACTTATCATCAAGGCTTCCAGTCCCACACGTTCACCGCGCCATACATTAATCACCGTATCGGCGACATCGTAGGATGGAGGTGTGGCAAACTGTCGGTAATGCACATTCTTGGAAGCCCATGTGAGCCGTGGCGCACCCGTCACCGAATCCCAGCCCGAGACATCGACCGTAGCCGTATCGACAGGCTCAACATACTCCTTGACCTGCGCCGGCGCAAGCAGCGGCAGCAACGCAAGCAATGCGGACATACATTTCTTCATATCAGCAGTTATATCGTTACATTATTAATATCTGATGCAAACTTACATAATTTCCGAGATTTTTTTGCTAAGTTTGCGTTATTAATCCATCTCACAGTTAAGCAAAGACATGCGTATAGTAATCCAACGTGTAAAGGAAGCTTCGGTCAGCATAGGTGGGGTAACGCACTCGGCGATAGGCCCCGGCATGATGGTGCTGGTGGGCGTGGACACCGGCGACACCATCGACGATGCCCGCTGGCTCGCCGACAAGACGGCGGCATTACGCATATTCGACGACGCCGACGGAGTGATGAACCTGCCGGTAACAGCCGTTGGGGGCGAGGTGCTTGCGGTGAGCCAGTTCACACTCACGGCTTCGACCCGCAAGGGCAACCGCCCCAGCTATATCCGTGCGGCACGCCCCGAACAGAGCCTGCCACTATACGAGACCTATTGCACCATGGTGGCGGAACGGTTAGGACGCCCTGTTGCACGAGGGGTATTCGGTGCCGACATGCAGGTGGCATTGGTCAACGACGGTCCCGTAACGATAATAATAGACTCTCATCTCAAGGAATAATGGATAACACATCTCCCGACATAACCATGCGCCAGATACAGCGCGATGTGGACCAATGGATTACCACCACCGGCGTGCGGTACTTCTCACCCCTCACCAACATGGCAATACTTGCCGAGGAGACAGGTGAGGTGGCGCGGATAATGGCGCGCCGCCATGGCGACCAGTCGTGGAAACATGGCGAGGAGGACACTCTTGCCGATGAACTTGCCGACCTGCTTTGGGTCACCGTGGCAATCGCCAATCAGGAGGGCATAGACCTCACCGAAGCGTTCATGAACAATATCCGCAAGAAAAGCATTAGGGATAAAGACCGCCACAGACAGAACCCGAAGCTGCAGAAATAACATACAAGACAAATAACCATAAAAATATAATTCACACCATGGCAGATAAATATCAAGACACCGTAGCCAAAAGTCAGGTAACCACCGACGACGAAAAAGTAAAGGCAGAAGTAGCTAAAATACTTGCCGACGAAATGGAGGCAAACCGCACGGCAGACGTGATGAAACTATTGTTCAACTGCATAGACCTTACCACGCTCAAGTCCACCGACTCTCCCCAATCGGTAGCCCGTTTCACCGAACGTGTCAATGATTTTGAAAACGAGCATGGCGACCTTCCTCCCGTTGCCGCAATATGCGTGTACCCCAACTTCGCACCTGTCGTGCGCACCGTACTCGACGTCACCGAAGTAAACATAGCCTGCGTGGCAGGATGCTTCCCCTCATCACAATCATTCCCCGAGGTCAAGGTAGCCGAGACCGCGCTTGCCGTTGAAGGCGGTGCCGACGAAATAGACATAGTGATGAACCTGGGCAACTTCCTTGACGGCGACTGGGAAGAGGTGTGCGACGAAATATCCGAACTCAAGCACTCCTGCCGCGACGCCCATCTGAAAGTAATCCTCGAGACAGGCGCGCTCAAGACCGCCGAGAACATCCGCGCGGCATCCATCCTCGCCATGTACTCAGGCGCGGACTTCATAAAGACATCCACCGGCAAGGAATACCCTGGTGCATCGCTTGAAGCTGCCTACATAATGTGCCAGTGCATAAAGGAATACTACGACCAGACCGGACGCATGGTAGGCTTCAAACCTGCCGGCGGCGTATCAACCACCGACGAAGCCATAGCCTACTACACAATTGTGAAACACGTGCTCGGCGAAAAATGGCTCGACAACGAGTACTTCCGTATCGGTGCAAGCCGTCTTGCCAACAACCTCCTCTCCGACATACTCGGCGTGGAAACCAAATTCTTCTAATCACATTCCCGCATCACACCGATGAACAACTACTGGATAATAGTAGACAACCGGCAGATGGGACCACTGACCCTTGAGGAGATTCGCCGCATGCCTTTGCAGCGCGACACCCTCGTGTGGCACCCGGGACTACCATCTTGGCGTCAGGCAAGCTTCTTCCCGGAGCTTGCCGATGCCATAAACCGGGCTCAGGCAGCTCCTCAGCCCGCACCGGAACCCACACCTGCACCGGAAGTACAACCCACACCCACCTACACCTCCATGCAGCAACCGCTGCGCAGGCACCTGCACCCCGAGCGCCGTCCCAATGAGCCCATGCCGCCCACATATCTGGCATGGAGCATTGTGGCAATGCTGCTCTGCTGCATCCCCACCGGCATAGTCGCCCTGATATATGCCACCAAGGTGGAGCCACGCTACGAAGGCGGCGACCTCGAAGGCGCCCGTAAAGCATCCGACTCAGCCGAGATGTGGCTTATCGTCACCATAGTCGCAGGCATCGTATGGGCTCCATTCTCCATGGTACTCGCCATGCTATGACACCCGCCAAAGCCAAACGCGGCGCACTACTCTCTATCGCAGCCATAGCCGCGGTAGGGATATTCCTATTGTATGCACTTGTCGATCCGGCAACGCACATCTTCCCCCGATGCATGTTCAAGTCCATCACCGGATGGGACTGCCCCGGATGCGGGTCGCAACGCGCCATACACGCACTCATCCATGGCGATATCGCCATGGCATGGCGTTACAACGCCATGCTGGTGGCTGCAATTCCCGTAGTGACCATCCTTGTGGCAGCGCAGTTGATGCGCCACCGCTACCCGCGGCTGTACATGACCGTCAATTCACGCACGGCAATATGGACCGCGTTAATAATACTGCTTGCTTGGGGCATTGCGCGCAATATATGGCTGCGCTGATTCCCGGTAATCAATAATCGCTGAATATCCGCGGCTTTATCACTATGCCCACGCGCAACATCGAATGAAACTGCTTGTAATCCAGCAGCCCTTCGCCGTAACCATTGTAGTACTGTAGAAACAGATACTGATTATCGCGCTTGAACAGCCGGTAGTTGAACTCCACTATAGTGTTGTAGTTGAGCGACCACCCGCGACGTTTCACCAACGTCACACTCGCACCGAAGCGCCTGTTGGGAGAGAAGAACGACGTACCCACCTGATATATACCGCAATAGTCCAATATATCCTTATTGTTCTGCCCGTCGACTATCGGAATCCAGAACTTGCCGTGGACTATAAACGTTGGGTCAATCATGATATTGGCTCCGAGCGTAATCTTATTCCACGAACGCGACTGTATGCCGTCGCGCCCGTTGCTCTCATGCTCGAGCAGCAGCATGAGTTTGCCTATGAAACGGTTCTTGGCAAACAACGGCTTGACCAACCCCACTCCGGGATTGAAATTCAGGTCGGTCATGGGCATGGAATTCTCAAGCACATTCCAGAACACCTTCTGCGTATAGAACAGGAACAGATATGTGTTCCAAGGCAACGTGCTGCGGGTGAGACGCTGCGATATCGACACCTGAAATTTCACATTTGAGTTTTCGCGGGTAGGCTTCTGACCTATAGGCATACCGAATGTGAAATAATTGTCCTTGTACAGACCGAAATACGGCTGCCGGTCGAAATCGCGGCGCAGACTGTCGGTATTGATAGTCTCGCCGCTCACGCTCATAATCTGCGCACCAGACTGCGGCGCGCACCACGCCGAGACAATCGCTATCAATATTACAGTCATTATCCGTTTCACATGGCAAAGATAAGCACTTGCATCCTAAGTATGACACTTATCGACCCACTTTTTGTGGGCGTCGATGCCTTTTTTCTTGCTTTAATTCCCCCTTATAGCTACCTTTGCATTATTAACACCCTCAACATTACCTGCAATTGAAAAGCTACATATCCATCATCGCCATCATCATGGCGGCACTGCTCACCGGATGCGGCAAAAGTGAGAAATTCAGCATACGCGGTGAAATTACAGGCATCGGTTCACAGACAGTGACAGTCACCTACTACGCCAATGGCGGGCTGCAACGCCTTTCGGCACCTGCCGAAGCTGGCGCGTTCCGGCTGCAAGGTATATCGGCACAGCCCACACTCGCAAGCGTGACACTCTCCGACGGCACCCCCATAGCCACGCTCGTGGTCAAGAACGGCGACAAAATAAAACTCCGCGCCAATATCGACGACCCGTTGGCTCTCGACGTCAGCGGCAGTTCACCCTCATCCAAGATTGCCGAGTGGATGCGCGACAACGCCCCGGCACTGCACACACGTGATGCCGAAGCCATCAACCGCTCCATAGCCGAATTCGTGACGGCAAATCCCAACAACATCGCCGCCACAGCCATACTCGTGACCGAGTTCCGGACCGAAGGCTACGAACAGCTCGCCGACTCACTCTTCACGCTTATATCCCCGGCGGTACGACCCACTGCCGTGGTCCAGAATTTCAACACCATACTCGCATCACAGCTCTCCAACGCCACACGCGCCGACCTTGCCCCGATGAACCTCTACGGACGCGGCGACTCCATGGTGCGCTACAATCCGCGCAACCAGTCGGTGTCCATGCTCTACTTCATATCCGACCGCCGCGCGGCACGCGACTCCGTCATACCCCGCATACGCCATCTCACAAGCCTATATCCCCATCGGCGGTTCCGCCCCGTGGAGATATCCACGGCTCCCGACTCCGCGGCATGGACCCGCAGCATACAGCCCGACTCCGCCACATGGAGCCAGACATGGGCTCCCGGCTCGGTGGCTTTCACCGCCGTGCAGAAACTGGCTGTACCGCGACTTCCGTTCTTCATAGTCGCCGACTCTACCGGCTCGCAGCTCTACCGTGGCTCATCAGTATCCCAAGCTGAAGCTGTGATTACCGACAGACTTAAATAACCCCATCATACACCGACATACCTCACCTCCCATGCTCGTAAAAACCTACGGCGCAGCCGTGCAAGGCATCGATGCCATAATAGTGACCATAGAAGTAGCCGTGACACAAGGCATAGCCTTCAACATGGTAGGGCTGCCCGACACCGCGGTCAAGGAGAGTTACCAGCGTGTGGTGTCGGCGCTCGCGCAGTCGGGACTGGATTTCCCAAGGCGTCGCGTGCTTGTCAACCTCTCTCCTGCCGATGTCAAGAAGGAGGGTGCCGCCTACGACCTGCCCATAGCTGTAGGCATATTGGCGGCAGCCGAAAAGATTCCCGCCGACCGGCTGGCGCAATACCTCATCATGGGCGAGCTATCGCTCGACGGCACGGTACTGCCCATAAAGGGCGCATTACCCATGGCTATCCTCGCCCGCAAGATGGGCTACCGCGGCATGATACTCCCCCGTGCCAACGCTACCGAAGCCGCCGTGGTCAATAATCTCGACGTGCTGGGCGTAAGCTCCATGCGCGACGTGGTGGATTTTCTTTCAGATAATGCCAATATCGAGCCTACCGTAGTCAACACCCGCGAGGAGTTTGCCGCCGCAGCCGAAAATTTCGATTTCGACTTCTCGGAGGTCAAGGGTCAGGAGAATGTGAAGCGCGCTTTCGAGGTGGCATGTGCCGGCGGCCACAACATATTGCTCGTAGGCCCTCCGGGCTCGGGCAAATCCATGATGGCAAAGCGGCTCCCCTCCATACTGCCGCCGCTGTCGCTCGCCGAAGCCCTCGAGACCACCAAGATACACTCCGTGGCTGGAAAGCTCAAGCAAGGCTCGCGGCTCATGACCCAACGGCCGTTCCGCTCACCGCACCACACCATATCACCCGTGGCACTTGTGGGCGGCGGAGCCTACCCCACACCGGGAGAGATTTCACTGGCTCACAACGGCATACTGTTTCTCGATGAGTTCCCGGAATTTTCCCGCTCGGTGCTCGAGGTCATGCGTCAGCCGCTTGAGGACCGCCACATATCCATAGCCCGCGCCAAATACGCCATAGACTACCCCG
>CAJTMM010000022.1:0-20168 GCA_910577465.1 uncultured Muribaculaceae bacterium | reverse complement strand
CCCCACCAAGGCATGCCAATGCCCGCCGGGAGCCGTGCGCAAGTACCTCAACCGCATCTCCGGCCCGCTGCTCGACCGCATCGACCTTCAGGTGGAGATACTCCCCGTACCGTTCGACGAGATTGCATCGGCGGCACCCGGTGAATCGAGCGCCCGCATACGTGCCCGCGTGCTCGCCGCCCGTGCCATACAGTCCGAGCGGTTCCGCAACCACCCCGGCGTGCACTGCAACGCGCAGATGACCTCGCGCATGCTCTCACAATACGCCCCGCTCTCTCAGCAATGTCTCGACATACTGCGCGAGACCATGAACCGTCTCGACATGAGCGCACGCGCCTACGACCGCATTCTCAAAGTGGCGCGCACCATAGCCGACCTCGAAGCCGAGCCCCACATCCTACCACACCACATGCGCGAAGCCGTAGGCTACCGCAACCTCGACCGCGGCTCCTGGGGCGCATCCACCCTCCCCGTCTAACTCCCCGCATCTTTATATCTGACATCCATACCTGACATCTAACAACATCCAAAAACGAATAAAAAATCCCCCTCCATATCAAACCGTAATTGACCCCAACAACCGCAATATCATAACCCTTACATTTGGTTAATATACATCTTATTCGTTATCATCAACCACACCGTTATACGATTTGTGGTGCCGCACAAACGATTGCTCCTCATTGAATCTCTGCTACTGACAACCATAGTCACCATCCTTATTGGCAATATTATGTTCACGGACTACCGTGCCGCCCGTCGCCACAAGACGGATTCAAGCCCTACGGTCGCTGTTCGGTACATTCCACCGATGCAATCTACCCCTGAGCATCCTAAATTTCAGCATCCAAACCACCTGACTCTATATTGAAATCGCAAAACCAATTACCAACTATCCTCCAAAAATAAGCTATGGATATTACAGACGCATTATTGACCACATTAGGCACTACCGTAGAGTATAGCCGGTGTGGCGGCGGAGCCGGTTCCTGGTTATTGTTAAAAACCGACAATAGGGTCTCTATCAACGGATGGGGCTATTGGGAAATATGGCGTTACGATGAAATACTTGCCACTTCGGAGGACGACGATACAGCCATCGTCGGCAAAATGGCACAGGCAGCCATACGGATAGAAGGGAAAAAGACCCTCGGATTCACCATCGACGAGCAACGCAATATCGGCATGTTGTTCGAAGACGCCCTTGAACTTTGGCTCTTCTACGTCCCCGAATGCGGACACGAGGAATTAGGGCTAATATTCTGGGAAATCGTCTACTTCCCATCCAAAATATCATTTACCCTCAACTCCCGGGGAGCGTTAGTCACCGAATTCTTTTACGAATGACAGCCACATTTCCGGCTGCAAGTGGCTCGGAAAAATGAGATGAGACACTTGCCTCTAAAAAATCAGCAAAAATCACCACAAAACATTGCAGAAACGAAAAAAAGCTTTAACTTTGCACCCGAAACAAACTTTTACGGGGTATTAGCTCATCTGGCTAGAGCGCGACACTGGCAGTGTCGAGGTGAGCGGTTCGAGTCCGCTATACTCCACCATCCAAGCTCGTCGAAGAAAATTTCGACGAGCTTGTTTGTTTTTTATATGTGATATAACTACAGAATAAAACTTACCATATCTCTGAATCACAAATCCGAGCCAAACATAACGGGTAGCCGTTCTCGGTACACTATTGTTCCCCAATCATATTTTCACAAAGAATTTGACTAAATAAGTTAAAACAAGTTAATCACAACAAACGACACTACAGAACTACACACCCAATCAATACGTTGATTAACAACATTTTTACCCCCCCCCATAAATTTATCCACCCTCCATTACAGGTTGCAAGCAAAAGTTAACTTTTGCTAACACTTCAATTTAAACATTGATTTCAATGCAATTTTGAAATAATTTTGCGCTCCGTTAGTACAATTCCATAGGGAATAGTAAGGTACAGGTTAGTACGATAGCAAAAGAAACAACACAACAACTAAGGTAATATCAATCTATTACTATCGCCGTGCGCTAAGCGAAAACACACCTTACTCCCCGACATACGCGAATTCATCATTGGACAACAGAGGTTGTTCAGCACATTTTTTGTAGTAAAACAGTATTTATAATAGGCCTATAGTAATGAACAAGCAATCAAGATCACTTAGCGGAGCTGTGCCGCGATTTTTAATTGCCATAGTGGCATTGCTCTCGTCGTGGACAGTGGCAAATGCACAACACGAGGTAGCCGTAAAGACCAACCTTCTTTACGATGCCACAGCGACTATCAACCTTGGCGCCGAGATTCCCTTGGCACAAAAATGGTCATTTGACCTCTCTGCCAACTTCAATGGCTGGAGCATCAACGACCATCTATGGAAACACTGGCTATTGCAACCCGAAGCACGTTATTGGTTATGCGACCGTTTCAGCGGTCACTTCTTCGCCATGCATCTACTTGGCGGACAGTACAATTTCGGCAACATTTCAATCCCCAACTTCCTGGGCAACGACTTCCGCACGCTCGAGGATACCCGCGTACAGGGATGGTACGCAGGTGCCGGCATAGGCTACGGCTACACATGGCTGCTATCGCGCCATTGGAGCATTGAAGCCGAAGTGGCATTCGGTTGGGCTTACACACGCTTCGACCGTTACCCCTGCGCAAAATGCGGCACAAAAATCCAAAGTGACAAAGCCCACAACTATGTAGGTCCCACCAAAGTAGCCGTAAACCTGATTTATGTTTTCTAATCACATCCATCACACTACGCAATGAAAACTACAGCCACATACATATTTGCCGCAATGATAGCATGCAGCGCCTATACCCACGCTGCCACCCCCTCGGTGCCCACAGTACCGGTAAGCAACGTAAGCGTGAACCAAGACGAACGCACACTGAGCGTGAGCATGGATATCGACGCTTCTGATCTCTCACTGCCATCACCGCGCGAGATTATCGTCCATCCTGTGCTATCCGACTCCACAGGCAATCAGGTCAACCTCCCCGGCGTTTACTTGGCAGGACGAAGCCGCTACTATCTTCACCTGCGTGAAGCCGACATAGCCGCCCCCGACACCCTGGTTCGTGCCAAAGGTGCCGGCATCATATCCTACACCGCATCAGTGCCATACGAACAATGGATGCAACTGAGCAATCTCGACATGGCATACGACCTGCGCGGATGCGCATGCTCGCCATTGGACCGCGCCACCACTCCGCTTGCCGCCATCGACTTCACTCCCCTCACCTTCGTGCCTGCATTCGTGACCATGACTCCTCAGGCTTCAGGCGTAAAGAACCGTGAGATAAAAGGTTCGGCATACATCGACTTCCCCGTCAACCGCACCGAACTTTACACCGACTACCGCCGCAACCCCGAGGAACTTGCACGCATACGCGCCTCTATCGACGTGGTGCGCAACGACCCCGACGCCAAAATCACCTCCATCACCATCAAGGGCTATGCTTCGCCCGAAGGCTCATACTCCAACAACGTACGTCTGGCGAAAGGCCGTACGCAGACACTCCGCGACTACGTGCAAGGACTGTACGCCTTCGACCCCTCCATCATGCACAGCGACTGGGAAGCCGAGGACTGGGCAGGACTACGCCGCTACGTGGAGAAGAGCGACCTCGAATGGCGCGAACCCATACTCCGTCTCATAGACTCCGATATGGAACCCGATGCCAAGGACCGCAAACTGCGTCTTGACTACCCCAAAGACTACGCATTCCTCCTTGCCAATGTATATCCCGGTCTGCGACACTCCGACTACGCCGTGGAATATGTGATACGCACATATACCGACATCAACGAGATTGCAGCCGTGATGAAATCCAACCCCTCGAAGCTGTCGCTCAACGAGCTGTTCCTGCTCGGACAGTCGCTCGACCCCGAATCGCAGGACTACGCCGACGTATTTGAACTCGCTGTACGCATGTTCCCCAACGACTCCGTGGCAAACCTGAACGCCGCCGTAATCAACATGCGCCGTGCCGATTACCCCGCCGCCCAACGCTACCTCGAGCGTGCCGGCGACAGCACACAGGCTATCTACGCACGAGGCATCCTGCAGGCATTCTTGGAGCAATACGCCGACGCCCGCAATACCCTCACCCCCATAGCCGCGACCATGCCTGAAGCTGCCGACGCTGTGGCACAGATTGAGAAAATATTGCGCCGCACATCAGGCGGAAACCCGAAATAAAACTTCGGACAGACGCCCTGCCCGAAACTACCGGAAGATATTCCTATACACACGCGATAACATAATAGTAATTACTTATAATCAATTAATTTAACACAATGAAAATCAAGTCTATCCTTGCAGGAATGTTTGCACTTGCTATGTTCGCATCCTGCTCCAATGACTCCATCGACGAACCGGCCAACAAGCCCGCGCCCGGCGACTCCGATGCCGGTCTCTACATGAGCGTCATCGTGTCAATGCCCAACGCCGGTAATGGCTCACGCAGCTTCACCGACGGCAATGGCGGCAGCACCACCGGCACCGAAGTTGGACAGCCCACAGAGAACAAAGTTTCATCTCTGCTCATCGTCCTGGCTAAGTCTACCGACAACAGCTATGTAGCTCACTCATTTGTTGACAACAACCTTACAGCCCTCAACCAAGGTTTGAACTACACCGCTACCGGCAAAATCACCAAGAGCACTCTTGCCGAATACTACAATACCAACCCCGCCAACACCGAGGTCAACGTATTCGTATTCTGTAACCCCACCTCCACACTGCTCGGCATATTCAACAACGGCAATGTACCCGCCGACTGGTACAACGCCACTTGCGACATCAAGGAAGGCGAATCTGTTTGGTCCGACAACAACTTCCTCATGTCCAACTACTCTATTGCCTTGCGTGAGCTTCCCAAGACTATAGACGATTGGAATGCATTCACCACCGAAAGCAATCCTTTCAACCTCTCGGGACACAACAACCCCGGCTCCACTACCGACATTGACAACAGCGATTCCAAAGGTCGCGGTGCCATAAAGGTAGAACGCGCCGTTGCACGTTTCGACTTCCGCGACGGTAGCAAGGACGATGCTGCCATCAAGGCTCTCGGCTTGCCCGCCAACACCTATCCCGTAGTTCGCGCCATCAACACCGACGGCACTGCCGGCGACTATATCGTCAACGTGACCCTCAACAAGATGGCTCTTGTCAACATGAACAACAAGTTCTACTACCTGCGCCGCGTATCTGCCGACGGCACTGCCACCAACAGCCAGCTCTGCGCTCCCGAACTTCCCTGGTACACTGACCAGAACGGCAAACCCGTGGCAGGTCTCACCGGCAACTATGTAGTCGACGCATACGCTGCCATCAAGGACGCCGGCAACCTCAACTCTGGTTTCTCCACCTACTTCAACTATCCCTTCTTCGACGACAACGGCGTGGTTGACAACACCGAAACCAACAACCGCTGGTATGTAAGCCGTCTCGACGCTGTATTGGCAAACGGCACCAACGACAACCCCGACAGCTGGAACAACGCCGGCACATACGGAAGCTACAAAATCTGGCGCTACGTTACCGAAAACACCGTTCCCGGTGTAACCAACCAAGTCAACGGCGTTACCACCGGTGTGGTATTCAAGGGTAAACTCGTTGCTACCGACGCCCTCCTCGCAAGCACCGACGAAAACGAACAGGCTCTTGCCGCTGCCCTTTCCAACAAGGACAACAAGCTCGGCAACACCAACGAAGACCCCATCCTGTACCAGTTCAGCGGCAACCTCTACTGCACTTGGCCCAGCATCCGCAAGCAGGCTCTCGCAGTATCTTACAACGCCGACACCAAAGAATGGAACCGCACCAACACCCTCTACAAGGCTGTGTTCGGCGATGGCGGCACTGGCGAGGATTTCGACACTGAAGCTCAGGACACCAACAGCCCCAACTACATGTGGAACCTCTGGAATGAAGCCCAGAAACCTGTTGGCACACTCCTCACCAACTTCAAGGCTGCCGTAACCGCAGCCGGTATCACCATCTATCAGTCAAGCCAGGACGCTGAAGACGGCTGGGGATACTACTGCTACTATTACTACTGGAACCGTCACAACGACAACCAGGTTCCCGGTGAAATGGGTCCCATGGAGTTTGCTGTGGTTCGTAACAACGTCTACAAACTCGCTGTTACCAAAATCAGCCAGCTCGGCCACCCGCGCATCTCTGAGAACGACCCCGACAACCCCGATCCCGGCACACCCGACGAAAAGGGCGATGTGTACATGACCGTACAGTGCGACGTTCTCCCCTGGGTAGTTCGCATGAACAACATCGAATTCTAATTCAACTATACTTTTCAACTACAGATATCAGCGGTGCGATTCAAGACACCGCACCGCTGATATTTTTTCCACAAACACTATCGCTCTCCACACTCCCTTTGACACGGAGCGCACATGCGCCCGACATTTTTACACTACCTCTCCACCTCTTTTCTCAACACACATATTTTTCAGCTTTTCATCCGAAACACTGACACCTGATGATGAATATTCTTAAAAAACTACATATAAAGGCTCTGATTTCGTCGACGCTGGCAGCAATAACACTGCTTGCCGCACCCTCATGCAACGCCATCTACGATGACCTGCCCGAATGTACTTCCGGAGCCAAACTGCGGTTCATCTACGACTACAACATGGACTACGCCAACGCATTCATGCACTATGTCGAGTGTCTCACAGTCTACATCTACGATGCCGACGGCAAATACGTGACCACACGCACCGTCAACGGCGCACCCCTTGCCGACGAGAACTACCGCATGACCGTCGACCTCCCCGCCGGACACTACCGTGCCGTAGCCTATGGCGGTATCGGCTGCAACAAAGCTTCATTCTCGCATCCCGGCGGCGCTCCCTCGCAAGGCTCACCCTATACCTCGCTGTCGCTGCTCATCAACCCTGCTCATCTTGAGGAAAACCCCGGCGAGGCGATGCACGACCTCTTCTGGGGTACCGTTGAATTCTCCATATCCGAAACACTCGGTCAATATACCGAAGCCACTGTGAAGATGATTAAGGACACCAACAATGTACGCATAGTCCTGCAACACGTCAGCGGCAAGCCCGTCGATCCCGACGCATTCAAATGGGAGATAACCGACGACAACACCCTCATGGCTCACGATAACAAAGTCGTCAGCAACGGCATCGTCACATACCATCCATGGGTTACAGGCACTCTTACCGGTGGATACATGTCAAATGGCGACCCGATAACCGATGCCTACGCAGAATTCTCATTAGCCCGCTTAGTCACCGAGAATGGATGTTTAGGTAACACAGGTAGGAAAGCAAGCCGGCTACGCATCACACGCGTTAAGGATGGCAAGGAAGCCCTTAGCATATATCTCATCGATGCACTATTACAGTTGCGCAGCGATTTATATTCACAAATGCCTAATCAGGAATACCTCGACCGCGAAAGCCGTTGGTCCCTGCTGTTCCTGCTTAACGAGAACGACACTTGGTACGATATCAATATCTCAATCAACGACTGGAACGTACGATATAACGACATCGAACAATAACCCCCACAACCACTCCACCGCATATCCAATCAGATACTGATGATTTCACCCCGACACATATTACTTGGCATAACCACCATGGTCGGAGCCATATTAGGCTCTTGCTCCGGCTCTCACGCCGATGGTCCCGATACCGACGGCGGCGATGCCATGCTACGCCTTCAGGTGGCAATGTCCACTCCCGGCACGGTATCACGCGCCGCACAGTCGCGTGCCGACTACTCTGCACCTACCGGACCTAACGAGATGATGCAGGAACTACGCATTATCATCGTGCGTCCCGACCTCACCATCGAGCACAACGACCACATCACCAAGCCGTTCCTCAACAACCCTGCCATCACAGCCGGAGCATTCCAGTACCGGGTGGTATCAGGAGAGACCAAACTCGTTTATCTGATAGTCAACGAATCGGCAACACGTACCGACAACAACGGACAGACTGTAAAATTAATCAACTACGACTTCTCTTCGCTCACTCCGGGTTCGCGCTTACCCGAAAGTCAACTTTCTTCCCTGCTGATAACTCTTGACAGTGAGACCGAGACACTCAATGGAGTTCTTCCCATGAGCGAATGCCATCGTGTCGACGTTCCGTTCGTCGACCCCGTGCAGCCCGTACCCACATTCCCCAAACGACTGTTCGTGACACGCGCGGCTGTAAAATTCACCCTCAACATCACAAACTCATCATCGCTCAACGATTTTAACATCGAAGAGATTCGCATAAACAAACTCTCACGCAAAGAGTACTTCATGCCACGCAATACCGTCTACAACGACGCAGGTGAGATTACCGCCTATCAAGTCCCAAACATTGGCAACAACGAATACTACACCTTCCACCGAAGCTATACGGATGTCACCGCACGGGCGGAAGGTAACACCGTGACGCTACCCTCATTTTATCTCCTCGAAGGTAAATATGCCGACCCAAATAGCCCGGATGGAGAGCTAAACTACTCTCTTACCATAAGAATGAACGGATGCGACTACACCAAATATTTCCCGAATCTCCCGCAATTGCCGCGCAACACCCACGTCGTGGTCAACGTCAACATCAAGAATCTCGACGAACTCGACTGGCAGATTGACCTCCGCCCATACTCTTCCGTGGAGCTCAACCCCGATTTCGGTCTACCCTATCCTGAAGCATAACATCCACACATCTGCATACCCATTATGACACTCCGATACATACACCAGATAATACTCTCCATATTTGCTGTAGCCATCTCCGCGCTGTTGACAGGTTGCGCCGATGACTTCCCCGAACGCAACTTCGGTCCCACCGGCGAAGGCGAGGTCACTATTGAAGCCGCCGTCGACTTCCGTCCCATGGCAGGAGCGTTGTCCCGCGCTGCCGGCAACTCCATCAGCGAGATTGACAAGATTTGGGTACTGCTATACAGCACCGACGGCAATCTCGTGTTCTCCACTCAGCTGGACCGCACCGACGTGACCATCTCCTCCGAAAACCGCACCGACTCCGACACCGGCACAGATTTTGACCGCGCGGAGGATAAGACCGAACGCGCCAAATTCAAACTCACCGTACCCTACGGACACTACCGCATGTACGCTGTGGCAAACGTGGGCAACATCGAACGCTACTCCAACGAGATAGCATCCGAAGCCGGACTCAAAGCCATTCGTTTCAACTGGAACAACGAGGACATCTCGGCAAACTCACAGATGTTCGGCTACTTCTCGCCCGAGGGAGAGACTTGGACAGGAAGCGAAGCTCCTATCGTTCGCATCGACGGCTCCACACGCAGCCTATGCGCATGGATCAAGCGCGTGGCTTCGAAAGTTACCGTAGCGTTCGACGGCTCAAAACTCCGTAAGGGAGTCAACATCTACATCAAATCTGTAAGCATCAAGGATATACCCTACTCTTCACAGCTCGGTGAGGGCAATGCCGTAAAATCCACCGATTCTCCCCTATACGCTCCCGTACACTCATCGCAGACCATAGTCTACGGCGAAGGCTCTATGGATCAGGCGGAAACCCTATGGCCATGCATCACCAAGGAAAACCCCTCGGGCGACCCCGACATCAGCTCCGACCACTCATCCACCGCCGATGCCCTTTTCTTCTTCGAAAATATGCAGGGCACCGGTATCGGTAAGGAAAAATGGCAGGATGCCGACGGCGACGGCAAGGTGGACTATCCCGGTGCCAACGACCCCGAAAGCGACGATTTCAAGGACAACAAGGATGGTCGCTCTCTCGGCACATACATCGAAGTGGAAGCCTATTACAAGGCTAAACTGTTCGACAATAACAGTTCCGGACGCATCGTTTACCGCTTCATGCTCGGAAAGGATACCGAACGGGATTACAACGCCGAACGAAACCACCACTATAAACTCACACTGCGGTTCAACGGCAACGCCAACGATGTCGACTGGCACATCGACTACACTAAGGAAGACGGTATATTCATGCCTGTACCCTATTATATATCCTATGTCTACAACGAATCACTGATAATGCCGGTCACTATCGTGGGCAATATCGAAGGCGACCTCACAGCCACCATTGATGCCGACGAGGAACAAAATAAAAACTCCTGGGCTCCGGCAGATCCGGATCCGGATCTTGACTACTATACCGGAACCTTGTACAACCCCGGTCCTTGGAACGGCTTCCTGTCCTTACGAGGCGTAAAGGATCCGGTCATTGTACCACCAGCCGGACAATCATGGACCGGCAATTACAACCAGACGTACTGGGAATCCAACAACCGCGGCAAACGCACCTACACAGCCATTCCGAGCGACAAACCCTACGAAGAGGGTTCATCCGATGGAAGCTACACAGTGAGCAAGGAAGGCAATGAAATGCACTTCAATATCCCCCTTTACACACGTACCAAGCAGCTGATTAAGGAAACTGCCTACACCGGCAACAACGTATTCACCGCCTACCGCCGCAAGGCAATAGTCACATTCTCTGCCACCATCAATGGCAAACCATACACCACCAAGGCAGAGATCATACAGGTCGAACGCATCGTAAACCCCAAAGGAATCTGGCGTTCACACACCAACACCGACCCATTCCATGTCGAACTGAAAATACGTAAAAAAGAATCCGACAAGAATTTTATTAACGTAACATCCGAAGGTCCGTGGACAGCAAAACTTGAAAGCGGCTCAGAATATTTCGAGATTTCATCTGACGACGCCACCTACGGTAGCATACCCGTAACCGGACTCACCGGCTCGAGTGTCCAGTTTTATGTGCGTCCGAAAAGCGCCATCGGAGCAAATGAGGTTCGTTGCGGTATGATTAATGTCACTTATCACGACAACTCATGCGTGCACCACATATATCTGCGTCAGGGTTACGCGCCACTCGATGTAGTGGGCGACGGCATACAGTGGCACTCCTACAACATGTACGCTGCCGAGGAAGAAGCATTGTCGCCGCTCGAGGAAGGATCGATGTTCAAATTCGGTAACTGGAACGACGCTATCCTTGCCGAAAACAACATTGACAAAGGCTACGGTGTTGCACCCGGCACTTACTCGTTCCGGCTTGCATCGGGCGAAAGCAAGGAATGGTCCGAGATAGCTCCTTGCGGCGTTAATTTAGCCGCCGACTCAGTCCACAAATTAAAATTCTCCGCACCCACCACCATGGGAGCCAATGTACGCGTAGCAAAGTTCAGTGACTACAAGAGCATCTATAGTAATAGCAACATAGCCTACGGATACGGAGTATTGTATGGCGACGGCGCTACCGAGACGGCAGGTGACGAGGCAACTGCCTACGGATACATGCGCTCAGGCACTTCCACACAATCAGCATGCGGCATGCGTGGATGCTTCATATACAACACAACCAACGGTAGCAACATCTTCTTCCCCATCGGCGCCTCGGGCTATGGACACCGCAAGAGCCAATACGACGAAAATGTCGATAACGGTTACGGTGGTGTATTGCGTTACGCATCACGCTCACACGTAATGACCGATTACAAGAACAGCTACATCAACGTCCGGCCGCTGTTCTACGATGTATATAAATCCAACGGTGCCGTATATTACCTTCAGGGATGTGAAAAGGGAGTGAGTCTTCCCGGCAGTGGCTCCGACCAGACTACCGCCACCGCATGGGACATCAACTACCACACATTCGACTTCTACTCCTATTGGACCGATGCCACCTCATGTAAGGATGGTGCCTACGGTATGCAGAAAAACACCAAGAAAATCAATGGTCCCGATGCTTGTTTTGTGCGCTGCGTAACAGACAATTCCAAATAAAGTCTCACTACCAATTCCTTCCATGAACCCGCGTACTCTCCTCACCATCATAGCCCTGCACATTGCTGCGGTTATGGTACAAGCGCAACAATTATTGCCGCTACCCTCGGTTCCCTCGGACCTCACCGTCCCTATGCAGCGTGCCGACTATATCATGCGCCACTTCTGGGACGCCATGGACTGGAACGACACCTGCGCCGCACGCAACTCAGCCTTCATGGAAATCAACATGGTCAATTTCTTCAGCATAGCGCCGCATGCATCATCCGACGCTGTCACATCCTCTTTCCGTGACTTTGCCGCACACGCCGCTGCCGACTCCATATCGCTGCAACTCGTAGCCGAACTCTCACACCGCTACTTAGGCGAACGCCAGTCACCCGTATACCACGAACCCTCCTACGAAATCATGTGCCGTGTTCTCGCCGACTGCTATCAGCCGCAGTCGCCGCAACGCGTATATCTTGATTACGCACTACAGACATTGGCAAAGAACCGCCACGGCACACGGGCTGCCGACTTCACATTCATCGACCGCCACGGACGCACACGCACACTCTTCTCCACCCTCCGCCAGGGCACCGTGACACTCCTTATTTTCTTCGACCCCGACTGCTCCGACTGCCACACATTGACCGCCGCTCTCACCCGCGATTCCTCAATAGCCCGGCAGATAACCGACGGCACCCTCGCAGTCACCCTCATCACCCCCTTCGATACCGACCCGGCGGCATGGCAACGTTATGCCGACACCCTTCCCACTGCTTGGACCGTAGGCTATTCGCCACTCGGACAAATCGACACCGACGAACTCTACGACCTCCCGGCAATACCCTCCATCTACCTCCTCGCCCCCGACGGCACCGTCATCCACCGCAACCTCACCACCCTCCCCTCCGACCTTACCAACACGGCTACACAACAATAATCTGCCTGGACGATTATCGTCCGACATCGATTTTTTTGTAATTTTGTATATTATAAAAAATCGATGTCTATGATGCCGACCATAAAAATCTTAGCTTGTATCTGCCTATCGGCGCTATCGGTCAACGCCGCCCCGCTTAACGGAAGAATTTTCGTCGATACCAATGGTAACGGACTGTGGGATAAAGGCGAAAAATCCATATCAGGAGTTTCCGTGTCCGACGGATTGAACGTAACCGAATCCGACAGAAACGGCTCATTTCAGCTCTCCGGACACCCCGATGCCCGGTTTGTATTCGTAACTACCCCCTCCGGTTACAAGACCATGAACCGCCACTATCTGCCGGTCGACACCACCGCTGCATCTTACGATTTCGGTCTCATACCCTACGACCCGCATATATCGCGCGACGGATCACACCGCTTCATTCAGATAACTGACTCAGAAATATTTGATACAGCCGACCAAGAGGAATGGATTGCAAACATTCGCGATTATGCAGCCAACGAAAGTGCCGCATTTATAATACACACCGGTGATATCTGCTATGAGAAAGGCTTGAACGACCATATCCGTATCATGAACACACGTAATATGGGACTGCCCGTTTACTATTGCATAGGTAACCACGATTTGGTTAATGGCAGATACGGCGAAGGGGTATTTGAGGACATTTACGGACCGGTTTACTACTCGTTCGACGTTGCCGGCACGCACTACGTGGTAACCCCCATGGAAAATGGCGACGTAACCCCCTCTTACACCGTCGACGACGTATGCCGCTGGCTACGCAACGACCTGGCTCATGTCAAACCTGGCACTCCGGTCGTCATATTCAACCACGACCTGCCCTTCCACGGTGAATCATTTATTTACAAAGGCGACACCGACAGCATAAACCTCAACGAGCACAACCTTAAAGCATGGATTTACGGCCATTGGCACATAAATCACATGAAGAAGCAAGGCAACGTTCTCACCATATCCACAAGCACACCCAACAGAGGAGGAATTGACCACTCCACAAATGCCTATCGGGTAATTGATGTGGACAAAAACGGCAACCTCTCTTCCGACCTCCGCTACACATATCTTGACCGCAACCTGTGCATTGCATCGCCGCAAGGATCCACATCATCCACCACAGTCACAGTCAACGCTTATTCATCAATCTCTCCCGTCCGGGAAGTGTCCTACACATGTCTCTATCAGGGAAAAACTGTAATACCATATAAACTATTGACTAAACAGACCGACTGGACCTGGACTGCTGAAATGCCGCTCAATGACACGTATACCGACAAGGAGCTGGTTATCAGAGTCAAGTGCCTGTTCAAGGACGGACGCTCCGCCGAAACAGATAGCAAATTCATTCTTTTGCAATCAGACACCCGTGCCGAATTTGGCGACAACTGGACCAACCTCCTCGGCAACTCCGCACACAATGCCGTCGGCAACCGGTTCTCCGGCACACCAAGTCTCTTATGGACACGCAACGTCGGCTCCAACATATTCATGACATCACCGTTGATATACGACCGGAAAATCTACACCGCATCAACCGACGAGAACCACCGTGGCAATGCCGCCATATTCGCTTATGATGGCTCCGACGGCAGGCAGATATGGAAATATCCCGTCGCTAACTCGATAAAGAACAGCATAGCCATAGACCGTGGCATACTCTTCGCACAAGACGTTTGCGGACAACTTTATGCCGTTGATGCCGCCACAGGCAGCCTGCGCTGGCAGACTCAATTGCCCGTCAGGAATCTTCCCGCACTCATCGACGGACTCACGGCATGCGACGGCGTCGTATATGCCGGAAGTGGTGAAAGCCTGTCGGCTTTCGATGCCGCTACGGGCCGTCTTATCTGGCGCAACACCGGTTGGAAACAAGGCGAAGGCACCACCTCTACATTGACCGTAGGCGATGGAATGGTCATCGGGTCAGCCCAATGGTCAGCCCTCCACGGCAATGATGCCGAAACAGGCAGATTGGTTTGGAGCCTGTCGGAACATGGGCTGCGCAACCGTGGCTCATCAGCGGCAGTACACGGCAGCCTGCTCTATCTCATCTCCCGCGAAAGCTTCTTCATCATCAATGCACGTACCGGCGACATAATAGTGCGTAAGCAGATCCCTTACAATCTCGACGTCACCTCCACACCGCTCGTCACCGATAGCGAGATTATATTCGGCACCGCCGATAAAGGGCTTGTGGCACTTGATCGCCAGACCCTTGAGTTGAAATGGAACACTGTAATGGACAATGCCTTGCTGTTCACCGCCCCATACTCACGCGCATTCGCATCTACCATCGAGACAAGTCCGGTTTTAGCCGGCGACACCGTTATTGCGGGAGCCTCCGACGGGACTATATATGCAGTAAACACCTCCGACGGTAAAATCATCTGGAAATACCGTGTCGGTGCGCCTATATTCAGCTCCCCGGCACTTTCAGGCAACACCATCGTCATCACCGACTTCGGGGGCAACATATATCTGTTTACCCTCCATTCATGACCATCGTGCACACCGCACCTAAGAAGGGGCGCTTTGCCCCGTCACCCTCGGGCAGGATGCATCTCGGCAACCTGTTCACCGCCCTGATGTCATGGCTTTCCATACGCTCACAAGGCGGGAAATGGGTGCTACGCATCGAAGACCTCGACCCGCAGAGGTCAAAATATGAATATGCCCGGCAGATTGAGGACGACCTGCAGTGGCTCGGACTCACATGGGACGAGGGCGGGCTTGACGACAAAGGTCCTCACGGACCCTACAGCCAGAGCCGCCGCACCGGCATATACAGCCACGCCCTCCGCCGGCTGCAGGACGCCGGACTCACCTACCCCTGCTTCTGCACACGTGCCGACATCCTCGCCACACAGGCACCCCACATCTCCGACGGTCGCATCATATATCCCGGCACATGCCGTCCCGCTCATGAGCCACCATTCGACACTACCCCGGAAACGCCACACCGACACGCTACACGCCTTTTTGTCCCCGACATGGACATCTCCTTCACCGACACCCTTTGCGGCGCTCAGAGAGTAAATCTGGCAACACATTGCGGCGATTTCGTACTGCAACGCGCCGACGGTGCATGGGCATACCAGCTCGCGGTCGTTGTCGACGATGCCTTGATGGGCATCACCGAAGTGGTACGCGGCAACGACCTGCTCACCTCCACGGCGCAGCAACTCTATCTATACCGTCTGCTCGGCTACCCCGCTCCCACATTCACACACCTCCCCCTCCTGTGCAACGCACAAGGCATGCGACTCTCCAAGCGCGACCGGTCCCTGAACCTTGCCGAGCTGCGCTCGCGCCACACCCCGGAGGAAATCATTGGCAGTCTCGCAGCCATAGCCCGGCTCACGCCCGACAACGCCCCCTGCCGTCCCGCCGACCTCATCCCCCTCTTCTCCTGGAGCAAAATCACCCCCGCCCCCACCATCCGCATCTGACATCCATTCCCGGATTTACACCCGCATGGTCATCCCTTCATCCAATCCTTATCATACTCCACTTTCAGAGTATCGCCTTCAATGGCTATACCCTCACTGAGTTTGATTGTCAGCTTCTGTTCCTCGGAGAACCCTATTGTCTCTCCGTCGCGCAACGTCACATCATAACTCAACACATACAACGCCAGCATCACCACATACGCCCGTATATCGCCAAGGTCGGCATCGGCATACACCTCCATCTCCTCCTTGCCCAATTTACGCATACCGTACGTATAGAACCCCTTATGCGTATCATCCACATGCACCCCTATCCATACCAGATTATGCAGCGGCACCTCCCCGTTGGCAAAAGCCGATTTAGCTTCTTTCATATAATATTCGGGCGATAGCAGCACATCGTTCATTTCCACACCCGTCACACACTTCTGTTTCAATGCCGCACATACTATCCTCACGAAATCCCCGGCACAGGACATCACATCCTCATCCTCTGTCGCCATAAGCACCAGCACATGCGCCTTGTGCTTGCGTGCAACCTTATCGGCGCCGTCCCATAGATAATTTATACGGGCCCACTCCTCAGCTTCTCCATCGGGCACAGGATTGTCCACCGGCACGACATACGCTAAATATCGCCCGCTCTCCGACTCTATCTCCACACCCTGGTCAACAACCGTCACATTCGCCCCCTTCAGTCCGGAATCTGCATTTACCTCCTTCACAAACTTCCCGCAATCCCATTTCGGTTTCGACAGCGTAAGCACCTCTATCAATCTAAATCTCTTGTCTTGATTATCCTTTTCCATTTTCTAATAAACCTTATATGTGTTTACTATTTATACGTTTACTCATTCGGCTTCATTACCACCGCAAAGATAACAATCCTTATCCAAGCCCCAATACCTTGCGGCATCTCCGCTCCAAGTTCAGCAGATACTGCTTCGCTTCAAGACCGCCCGCATAGCCCGTCAAACTCCCATCGCTACCCACTACCCTATGGCACGGGATGAACAGCGACAGCCCGTTGGCACCTATCGCACCCGCCACAGCGCGCACTGCCTGAGGTTGCCCTATAACTTTAGCTATGTAACGATACGGCACCGTGCAACCATACGGCACATTCATAAGCTCACGCCACACCCTCTGCTGAAAATCCGTACCCACAGGCAGCAACGGCACGCTGAACTCCTCCCGCTCGCCGGCAAAATACTCATCAAGCTGCCGCGCAGCCATCTCCAGCACCGGCACCCGTTCCTCCGACAGCACTGCACCCAGTCCGTGCGTCAGCCGCGACATCACCACACCGCGAGCCACACCATCCGTGGCCCAGTCACACATACACAGCCTGTCGCCATAAGCACCCAGTACCAACTCACCGCACGGCGCCGCATACCGCCACACCCTCATCACACGCTCCATATTCTCATCAAATCTTTCCATTCCACAAACATACAAAATTACCGCCTAAAATTCAGCATTCTCAGTCACCTTATTCTTGTACCAACAAAAGCAACTACAAACCACCACCAAAAATCCCACCAACTCTGTCGGAGCGAGGGCATCCTGCCCTCGTGCCACCCCGCAAACCACCCTCCCCCGCTCAACATTATGTCACGCTAATTTGTTTGCTCCATAAAAACACCACGACTTATGCGACAGATAATCACCCACTTCACCGACGACGACCTATACAAGTTCTCAATGTGCTGCGCCGTCATCGACAACTATCCACGCGCCCATGTCCGCTACCGGTTTATCGACCGCAACGACACGATATATCCGCCCGGCTTCGACAAACTCGTGCGCCAACAGATAGCCATGCTCGAAAACGTGGTGATAACCGACCAGGAGATTGCCTTCATGCAACGCAGATGCCCCTACATACCATCATGGTTCTACAGATTCCTGCAAGGCTTCCGCTACGACCGCCGGTGGGTCACCGTCGCTCAAGATAGCCGGGGACACCTCAGCATAGAATTCGAAGGCAGCTGGTGCAACACCATACTGCTTGAAGTCAAGGTACTCGCCATCGTATCCGAGCTTTACTACATGGTCACCGGACAGACCCACGCCCTTGACTACGACGCTTACTACCGCCTGTCGGCCGACAAAGCTCGACGGCTCATCCAAGCCGGGTGCTATTTCAGCGACTTTGGCACACGACGCCGCGCATCATTCCAGGCACAGGACACCGCGGTACGCGCCATGAAACACTGCCGGGACACCACCAATGGCACGGGACGCTTCACCGGATCCAGTAATGTGTATCTATCCATGAAATACGACCTCACACCCGTAGGCACCATGGCACACGAGCTCATCTGTGCCATAGCTGGCATGTACGGCCCACTCATGGCTAATAACATAGCCATGGCTGCATGGGCGCACACCTACCGCGGAGCCCTCGGCACATTCCTCTACGACACATACGGATGGCGCATTTTCAGCCTTAACTTTTCCGAAGACTATGCCAACATGTTCAAAGGACTGCGCGTAGATTCCGGCGACAACATCGACCAACTCAACAAAATTCTCGCCAAATACCGCTCACTCGGCATTGACCCACGCTACAAACGCATTGTATTCAGCAACGGGCTTGACGTAGACAGCGCCATTGCCATCAACGACTACGCCCGCCACCTGTGCCTGCCATCATTCGGCATAGGCACACACTTCACCAACGATTTTCCGGGCATAAAACCACTCAACATAGTCATAAAACTGCTTGCCGTAAAAATCACCGAATCCTGGCCATTCTACAGCTCCACCTGCAAACTCAGCGAAGACCGGGGCAAATACACCGGCGACCCCGACACCGTACGCCGCTTTATGTCCACCCTCCACCTCACCCCCACCACCCCATAAAACCGCGTACACCCCGAAGCGAGGGCATCCTGCCCTCGTACAAAAAACACCCACCCACAGAACCGCCCTCACCCACAAACATACAAAATTACCGCTTAAAATTCAGCATCCACCGTTACTATATCAACGACAATCACTATATTTGCGATACAAAAAAGCAAATACATCCACACACAATGACTGAGAAGGTAACATATTGGGTTGAAATGTCGGATTACGATTTCGATACCGCCAATGCAATGTTCGAGACCAAACGTTACCTTTATGTGGGCTTCATGTGCCATCAAGTGATTGAAAAGATTCTGAAAGCATATTGGAGCAACGTATCCGACGAACCACCGTTGAAAATTCACAGCCTTGCGCGTTTAGCTGAAATAACCGGACTCTACAAAGACATGACAGAAGAGCAACTCGACTTCATAGACATTCTCGAACCTTTGAATATCGAAGCTCGTTATCCCTCATATAAGGAGAGACTGATGAAAAACCTTACGGCTCACCGTTGCAAGGAACTTCTTAAACTAACTGACGAATTGAGATTATGGATAAAGAGCAAGCTATAAAATTGGCACAGCTGTACAAAGCCGCCGTTGCGGAACGTTTGCCATTAAAAGCCCTTTATCTTTATGGCTCATTCAGCAAAGGCACATATAACGCCGACAGCGATATCGACATTGCAGTAATCGTCGAACGTCTCAACGACGATTATTTTGCCGACACCCCCCTATTGTGGAAACTAAAACGCAAAATCAGCAATCTAATCGAACCTGTACTTCTTACCGAAGATAAGACCAATCCTTTGTACTCCGACATCCTTAAGACCGGAATTTTAATCTAAAACCTACATTCCGCTCCCCCGTCGGAGCGAGAGCATCCCGGGGCGAGGGCATCTTGCCCTCGTATCAAAAACACAAACAAAACCGCATCAAACCCGTCGGAGCGAGGGCATCCTGCCCTCATATCACTCACCAACAAACCCTACCCCACGACCCTACCCTACTCAAAATCCCACCCCACCATAAAGAGGGCAAGATGCCCTCTCTCC
>CAJTMM010000021.1 GCA_910577465.1 uncultured Muribaculaceae bacterium | reverse complement strand
GCCCGCCTTGGGAGCGTTGGCGCTCAAGGCGGGTGATGATGGCTGACTCGACGGCGGTGAGGGGGCGGCGGAGGTAGCGTTGGAACCAGTATGAATAATTAGGAGTGTGCAATTAGGAAATTAGGAATTATTGGGTTGGTGGTAGGGACTTTAAGGACTTTAGGGTGGTTAAGGAGGGTTTGTGGGTTGTACGAGGGCAGGATGCCCTCGCCCCGGGATGCTCTCGCTCCGGTTTTTTGAGGGTTTCTGGTTGTTGGTGCAAAGATAGTGGGTGGAGGTGGGGGTTGGTGTGCGAATTTGCACTTTTGATGGATAAAAAAAGTTTAATAGATGGAAATTATGTACTTTACAATGTTAAACAGCGATAAAGAAGGCTGAATTATAGGGGTTTACGTTTAATATATGTGAATAAGCCGCGCAATTATGAATCTTGAGATTGTTATAAAATAGAGTAAAAGACTACTTATTACAATATTAGCCCTTTTTGATTCGCAAATTGAAATATTGGTTATAAAACGAAAACTCCAATTTAGAAATAGAAATTACGGTTTGCAAGTTATAATCTAATTATGGTATTTTCAAAACACAACTCCACAAGTTTAACAATCTAAACAGTAGTATCAGAGCAGCTGAGTTTAGGTTTTAAAACTTAAAGGCAATCACAAGCAAGTCTTTTCAAATCAAAACAAAGTGCGCATAACGCATTTTAACATACGAATCAATTGCGCTATTATCAATCTATTACGCAGCTTTATTATAGCGTAACTTCAATATTTACGTGGCTATTCGACACAATGACACAATAGTCGCAATTGAATGTAAATAACAAGTCTACCACCAATATATTACCGAAAAACCATCAATCAATGCTTCAATCTGCACTTCCACAATTTAAATCGTAACCATAAATTTGCAAACGCATCGTTTTCATTTGCAAATAGAATGAGATAGAATTTAGTTTGCGTAATTAAAAACTATTGTTTACATTTGCATTGTAAAAAATCAAGCACAATTTACAAAATGGATATTGTAAGCAGACTTAAACAATTCATGGAATACATAGCAGTGCCAGTAACAAAATTTGCCGACAACTGCAATATCTCCCGCCCTACCATGACATTATTGCT
The DNA here is from genome assembly GCA_910577465.1 of uncultured Muribaculaceae bacterium. Classification (GTDB taxonomy): domain Bacteria; phylum Bacteroidota; class Bacteroidia; order Bacteroidales; family Muribaculaceae; genus Paramuribaculum. The sequence continues at coordinate 44,393 of CAJTMM010000021.1, read as the reverse complement.
AAAGGGACGCAATGAAAAGGTAAGTCACAAATTGATAAGCAAAATACATGATGCCTATCCACAATTATCCGTGATGTGGTTGATGTTTGGCGAGGGGGAAATGCTGATGGATGAAAATATTAAAACCTCAGAGCCCCAAAACAGTTCTATTTTTGATTTTGAAAAGAATGAGACATCTGAATCAGAGGAAATTACCCCGAGAATAGACTTTGAAGAAAGCATCACAGAATCACTCCCAAATAAATTATTCAGCGATAGCGAAGAGCTAAACAGATCAACAGCATCAAAAATAGAGGAAAAAAAACAAATAAGCACAGAAGATAAGACAACAAGCGGAACAATCTCCTTTAATCCCGATTTAAAAAAGCAAATAGTGAATATCATCGTATATTATGATGACAACAGTTTCGAATCGTTTATTCCGGGAATAAGCAGCACTCAAAAATAGCTGATCAATGTGCCAGTCCAGATTATAATCCGGGCACACAAATCAACCACGAAATAAACGCAGTGATATAATCCGCATACGCTACGCCATAACCGAAACGCAGCGAACAAGTTCTCGTGTACGAAAAATCAACGGATGGATTGAAAGAATTGATTGCGCAGGTCTGTGTCGGTACTCAAGATTCCTCGCGCCGACGTGGTTACCGTAGTGGAATCATGTTTCTGCACTCCCCTCATCTCCATACAAAGATGGCGTGCGCGACACGACACGATGACACCTTTGGCTCCAAGCACACGATAAAGCTCATCGCATATCTGAGCAGTCAACGCTTCCTGCACTTGCAATCGTCGAGCAAACATATCGACAATCCGCGCGAATTTGCTAAGCCCGATTATTTTCCCATCAGGAACGTATCCGATGGAAACATGACCAAAGAAAGGCAATATATGATGCTCGCATAGAGAGTAGAACTCAATATCCCGCACAATGACCAAATCACTGCCGGGAGCGGAGAAGATAGCCCCATTAATGACCTTACCGGTTTCCTGCCGATAACCACGTGTGCAATAATACATAGCCTTAGCCGCACGTTCAGGCGTTTTCACAAGTCCTTCACGCTGTATATCCTCACCAAGCAAAGACAATATCGCACGATAGTGCGAGGCTAATTCTTCAATAATATTATCGGAATCGGATGTTTGTGACATGAGTAACAAATTACTTCAGCGAGTAACAAAATAGTAACAAATCACTTCAAATTATTGACATTAATACGGTCGCGTACCACACGAATCTCACGGCTATAGGAGGGGAATGCGCGCTTTAAATCGGCGGCTTCGGCTTCGGCTTCGGTAGCGAAGTCTCCTACCCTCAACCGCCAGTACGGCGAGGTGTACATGACATAGGTACGATATTGGGGGAAACGCGAGCTAATATTGCGTGATTTAGAGCGAGCCTCATTCTTAGCAGTACGGGCATTATTATCGGAAAACACCTGCACTCTATATCCTATATTGCCCTTACGCTCAGGCTCATCGCTAACTTTTTCGTATTTGAGCAGCTCCAGCAATTCATCGGGCTGTATAATGACGTTCACGCTATCGGCAGTGATATGCTCGACGATTGAAATCCTCTCGCCCATCTTTTCCTGATGCTCCTGTGCCGAGACATGGACACACGGCAACATGACCATAAGGAATATCAAAAACCGAAATAAGGGACGGATATCCATATATAAAATTACAATTTAGGCTACAAAAATAGTAAATTATATCTTTGTAACCTAAATTTAAACGTTATAATTAACCGCAACAGCGGCGGCATTTTTTATTCAAATGCAGTAACGATACCCATGAATGATTCAGCATCGAGAGATGCACCGCCAATCAAGCCACCATCAACGTTGGGTTTAGCGAAGAGAGCCTTGGCATTAGAGGGCTTGCAGCTACCACCGTAAAGGATAGAGGTGTTATCAGCAATCTCCTTGCCGTACTTTTCAGCAATAACGCCACGGATGAATGCATGCATTTCCTCAGCCTGATCGTCAGTGGCGGTCTTGCCGGTACCGATAGCCCATACGGGTTCGTAAGCGAGGATGAGTTTAGAGAAATCTTCAGCAGACAGACCGAAAAGAGCATCTTCAATCTGAGCCTTCACAACATCGAAATAAGTTCCGTTTTCACGTTCCTCAAGCACTTCGCCAATGCAGAAGATAGGAGTCAGTCCGTTTTCAAAAGCCAAAGCCACCTTTTCTTTCAAAGTCTCGGCAGTTTCGCCATAGTACTGACGACGTTCGGAGTGACCAAGAATCACATATTTAGCACCGGTAGAAGCAACCATAGGCGCAGAAACCTCGCCAGTGTATGCACCAGAGCGGTGGTCGGCACAGTTTTCAGCACCAAGACCGAGCTTGTCAGTATCGATAACGGCATTGATAGAAGCCAAATGAGTGAAGGGAACGGCGATGATAACGTCGCATTTGGGTTCAACGGCCTTCAATGCTTCGTTGACGTTCTTAGCCAATGTGATACCTTCGGGCAGGGTGGTGTTCATCTTCCAGTTACCTGCAACAATATTCTTTCTCATCGTAAATTATTAATAATTTGGGTTATACTTGTTACTCTTATCCGTAGCCTATCATTAGGCATCTGCAAAGTTAGCGAATTTTTTTCAGAGTGATGCCAGATTTACCGCCAATATCACATACCTACCTTACGATTTCCGGACTTTGGCAATCCATTTGCTCATATACCCGCTTTTGTCGACCAAGAACAAGAGCAACAACGAAAATGCAAGCATCATAGCCCAACGCAACAGCAGCATACCGCCATCGACAGACAACGCCATAAGTCCATGAGAGCTATCACCATCGCCGGTGACCGGTGATAAAGAATCAATGTTTATAGATGATAGCGTACGCTTCCATACAATCACGCCATCGACCACATATACAGCCGACATCACTCCCCTCGAAAGCTCCTTCAGCACGGTGGATTCGGCACGGTATATGGGATATTCAGCCATGGACATGTCGCGCCAATCGTCGAGACAGTCCTTAGGTATGGCACCAATCTCCATGAGTGAGCCGCCATGGCTTGTGATGTAACGGTTAAGTTCATTGACGGTATATGTAAATGATGCATCGGCACGGTCGTATTGCGGCAATACCACAATCAACTGCTCCCCTTCCTGCGATATGACATCCAGGGTAACATCATCGTCGAATTCATCGAGCACAGACAATTCGGTGTGGTCGGTCAAATCACCGTCAATAAGCCGGCGTTCGACAAAAGTCCAAGTGCTGTCGGGCAACTCATAGTCCATGAATGACTGAGTGACACCATCTTTTTCATAGATAAATTCAAATGTCACATCGGAAGCCGCAGAATCGTCGTCATCGTCGGACGGAACTATCCGCTCCCCTACCGGAAATGACCTGAAATCCAACAATGGCTGCACATTGTAGCCGTACAGCCCTACAGCAAGTATGAATATAGCACAGAACGTAACTTCCACCCACTGAGAATAAGCGTGATAGATACCCGCCACATATTTATTCCGGAAAGCGAGCCAGACCAATGCCGCAGTGATAATGATATTTTTCAAGAATGTGGCGCCATTGGACAATTTCCAAAAATCGCCGAAACATCCGCAATCAGAAACCGGACTGAAGATATAAATATAGAGCGTGAGGGGCAACATGACCGCCATCATTGCCAGCAACCCCCACACCGCAGTGCGCTTATAGGAACCGGTAGCAAGCATGGCACCCAATATAAATTCAGCCCCGGAAATACCGAGAGCAGCCATCACCACCATGGAACGCGGCTGTCTTATGCCCCAAGCCGTGAGATATTCCTCAATCTTATACACGAACCCCCAAAGGTCTATATCCTTGACAAGACCTGACATAATAAACACGCCACCCACTACGATGCGGAGAGTCCACACAATCCAAGGGTCGTGACGGCGTAATGCGCACGAAATATCCGCGAGTTTCATTCAGTGAGTTTTATGATACCGAACACGGCATAATTGACCATATCCATATAGTTGGCGTCGATACCTTCCGAAATCACGGTAACTCCGTCGTGGTCCTCAATCTGTTTGGTGCGTTGAATCTTGGACAAAATCAAATCGGTGTATGAGTTAATACGCATGGAACGCCACGCCTCGTCATAGTCGTGGTTCTTGGCAATCATCAACGAGCGTGTGTCAGCTATATGAGTATCGTAGAGCTGAAGCGCCTTTTCATTGTCGATATCGACGGTATCGGCATAGCCAAGCTCAAGTTGAATTACTCCGATAATACCATAGTTGACAATGGCGATAAATTCGGGCAGAATTCCTTCATTGACCATTGCCTGTCCCTTGGTTTCGAGCGAACGTATGCGCTTTGCCTTGATGTATATCTGATCAGTTATGGAGCATGGCCGCATGATGCGCCACGACGCCCCGTAGTCCTTCAATTTCTTGACGAATATGTCGCGACACAAGGCAAGAGCCTTGTCGAATTGCTTAACGGTATCTGTAGGCATAGGTCCTTTTTTGTGTTTCACGCAAAGTTAGCAATAATTTTCCATCGCCACGGCATAAAAGCAACAAAGGTGCACATTAGCGCACCTTTGCTGTAAATCATCAGTAATCAAAATCCGGTTATTTCACCGAACGGGTAACATAGCCCACCAACACGAGGATAAATGCAACGAGCGACAATCCAGCTCCGATGGACGGATAAATCACACTGTTACCACCTACAAACATAGTCGCAATCAAAAATCCAATTGCGGCAACTGCAAAAATAACAGCTAAAACGATAAGGAATTTCATAGTAGTATAGTATTAGTTAATAACTTATACCTTGAAAACACACAGCAATGAGATTAGGATGCGGATTTAAATGATTTTAACCAATCGGGTAGAATAGCAGAAGTGAGATGCACCATAAAGCACATCCCACTTCTGTATGATGAAAATATCAGAGCGGATTATAATCCTTTCCAATAATCGGTCTTGTCCTCATAACCGGCACCGAGACGATAGTACAGGCGATAGAGGATGTTGGGTATCTGACGCATATTGTTTTCGTCGAGCATATAAGCCTTTTCGAAGAGTTCGGCAGCTTTGAGCAAGTCGGGAACAACTTCAGCGTTACGATCCTCGCCGTTGCCTTCTTCATCAAGCTTCAGAGCCTTGTTGTAAATGATACGGCCTTTGTCGAAGTATCCCTTGGCAAACGAGGGATCGAGAGTGATAGCCTTGTCGAAGTTAGCTTCAGCTTCATCAAGCTTATTGTCCTGCTCGAGAATATAGCCAAGGATATCGTAGAGCTGACTCTTCATCACGGCATTGTCCTCGGAAGTCACCTCCAATGCCTTGTTGACCAACTCATAGCAAGCGGGGTAATCATTGGCGGAGAGTTTCGCATTGATAAGCTGACCGATGAATGAGATATCCTCGGTGCCGAACTTGTCATAACCTTTTTGAGCGAAGTCGAGCATAGCGATGCTATCGTTGACGCGACGGGCTGATTCAACGCCATAACGGTAAACGTCTACAGAGCTGAATCCGGTGGGTATAACCTGCTGCAACTTGTCGAGCGCTTTCTGATTTTTATCAACTGAAAGCATAGCTACAGCTTGATAGAACATAATCTGACCTACGATGGTATCGGGGTCTGCCTGGGGAGCCTGCTTGCCCAACAATGGGTTAGAGGGCAGATTAACATAGAGTTCCCAAGCATCGTAAGCGCCGTCGTAGTCATGGGCATCGAACATGAAGATACCGGCATTGCGCAACTGGGGATATTCAGATGCGAGAGTCTTCAGTATTTCCTTGCTCTTTTTGGGTTTGATTTTACCTTTTTCGTCAGGGATGCTGTCGAGCTGAAGCGCCTTGAAGTAAGCGTTACAGCCTTCGATAAGGGCTTTACCTGCTGCAATCTTCTGCTCAGGGTTCAATGCGTTGCCCATAGTTTCCTGAATATAGGCATTGTCATATACTCCGATACCTGCTTTACCGGCGAGATACCAAGGCATCATGGTTCCTGAGGTAGAGGCGTCGGATAACGCGGGCTGAATGTCCTTGAGCGCCTTGGCATAGTCGGGTGAAGAGGCTTTGAGTTCACGCTCCACATCCTTCACGAGTGATTCCTGAGCCGATACGGCAAATGCCGCAAAAATGCCGAGACCCAATAGGCTAATCTTTTTCATAATGGTTGAGAGTTATTAGTTGTTAAGGTGTTAATTAATTGTCTGATTCGGGAGATTCAACGTCGAGTGCGGTATTGTCAACAGGAGCATCGGCAGACTCCTCGCTATGGAGCTGTTCGAGTTCCTTTTCCAATACCTCTTCATTCTCGGAGTCAACGCAGCAGACGGATGCGATGGTGTCGTTGCGCTTCTCGAGGTTGATGACTCTTACGCCTTGGGTGGCACGACCCTGCACTCGTATGTCGGCAACCTTCATGCGGAGGGTTATGCCGCTCTTGTTTATAATAACAAGGTCATTGTCGTCGTTAACGCTCTTTATAGCAACCAGACGTCCTGTCTTGTCAGTAATGTTCATGGTCTTGACACCCTTGGCACCACGGTTGGTGATACGGTAATCGTCGAGGATGGAGCGCTTGCCATAACCGTTTTCGGAGATTACCATCACGGTGTTGGATGTTTCAGGCTCCATACAAATCATGCCAACAACCTCGTCATCGTCACCGTCGAGTGTCATACCGCGAACGCCAGTAGAAACGCGTCCCATCTCACGCACCTTGCTTTCGTGGAAGCGTATAGCGCGACCGTTGCGGTTTGCCATTACAATTTCAGAATTGCCATCGGTCAACTCTACGGATATCAACTGGTCGTCCTCGCGTATGATAATAGCGTTGACACCATTGGCACGCGGACGGGAGTATGCTTCAAGGCTCGTTTTCTTAATCACACCGTTTTTAGTGCAGAATACGAGATTGTGTGATGTCACAAATTCCTTGTCATCCAATCCTTTGACACGGATAACGGCATTTACGGCATCGTCGGGGTCGATATTAAGGAGATTCTGGATAGCGCGGCCTTTGGAATTCTTAGCTCCTTCGGGGAGCTCGTAGACTTTAAGCCAATAGCAGCGGCCCTTCTTGGTGAAGAACAGCATGTGATTGTGCATAGAAGCCGGATAAATGTATTCTATAAAGTCTTCATCGCGGGTATCGCTGCCCTTGGCACCGACGCCACCACGATTCTGCGTGCGGAATTCGGTGAGCGGCGTACGTTTGATGTAGCCGAGGTGCGAGATGGTGATAATCATCTCATCGTCGGCATAGAAGTCCTCGGCATTGAAATCACCGGCTGTATAGTCAATGTCAGTGCGGCGTTCGTCGCCATATTTGTCGCGTACTTCCTCAAGTTCTGTCTTGATAAGGTTCCAGCAAACGACATCGTTGTTGAGAATCTCTTCCAAACGTGCAATCTCTGCCATAACCTCATTGTAATTATCGCGCAACTTGTCCTGCTCGAGTCCGGTGAGCTGTTTGAGACGCATCTCCACTATAGCGGCAGTCTGAGCTTCAGAAAGGTTGAACCGTTGTCTGAGGGTGTTGCGTGCTTCTTCAGTTGACGCTGAGTTGCGGATGATATGTATAACCTCATCAATGTTCTGCGAGGCTATAATCAAGCCTTCGAGTATGTGGGCGCGTTCCTGAGCCTTGCGGAGCTCGAACTTGGTACGACGTGTAACCACTTCGTGGCGGTGCTCGATAAAGGCCTCGAGTATCTCTTTAAGGTTAAGAGTCTTGGGACGACCGCCAACGAGAGCTACGTTGTTGACACTGAAGGATGATTGCATCTGCGTCATCTTGTACAGCTTGTTGAGGACAACGTTGGCATTGGCGTCGCTCTTGAGCTTGATGACTATGCGCATACCTTTGTAGTCGCTCTCGTCGTTAATGTCGGCGATGCCGTCGAGTTTCTTTTCGTTGACGAGGTCGGCTATATATGATATAAGGAGTGCCTTGTTGACATTATAAGGTATTTCGGTAACGATAATGTTCTCGTGATTGGCTTCAGTCTCTATCTCAGCCTTGGCACGGATTATAATGCGACCACGACCTGTTTCAAAAGCGTCGCGCACACCGTTGTAGCCATAGATAGTACCGCCGGTGGGGAAATCGGGAGCCTTGATGTATTGCATGAGGTCGGCAACGGTCATGTCACGATTGTCAATCAAAGCGATGCTGGCATTGATTGATTCGGTAAGGTTGTGCGGCGGGATGTTTGTCGCCATACCAACGGCGATACCGGAAGCTCCGTTGACGAGCAGATTGGGGAATCGGGTAGGCAATACTACCGGCTCACGACGGGAGTTATCGTAGTTGGGCTGGAAGTCAACGGTCTCGCATTCGATATCGCTGAGCATCTCCTCGCCTATCTTCTGAAGACGAACCTCGGTATAACGCATGGCAGCAGCTCCGTCGCCATCGACAGAACCGAAGTTACCGTGGCCGTCGACGAGAGTGTAACGCAACGCCCAATCCTGGGCAAGACGCACTACAGTGCCGTAGATTGATGAGTCGCCATGGGGGTGGTATTTACCCATCACCTCGCCCACGCAATTGGCAGATTTCTTATGCGGGTGGTCGGAGGTGTTGCCCATCTCGTTCATACCGTAAAGCACACGACGGTGCACAGGCTTGAGACCGTCGCGTACATCGGGCAAAGCACGCGACACGATTACCGACATCGAATAGTCGATGTAGGCCGACTTCATCTCGTTTTCAATATTAATCTTTAAAATTCGATCTTCTTCCAACATGGTAAAAAATATGTCTTTTACTAAAAAATTTGGTTATCATTCGATTAATCCACGGATTGACAAACAGCGACAAAAGCAGTTTGGCGCACCATGGCAAAAGAACGAACAAAGATAACGATTTTTTGTCAAAAAACGTAATTTTAAGTACCGGGAACGGCGTTTTTTGAAATTATAAGATAATTAAAGAATATATGACAATTGTTTGGCACAATTATTGCAATATATACGTTAATAGTAGAAACACATGCATATAAATATATGAACTCCATATTTTCTAAAGAACTCAACGAGGTATTGGGCAACAGCGGTAAAATAGCGGCAACGCACAATAATTCCGTGATAAAGCCCGAGCATCTGCTATATGCGGTGCTCAATGCCCCGTCGAACCGTATCCTTAACCTGATTGACCGCATCAGCACGAGTTCTTCGGCATATCAACTGGCACAGGAACTCGACCGTGAATTGTTTGAGATGGGCATGGAAAGCAAGTCCACACCCGACGGTGAGATGACAGTCAGCGATATGGCAAACCGTTTAATAAAACTAAGTGTGCTCGAAGCGAGAATGCTTCGCAGTGAGATAGTGGATGTAGAACATCTGCTATTGGCTATATTCCACAATCCAGAATTACAGAACATGAAATTTATGAACCCGTTCAGGCAGGCCAATATAAGCTATGAAACGCTGTATAACAGCCTTGCCCATCAGACAGATGCCCCAAAGATGGGCAGCGATTTCACCGATGACGAGCCGGAAGAGGAAGAGGAAATTCCATCATCTTCCGATAAAGAGCCTACCGGTAACCAATCGACCTCTACAAGCAACAGCCGACGTGGCGACAACGATACTCCGGCACTGGACAAATACGGCAATGACATGACACGTGCCGCCGAAGAGAATCGCCTTGACCCGGTGGTGGGCCGCGAAGTGGAGATAGAACGACTTGCCCAGATTCTGAGTCGCCGCAAGAAGAACAATCCTGTGCTGATAGGCGAGCCCGGCGTAGGCAAATCAGCTATCGTTGAAGGTCTTGCGCTTCGGATTGTGCAGCGCAAGGTGTCACGTGTGCTTTTCGGCAAGAGAGTCATATCATTGGATATGGCATCGATAGTCGCCGGTACAAAATACCGCGGACAGTTTGAAGAGCGCATCAAAGCCATACTCAACGAGCTTGCCAAGAATAAGGATATAATATTGTTTATCGACGAGATTCACACCATAGTGGGAGCAGGCAACGCAGCAGGCTCCATGGACGCTGCTAATATGCTGAAACCCGCGCTTGCCCGCGGTGAAATTCAGTGCATAGGCGCCACCACCCTAGATGAGTACCGCAAAAATATCGAAAAGGATGGTGCGCTGGAACGCCGATTCCAGAAAATAATGGTGGAGCCGACCTCGGAGGAGGAAACTTTGCAGATACTTACCAACATCAAAGATAAGTATGAAAGCCACCATAACGTGAACTATACGCCTGAAGCCTTGAAAGCATGCGTGAAGCTCACGGAACGTTACATGAGCGACAGAAACTTCCCCGATAAGGCAATAGACGCATTGGATGAAGCCGGGTCACGAGTGCACATAACCAACATCAATGTGCCTAAAGAAATTGAATCGCTGGAGCTTGCCATAGAGGATGCGGCAGCTAAGAAATTGGAAGCGGCACAATCGCAGGATTTTGAAAAAGCAGCCGGTTTCCGTGACCGCGAGCAGCAATTGAAGAAAGACCTCGAAGATGCTAAAGTGCGCTGGGAAAACCACTTGAACTCGCACCGCGAGACCGTGGACGACGAAAAGGTAGCTGAGGTAGTAGCCATGATGACCGGAGTACCGGTACAGCGTATAGCTCAAGCCGAGGGAAAACGTCTACGCGAGATGGCACCGAAACTCAAAAGCGACATCATAGGTCAGGACAAGGCTATAGAAAAGATAGTCAAGGCAATACAGCGCAATCGCGTTGGGCTTAAAGACCCCAATAAGCCTATAGGTACGTTTATGTTCCTCGGCCCTACCGGTGTGGGCAAGACACATTTGGCTAAAAAGTTGGCGGAGTATCTGTTTGACTCTGCCGACACCCTTATACGCATGGACATGAGCGAATATATGGAGAAGTTCACCGTATCGCGTCTTGTAGGTGCACCTCCCGGATACGTGGGATATGAGGAGGGTGGACAATTGACAGAGAAAGTGCGTCGTCGCCCCTACTCCGTGGTACTGCTCGATGAGATAGAAAAGGCTCATCCCGATGTGTTCAACCTATTGCTACAGGTGATGGACGAAGGTAGACTTACCGACAGCTTAGGCAGGAGAATCGACTTCAAGAATACAATCATAATCATGACCTCGAACATAGGTACACGCCAGCTCAAGGACTTCGGTTCGGGTGTGGGATTCAACACTCCGTCTGCCAATGACCGCGACTACACACACGGAGTGCTCCAGAAGGCTCTTCAGAAAGCGTTTTCACCGGAATTCCTGAACCGTATCGATGATATAATCATGTTTGATTCGCTCGACAAGGAAGCTATATTCAAGATAATAGATATAGAACTTGCCGGTTTCTTCGCCCGGATGAACGCCCTCGGATATGAACTTAAAATAAGCGATGACGCGAAAACATTTATCGCCGAACGCGGATATGACGCCCAATACGGCGCACGTCCCCTGAAACGGGCTATACAGAAGTATCTTGAGGATGAACTTGCCGAGATGATTATAAACTCCGAACTTCAGGAAGGCAGTACCATTCTTGTGGATTTCGACAAGGATTCAGGTAAGATAACTACCAAAATAGAAGGAAAGGAGTAATTTTGTCAGTTGACATTGACATATTTTACAAAAAATGTCACATCTCGGATGTGGCATTTTTTTTGCAGATATGTTATATAGATAAATTTTACAACCATAAATAACTACGATATGAGTACACAGAAAGGTACAATCGGGGTCACTACTGAGAATATTTTCCCCGTAATCAAAAAGTTTCTTTACAGCGACCATGAGATTTTCCTACGCGAACTCGTCTCCAATGCCATTGATGCCACCCAGAAACTTAAAACACTTGCTTCGTTTGGTGAATACAAGGGTGAACTCGGTGATATGAACGTGCATGTAACCGTAGATAAAGAAGCAGGCACACTCACTGTAAGTGATCATGGCATCGGCATGACAGCCGACGATGTAGAGAAGTACATCAATCAGATAGCCTTTTCGGGAGCAGAGGAATTCCTCGAGAAATATAAGGACAATGCCAATGCGATAATCGGTCATTTCGGACTTGGATTTTACTCGGCATTCATGGTGGCAAAGAAAGTGGAAATCCGGTCACTGTCGTACAAGGATGGTGCCGAAGCCGTCCGTTGGGAATGCGACGGTTCTCCGGAATATACCATGGAAGCCATTGAAAAAACCACTCGCGGAACTGATATTATCCTTTATATCGACGATGAGAACAAGAAGTTCCTTGAACAGAATGAAGTGGATCTTCTATTGAAGAAATATTGCCGCTTCCTGCCGGTGCCTGTAATTTCGGGTAAAGAACAGGAATGGAAAGATGGCAAGTACGTGGATACCGACCGCGATAAAGTGATAAACAACACAGAACCGACCTGGACAAAAAAGCCATCGGAACTTACTGATGAAGATTACCGCAATTTCTATCATGAATTGTACCCCGGACAAGAAGATCCTCTATTTTGGATACATCTGAATGTAGACTATCCTTTTAACCTCACAGGTATACTGTTCTTCCCAAAAATCAAGAATAACTTTGAAATCACCAAGAACCGCATCCAACTATATTGCAATCAAGTGTATGTAACCGATTCAGTAGAAGGCGTGGTTCCGGAATTTATGATGTTGCTGCAAGGCGTAATCGATTCTCCCGACATTCCACTCAATGTATCGCGCTCATACCTTCAGAGCGATACTGCAGTAAAGAAAATATCGGGATATATCACCAAGAAAGTAGCATCGCGTTTGGAGGATATATTCAAAACCGACCGCCCCGATTTTGAAAAAAAGTGGGATGACATAAAAATATTTATTGAATATGGAATGCTTACGGACCAGAAGTTCTGTGACGCAGCCATGAAGTTTGTGCTTCTTAAAGACACCGACAATAAATACTATACACTCGAGGAGTACCGTACCTTAATCGAAGGCTCACAGACCGACAAGGATGGCAATGTGGTATATCTTTACGCCACTGACCCTGTTGCGCAATACACCTATATAAATGCAGCTACCGAAAAGGGCTACAACGTATTGCTCATGGATGGACAATTAGACAGTCACTTCATAGGCATGCTTGAAAGCAAGCTCGAGAAATCGCGATTTGTTCGCGTCGATTCCGATGTAGTGGAAAATCTCATCCCCAAATCCGACAAAAAGGAGGTATCGTTATCTGCCAATGAACGCGACATGCTCACCGAGCTTTTCCGTTCACAGATTCCTGCCGTGGATAAAGCTGAATTCCTTGTTTCATTTGAAGCTCTTTCCCCTGAAGCCAACCCCATACTGATAACCCAGAATGAGTACATGCGCCGTATGAAAGATATGGCTGCGATGCAACCCGGAATGAGTTTCTATGGCGAACTCCCCGACAGCTATAACCTGATTGTGAACACTGAAAGCGATGTTATAAAACGTATCAAGGACGCTGCCGACAATGCCTTGATGCCTAAGCTTCAACCGATATTTGATACTATCGCCGACAATAACACAAAAGCCCAGGCGATACGAGACAATGCCAAGGACGGAAAACTATCCGATGAAGATCAAAATCAGATAAAGCATTTCGATGAGACAGTAACTCACCAACGTGCAGAAAAGAAGAAGGTAACGGAAGAATACGCAAGTGCGCAACCACTCGTAAAACAAGTCATCGACTTGGCTCTCCTTGCCAACGGACTTTTACGAGGACAACACCTTAACGACTTCATACGCCGCTCGGTAACACTTCTATAACAGTATAAATTAATCTAAAAAAGAGTAGCGATTGAAACACTTGTTTCCGTCGCTACTCTTTTTTTATACATTCTGTATAAACCATATTACGAGGATATTTTACTGAAGATACTTGCTCTCCAATGCCTTGTAATAATCGGTTTGTTTTATGCGTTTGAGTACGGCATTTATGGAATCGGCAAGTTCTACATTATCCTTGCGCATAATCCACGATTGGAACTGGGTAAACGAAATAGCCGTGGATATATCCACATCGGGATAGTCATCAGCAATGGCGCGAGCCGATTTCTCATTAACTACAGCACGGGGTATATCTCCCACCGCAGTCATAATCAAAAGCTGCTCAGCCCCATAATGATTATCCTGCTTAACATATATGGTATCTCCAATCTCTGCTGAAAGATTTTTCAGGCGGCTTACCACAGGGGAATTTGCCACAACCCATACCTCCTGTCGAGCAAGATCAAGCTGAGAAACTATCTCTACCCTACCCAACGAATCCTTACGTTGAACAAGCACCTGCTTATCAAGATATACCGGGTCGGAATATACGAAACGGTCTTGAAAATCGAGTGTCATGGGCACATCAGCTATAAGAATGTCATACATGCCATCCTCCAATCCGGCTACCGATTTCTCCAACGAGACAACCGGATGATATTTCACGGCATATCCTGCCTGAGCCGCCACATGATTCATCAAATCAAAATTAAATCCCCCCAAAGTATCACCATAAGTATACACCGACATCGGGGAATATTCGATTGCCACATCAATAGTATCACCTCCCGACTTTCTATCACCCGAATATGCGACACTACGCGGCACGCTACATGTGCGCAGTGACAGCATCAATACCATCACCCCTAATAGAAGTGCCACATATAAACTTATGCGCTTCCCGGTGAAACCTTTTAATGGAGTTTTCATCAATTGGCAAAATCAACCGAGACACCCATCTGGAAACGTCGCGGATTCATAGGATAGTGTGGTAATGCAAAGTAATTCTTTCCGGTCAATCCCTGGTTGACATGGCTCATCATGACATAGAACCGCGCCCTGCTGAGTTTCATGTTCAAATACAGATTCATGAAGGGATAATTACCCACCTTCACCTCACGCTGGTTATAGAACGCCATAGTTGCCGGTTGGAATCCGGGAGCATAATACTTTGAATAATAGTCGCAATCCACACCAAATTGGACATGAAGTACCTTTGCCACACGGAACAATATGAACAGGTTAGTATATGCGGCGAATTTAGGTAACGGGAGTACGGCATCGTCGGACGATGTCTGATATGTGAGTTTATTATTCCAATTCAGGATACCCACACGGAAATTCTGCTCCAATGACGCGCTGAACACCTGCACACTACCGCCATGTTGAACCGGGAGCGACCGGTCGTTGAAATATATACTATTCTGTACGTTTTCGGCTCCAATATTAAGTCGAGTTCCTGTCTGCGGTACATTCAGAATACCACCAAACTTCAATCGGCGTGTTTTTCCGAAACTATTTTTCCACATGAAAAAATTAGACACATAATTGTTCATGAGATATGGAGCCGACTCATTGGCAAACAGACCATAACCGGTAATAGACACCGTATCTCCGAGCAGCTTGAAACGTGTGGAAACATTACCGGCTACATGAACCTCACCGGCAGCCGGTCCGATAAGTCCTATTTTTCCAGTAGCTTCATACCGCAATAAACGTCCGGATTGCTTGGTAAGCTGCGCACCTACCCATAGCAGATTCTCAGTTGCCTTTGGTGAGATACGACTATCGAATGGATACGGAGTCAGTATCTCAGGACGGTCAGGACCGGAAATTGGAATTGAGTCAACCGACTGGGTATACCGGCGTATTTCATGGGTCACATACGCAGCAAGCCCAGCCTTGGCATACTTATTGAATCCCTCCAACAATGATACACCAAATGTGTTCTTCAACGACCAATAGCTTGTAGCGTCTTCTGAATTGCCGGTGGTGAGATAATAATTGTCCCAGAATTTCGAAGCTTCCTCGGGGGAATCATTAAAGAATTTGTGGGTAGCGCCAGTGTAATTCAATGTCCATATAAAACTCGATACCGGAATATACCGCTTATGTTCTATAGTATCATCGGGTATGGTATCATTAGGCGGAGTTATCTCCCAAAATCCTACCTTGTAACGATGGTTCATATAAAACTCCTGCCCTTTCATGCGAGTGCGGGCTGCGGTAAGATTTGTAGGAATAGTCTTTGCATTGACCGATGTTTCGCCACCCTGCAATTTAGCCGGGTCGGTAATATACAAATCATCGGTTATACCGCCATTATCCTGATTAAGACCATTGTAATGATTGAAAAATGCCTGATATTCATACCGGTCACCCAAATAAGAACTTGCTACGCCCCACATCAGATTTTTCACTGCCTGATTTGCGTATGAGCCTTTAGAGTACAGATAATCAAGACTTGCGCCAAACTGTAATTTGGCATTGGCATTACCGGAGAAAGTCGCTTTTAGGCGGTCTTGCTTATTTTCCTTTCCTCCTGCCGTGTTATAACTCAACAGGGTCATGGGTATGCGTGTATTATAAAAGCGATGATTGCCCTGCATAGGCAACCACGCATCAAGCGCATCACGGAAGAAAAAATCGCTCATGGGCTTACGGTCGAAGTACACCATGTCAATACCGGCAGCCCCGAGGTTACCGGTATTCGCATAGGCAATCGTCTGTTCGGAGGGCACAGACTTCTGCCCATAATTAATCATTGTGGTATCGATAGTCGATGGTTCAGCAAGACCGAGTGGCTGCAACAATTCCCAGGCATAGGAAGGTGCCACCTTCTTAGGCTCCTTAGCATGGAGCATTACCACCACACATCCTATCACCAATAATATTATGAGTCTGTAAATTCGCATCTTTTCAAGTATAATGACGCAAAATTACACATTTTTTTCCAACAGACGCATTTTACTATCCTGCAGCCACATTATTTATAATGTACTTTTTGGCTATTTCCAACAGATACTTGCAATTAATGCCCGACCCCATGAGTTTACATGAAACCACATTATTTCTGAATATGCACTCAACATTTAGACGTGATGCAATAGTGGGAGCGGTGGCAAAATCGTAATTAGACTTTTGCAATGTAAAATATGTAATATTGCCTCTCATTTTCACCATGTCATAATCTTCATTGCCCGCTCTTAGCACTTGCTTACATTCTACTATCGAATCGGCATTAAACACCCAAAGACTTGTATAATCTTTTGTACCGTCACTTCCCACCAGATCACAAAGAAATATATCATCGGCAGTCATTCCGTACAATATCGTAACTTCATTTAGTACCTTGGAAATACGATCTTTAAGAACATCAGACAATCCGATAGCACTTAAGTAATCTATAAATTCTTGTTTCATATCTTTAATCTTTATCAATTATTTGCCTGTTTATCTCGAATTGCCACTATCCTGCCCTCCACATAATGCACTATATGCCCGAGATAATTCGATGAGAATTCATCGCAATTGTAATCCCACTGCCATTTTCTATTGGATGGGGCTATTCTTTTACGGTTTTCCTCATAGTGCTTATGCAACAACGTTTTGATGACCTCCTGCAATTCGGTAGTAATCTGAATTTCCACCTCAATTTCCGTTGGATTTGGGTAAAATTTCTGATCTATCACATCGAGCGTCAATGACAACGCCCCATGTGCCGCATAATATCCTTCTTCCCGGGCTTCCAATGAGTAATCAAATCTACATCCTTTTTGCTCTGCCAAAGTTTTAAGTTCATCAAGCAGAAATTCCACCCCGTCAAGATATTTCACAACAATAGTTGTACGCAGAATGTCATGAATGGATGTAAACCAATTATCCTGATAAATCCATCCGGAGACAGATGGCGGCTCCGGAAATGACGGATTATTGAGAACATTCTTTCTAAATGACTTTAAAGTCAGGGACTCCAAACTCTTTATAAGGATATCCGGAGCTTCAGTTCTCGCCATCAATGGACATCCCTTCTGCATTTTGTATCTGTCATTGATATTAGGAAGCTCTTTTCCAAGTGATTGCCAGAACTGTGATATCTCTAATTTATGCTTCAGATGGCTTGTGGCAATATCATAATAATTTGCGTAGTCTCGCAAATTACATTTGAATTCAGACTCAAACCAAGGCATATATTCCTCCATGGTTTGCGGCTTGGAGCCCTCATATTTACTTGATTGCAGTACCGCCATTAGATGAATTTATCTTAAACACCTGTCACAAAATTACATAAAGTTTCCTGCACGGCAAAAAAACATACCGCATGTATCAGAAATCAATAGACAATCGAACATTAATCTGACGGCGCGTGAGATAATTAGGAACGGCATACTGAATATCATTGACATCCGTCACCCAGTAATAACTGCTCACGTTGGATATATCGAAAAGGTTGAACACATCCACTCCAAGCCATATACTTTTGAAATGGCGCAAAAATCCGTCGCGCGATTCCCCATCCTTAAGTGGCGTCAGCAAGCCATACATCAACCCTATATCGACACGTTTATATGCAGGTGTTCGAAAATAACTTTTATCGCGAGTACTGCGAGGAGCCGTTGCCGGAAGTCCGTCGTTGAAAATACCACGCAAACTGAACTTAAGTTTTGGGAAACGCGGAAAGTAATCAGTGAAGAACAGGGCAACGCCATAACGACGGTCGTTAGGACGAGGCACCTTCACTCCATGCAAAGTCTCCTGTGTTTTCATCAAAGAGAAACTAATCCAGGAATCGCTTCCAGGCACAAACTGCCCAAATAGCTTCAAGTCCAATCCGGCGGCAAATCCACTTGTCTCATTCTTGCCGGTATATGTCACTTTAAGATTATCCACTTCATAAGGTATCAGATTACCCAATGCTTTGTAATAAAGCTCGCCCGACAGTTTGAATGGACGGTTAAATGCCCTAAATGTATAATCGCTACCCAAAATAAGATGCACACTGCGTTGGGATTTAATATCTTTATTCAGCGCTATCACTGTATTTCCGTCGGCATCTTCGACAGGCATACGGAACTCCTTATAGAACGGAGACTGATAATATAGCCCGGTAGCAAACCTGAATGCCCATCGGTTATTCCGCTCCGGGATGAAGCCTACTGACACACGTGGACTCACAAGGAACTCCTTGTTAAAATCCCAATAACTCATCCGCACACCTCCATTGATATTAAAATATCCGGCAGAGGTGTTAATGCGGAAATTGTCCTGCACAAACGCGCTCATACGCGATGATGACAGATTATGATTTGACGACAGATTATAAACCACGCGCAATGCATCGGGGATATTTGGCAACGAGAATCCTGCCGAATCACGCAATTCCCACTCACGGCTACGCTCCATCACACTCTCATGCTTATACGTCAACCCATACGTAAGAGTATGACGCTTCACTACCGACGACCCCTTGAGCGAGACATCAAATACCGTAGATTTAAACCGGTTACGTGCATGTTCCAGATACTTTCCCACACCGAGTTCTCCACCGACATCTCCACCGGAAGTGCCTGCCTGATCCAGCCAATACTCACCTGAGATATCGTAGGTGACAAGTTCGTTAGACTGGAATCCGGATATCACAAGCGACAAATCAGTAGCCTTATTGGGCTTAAAATCCAATGAATATGCGCCGAAAAATGTCTCAAACTTATCCTTTTCATGCCCATCGAAATATACCGTGAATTTTTTAGCATCCTCAGCCGTACCGAAATTGGTAGTTCTGTTGACCGGAGTAAACTTATAGTTGTTTACTGCAATATTTCCCAAGAAAGACATCTTCCATTTTGGAGAGATCTTATACACCAGATTAGTCTGATAGTCAAAGAATGTAGGATCGTACTCCCCTTTCGTTTCCAAAGACCCGAGCATGGAGGTATTACGCTTATATCTCACGCCATGTAGTTGCGAAAAATGCTTTGAACTCTGTCCGATAGCAAGACTTCCGCCCATAAGACTCAATGCCAATGATCCTTCAAAAGCCTCAGGCTGACGGTATGTTATATCAAGAGCCGATGACATTTTGTCAC
The DNA here is from genome assembly GCA_910577465.1 of uncultured Muribaculaceae bacterium. Classification (GTDB taxonomy): domain Bacteria; phylum Bacteroidota; class Bacteroidia; order Bacteroidales; family Muribaculaceae; genus Paramuribaculum. The sequence continues at coordinate 24,596 of CAJTMM010000021.1, read as the reverse complement.
CATATTCGGCAGTGAATCCTCCGGTTGAAAATCCTATAGCACCCACCAAGTCCGGGTTAATTATAGACAAACCTTCCTGCTGTCCGGATGTGATTAACTGAGGTCTATATACCTCTATGCCATTGATGTACACGCTATTTTCATCATACGTTCCTCCACGCACGGAATACTGCGCCGAAAGTTCATTGGAGGAACTCACGCCGGCAAGCGTTCCAAGCAGTGATTCGACGCTGCCGCCCGTAGCATCTGCCGCAAGCTTATAATCCTTGGCATCAACACTCTGCATGGAACCGGTCTGCTTGCGAATCTCGGTCACCTCTACCTCGCCAATAACCTTGGCTATCTCACGCATACGCATATTCAACGTCACATCACCGGAAGCATTGATAAGTGTACGCCGCTCTTCATCATAGCCTATACATGTGAATATCACCACTATGGTATCAGAAGGCGCGGTAGTAAGACGATAACTTCCATCCAATCCGGTCGTGGTACCGATAGCTGTACCCTTTATTTTAACCGTTGCAAACTCCAGGGGTTGATTTGCCTGGTCTATAACCTTGCCGTGCAGGGTAACTTGCTCGGCAACTGCCGGAAATGCACACAACAAGGCTATCAATAATATAATATGTGATTTTAATCGGTTCATTTTTAATCATGGATATCAAAATAGTAACGGAGAAAAGCGGGTTAAATTATAAAAATAGCTAATTTTGCGCATATAAAAATAATGCAGACACCTGAATGAAAATAGCTATCGTAGGCACCGGATATGTAGGATTGGTTTCCGGAGCTTGTTTCGCCGAAGTGGGCATAGATGTCACATGTGTGGACATAGACAGCAATAAGATAGAAAATCTCCGCCAAGGGATAATTCCGATATACGAACCGGGGCTTGATGACCTCGTCAAACGCAATGCCAAAGAGGGACGATTGCACTTCACCACAAACCTTACCGATTGTCTCGAGGAGGTGGAGGTGGTATTTTGCGCCGTAGGCACACCGCCCGATGAGGATGGCTCCGCCGACCTTAAATATGTCAAGGAAGTGGCGCGCACATTCGGTCGCCACATCAACCATTATACTATTTTTGTAACGAAAAGCACCGTTCCCGTAGGGACTTCCAAGATTGTACGCGAAGTGATAACCGAAGAGTTGAGAAACCGCAACGCTGAAGTGCCATTTGAAGTAGCATCCAACCCCGAATTTCTCAAAGAGGGAGCGGCAATAAAAGACTTCATGTCGCCCGACCGTGTAGTCATAGGAACCGATAGTGCACGCGCACGCAAGGTTATGGAACGTCTGTACCGTCCATTCCTGCTCAACAATTTCCGTGTAATATTCATGGATATAGCATCGGCTGAGATGACCAAATATGCAGCCAACTCCATGCTCGCCACACGCATATCATTCATGAACGACATAGCCAATCTATGTGAACTTGTTGGCGCCAATGTCAACATGGTACGAAAAGGCATCGGCTCGGACGCACGCATAGGCACAAAATTCCTCTATCCGGGATGCGGGTATGGCGGCAGCTGTTTCCCTAAAGATGTAAAGGCACTTGCACGTACCGGACGTGACAACGGCTACACCATGCGCATAATTGAAGCCGTGGAAGCGGTAAATGAATCACAGAAAAGCGTTGTATATAATAAACTACAGCAGGAATTAGGTGATTTGAAAGGTAAACACATAGCCATTTGGGGACTTGCGTTCAAACCTGAAACCGACGATATGCGCGAAGCACCTTCGCTTGTAGTCATAAATCGTCTCCTTGCCGACGGTGCCACAGTAACGGTCTACGATCCAGTCGCCATGGATGAATGCCGACGACGCTTAGGCGACAACGTGCAGTATGCCCGTGACATGTACGAAGCTGTGGTAGATGCCGATGCCGTAGCATTACTCACCGAATGGAAGCAGTTCAGAGTGCCGTCATGGCGAGTGGTACACAAAAGTATGCGTGGGAATCTGATTGTGGATGGACGAAACATATACGATTCAACAGAACTTGCCGACGAAGGACTCACCTACAGATGCATCGGGCACTGATATATCCCCCAAAAACATACAACCGGAATAAAAAACAGACGCGCCTGCAAAGGTGCGTCTGTTTTTTATCTTGTGGAGTTAATCTATGATTACTTGCTGGCGATAGAATCGCTCACTGTCAAGCGTGCACGACCTTTGGCACGACGACGAGCCAAAACTTTACGTCCATCGGGAGTGGACATTCTTTCACGGAAACCATGCTTGTTAACTCTCTTTCTGTTAGAAGGTTGGAATGTTCTTTTCATTGCCGTATCTTAATTTTTCGTTTAATATTCACAATTCAGAGTGCAAATTTAGCATATTTTTTTAATCTTAGCAACACTTCCGCAATTTTTGCAAGATAAATATACCAAAATGGTTGGATTTTGGACTAATAGTCGTGTTTTTAAATGTATCCTGAAACCGAATCCCTTGACATCCATGTGGATAAATTATTATGCCGCAATTATTTCCAATATACACTAAGACATTTCGTTTCCATCAACATCAATCCACTTCATCTCATTTCCTATAAAAGCTAATGCATATCCGTTGTTAAACGAAGTGGCAGCATCATATTTCGGTTCAATAACGACACTTCCCTTTGTATCTATAAATCCAATTTTGCCCTCAATCATCACCTTAGCCCGTAAACAGTGGAAATCCCATGCTGCCATAAACTCATCTTCCCCGGTTATATAATTACCTTGCTCATTTATATATCCCCAATAGAACTGAAACGGAAATGAAGTACGAGCATGTTTCGCCACTGCGGCATAACCTTCACTATAGGGTCTAACAGAACGAAATTTAAGATCAAACAACTCCACTCCGTTATGGTTAATGAAAGTCCAAGCTCCATTCTCACCGGCATGTGTAAGACTTTTTCCATAAAAATCAATAATGAATTTATACCTATCTACCTTAGACAATATATTTCCACTCAAGTCGGTTAAAACAGTATCAACGTTACTATACCCATATATTAAAGTCGCAATAAATCTTGAACCTCCGGCAGTATATTTAAGATGTCTGATTCTTATGTTATCAATATCATCAGCACCTATATTTGTCATTTTTTGTTTATAAGAATCGATTATTTTATCAGCAATAAATTGATTATTATGAATTGAGGGAACTTCACCATTTATTATATCCTCCAAAATATCGGGATATTTTTCATCACGACAATGCAACATGGAGTCCTGATATGTCATGTCAAACATATCTTTCCAAAGAGATTCGACCCTTTTCAATCCCTCCGTATCACCAAGTTGTCTTTGAAGACTTATAAGGCGACAAAACAATGGTGCCGAAGTAGTAAGGTCGGTATAGTTACCTCTTCCGTAATCTTCATTATCATAAAGAAATTTATCATCAATCTGTTTATAATATAGTATCTTGGCCTGTAGCTCCATCAATGATAACGCATTCTGAATTTGTCCTTCATTCAATAAGAAAAGCTCATATTTATCAAGTATTTCAAAGGCATCGTCATTGCCAAGCAACAGCTCGTGCAAAACCGAAGGAAGAATAGGCTTACAAAAGCCCAATTTCAATGTGTTTAGATTATTTGCACCAAGATAATCAATTATTTTCCGTAACTCACCGATTGCATCTACTGTAATACCTCGGGGTTCATTTAAAGACATTCCCTCATTGATTACTTCCGTAACCATATCGTCAATCCCCATCAGACTATACATTTTAGCCTGACTAACAGGATTGACTATACCAATTCGGGCATTAACAGAATCGGAAAGCTGTTGTAAGTCCCCATTACCGAAAGTTTCATCAAACTCTACGGCGTATTTAAGTTTCAGGTCATTATCTACAACCGGCAATTGGACCATACATTGAGGTTCGCGAGAAATGCGTGACGGAATGGCTGTAACATTATCGCCACCAAAGTGACGCGTAAGTTCGGTTTCGGGCAGATGTATCCAATTGTGTGAATTTTGATAGTTATACAGCAGCGAATTTGCACCCTTTATGAAATCATTAAACTGATAGCCGCTATCATCCTCCGGATAAAGATTAATATAAATCGAATGTATACGTTTTGACAACTCTATGTATTCTTCATCATTCAACAAGGCATTGAACGGACTGCTTATACATTCTTGAACCCTTATAAGTGAATCAATTAGCTTTTCATTTCCCAATGGAATTTTATCTATGAAAATATCTATCTCATCAAGCAAATTATTTGTGCGACGTATGTATTCCGCCGTATTACCCATATCGTCGTATGATAGCTCATTAATATGCTCCTCCATTCTTGTAAGTACCCAATAAAGTGACGTAGAACATAGAAAATCGTTGCCATACAATGATTTTAATCGGTCATACACCCATTTGAACCTATCGTAATTTTTCTCGCTTGAGAAATATTCGTTCAAATCCAGCACCGTACCCATAAATATTTGCTCTCCGGAAAACACATCCGTCTCCAGGTCTTCAATCAATTGAGATATCTGCACAGCAAATTTTGAATCTTTATCCTCCCGTTGCCAAATCTTCTGACGAATATCGTATACCCAAGCTCTTGAATGCTCATACTGACTCACGGCTTTGAATCGTCGGGTGTATTTGTCAATAAAATCAATAGTGTCAACCGGACTCAGACAAAGGCTGTTATAAAATACCGTGGACACTTCATTATATTCATTCAAGCCGCCGCATTGCCAAATCTCCCTATCGAGAAACCGGAAAAAACGATCATACTCCTTATAAGCTATAACGTGCTGAATGAGTTGATCTATTTTAATCAAACCTTCAAAATATTGTCCGAAAACATATTCCACAAGTTCATTCAAGACCTCTTTTGTTGCATTTTCGTCTGCGTTAATTATCACTGACTTAAGCATACTGTGAGTGAATGACAGGCGTCGTTCGCTTCCGTAATACCTGATGAACCCTCTTAGCCAATATCGAAGGCTATTAAACTCCAACGTATCCCAGATATCTCCCATCATAATGGACAGTTGTCGTTCGGTAATACCCCTGAATGCCATAGCAATATATAGCAGTGACTTTTTTGTGAGTTTCTCATTGAAATAACGACATGACAGATTAATCATATATCCAAATAGACCTTCAGGCGTAGCCGGAAAATCTTTAACAAGCTTATTGAGATACGTCTCAATCTTCTGACTGTCATTCCCGGCATTTATGCGGTGAATTTCCCTAAAATCATCAGAGTCCAGCTCCATCAAAACGGAAACGGCAAGATTGGTCCACAATGGCGACCCGTATGCCGGTGTTCCGTCTTGCTTCGTTCGACCAAGTATTGCATCAACAACAGTTTTCGGTAGCTCTTTATTATTGACAATAGACTCATGCTTTATTAAATCCATCGCATCCTCAACACCGAAATCATCAAGAGAGTATAATGCAAATCCGGAATGTTCAGATATGAAACGACGTGCATTATCCGGAAGAGAAGTAACCACTATTGGAACAACCCCTATCAATGAGTCAAAACAATCATGATCATTGGTAAAACTGTCAAGCGAATCAACCAACGCTATCAATTGATAGTTTTTGTCTTCAGCTTCATGAATAAGATTCGATAATGATTCTGTGTCAGGTCTACCCAATCTATGCGCAAGCTGTCGACGAAAATTATCAAGCATAGCATCGATAGTTACAGATTTATAGTTAATACCAGCTGCATGGGCAAGAACTATACGATGTGGTTCTGCAGAGTACCGTTTTACCAATCGATCATACAGGGCACTGAACAGGTAACTTTTGCCAGCTCCCGAAACACCAGACAAAACCACGCCATTTAGGGGCAACGAATCATATCGTGATTTCCTCACGTTACCATCAATAAACCGCTCAAGACGATTTAAGATATTATCCCTACCGACAAATGAAGTTGCATTAAGGTGTATGAACGCATCAAGCTCCATATCCATTGGCGACGTGGTTTGTGAATATACATCATAATCCGCTTTAACATCCGCTACAATCATTTCATAAAGCCGTTCTCCAAATTGCTCTAATCCTGAAAATGTTTTGGTCTCTTGATTCCAAACAGCATCATAAAACACAACTCGATTTTGCTGGCCCTTTTCGTCGCAAACCTTTATAATACGATTTTTCAGATTATTAAGTCTATGCCTGGATTTTTCTGTCTGGTTTTCCCCAAGCACATACATTTTATAATCTTCAATCGTCATCCCCTTGTAACTTTCGGGTGAACGCAGAAAGAATAAACTATGTTCAATCAAATCGTGTCGCCCAATGGCGCCAAATTCGATTTCAAGTTCAGTCACACTACACGAAGAGTCAAGCCCTGATATGATTTCACGTTCTACATTGCACATACGCAACTTAACATTGTCAAAGCGTCGTGATGATGGAATCCAACCATACCGTTCTCCCAACATAGCTATAAAGTATGGACGGGTATTACGGATTGTATCCATACATACATGCAATACTTTCGCCTCACGCACATCCTCGCTACCGGACGCATTATCAATACCCCATCGCAAATCTGTAACATTAACCATGATGCCAATAGGATTGAGAGTACTATTCAGACGCGGAACGACAAATTTTCTGATATAATCACGTTCAGACTGCATATCACTGAAAGTACTTGAAAGAAATATATTTATAGTGGTCGGCTGCATATTGATATTTTTGACACGTTGTGATAGACAAATATAGGAATTATATTTCATAACGATTACGGCAATATTTTAATAGCCCCATAATTTGAGCAATCAGATGATTAGATTACGATTATGGTTATATGGCGGGAAAATCGTAACTTTGCAGTCGCAATTTTAAATAAGGTATAAACAGAACATGATTTCGGTAAACAATTTAGGAATACAATTTGGCAAACGAGTACTGTTTCAGGATGTGAACATGAAATTCACCCCCGGCAACTGCTATGGTATAATAGGAGCTAACGGTGCCGGCAAATCGACACTGATGCGAATACTCAGCAACCAGCTCACCCCTACTCACGGAAATGTGACACAAGGCCCCGGAGAACGAATGAGCGTACTCGAACAGGACCACTTCAAATTTGATGACTGCACGGTGATGAACACCGTACTGCAAGGCCACACAGTATTGTGGGATATAATGCAGGAAAAGGACGCACTCTACGCCAAAGAAGATTTCAGTGACGCCGATGGAATACGTGCTTCTGAACTCGAAGAGAAATTCGCAGAACTTGAAGGATGGAACGCCGAGAGCGACGCCGCGGCACTGCTCAGCGGATTAGGCATAAAGGAGGATAAGCATTACATGCTCATGAAGGACCTCAGCGGTAACGAAAAAGTGCGTGTGCTGCTTGCCAAGGCTCTATTCGGCAATCCCGACAACCTGCTGCTTGACGAGCCCACCAATGACCTGGACCTCGAGACGGTTGCTTGGCTGGAAAACTATCTTTCCAACTTCGAAAATACTGTTTTGGTTGTATCACACGACCGCCACTTCCTTGATGCGGTATCCACCCATACATTAGATATAGACTACAATAAGGTGTCACTCTTCGCCGGCAACTACAGTTTCTGGTACGAATCAAGCCAACTTGCTTTGCGTCAACAGCAACAACAGAACAAGAAAGCCGAGGAAAAACGCAAGGAACTATTGGAATTCATACAACGCTTCAGCGCCAACGTGGCAAAATCAAAGCAAACCACATCGCGCAAGAAGATGCTTGAAAAACTTAATGTCGAGGAGATCCAACCCTCATCACGCCGCTATCCGGGTATAATATTCACACCGCAACGCGAACCGGGTAACAAAATTCTTGAAGTACACGGATTGACAGCAAGTGTGGATGGAGATATCCTTTTCAAAGACATTAATTTCCAGATTGAAAAGGGCGATAAGGTGGCATTCCTTAGTCGCGACCCGCGTGCCATGACAGCTCTATTTGAGATAATCAACGGCAACCGCAAAGCCGACGAGGGTACTTACGACTGGGGACAGACCATAACTACAGCTTATTTACCACTCGATAATTCAGAATTCTTCAATACTGACATGAATCTTGTGGACTGGCTGTGCCAATTCAGCAATGACTCAAGCGAGATATACCTAAAAGGATTTTTGGGTAAAATGCTGTTTTCGGGAGAAGAGGTGCTGAAAAAGGCTTCAGTACTGTCCGGAGGTGAGAAAATGCGCTGCATGATAGCCCGTATGATGCTGCGCGATGCCAACACCCTTGTACTTGACTCCCCCACCAACCACCTTGACCTCGAATCAATCCAGGCATTCAACAATACACTACAGGGATTCAAGGGCAATGTACTTATGTCGTCGCATGACCATGAATTCATACAGACCGTCTGCAACCGCATTATCGAGCTTACACCCAATGGTATAATCGACAAGATGATGGATTACGACGATTACATCACCGACGAACGTGTATTGGCCGCACGCACACGACTTTACGGAGAATAACAACAATCAATACATAAATACTCTATGGTACGCCACATCGTAACATTTAAATTCACAGGCACACCGGCAGAACGCCGGGAAGTGGCTGAAGCATTCAAAAGCGCACTTCTCGCACTTCCGGCTCAGATAGATGAACTTAAAAGTATGGAAGTTGGAATAAATGAGAATCCTGCCGAGACTTGGGATTTGACACTTATAGCCGAAGCTGAAACACTCGCAGATGTAGCAACTTACTCAGCTCATCCGGCCCATCAAGCAGCAGTAGCACTGATTGCAGGACATAAAGGCGACCGTGCGTGTATAGACTACACAATCTAATGCACGCACCTTAAACAGTAAACAATAATATAGATTTAAGGATTATAAACCGGAATATCGCGTAAAAAGCGGTATGTCCGGTTTTTATAATCTATCTCGCAGCAATAATGCACAAGACCGTTGCTCACTGTCAGATATCGGGCATGGAGCACCATGTTGTACCGCACTATCTGGTCGAATACACGCTGTGTCAATACCACATCGGGAGCTTTGTATTCCACAATCATATATGGCTGCATTTCATTGTCGTAAATCACAGTATCGCACCTGCGGTCTGTATCATTAAGCCGTATGGACACTTCGTTGCCCATACGCCCGGGCATGTACCCCTTGTCTTGCACCAACATCCATGCAAAATGCTGACGCACCCACTCTTCCGGAGTCAATGCCACCCATTTCCTTCGCCAACAATCATACACCACAGCCCGCCCCGAAACATCGGCCTTAATTTTAAGGTCGGCACACGGAAGATTGAGTTGTCGCATAGTTGAATAATCCACGATTAAAAGATTTGTTGCTGATGAAATTAATGCGTAAATTTACGAAAAATAATCCAATACTACCATGGCAGCAATCCCGGCACCATCTTATTCCGACATACGCAAAGCCATAGCAAAAGGCAATCTGGCACCTATATACCTGTTGCATGGCGAGGAAGGATACTATATTGATGAACTTGCCAAGGCATTTGAAAATCTCGTACCCGAATCAGAACGCGATTTCAACCTTTACACCCTATATGCTCCGGAGGTAGAACCGGAACTCGTAGCATCGACATGCCGCCGCTACCCAATGATGGCAGAACGACAAGTGGTAATCCTCAAAGAAGCTCAATCAGTACGTGCCGATCAACTCAACAAACTACACGTCTACGCATCCAACCCCAACCCTACCACAGTACTTGTGATATGCTGCCGTGGAGCTCAAGCCAAAGGCAAAGACCTGATAGCGCAAATCAAGGCTCATGGCGGGGTGATATTTGAGTCAAAGAAACTTACCGAGCGTAATATCGACCCTGTAATATCGGGAATAATCAAGGAAAAAGGGCTAAATATCGAACCGAAAGGACTGTCAATGTTACGGGATTTTATCGGAACCGATGTAGCCAAGATGCACAACGAGATTAACAAACTCGCGCTAATACTTGGTCCTGGAGCCATGATTACCCCTGAAAGCATAGAGGTAAATGTAGGAATCAGTAAAGACTATAATAATTTTGAATTAGTTGATGCCATAGCAGCCAAAAACACTGCCAAGATATTCACTATAATCAATTATTTCCGCAGCAATCCAAAGCACAATCCCGCCATACTCACCGTTGCTGCGGCTTTCTCCTATTTCTCGAACCTGCTAATAGCTCATTTCACCCGCGACAAATCGCCTGGCTCACTGATGTCGGCATTAGGTATGAAATGGCAAAGCCAACTTTCACGCTATGAACAGGGCATGCGCAACTACAATGCCTACAAAACCATTGAGATTATATCGGCTATCAGAGACTTTGATGTCAAAAGCAAAGGCATTGGAAGCCGGCAATCGGAATTTGACCTGCTGCACGACCTTATGTTTCGCATAGTGACTGCCGCCGGAAAGATAGAAATCTAAATCAGAATAGCCAAATTACCCTATTTTTTTGAATCCCGCTATGTTCTATTTAATGTGGAACATGTAGCCCAGAGTGACCTGTATGGAGGTGCCGCGTGATGCTGAAAATTCATCTTTTTTAGCAGAAGGGAATACATTTCCCAAACCAAAATAATAACGAGCTTCCAACATTATAGAGTGCTTCTTCTTGATGGTAAGTTCCACACCGGCTCCTCCAAGGATTCCATAATCGAATTTATTTTTTATGTCCATGCTCATTTGGTTGACATGACGATTCTCTTCCGGAAAACCCTCCACCTCCGACGGATTGCGATAATCAAAATTTGAACTGATATTGTCTCCGATTAACAGACTTACAGCCGGTCCAAGATTGACGAATCCCTTGAACTTATCACTACCGAAATATATGTGCGTCAACAAGGGCAACTGCACGTATGTGAGCTGACGTTCATAATTGAGCTGCGTTCCCTCAAAGGTTTCCTTCCATCCACGCTGTTCAATATTCAATTCAGCTATTAGACCAAAAAACTTCTCTTCGGTATATCGAGCCGTAACCCCCATAGTCAGTCCGGAAATCATAGATTGCTCCACACCCGGGGTAAATGACATTTCCGACATAGTCATACCGGCTTTACCTCCTATGGCGAAATGTGGCTTATAATACCTTTGTCCGGCAGCCGAAAATGTCATGGCAATAAAAACCAGTACTGACAGTATGCTTTTGTTTGAATTATGTTTCATCGAATCAAAGTCCCATTTTATTGACTGTTTTTGCCGGAGTGTAATGGATTATGTACATTTCATCATTAATCCAACCGCCTCCGGGTGCGGCATTTATGAAATTGAAGCCATTCTGCACCCCATCATAGGATGGCGTGAAACGACTGAAATCACCATCATTGGCATTCAAAGCCTTAATAAGGAACATACCTGTATCAAAACCAAACACACCTTGATTAGGCACAGCGGCAGCCATTTTCCCACCATACCACTCGGTGAATCTACCATCAATCTCCTTAGTGGCATAGTCGTCGACCCCTGTATAGAAACGCGAGAAAATATACGTATTTAAGTCATGCATATTGGTCAACAAATCGCCGCGGAAAGTCAACCATTCAGGATATCCCCATAGACGGAAACGGTCATTATACGTATTTTCCTTATTCAGCTCAAGTATCGCGGCGGTAGCCTTGGTAAATTCATCATGTTTCGATGACACCGGAATGAACACATACCCACGTGCAGGCTCAAGCTGAGCGAGTTGCGCCGGCGTGAGTTCTCCTGTATAATTTATCTCAAGGTATTCTTTGCCATCCGATTGCAACCTGGCCTTGAGTTTATCCACAAACTCCTGTTTGTCGCGGGCGCCTTCATTTCTCGAAAGTATCACGGGGGTATATCCGTAAGCATTGGCTACAAAATAATCTATAGCCTTAGAATACATGGCATCATGAGGAATATTGGCATGCATCACATTAGGATTGCTGAGATATGCATCATTCTTCACCACAAACAGATTGAGCACATTGATATTGTTACGGCGCCCATAATCGGCAAACATTGTCAGTTGATCGGGCTGCTCGGGAGCAATTATAACTTTCGCAGTAGCCAGCATGGGGTCGGTAAGCACCTGTGATGCGCCCAACATTGACCCCTGGGTATCATAAGTCAGGATGCGCAGTGGCTTCCCTATGTTCCTTAGGCTATCTACCGCCAAAAGGAATCCCTTATAAAATTCGAGATATAATTGCGCCTGCTTGGTGCGTTGCTGCTGCGATAACATTAGCGGAAGGGCTATCGCCACAGTCAAGGTATCGCCCGTCTCTTTGGCAAGTAGCTCAGGGGTAGTCCCCTGCTCAGCGCAAGCCTGCGGTATGATTATTTCCATGCCTGCCTGTATCATATCCACATTCGGATTGGCGGCCTGTAATTGCTCAACACTTATACCATGACTGGTTGCCACAGAATAAAATGTATCGTATTCTTTTGCTATATATATATTGCCATTAGGTATAACAGAGGTCAATGGCATAGATGTGCCGGCGTCTAAGGCATTATCTTGAACCGATGGGAGCAATATGGTGGTTCCGGATTGGTAATACGCAGCATCAAGCGACGGATTCAAGGCCAAAATATCACCAACCGTTATGCCATTGTCCTGCGCGATTTTATACAATGTCTCATGATCCCCTATAACATGCGTGCGTGTTCCATTGGCAACCATAGGTGTAGTATTTACAGCCTGTATCGACGAAGCAGGAACGGACGATGATACAACAACAGTTTGCCCGGTCCTAACGCCATCTTTCGCATCAGGATTCCAAGCATAAAAATCATCGAGACTGATATTAAACTTGCGACTTATACCATAACCGGTATCACCCTTCTGTACCTCATAGGTCCGAACCGATGCAGTAGTATTTACTCCAGATGTGGTAACGGATGACTCATTGACGGAAGTACTATATGGAAACAGTAAATCCTGTCCTGCCTTCAATCCATCGGATACCGACGGATTATATCTCAGCAATTCTTCTTTAGATATATTGAATCGGCGGCACAGTGAATACACAGATTCCTTAGGCTGCACCTCATAATAGTAATATGTTTTGCCATTGACGGTCTTTGTGGGCAGATCCGTGATAGACTCGGCTGCCGATACGGCTACCGACGCAGCCATCATAATGGCTATCAAGCATTTTCTAATAGATAACGTCATTTAATCAGGAATAATTATACCTTATGCAAAGGTAAATGGTTTAGCGCAATTATGCAAGTACTTTGACCATACGCCACATAATAGCTATCTTTGCACTTGATATGGAACAATTCAATGAACTACAATTGGTGAAACGTCGCTTTTTTGCAATGCGCAATGGCGTCATAGCCGACACCCTGCGAAAAGCCGGCTCCCCTTATAAAATAATCTTTGGACTAAACCTACCGCAAATTTCCGATATCGCCTTGGAGACAGGTAAAAACGAAGACCTTGCGCGGCGTTTATGGGCCAACAACAGCACGCGCGAAAGCATGCTTATGGCTCCAATGATTATGCCTACGGAATCTATGGCTATGGAGGAGGCTGAAAAATGGGTCGAGGAATCCCCTGCCGTAGAAACCACTGACATCCTGTGCCACAGACTATTGAGAAACCTGCCCTATGCCTATGATTTAGCGAAACGGCTTATGGCAGACGGAATGTGCGATATGAAGCACTATGCAGCCATGCGTATATTATGGCATTTCTTGTCATCCAATCAGGAAGAGATACTGTCTATGGCTCGTAATGAATACAAGCGCAATAACCCGATGACCATAGGCTGCGCACGACAGATTATTGATGAAATAGAGTTTCTTAACGAAGAATGATACGCAAAGCTAACGCGTAGCCGAAACCTTACCGCGAGAACTCAACTTCTCACTCAGAATAACGCCGACCAATATCAACGCACAACCGATATAACCCACTATCGAAACATTTTCATGGAGCAGTAGCATCGATGCAAATAGTGTAACTATAGGGCTTATATACAAATAATTCCCGGCTTTAACCACGCCCAATCGTTTGATGGATTGCGCCCAAAGCACATAAGCAAGCAACGAGCACACAAGCCCCAGGAAACAAAGATTACCCAATACGCGTGGATCCATAAGTTGCTCCAACGATATCAAGTGAGGTTCTACTGCAAGAAACGGCAGCGATGTGAGAATACCGTAAAAGAATGTCTTACGTGTTATGAACCAGACTCCGTACACAGCATTCAGCGGGCGCAACAATATCGAGTAAACTGCCCAACACACCGCCGCAAGCAACGCAAGCATATCCCCAAACGGCTTCACCTTCACAACGAAACTGCTATTGAATATCACAAACGCTACCCCTATGAAGGCTATCATTGAACCGGTCAAGAATCCGCGGCTCGGCCTTTCACCCTTATATATCAGCCCTATCAACATCGCCGTAATTAATGGCGCCGTAGTCACTATCAACGAGACATTTGTCACAAGAGTGTAATTTACAGCGGTATTCTCAGCTATGAAATAGATTGAATTACCACAAATGCCGCACAGCATGAATTTAACCTCATCTCCTATTGAATTGCTGAAAAACGGTCGCGGACATATTAAAAACACGCATATATATGCAATAACGAAACGATACACATATACCTCCACAGCACTCAATCCAAGCTGAAGCAAAATCTTTGTGTTGATAAAGGATATCCCCCACGCAGTCACTGCAATAAGGGCTCCCAAGTGATACATCAGATTTGAACCGCGTGGGTGTATTCGATTTCTAAATATTCCGTTATTATTCATATTTGCGTATATTTTGCATATTGCAAATTTAGTTATATTTTTGCATTAATTCAATAAACATTTGATTAACTATGTTTGTATTTAATGTAACTGAATGAGTCATACATTATAATGTGAATATTTTTTAACATTAAAACATAACCAAAATGAAAAAATCAAGAATCTTCACCATAAGCGCATTGACATTATGCCTTTTGGGTTCCGCCGGATGTAACAGCATGACCAATACTGGCAAGGGAGCATTGATTGGGGGCGGTGGCGGTACCGCTTTAGGTGCCGGTATCGGAGCCCTTATCGGCGGCGGCAAAGGTGCCGGTATTGGTGCAGCTATAGGCGCGGCAGTCGGTGGTGGCGCCGGAGCTCTAATTGGCCGCAAAATGGACAAACAGAAACAGGAGCTCCAACAGCAACTTGCCGATAAGGCTGAAGTCGAGACCGTAAAAGACCAAAACGGATTGCAAGCCATCAAGGTCACATTCAACGGTGGCATCCTGTTCCCCACCAATGGTACTTCTCTCAACACCGAAGCACGTCACGACCTCACTCAATTTGCAGCATCGCTCAATAACAATCCCGAAACCAACGTACAAATATTCGGTTATACCGATAATACAGGTGGCTATCAGGTAAACGAACGTGTATCCACCGGACGTGCCGATGCTGTGCGCACATATCTCATCAACAGCGGTGTGGCAGCATCGCGAATCACAGCCCAAGGCATACCGATGGCCGACTACATAGCATCCAACGACACTCCGGAAGGACGCGCTCAGAATCGCCGTGTAGAAATATACATCTCAGCCAACCAGCAGATGATACAGCAAGCCGAAAACGGCACCCTATCAATGAAATAATCATATTATCCACCGATAATACCCTATAACAAACGGCAGTTTACCTCAATCGTAAACTGCCGTTTGCCATATATGTAACCTTGCGTTAATTTATACGTCAAATTTTATCCAAAGCCTGCTCGATATCAGCTATGATATCATCGGAATTCTCAATACCCACAGATAATCTGATTAAGTCCGGAGCTATTCCGGCTTCCTTCAATTGCTCTTCTGATAGTTGCCTATGAGTATGGCTGGCAGGATGAAGCACACAACTACGGGCATCGGCAACATGTGTTGCAATCGATATCAATCGTAATGAATCCATGAATTTGACCGCCGTGGCTCTGTCTCCTTTCAATCCAAACGACAGGACTCCGCACGAACCATTTGGCAAATACTTCTGTGCCATGGCATAATCCCTATTATCAGTCAACCCGCAATAATTGACCCATGCCACACGGGAATCGGCACTAAGATATCGTGCCACCTTCAGCGCGTTATCACAATGACGCGGCACACGCAGATGCAGTGTTTCCAATCCCAAATTTAAAAGAAACGAATTCTGAGGACTTGGTGTCGATCCCAAATCACGCATGAGCTGAGCCGTAAGTTTTACTGCATAAGCCATGCTGCCAAAGGCTTTGGTGTATGTCAATCCATGATAGGATGCATCCGGTGTTGTAAGTCCGGGGAATTTATCGGAATGAGCGTCCCAGCCAAATTTACCACCATCAATCACCGCTCCACCTACCTGCGTGGCATGACCATCCATATACTTAGTAGTAGAATGAGTAACGATATCCGCACCCCATTCCAACGGACGGCAATTAATCGGTGTGGCAAATGTATTGTCCACGATGAGGGGGACACCGACGCTATGTGCCAACCGCGCAAAACGTTCAATATCAAACACGCGACACCCGGGATTAGATATCGTTTCTCCAAAAAACGCCCGGGTATTGGGGCGCACAGCTGCTAAAATCTCATCGTCAGTGGCATCGGGCGATACAAACGTACATTCGATTCCCAGTTTAGGCAATGTAACACCAAACAGATTATAGGTACCTCCATATATCTCGTTGGACGCAATAATGTGAGATCCGGCTTCACATATATTGAACACGGCATAGAAATTAGCAGCCTGTCCACTGGATGTCAACACAGCCGCGGCACCGCCCTCAAGAGCGGCTATCTTGGCAGCTACAGCATCATTTGTCGGGTTTTGCAATCTGGTGTAGAAGTAACCTGATTTTTCCAAATCAAAGAGCTGAGCCATTTCCTCAGTGTTCTCATATTTGAACGTAGTACTCTGTATAATTGGTATTTGACGTGGCTCGCCATTCTTTGGCTGCCATCCACCCTGCACACATATAGTGTCCAATGAAACCTTTTCCATAAAAACTTATCGTAGTTAAAATTTCAAGCAAAATTACTCATTAATTGCTTAACAAAAAGTGATTCGGGTAATATATTCATTAATCTACGTTATTTCTCATAGCATAACTATGCGTAACTTTGCAATATCAAAATATCGCACCAATATGGATACTATCATTCAAAACAAGGAATTCGAAGGCGAACGCCCTCTTTTTGCATCACATAACCTGCAACTGAAAAACGTCACGATCCATACCGGGGAGTCAGCACTGAAAGAATGCAGCAATATCACAGCCACGGATTGTCGATTCGAAGGTAAATATCCGTTCTGGCATGTCAAGGGATTCAAGATAAACAATTGCCTTTTCACCCCCGGGGCTCGTGCCGCACTATGGTATTCAAGCAATCTTGACATGACTGATACATTAGTCGAAGCACCGAAGATGTTTCGTGAGATGGACGGAATAAATTTGCATAACGTCCGTATTCCCGACGCTCAGGAGACCTTATGGCACTGCAGTAATGTAACACTGAAAAATGTGGAGGTGGCAAACGCTGACTATCTGTTCATGCACAGCCATGACATACGGATAGCCGATTACCGTCAACAAGGCAATTACTCTTTCCAATATTGCCGCAATGTTGAAATTCGCAATGCCGTGATCGATTCTAAAGATGCTTTCTGGAATACCGAAAATGTAACCGTCTATGATTCTGAAATAACCGGTGAATACCTTGGATGGCACTCACACAATTTACGTCTTGTCAATTGTCGCATCTCAGGGACCCAACCACTATGTTATGCTACTGATTTGATTATGGAAAACTGCACAATGGATGACGATGCGGACCTCGCATTCGAATACAGCACGCTTCACGCCACCATCAACGGACACATACATAGTGTGAAGAACCCCACCTCAGGCTCAATCACCGCTCAAAGCATCGGTGAGATTATTCTTGACGAGAACATCAAACAACCGGCTAACTGCAAAATAACGATTAACGACGGACATAACTATTGATTGACCACGGACATAAAAGTACCGATGCCTTGCTTGCAATGATTCGCGATGGCAAGAGCATGAGCCTAAGACAACAACTTAGGCTCACTGCGTTATTGAGCTTTCCGGCGATAATTGCGCAATTGTCATCCATAGCCATGCAATATATCGATGCATCCATGGTAGGTAGCCTTGGCGCCAATGCATCGGCTTCAATAGGATTGGTATCCACTACCACTTGGCTGTTCTGGGGTGTGATGAGCGCTGCATCAACCGGATTCTCAGTCCAGGTTGCCCACCTAATCGGAGCAGGTGATTTCGTCAAGGCACGACGCGTATTGAGACAGTCGTTTACCGCCATGCTATTGTTCAGCGCCATTCTTGCCACAATCGGTATTATCATAAGCACACCTCTGCCCTCTTGGTTACGTGGACATGAATCCATACATCACGAGTCGTCACGCTATTTCCTTATATTCTCTTTATTTCTGCCGGCATTACAACTAAGTTTTCTCGCCGGCTCCATGCTCCGGTGCTCAGGCAACATGCGCATACCGAGTATGCTCAATGTCCTAATGTGCATATTGGACGTAATATTCAATTTCATTCTCATCTTCCCTACCCGGACTCTATCAATATTCGGAAATCCGATCACCATCTGGGGTGCAGGGCTGGGGGTCGAAGGAGCTGCGCTCGGTACGGTTCTTGCCGAAACTATTGTGGCAATATTAATGGTATGGTATCTTACCGTACGTTCACCGATGCTACATATATTTGGAGAATCCGGTAGCTTTCGCGTACATTTGGATACGTTACGGCAAGCCGTTAATATCGGACTGCCTATGGGGCTTGAGCACATGGCGATATGCAGTGCCCAAATCTTAATCACCGTGATAGTGGCACCTCTCGGAGTTGTCGCCATAGCGGCAAACGCATTCGCCATCATTGCCGAAAGCCTTTGCTACATGCCCGGCTACGGAATAGCAGAAGCATCCACCACCCTTGCCGGACAAAGTCTCGGTGCAGGACGCATAGGACTATTGCGACGATTCGGAAATATAACAGCATTATCGGGCATGGTAGTAATGGGCATCATGGGTGTCGCACTATATGCGTTCGCTCCTCAAATAATCAGTGTTATGAGTCCCGTGGCTGATATACGCGCGCTTGGGTCATCAATTTTACGCATCGAAGCATGGGCTGAACCAATGTTTGCAGCCGCCATTGTGGCATACGGTTTCTTTGTAGGCATAGGACGCACCATCCTGCCAAGTGCCATGAATCTGATATCCATTTGGGGAGTAAGGCTAACGCTTGCAGCCATACTTGCGCCATCCATGGGACTAAAGGGTGTATGGCTCGCCATGTGTATCGAGCTATGTTTCCGTGGTGCTGTATTCCTGACATTGTTATGGCACCCGACACTCATGTACAAAAACTTAAAACAGAAAACATCATAGATATGACATACAATTTCGACGAAATAATACCGCGTCGCGGTACCGGCTCATACAAATGGGATACTCCGCAATCCGACGACGTATTGCCCCTGTGGGTAGCCGATATGGACTTCCGTACCGCACCGGCTATAATCGACGCGCTCCGCCGGAGAGTCGAGCACGGAATATTCGGATACACCAAAGTACCTGATGAATATTACGAATCGGTAATCCGATGGTTCAATGAGCGTCATGGATGGGACATCCGACGTGAATGGTTCATATACACATCCGGTGTGGTTCCGGCAGTATCTGCCATAATCAAAGCAATGACAAAACCGAGTGATGAAGTAATTGTCCAGACCCCGGCTTACAATTGCTTTTTCTCATCAATACGCAACAATGACTGCTCTCTGTCGGCTAACGACCTGATATACCAAGACGGACGTTACACCATTGATTTTGACGACCTCGAAAAACGCGCTTCGCGTCCCAATGCCACATTATTGCTGCTTTGCAACCCGCACAATCCGTCGGGACGTGTTTGGACACGCGACGAACTCACACGCATAGCCGACATCTGTCTCCGCCACGGAGTATTCATCGTAGCCGATGAAATTCACTGCGAGCTGACATTCAACGAACACACCTACACTCCCTTCGCATCAATCTCGCCTGACATCCGGCAACATTGCGCTACATGCATTTCTCCAAGCAAAGCATTCAATATCGCAGGTCTACAGATCGCCAACATTATCACAGCCAACGATACTGTACGACAACGAATAGACCGCGCAATAAACATCAACGAAGTATGCGACGTGAATCCTTTTGGAGTTGAAGCCACCATAGCCGCCTACAATCAAAGCGTACAATGGCTTGAAGCCCTCAAACGATACATTTGGGGCAACTATCTCTTTCTGCTGAAAGAATTCTCCACTCACCTACCCCACATACACATTATACCGCTCGAAGGCACGTATCTGGCATGGATAGATATCACCTCCACCCATCAGACATCTGAGGAGATAACGCTGAAACTTCTTAACGACCAACATCTGATGATTAATAGCGGAACAATGTATGGACCCAGCGGAGAAGGATTCCTGCGTCTCAATTTAGCCACACCACGACCCATACTCACAGAAGCCATACGCCGCATGATTTCTGTACTCCAATAAACGGCCAATGCCCTCCACTACCGGGAAAAGTAATATGTACAAAAACACACTTATGTTACACCCACTGACTCACCGACTTACAAACATAAGCTAAAAAAACACCGCAAAAAACAGGCAAAAATATTTGCATATCTCACACAAACTATCTACCTTTGTCACCGCTTAAGGCTATCAACGATAGCAAACAAGCCGGTCCCATAGCTCAGTTGGTTAGAGCACCTGACTCATAATCAGGGAGTCCTTGGTTCAAGCCCAAGTGGGACCACTGCTTAAACAGTTAAATATCAAGCGATTAGATTAATACCTAACCGCTTGATTTCTTTTTGCCCCATTTCCTTGCACAAAATTTGCACACACCCCGCTATCCTGCACAACCACGCACACCGGTAAACATCAAGCCGTTACCACATTCGCAGGGCAACGGCTTGAACACAACATTTTATGAAAATAGTAATGGCTATCTACCGGTGGGCATTGTTATACGACACCATTCTCTTTACAGAAGTAAAAGAAGGTTGCGATGGAATAGTTGTACCGATTAAAGCATCTTAAACAGTTGGAATACATATCATCAGTTTCTTCTTTCGTATAATGATAACGTGAATTCTTGTAATGTTTGCTGAACTCATGAAATACATATCGCCCATTCTCACCATATTCGGATGCAATAGAGCAACCGATTGCGAACCATTGTCTGCGGTCTCCTGTAATGTCGATTTTGT
Source organism: uncultured Muribaculaceae bacterium (assembly GCA_910577465.1). GTDB lineage: Bacteria > Bacteroidota > Bacteroidia > Bacteroidales > Muribaculaceae > Paramuribaculum. The sequence continues at coordinate 3,316 of CAJTMM010000021.1, read as the reverse complement.
TATCATCGACGGTCTTAATCATTAAAGCCATGTAGTAAGGCACAGAGTGAAATTCTCCATCAACAAAGACATGACTGCCTTTTTTGTCAAATGTGAATCTCTGTGGTTTAACCGACCGCTGTATTATCTTTGCAAACGGTTTGGCATTAAGATTAATAATGGGATTACAGTCATAGGATGCACCCCGCAATCGGGAAACATTTTTACATGATGTATCTATGTTTATTCCAATCTTCTGAAACATCTCCTCAATTGCATAGAAATGTTCAATATGCTTTTCCGGATATTTTATTGGAATAAGACAGAACACACCATTGCCACTGACTGAGAGTCCACAGTAGGCAATAAACGGAAGTTTAGCAAGTGATAATTTCAATGCTTCAAAATCCGTGATCTGTGGATTGCTCTCTCCGCCATCAATATCCACGCAGATAAATCCACTATGCAGATCGAGGTTGTTATCCTTGCAATATGAGAATATCCCACTCGGAGTAATACATGGCAGTTGTGCTTTTAATTCCCGTTGTTGCTTTTTATCAGAGATTGAGCGTATATGCTCAACTCTGTCTTTAAACGTTTCTGTTGTTACCCAATCATATAGTGAAATAATATCACTCGGAAGTTTTGTTTTATAGTCTTTGAATAGACTAACTTTTGAATTTTTCATTTGAATCAGTTATTACTTGATTTATTATATCATCTGAACTGTCAACTGATAAATCAGCCGATGTTTGTGACACATTTAATTCCTGCCTTGCAAATACCCATGTTTCATTGTTGGTGCATCCACGTTGAACCAAAAAATGATCTTTGATTTTCTTGCCAAAGTCAAGGTTGCTACTTGGATTACATCCCGATTCAATGCAATAAGCCTTGTAACTTTCATAAAATTTAGATAATGGAACATGTGGTACAATCGAAGAAATCCTTTCAGTTGAATTTTTCGGCACTGTTGAAACCCAGTTTTCATCTTTGATAAATCTGAGGACCGAATTGGATTGCTCCTTATATTCTTCCAGCATTTGTGCCGCAAGTTTCGATTCTGTAAAATCTTCGTTTCTAATAAGCCTTTGAATGCCTGCCACGACACGATTAAAAATACCCGGCAATTCATCTTTCAACTTTTTTGACAAGTGAATGTCTTTTTTTTCAGGTGGAATTATTGTATTAAAAGGCAGAATCAACCAACGCCTAAAAAAAGCTTTTGTGTTTTCAGCTCCACGCGGTAAATTATTCGTGTTAAAGATAAATTTACATGGATAGTTCTTCATCATTGTTACATCCTTGTAAAGCGTTTTAATATGAACCGGTTCGCCACTGATCAATTTCTTAATCATATCTGGCTTACATTTGCCATCTAATTCTGTGGCATAATTCAATAGCTTATCCTTAAGTTGTGCACGGGCATTCGGATCGTTTGATAGTGCTTCCATGCTAAATCCAGTAATATGTTCATCTCCAATAATAGCTGAAACTATATCATAAACAACGCCTTTACCATTTGCTCCCGGCCCATAAAGCAATAAGCTACGCTCTAATTTCATCCTTTGGGTAGGGATGAAACAATACCCAATCATTTCCATCAGGACATCCTGCGCTGCTTTTTCAGGGAGAACTTCATCAAGGAATTTGTCAAACATTGGAGATGTAGCGTTAGGATCATATACATAATCCAATTGGTATCTTATATAATCCTCTTTTCTGAAATCTCGAAATTCAAATTCATCTCCATTGAATTCCAAAGTTCCATTTTTAAGATTCACAAGTATCTTATCCTTTGACATAATCTCGTCATCCTCTGGTTTCGGAAAATCAGATATAAACTGAGTATACAATCTTTTCTTAAAACTAAATGTTGTAACAAGTGAGTAGTACAACCCTGTTTTATATGCAGCAAGACATAAAAATTCCTCCACTATTTTTTCAGGAATTTGTTCCCAGAAGCAACCATTGTAATAATATGGCCACCCATCCATGAATATTATGTCATAGCCGGCAGTCTCTGCTGCATACTTAACCAGTCTGGTCAGATAAACGGATTTCTCCGCCGGAGTAACATTTGGGGATTCCATCGTTTCCTTACCGTTTTTATCAAAGCGTTTGAGTTTGTTTTCATCATCGTGTAATATCATTTCTTCTGTTTTTATTGCCTCATAATTTATTTGAGGAATTCCGTATATGATTCGACTTAATTGAGGATGTTCAAGGACATGGTTTTGTATTGGAGTTTTCCCCAAACAGATTGCAGCGATTTCGGATGGAGTTAATTTGTTATTCATTGTTGTTATATATTTTTAGCAGTTCGTTAATTTTAAAATAGATTCTGTTGTCGATTTTATGAACGGGAATAAGTCCACATGCAGATTTTTTGTACAAGGTTGATTTGCTCATTTTGATTCCTTGCCTATGTAACTCTGCCACTGTCGTATCAATATCCATGTATTTAGGTATCTCCTCTCGTTTGGTCACTGACTGAAACAAGGCTTTGAGCTCCTTTATCTCAGCAAGAATTTCATCTATCCTTGCCGGCATATCGTTGTATGTTGTTGAGTAACTTTTCATGCTGCAAAGGAAACGCTATTCTACAAATATTTGGGGACAGTCATATTCTCAAACATTTTCATACAGGCTATGCTTATTCGGCTTTAAAAATGCTTTTCAAAAGAGGATTGAACCGATTTTCAATTGAAAAAAAATTTTATACTGGTTATATAGTAAGTGAATTTTTTTAATATAAATATTATGAATAAGAAACCAGAAAGTCTGTCTATAGACATGCAATCAGTAAAAGTATTACTACAAGAGGTTCAGAAAAAAATGCCACAGTTTAATCCTTTAGATGGCAAGTCCCGCAATGAAGCTGCGCGATTAATAACATTAGCAAATGGCCGTAATACAGGTGAACCGACAGAATTTTTCGTGAGTCCAACAACCCTAAAACGATATTGGGGATGCAGCAAATACGGGACTCGCAACAAAAGATATACACCCAGTACCTTTATATTGGAACGTCTGGCTGTGTTTTGTGGGTTCAGAAACTGGACTGAGTTTCAAAAAACGAATCATTCAAAAACGGTTGAAATAATATTACCCTACGAAGAAAAATTACATTTTGTAGATGATGGTTATTGGGATGCGAATTCGGCGACCATTGGAGATGTAATATACTTTGGATCTCCACAAAAGTATATAGCTCTCGAACGCAAAATTCATGAGTTTGAACTGATTGATTTCAAAAACATACAGTGTTTCACAACATTTGTAAGTATGGATATTCAAGGAATTGAAGTTTATAAACAACCAAACAAACTACCCA
>CAJTMM010000020.1:18856-48871 GCA_910577465.1 uncultured Muribaculaceae bacterium | reverse complement strand
GGAGGAGGATGGTGGGAGTGGGGGGAAAGAAAAAGTAGCTGTGTCGTGGGGGGACACAGCTACTTTGTGGTTGGGATATTGGGGGGAGGGTGTTATTTCAATGCGCAGCCTTGGCATTTTTCGGCTATTTGGGTGAAGAAGTCGTTGCCTTTGTCATCGACGAGGATGAATGCGGGGAAGTTTTCGACTTCGATTTTCCAAATAGCTTCCATGCCGAGTTCGGGGTATTCAAGGAGTTCGACTTTCTTGATGCTGTCCTGGGCAAGGATAGCAGCGGGACCACCGATGGAACCGAGGTAGAAGCCGCCATGTTTGTGACATGCGTCGGTGACTTGCTTTGAACGGTTGCCTTTTGCAATCATAATCATAGAACCGCCGGCAGCCTGGAATTGGTCGACGTAGGAGTCCATACGCCCGGCAGTGGTGGGACCGAATGAACCTGAAGCCATGCCTTGGGGAGTCTTGGCGGGGCCAGCATAGTAGATGGGGTGGTCCTTGAGGTACTGGGGCATGGGTTCGCCACGGTCGAGACGTTCTTTAATCTTCGCGTGTGCAATGTCGCGGCCTACGATTATAGTACCGTTGAGTGAGAGACGGGTCGATACGGGGTATTTGGAAAGTTCGGCAAGAACTTCGGGCATGGGACGGTTGAGGTCGATGGTGACAACCTGTCCTTCGCCGGCTTTGCGGAATTCTTCGGGGATGAGTTCTCCGGGATTGGCGTCGAGTTTTTCAATCCACAGACCTTCGCGGTTGATTTTGGCTTTGACGTTGCGGTCGGCTGAACATGAAACGCCTAATCCAACGGGGCATGAAGCACCGTGGCGGGGGAGACGAATCACACGGATGTCGTGGGCGAAGTATTTACCGCCGAACTGTGCTCCCAATCCAATTTTGTGGGCTTCCTCGAGAAGTTGTTTTTCAAGTTCGATGTCGCGGAAAGCGTGTCCGAGCTCGTTGCCTTTGGTGGGGAGATTGTCGTAGTATTTAACTGATGCTTTCTTAACAGTAGCAAGGTTCAATTCGGCGGATGTGCCACCGATAACGAATGCAATATGATAAGGAGGACAAGCGGCAGTGCCGAGTGATTTCATTTTTTCGACTAGGAACGGGAGCAGGGTCTTGGGGTTGATGAGTGCCTTGGTCTCCTGATAAAGATAAGTCTTGTTAGCCGAGCCGCCGCCTTTGGCAACAAAGAGGAATTTGTATTCGTCGCCGTCGGTAGCGTAGAGGTCAATCTGAGCGGGAAGATTGCATCCGGTGTTGACTTCGTCGTACATGTTGAGGGGAGCGTTCTGAGAGTAGCGGAGATTATTTTCGGTGTATGTCTGATAAACGCCCTTTGAGATGCGCTCTTCGTCGCCGCCACCGGTGTAGACGTTCTGTCCTTTCTTGCCAATGACAATCGCCGTGCCTGTATCCTGACAGAATGGGAGCTGACCTTTGGCAGCCACTTCAGCGTTGCGGAGCATGGTGAGTGCAACGAATTTATCGTTCTGGCTTGCTTCGGGGTCGTGCAGTATCTTGGCTACCATTTCATTGTGTTCGCGACGCAACATGAAGGCGTTGTCGTGTGTAGCCTGACGTGTGAGTACGGTTAGCGCTTCGGGGTCAATGACGAGAGTTTCGTGACCTCCCCAGTTTTCCACTTTAACGTAGTCGGAAGTGAGGTGGTAGTATTCCGTGGTGTCTTTTGACATCGGGAACATTTCCTGATACTGAAATGGTTTGGTTGCCATGATGTTATAATAGTTTAATGGTTGTTCGTATTTATCGGCAAATTTACAAAAATTTCCGTGCGATGGCAAAACATTTGCGTTATAGATACCGTTTTGAATTTAGATGTTTAAAATATTTATGAAGATGAAGAAGATGATTTTCGGCATAGCCGCAGCGTGTGTTCTCGGATTTACGTCGTGTGATGAATCGGCGCGCCTTGCCAAGGCTATAGATGGAACATGGAGCGGTGCTCCCGAGCAGTTGATGAATGAAGTGGGTACACAAAGCACTATGATAGAGACGATAGCGTTTGAGCGAGATTCGACTGACAAGGGGGGCAGTGTGGTGATAAGCACCATGGTGTCGGTGAATCATGCCATGCCTGCCGATAGCTCGTTGATGCAGCCGGTGAGTGTAACGGCAGCCGCCAAGTCGTATGTAATGGGCAGATGGATGGCAATAGATGATGATGAGGTGATGCTTCAGCTCGACCCCGCATCGATGGTGGTGGAGGTGGATCCCGACGCGGTGGTTCTGTCAGCCAATGTGCTATCTGGAGAAACGGAATCGACTACTGAAGCTTTGAAGCCGCAGATTGTGGCGGCGGTTAAGGCAAAGATAACCGGGGCGTTGCAAACGCATTATTTTTCGATGCGCCATCTTGATGACGTGAAGGTTAAGGATGGCTCGACGCTGAAGTTCGAGATTGGAAAAACGGACTATGTATTCCTGCGGCAGTAGTGGGAGTTTCACGAATATAGAGTTATGACTAATGTAGGGGTTATCCGATAGGATTCTTGTATATGTCATGACTCTATGTTATATTTGCTATATGAACTATGAGAATCAGGACATAGAATACAAAGAGATTTGGAAAGACGAGTATCTTAAGTGGGTATCCGGTTTCGCTAACGCGCATGGCGGTAAGATATATATTGGTATTGCTGATGATATGAAAATTGTCGGTGTGGATAAGTTGCATCAGTTGATGGAGGATATACCCAATAAAATAATCAATGCCACAGGTGTCATGCCGGAAACCAATCATATAGTAAAAGAAGGCAAAGATATAATAGAAATTGTCATTGATCCTTGCGGTATGCCCATATCTTATAGAGGGTCTTATTATTATAGAAGTGGTGCCACTAAACAAGAACTAAGGGGACAGGCTCTACATCAATTTCTTTTGAAGAAGATGGGCACGAATTGGGAGGATATTCCATGTGAAGGTGTAACCTTAGATGATATAGATGATGGTGCGATATCATATTTTCTTAGACATGCAGTCAATGCAAAACGTATGTCTAAGGAATCTTTGAATTCCTCTAAAGAAGAGGTACTGGAAAATCTCGGGTTGCTTCGGGACGGAATTGTAACTAATGGTGCCGTTCTTGTATTTGGTAAGTATCCTCAACGACGCTTTGTGACTTCGGGCTTCAAAATAGGTAGATTTGGGGTTGATAATTCAGATTTGCTCAATCAAGATGTGGTAGAGGGTAATCTGATTCAGATGACAGACAAGGTGATTCAGATTTTAAGTGATAAGTATTTGATTCGTCCAATTCATTATGAAGGTTTGCAGCGAGTAGAACCATTGGAGGTTCCGGAAGAGGCATTGCGAGAAATAATATTCAACAGCGTAGTGCATAAAATACAGATTGGGACATGGAATCAAATGAGTATCTATGATGATCATATACGTTTATGGAATGAGGGTGAGTTACCAGACAAATATACTATAGATACTCTTTTGGGCAAACATACTTCAAAACCTCGAAATCCCAGAATTGCGAATGTGTTTTTCAAAGCCGGATTTATCGAGTCCTGGGGTCGTGGATATGAAAAGATAATGAGAGAATTCGCTAAAGCCAATCTCACCAGTCCAACGTTCAATGTGGAACAAGGCGGTTTTTCAGTCATCATATCTCGCGATATTTTTATGGCAACAAGAGCCGGTATGGTCACACAAAGTGGCACAAGTCAGAAAGCGACCGGAAACCGACCAGAAAGCGACCGGAAAACCGACCAAAAAAATAAAATTATTGAGATTATAAAACGACGGCCTTCGATTACACGTGCCGAGTTGGCTGTAGAACTAAACATACACGAAAGTAGTGTCAAGCGTCGTATAGAGATGCTGGTGAAAGAAAACAGAATTAAGCGAATAGGACCGGCTAATGGCGGTTATTGGGTAGTTGTAAAATAAAAATTAGATTTTATTAATGTGTGAAGCGGGTGGTCAATAGATGGAGAGGATGCCGAGGGAGTCGAGTTTCTCGATGTCGGGTTTGAGAATGCCGCAGCTTTCGAGTGAGATGGATTCGTTGTGGTCGTTGAGATAAATTGGGCGCTGCGGGGCATAGTCGGCGTGGACTGTGGATGATGCGGCATCGAATACCGGGGTGCTGATACCGGCAATATCCATAATCGTATGAAAGAATGAACGGCTTGAGGCGACGAATTTATGGGCGTTGGCTTGAGCCGCTTCTGTTTTATGCGGGTATAGCGTGCGATATCCGGGAGACATCCAAACGAGATATGGTACGTGAATCTGATAGTAGCTCGGTATGGGTGAGGCGTGGAGGAAGAGGTGACGGCTGTCGTCGAAGATATCCTCACCGTGGTCGCTGGTATAGATGAGGGCGGAGAGTCCCGGATATGTCTCGAGACGGTCCATGATGTCGGCGAGGAGGGAGGAGGTATAGTGGATGGTATTGTCGTAGGCGTTGATGAGGTTCGGTCGCAGGGAGGGGGTGGCATCGACGGGTGAATCGGGGGTGAATGCGGCTGATGAGCGCGGGTACCGGTCGATGTAGCTGAAATGTGAGCCGTAAGTGTGCAGGACCACTAGAATCTTGTGGTGTCCGGATTGGCGCATGGTATCAATGTACGGCAACAGGGCGGCATCGAAACCGGCGTCGGGTGATGATGAGGGTTCCTGTTCCTTTATGAAAAGGCATGTGTCGGCTTCCTCACCGAAGAAATCAATGAAAGAGTGGTTGCGGCTCTGATTGGATAGGAATGCGGTGTGGAATCCTGATTCCTTGAATGCGGTAATGAAGCTTTTGACGGAGTAGATGGAGTCGCCGAATGTTTCAGCATCGAGTGCCGACATGAGCATGGGTACGCTCTTATGGGTGGTGTTGGACTGAGATATGGCACGGTCGTAGCCCACGAGTCCATCGCGGTTCATGAGACGGGGGGTGGTGGACCGGTCGTAGCCGAGGAGCTGCCAATTGGCGGCACGTGCTGTCTCGCCAATGACCACGACGTAAAGCTCGGGAATGGAGTCGGGGTGCGTGGGGGTGGCGTGAAATGTGTAGGGGGCGGATGTTTGGTGATAGTGCGACACTTTTACGGTGCGGTCGACGGCAAGATATACGTTGTAAAAAACGTTGATGGGGTACAGGTCTTTGACCGGATGATAGGGTCGCGGAGAGAAAAAGCTGAGTATGAAGGCTATGATGCCGATGGCGAATGTGCACCAAGCCATGCGGTGTGTGATGCGCAATGTGCGGGTACCCAGGCGCCATCTGCCGTAGACGGCAGCGATGCCTGCAACGATAGGGGGGATGTAGAGGATGACTATAGCGGCTATGATGATGAGCAGATTGCCGAGTAGCTCACCTACTTCACCGGGATTGGTGGTGACGACATTGAGAAACATGTCGACGGCGATGACCGAGCGTCCGTACATGTACAGCAGCACTATCTGGGATGCTGCGAAAAACATGATGATAATCATCCAAAGCGATGTGCGCCCAATCTTTGCGCTCCATGACATGAGAAGCATGTAAACGCCTGCGGGCAGCAGAACATTGGCAATTGCCTGCAGCGGAGACAACGGCTCGGTGAATGATAGCCATACATTGGGTATGAGACAACTTACGAGCACCCATATCATGAGTGCCGAAGAGAGGAGCGATGTGTCGGAGAACAGTTTTTTAGAAAGCTTCATTGATGCTGAATATGAATGCGCGCTCGCCACGGCCGATGCCGAAATCGAGACGGACGTTGGTGCGCTGTTTGAATTCCCAGCGGTAGCCTATACCGCCGTTGGGGAGGAGATGACGGGTGCTGAATTCGGAAAATTTAGGGAAAATGGTGCCGAGACCGCCCCATACGACAATGCCGTTGCGACGCCATACGTGCTGGCGCAACTCTAAGGTGATGTCCATCTCGCATTTGTCGCGGAAGCGTCCGTCGTAATATCCACGCATTGAGTTGCTGCCACCGAATTTTGCCATAAGAGCCCAGGGTACATTTCCGTAATTGAATTTAGCATGGTAGCGTCCGGCAATAATGGCGTCTTTCCAAGCACGGTGGAAGTAGCAGAAGCGGAGGTCGGTGTAGCTGAATGCGTAGTCGTTGCCGAGGAATCGTGGAGCAAAGCGCTGTTCGATTACGGCGAGCATACCATTTTGTGTGGCGGTGAGATTGTCGCGTGTGTCGTATTGCAATCGGAATCCGACACCGAAAGTGGCTGTATGCGCGCGCTGTCCCATCCATAGTTCGGGGCGGTGGCGTTTGGTGGCGCGAGCGTAGGCAAATTCCAAAGCAGGACCTATGTAGAGAGCCTTGCGCAGGCGGAACATGTAGTCGACAGAGCCGTTGATGAACAGTTCGTTGAACTTGGATTCGTTGTCCATATCCAGCCCCTGCTCATAGCCTATGCCCCAAAATTTGCGTGGGAAAGAATAGAAGTAGAGATTGTATTCGATGCGCTGTCTGTCGCGCGGGAATATGTGGTCGCCACGAACACCGATCATGTAGAATCCGACTGTGGAAACATCGCCATAGAGAGATACATTGGATGGAGTGGTGATGCTGTCGGCAAGGTTGTTGCGATAGAATCCGGCGGCTACGAGCCCGATGCCGAATTTGGTGTCGGAAGAGTAGTGTGGTCCGCCTATGACGCTGAAATCGAATTTCTTATATTCCTTGGGCTTGTTGGAGTCCTTGAAGTAGTCGAGTACTTTCTGAACGATGTTGCGTCGAGGAGCCACGCTGTCGGCGGCGGTGATATCCGTGGACAGGCTGTCGGTGAGCGATGCGGCGGATTCATTGGCGCGAGCCATGTTGCCTGTCAGTGTGATTGCAAGAATTATTATCAGCGTTCGCAGTGTGTTCATGATGACGGTGATAAGTGATGATGACGGAGTAGTGTAATATCCTGCAAAGTTACTCATAATGGTGCAAATATGAATAATCGGGCACCACAGGATTGCAAAAATGTGACTAACTGGAGAGGTAAACCGACAAAATGGAGATAAAAAATGCGCGTGACTGAGATATTTATGTGTGACAAATTTGTTACAATGGTAAGTTCGACTATTTATTAAAATCACACATTATGAAGATTATGTATTATTTGCCGGTGTTGATAGCGTGTATGCTGTTGCCGGCACGGGCTCGGGGTGATGTAGCCGATAGCTGCCGGATGGTAACAGATACGGTGCCGGAGGTGGAGAATGTGTGTGCGGGAGAGACATTACAGGTTCCCGACAGTGTGATACGTCTTGGGGAAAAGGGGGATTTGACGCTGTATGACCTGCCGTATTCGCGCAAGCTCAATATGAAAAACTGGAAACGGCTGTGGATAAACACGTCGGTGCTGGTGGGCGCAGGTGTGACGACAATGTTGGTGCTGAAGGCTCTGCCGGCTGATGCCACAGCGTGGAACAAGCGCGAGAACGAGAGGGTGCCTATGTTTAAGCGGTGGTGGCGCCATGTGAAGTCGGGTCCTGTGTGGGACGGGGATAATGCGGTGTTCAATTATGTTCTGCATCCGTATGCGGGAGCTGCCTATTATATGGGTGCGCGAAGCTGCGGCTTCAATTGCTGGGGTTCGTTTGTGTACAGTTTCTGTATATCGACGTTTTTCTGGGAGTACGGGTTTGAGGCGTTCAATGAGGTGCCGTCGGTGCAGGACCTGCTGATAACACCAATAGTAGGGTCGATACTCGGCGAGGGATTTTATTTGATAAAGCGTAAGATAGTGAATGACGGTTATAGGCTGTGGGGTTCGAAGTTTCTGGGTTACGTGGTGGCGTTTCTGGTGGATCCCCTCAACGAGACCATAGGATATTTCCGTGGCTATCAGAAGAAATTGACCCGCAGAGCTGAAGCACGTAAGCATCTCAGCGGTAGCACATGGCTGGCTCCGTCGAGCGGAGGATTGCAGTGCGGCATATCCCTAACATACAATTTTTAGCGACATTCGGACCAACAAGAGATGTTGCATCGGTGTGGCGGCATGATGCGTTTGTTGATTATATTGAGTAACTTTGCCGGCACAGATGCAATGAAATCGTAAAGCATTATAACTATAGCGAACTATTATATGAATAGAAGGGATATATTGTCAGTTGGGTTTATACTAATGGCCTGTGTATGCGGCAAGGGGGAGACTCTGGACCGCATAAAGTTCGGTGACTTCAACAGCTGGGTCACTCGGACGATATCCGAATCGGCGGTATTGGGCGGCGCGGACAAAACGGTATATGAGATAGGACCTACGGCGACAATAAAAGGCAACAAGCCGTATAGGAACGGAACGTCGCCTTGGGGTACGAGCAATGTATATGCCAAGGTGTCGGGAATATCGAAGGCGTCGAATGCGGTGTATCCGGCGGTGCGCAACGGCTCGAACAAATGTGCCAAGCTGTGTACGCAGATGGAGCATGTGAAGGTGCTGGGTATAATAAATATGGATGTGATGGTGGCGGGCTCGATATTCTTAGGTGAGATGATAGAACCGGTATCGAGCACCAAGAATCCGTATTCGAAGATGGATATGGGTATGCCATATACGAAGCGTCCGAAGAGCTTTGTGTTTGATTACAAGGTGGATATGCCGAATACGAATACGCGCACGAAGGCTACGGGATTCAGTTCGGTAAAGACTCTGCCGGGTCGCGATGAGGCTGCGGTGTATGTGTTCCTACAGCGGCGCTGGGAGGATGAGCATGGCAACCTGCACGCCAAACGTGTGGCTACGGGCGGCAAGACGTTTACCAAGTCGACGGGATGGGTTAATGGCTACCATCTGCCGCTGGTGTATGGCGACTGTTCGTCCAAGCCCGGAATGAAGTGGCTGGGGCTGCGCACCAAGGGTAATGCCTATTATGCGCGTAACTCAAAAGGTAAACTCAAACCTGTGATAGAGGAGGGTTGGGATGACGCCAATGCAATACCTACGCATGTGGTGGTGATGATGAGCTCGGGCAACGGCGAACCTTACGTGGGTACCGAAGGGCTGACTTTTTATGTGGATAATGTGGCTTTTGCCTTATGATGAAACTCATTTAAACCTGTTACATTCGGTAAAAAGTTTACATAGGTTCAATAACCAATTTGCTTCATAAAACAATCAAGGGGATTCCGAGTGATACGGGGTCCCCTTGATGTTTGATGTATGGTGGCGTGATTTCAGAATCAGCAGTCGTAGAATCGGGTGAATGCACGGATGATGTGTGAGTGGTCGGCAACGGATGCGGTCTCGCGGACGGAGTGCATTGCCCACATGGCGGCTCCCATGTCGACACCCCGGAGGTCGATCTGTGATGTGAGGATGTTGCCTAACGTGGATCCGCCGGCGACGTCGCTGTGGTTGACGAAGTATTGGTACGGGACATCGGCACTCTCACAGATGCTGCGGAATACGGCTGCGCTGTCGGCATCGGTCATGTATTTGCAGTTGGCGTTGATTTTTATAACGGGACCGCCACCGAGTACGGGATGGTTGGTGGGGTCCTGCTTCTCGGGATAGTTGGGGTGAAGTGCGTGGGCGTTGTCTGCCGATATCATGAATGATGCGGCTGTGCTGCGCTGGAAGTCCTGTTCGTTTCCGCCACGGCATTCGTTGATGCGCCGGAGGAGATTCATGAGCAGCGGAGATGCCGCTCCTTGTTTGGTGCCGCTGCCAGTCTCCTCGTTGTCGAATATTGCCATGATGCGTGTGGAGCGCGTGTCGGTGGATTCGAGCAGGGCGGTAAGGGCAGCGTGTGCCATGCTGAGGTCGTCGAGACGTCCGGAGGTGATGAATTCGTTGTTGACGCCGAGCAGACATGCCGGAGTGGTGTCGAACAACGAGAGGTCGAAGTCGAGAATGTCGGCGGGCGATATGCTGAGTTCGCTGGCAATGAGATTGAGCAAGAAGTTGTCGCGCTCCATGGCTTGATTGACGATTGCCAGGACGGGAAGCATGTCTTTCTGCTTGGAGAGGGGATTGCCTTCGTTGACAGCACGGTTGAAGTGTATGGCGAGGTGGGGTATGGTGAGGAGCGGCCTGCGTATGTGCAGCAACCGCGACTCGGGGTGCAGTATGTCGGAAGACCGCACTATCACGCGTCCGGCAATGGATAGAGGACGGTCGAACCATGTGTACAGGATGGGTCCGCCGTAGACTTCGGTGTTGAGTTTCAGGACTCTACCCTCGCATAGCATCTCGGCATGGGGCTTGATGCGGAAGCCTGGGGAATCGCTGTGGGCGGATATAATCTTGCAGGGTGCGCAGGGTCCTTCGGTGGATAGTGCGAAGGCTATAACGGCGGATTGATTCTTGGTAATGTAGTATTTGCCGCCGGGTGTGAGTTGCCATAGGTCGGCGGGGTCGAGCGGGGTGTATCCGGCTTCGTCGAGCCGATTGGTGAGCTGGCGTGCCGCCAGGAAGTTGACGGGAGAATTGTCGAGGAACCGCATGAGGTCCTCTATGTAGTGAGGTGCAGTCATATTGGATAGTATGTGGTGTAGGGGTTTAAGATTCAGCAGAGTAATATATGTGGTTGAGGGCACGCAGGACGTTGCAGAGAATGCGGCTCCAGTAGATTTGGAAATCTTCTTTCATGGCGTATAGGGCGTCGACTATGACATGCTCGGGGGCGTCTTTTATGGTTTCGATGAAGTTGTAGCATACCTGCAGTATGTCGGCGAGCCCTTCGGAGATGCTTGCAGCGATGGGTGTGTCGGAGTATTTCATGTCCTCCTCAAATACTTCGAGGTATGTGTCGTCGGGTCCCATGAGGTTTTCGATGTTGCGTCGGATGGCGTCGTAGTAGTCCTCGTCCATGGATGGCTCTATGTAGGCGGAATCCTCATCGGCTCCGTCGGTGCGGAGGTCTGTTGCGGCGATATAAAGCCGTGGCAGCAGCCGCAGCATGGTGGCTACGAAATCGGTGCGTTCGGCTTCGCGGGCCGCATCGGCAGCGGCGCAGTATTCGTTGCAGAGTCCTATGAAGGCTAAAGAGTTGGTGGATAGCGATGATGTGGGTTCCATGTGTGGGGTGTTGATTGAGTGTTGAGGATTACGGTTGGGTGTAAAGACGGTGCTTTACGATATATTCATTTACACCTTGGGGCAGGAAATAGTTCATGCAGTGTCCGGCGGCAATGGATTTGCGGATGAAGGTGCTGGATATTTCCATGACGGGTGCCTGAACCAATGTGACTCCGGCGGGAAGTGTGTCAGCGTCGATGGGATAGCCGGGGCGGGGGTATATGATGGGGGAATAGTGGCGCAGGATATGGTCGTGGCGATACCAACGGTCGAATATGTGCCAATTGTCGCTGCCGATGATTATGGAGAATCGGCAGTGGGGGTATTGGCGCGACAGATGGTCGAGGGAGTTGGCGGTGTAAGATGGTTTAGGCAGAGTCAGTTCGGTGTCGCAGGGTTTGATGTAGGGGCTGCCTTGTGCCGCGATGCCGAGCATGGCAAACCGATGGCGGTCGGAGATTAATTCCTCGGGGTGTTCCTTCAACGGATTGAGGGGTGACAGCATGAGCCATACTTCATCGACATCGGTGAACTGGGCGATGTAATCGGCAAGTATCATGTGTCCGATGTGGACAGGATTGAATGATCCGCCCAGAATGCCTATGTGTCTCGGAGGGTTCACTTGCCGATGAATTCCTTTATTTCGCGTTCGGTGTCTGCGATGGCTGACGCGAGGTCGTCGTTGGTCACGCAGGCGTCGTACATGGGTGCGTAGCTTAGTTCGAATTCGGCTTTGCTCACGCGTTGGTCGATGGCTTCGGCAGAGTCGGTGGCACGTGATTCGAGCCGGCGGCGAAGTTCGTCGACAGACGGTGGCTGGATGAATATGCTGCGTGCGCGGTCGCCGTACATTTCCTTGACGCGCACTCCACCTTTGACATCTATGTCGAGCACTACGGTCTGTCCCATACGGCAACGGTGTTCCACTTCTTCTTTGAGTGTGCCGTAGAATCGTCCGGGGTAGACTTCCTCGTACTCGATGAATGCGTCGCGTGCTATGGCGTCGCGGAACTGTTGGTCGGACAGGAAGTGGTAGTTGACTCCGTTGACTTCGCCTTGGCGCGGAGCGCGGTTGGTGGCAGATACGGAGAAGTGCATATCGACATTGCCACGTTCCATGATGGCATTGATAATGGTGGATTTTCCGCAACCGCTGGGCGCAGAGATGATTATGATTTTGCCTTGATCCATAGGGCGTGGGTATTAACGGGTGTTACATCACATTGAGCACCTGCTCCTTGATTTGCTCGAGTTCGTCTTTCATGCGAACGACGAGTTTCTGCATGTCGGCGTGATTGCTTTTCGAACCGAGGGTGTTGATTTCGCGACCCATTTCCTGACTTATGAATCCAAGTTTTTTGCCTTGTCCATGTGTGCCGGCAAGAGTCTCCATGAAGTAGTTGAGGTGCTGTGTGAGACGCTGTTTTTCTTCGTTGACGTCGAGTTTCTCGATGTAAAATATCATTTCCTGCTCGAGACGGGCGCGGTCGTATTCCACTTGCGGGAGTGCGGCAAGGTTGTCGGTGATGCGTGTGCGTATCTTATCGACGCGTTCCACTTCGTATTTGCCTACCTCGGAGAGAAGATTGCGGATGTTGGTTATGCGCTGTGCAAAGAATTCCTGAAGTTTGGCACCTTCGGTGGCGCGGTATTGCATCAATGCGTCGATGGCTTCAGACAGGGCTTTTGCCGCCGCTTCGAAGTCGAGCGAGTCGCCAGCGGTGGAGCTTTCGTTTTTCATTGTGTCGGGGAAGCGCAGGAGCAACGAATACCAGTCGGCGGGGAGCGGGAGGTTGAGGGAGGATGCCATCTCTTCAATCTGCTGTTTGTAAGCCTGAAGAAGTGGCATGTTGAATTGCAAAGCCGATTCGCCCTGCAGGGTCTCGACATATACGGTAGCCTCGACTTTGCCGCGTTCGAGACGGCGTGAGATGGTGTTGCGCATCTCCATTTCCTTTTCACGCAAAAGTGAGGGGACGCGTAATGAAAGGTCTAATTGCTTGCTGTTGAGTGATTTTATCTCAACGGTTATTTTTTTATTTGGCAATTCTACAATAGCTTTGCCAAAGCCGGTCATAGATAGAAGCATGGACTTATGATATTTTTCACAAAATTAGTACATACGCACGGAAAAACGTAACTTTGCGGTAAATTTTTAAGTCTATGGCTGTAATTCTTAATATCGAGACTTCGACCAATGTGTGTTCGGCGGCGTTGACTGCCGAAGGTATGGTATTGTGCCACTTCGAGGATTTTCAGGGTCAAAATCATGCTGCCTTGTTGAGCGGCTATGTCAAGAGATGTCTGGACTGGATGCGTGAGCATGAGATGCAGCTTGATGCCGTGGCGGTGTCCATGGGTCCCGGCAGCTATACGGGATTACGCATAGGGTTGTCCGAGGCCAAGGGGCTTGCATTTGCTCTCGATGTGCCGCTGATTGGGGTCAATACGTTGCAGCTTATGGCTGTGAGCGTGATGTTTAACCATGATGTGGAGCCGGATGCGCTGTTTGTGCCTATGATTGACGCGCGACGCATGGAGGTGTACACGGCGGCGTATGATATGGGATTGCAGGAGGTGCTTGCGCAGAGTCCACTGATACTTGATGCTGACAGCTATTCTTCTCTTCCGGGAAGCGGCGAGATACTGCTGTTCGGTAACGGAAGCGATAAGGCGAAGGGTGTGTTGCAGGACGAGCGTGTACGTTTTATCCCGGATGTGGTGCCATTGGCGACCGATATGATAGCGCTTGCCGAACGTGACTATGCCGCGCGTAACTTCATAGACCTTGCTTATTCAACGCCCAACTATCTAAAGGATTTCCAGGGTACCAAGCCTAAAAAAATGTTCTGATAATGGCAGTGATGGTGTTCCGTCCACGAGTGGATTGGTGGGTATGGGCTGTGGGATGCTTTGCGTTAACCGCGATAGTGGTAATAGGCATGGTATTTCCTTGGTGGCTTACCATATTGTATGGTGTGGCTATAATGTCGGGGTTGGCTCTTGGAATGGTGGGAATATGGTATGCCATAGAGGATAAGAATATAGTGGTATATCAATTTTTCCGTCCGCATCCGTACCCTATAGCCAAGATAAAGGAAATCAGATACAATTACAGTGTACTTGCAGCTCCGGCACTGTCGTTCCACCGGTTGTCGATAAAATTTACGGACAGGAGCGTGCTTAAAAGTTCCATGCCTTTGGATATAGCTCCGAAAGATATGGACGGTTTTGTGAAGCGTGTGCTTGAAATCAATCCCGATATAGTGGTGAAACCACGGGCTTCCAAGTAGTATAGACTGCTTGAGCTAATTTAATAAGTGCTGTCAGATTTACAGGAGGTTGGTGTTATAAACTTCCTGTAGGTATCAGAATAGCATATCAAAATAGGTATCAGAATGGCATGGAAGAGGGGTTGAGCACGTAGTGACGGCGGAAGTCCTCGTTGGTCATTCCTAACATCTTGACACCCTGGATGAGTCCGAGCAGAGCCGCTATGGAGCCGCATGTGAAGAGTGATATGAGCAGGTACACGATGCCACCGGTGGTTTTGCCAAGATAGAAATAATGCAACCCAAGTGAGCCTACGAATATGGCAAGTAATGCTGCGATACCACGGCTTTTGCCTTCGGGGCCTTCGTCGAAAAGACCATTGCCGGATGTGGGAGGATAGGGTGGAGGTGTGGTGTAGCCTTGTTGCTGATCGTATGGTGGACGGTTGTAACCTTGGTTGTATTCCTGATAGTTATTGTAGTTTTGGTTGTTAGGTTCCATATATGTTTTTATTGACTGTTATGAACGTGATATTTGCAGACCTCTACCGGATATCGCCATATCCACGAATCGGGCACCGCTTCCGGTGGGATTTTGTGACAGGATGCCGCGTATGCGTACTGCAGCTTCCGGGTCCTTGGCTACCATGTAGAGAAATCCACCGCCGCCGGCACCGGTGAGCTTGCATCCTGCCAGATATTGGGCTACAGAACTGATGATGCTTTGCACTGCCGGAGGATTAGTCCCCGGGTCGAGTCTCTTATTTAAACCCCAGGAGATGTCTGTGAGTTCACCGAAGCGGGTGAAATCGCGCCGTTGTATGGCTGTTGCCATCTCACGGGTATGATGTTTCATGGAGTCAAGAATATCGAGAGTCTCGGATGAGTTCAGGAACATACGTTTCACTATCTCCGAAAGGATATTCTTGGCGGTGCGGGTTATTCCGGTGTAGTACAGAAGGTGACATGGCGCGTATGTAGGGTCGGTGAATAAACCTTCGGGTAGCCAATTGACATTGGGACGCTGTATCAGTCCTGCCCCGGACTGCAATAGTTTGACGCCTTGCAGCAGTCCGCCGTACTGGTCCTGCCATCCGCCACCGGTGGTGAGCATCTGCTCGAGGGCAAGGGCACGTGATGATATCCCGTCGGTGTCCCAAGCCAGTCCGCAGAAATCGCTCAAGGCGCCGAGTACTGTTGCCGCCAGAATGGAGCTTGTCCCCAGTCCGGAGCCTGCAGGAACGGCGGAGAGCAATGTAATCTCTATCCCTGAGCCTATAGCGGAAAGTTGCTCGGAAAGACTGGAGAAAGGATGAGCACAGAATTGAGGAGCGAACCCTGCGAGCGCGAGGGCTGCCTTGGGAATGGAGAACGGTGAGCCTACACGACTGAAATCGAGCAGTTGGCTGTAGGACTCGATTGTCTCCGATGCACCGAGGTCAATGGAGCGCAATATGATATGCGGCTTTGCAGATGGCTTGATGAAAACTTGCAGCGGTGGCTGTCCGTTGAGTTCCACAGCCATGTTTATGACTGACCCACCATTGAAAATGGAGTATGGCGGGGTGTCGGTCCAACCACCGGCGAGGTCAATGCGTACAGGGCTTCTGCCCCATACTATCTGGTCGGGCAGAACGCTTATGATTGGAGAGCATTTTGATGACTCAATGGATGAGAGGATTCCTTGCCGCATGGCAGAGAATGCTTCGGATTCGTCGGTCTCGGCATGTGCCGTGTCGCCATACAGCGTTGCCAATCGGGCACGCAGCATGTGATTGCGTATGCGATTCTTCAGGGAATCATCGGCAGGGAGCGTGTCCGGTGCGGGAATTCCGAGCCGGTACATTTTGTCGGCAAGATCGCTGAGGTCGAGCTGATAGAATATGCTGTGTCTGTAGTTGTCGGCGAGTAACGGGATGTCGAGTTTTAGAAATTCACGACGTTGGGCATACAGCCGTGGCAGCGATGCCTGTGAGCAGATGTCGTCGGCTGACAATCGTTCGGCATTCAACCATAGGCGTCGTCCCTCTTCGAGTGACGGTTCGGAGGTCATCCATCGTGCTATTATGTCCATATCCTTAATGTTGTCGACAATAGGGAAGAGGTGGGCACTTTGGATGTCGGTATGCGGTTCGCCCAGTTCTACGGCACGCAGGTTCAGCCATTGGGATAACGGTTGGCCCATGAATGTGGTGTCATGGGCTGCGGTGTCGCCACGCATGGTGTCGTCGTAGCCGTAGGGGCGTACTACGTAGCGGGAGGTGCCGAGAGGGGTGATGTCGAGACAGATGCCCGGAGGGAGTGTCAGGGTCCAATCGTTTGCCGGTACACCGGTGACTACATTTTCGGATGTGAGTTGCCATCCTTCGGCTATGTGGCTGTTTTCTATCCAAACGTTGTTGTTGCGTGAGGTGAGACGGTGGTCCATTATGCAATTCTGGACAAACAATGCCGGATTGGGCTTTGTGTCCCGGTGCATTATGAGCCGTTGGTCGGCAACTTTATTCTGCAAGGCAAGGGTTGATGAGAGCAGTTCGCGTGTGGTGCCGAAGTGGTAGAACTCGCCACCTTGCAGCGGCACTATGGCAATGGTCAGGGATGAGAGTTCAGGGTCGGGTAGCGACGGATTGGAACCGAGCGCGCGACCGAACTGAGAGTACAGGTCGTAGAACCGGAAATTGCCGTCGGGGTCTTTGGATTTGCGTCGCAGGAGGTTGAGTGCTTTGTCGCTTAGCAGCCACAGTCCGATGTCCATGAGGTAATAGTGGGATTGTCCCAATCGAGCGAGTTCTTCAACCGATGGTTTCTGGAGCATGAAATCAAGTCGGTCTGGCGATTCGCGACGGCTCAAGAACACTCCGTGGTGTGATGCGAGGGTGGGTTCTGCCCAGAGTCCATAGCACACGACGTCGGCATCAGGAACGGAGCGTACGGGTATGTCGGTGGTGATGCATACGTCGCCGCTTGCGATAAGGGTGTTGAGAGGAGATTTGGCTGTGGACAGGATGGATTCGTACAAGGGGAGTTGCAGCGACAGGAGTGTCTGGTCTATGCGTTGTCCGAGCGCCCATCGCAGTACGGGTATCGGTGCAAGAAGTTTTCCCACGGAAGCGTATGCGGGTAGTCGTCGGCTATGTCCTCCGGCATGGATTATGATTTTCTTCTGATTTTCGCGGTTTGAATAGGTATCGCTTTTCTCCCATTGGTCAAGCAACCATGCCGTGCCTGCCCCGGAACCGAGTTTGCTGTCGGCAGGGTCGCAAGTGCAGAACCAGTCGGAATTGTCGAATCGTGGGTCGAGAGAGTGGAATGTGCCGACAAGATTTGGCGGGAGTGAAAGCAGCTTTTTCATAATTGAATTATAATCCAATTGCAAACTTAGTGAAAAAAACTGAGAATGATGTCGTGTCGGGGTACAGATGGTGTGTGCCGTCAGTTATGCCGAGAGATTTTTCCAAAATGTCAATGTGCTCGTGGAAATTAGGAGTGAGGAATTAGGAATGTTTGTGGCTGGGGAGCGGGGAGAGGGCATCTTGCCCTCTTTTGATGGGTGTGGGTGGGTAGCGGGGGGTAAGGTCTTTAAGGAGGTTAAGGGCGGTAGGATCGTGGGTGGTGCGATGGTGTGCGAGGGCAGGATGCCCTCGCTCCGGTGGGGTTGGATGCGGCTTTGTGGGTGTAGGGAGTTTAGGGGATGCCCTTGCTCCGGGTTGTTGAGGGGTTCTTTTGTCAGGAGGGGGGATGATGTTGGGGTGGAGGGAGGTTTATAAAAGGGAGCGGTGCGCCGAGGGGGCGCACCGCTGTGATTGGGGGATATGTGGTAATTGTTTTATTACTCCAAATCGCGGGGTATAGCCACGAGCTTGAGGTTGCAGCCACGTATGAAGTCGATAATGGCACTGCGCACGGGACCTTCCTCAACGTCGGCTTCGATGCGCTTGAGGGCATTGAATACCGAGGTGCCTGTCTGGTAGACGTGGCGGTAGGCTTTGGCAATGTCATTGATCTGCTCGTCGGTGTAACCGTGCTTGCGGAGCACGACAGCGTTGACTCCGAAATAGGATGCGGGATTGTGTGCCATGACCACAAACGGAGGGACGTTGCCGTTGATGCGGCATCCTCCTTTGATGAGCACCCACTCCCCTACCTTGGAATTCTCGTGGAGCATGGCGCCGGATGAGAGGATGGTGCACTCGCCCACTTCTGCATCGCCGGCGATGATAACACCGTTGCCGAGGACACTGCGTCCCTTGATGTGCGTGTCGTGACCGATGTGTGTCTCCGCCATGATGAATGAGTCGTTGCCCACACGTGTGCCGCCTTCGGGACGTATGCCACGGTTGATAATCACATGTTCGCGTATCACATTATTGTCGCCGATGTAGCAGAATGTATCCTCGCCTTTCCAACGGAAATCCTGAGGGTCGGCTCCGATGATGGTGTTCTGGTAGACTTTGTTGTTCTTACCCATACGGGTACCGCGTATAATGCTGGTGTAGGACATTATCTCGCAGCCGTCGCCTATCTCCACATTTGCGTCGATGAAGGCGAAAGGATGAATAATTACGTTCTGACCTATCTTTGCCGAAGGGTCGACGTGAGCTAACGGACTAATCATGGTGTATGCATTAAAGTAAGGTGAATACGTGAATTAACGGCCTCCTCCGAGTGACTGATAGAGGTTGATGAGGGCGCGTGCCTGAGAATTCTGCGCGGTGATGGCGGAAATCTGTGCGGAGAGGAGCCCCTGCTGTGCAGTGAGGACGTCGAGGTATGTGGTGTTGTACGAACCCAAGCGCAACAGTTCCTGAGTGTAGTCGACGGCTTGCGCCAGTTTCTCGGACTGCTTGGCGAGGTACTGCTGCTTCTCGACACTCTTCTGATAGAGGGTCATGGCGTCGCTGACTTCGGCACTGGCGCTCATGAGGGTGTACTCGAAGTTGTTCATTGCCTGCTGCTGCTGAGCCTTTGCCGCTTCGAGACGCGAGATATTGGCACCGCGCGAGAAGAGTGGTATGGCGAGCGAACCTGCGAGGTTGATGAAGAACTTGCCGGGGTTCACTACCATGGATCCAAGCAGATTGGTGAATCCGCCGTTGGCTGTGATGTTCAATCCGGGGTAGAATGCGGCACGGGCACTGTTGGTGGCATAGTATGCGGTAGCCAGGTTCCATTCGGCGGCGCGCACGTCGGGGCGGGCAGCAAGCTCACGCATAGGTATGGCTTCGCGCATGATTACGGGCATATTGAGCACCGCATCGGGAGAGATGGTCCATTTCTGCGGGAGCGAGTTGACCAACAGCGAGAGGGTATTGTTCATCTCGTCGAGACTTACCTCGAGGTCGGTGATGGAACCGAGAATTCCATAGTACTGGGCTTCGCTCTGCACCACTGCCACTTCGGTAACCTTACCGGCTGTCTTGAGGTCTTTCATGGTCTTGACGCTTTCCGCCCAAAGTTCGGCAGTGTTACGGCTGACCTTGAGCTGACTCTCGATGGTGGCTATGCCATAGTAGCAGTTTGCCACGGCAGCGATAATCTGCGAGCGCACAGCCTGCTGATATTCCTTGCTCTGCTCGTAGGCTGCCTGTGCACCACGCTTGCCGTTGAGAAGCTTGCCGAAGATGTCGACCTCCCAGCTTACCGACAGGGGTATCTGATAGCTCCATGAGAGAGACTGGTGGGGATGAACAAAGAATTTCGAGCCGGAGCCATTGGGACCGAGTGCAACGGAGGGGAGATAGCTCAACTTGGCGCCCTTGAGCGATGCATGGGCTATGTCGACGTTGAGCTTGGCATTGCGGAGGTTGGTATTGTTGGCAAGTGCCTGGTTTATGAGGTCAGCCAACATGGGGTCGGTGAACACGTCCTGCCAACGCATGTTGCCAAAGGCAGCGCTGTCGACTTCGGCTTCGCGGGCTTTCTTGTATTCGGCTGCGAGCGCCGAATCGTCGGGCATGTCGAATTTCTTGTATATGTTACAACTGCTGAGGGTGGCGGCGGCAAGCACCGTCCCCACAGCATAGATGGTAATTTTATTGAAGTTCATGATTAGTATATTGGTGTTAGGGAGAGTGGATTATCAACGTGAGTACTGCTCAATCTCGCTTTCGATTCCCTGATTGTCGGTGTCTTCCCACTTCATCGGGGTGACTTTTTCCTGAATAATCTGGAATACGACGAAGAGCGCGGGCACGATAAATATCTGGAATATCATACCTATCAACATACCTCCGACGGAACCGGTACCGAGGGCTTTGTTACCGTTGGCACCTACGCCGTGGGCAAACATCATGGGCAACAGACCGATAATCAAGGCGAGCGATGTCATGAGGATAGGACGCAGACGGGCTGCGGCACCATTGATGGCGGCATTGATTATGGACATGCCGGTGCGGCGGCGTTCCAAGGCGAACTCGACGATAAGAATAGCGTTCTTGGCAAGCAAGCCGATGAGCATGATGAGCGCAATCTGGAGGTAGATGTTGTTGGAGATGTCGCGCAGGTCGGCGAAGATGAATGTACCCATAAGACCGAACGGTACTGAGAGGATAACCGAGAACGGCAGGAAGTAGCTTTCGTACTGCGCGGAGAGCAACAGGTAGACGAACAGCAGACAGAGACCGAAGATTACAGCGGTGGTGTTGCTGGAGCTGTTGCCTTCCTCACGTGTCATACCGGCATATTCGAAACCGTAGCCCTGCGGAAGCATCTCGGCAGCCACGCGCTCGATGGCGGCGATGGCGTCGCCGGAAGAGTAGCCGGGATTAGGCTGACCGGTTACGGATATGGACTGGAACATGTTGAATCGGTTCAAGAGGTCGGGTCCGTAGACGCGCTTAAGGGAAACGAAGTTGGAGATGGGTGCCATCTCGTTACCGTTGCGCACCTTGATGGAGGAGAGTGTCTCGGGAGATACGCGGGCTTCGGGAGATGCCTGCATCATGACGCGGTAGATCTTACCGAAACGGTTGAAGTTGGACACGTACATACCACCGTAGTAACCTTGCAGCGTGGAGAGGATGGTCTGCGGCGAGATGCCTGCCTGCTTTGCCTTGGCAGCGTCGACGTCGACGAGATACTGCGGGAAGGTGGGGTTGAAGGTGGTGTATGCCATCTGTATCTCAGGCTGCTGATTGAGCGCGCCGAGGAAGCCTTGCACGACGGCGAAGAAGTCGTTGATGTCGCCGCCGGCCTTGTCCTGCATCTTGATTTCAAAACCGTTGGTGGTGGAGTAACCGGTAATCATAGGCGGCGCGAATATCATGACGCGTCCGTCCTTGATGAGCTGTCCTGTGGCTCCGTAGAGCTGACCGATTACGGCGTCGGAGCTTTGCGATGCGTCGCGTTCGGACCAGTCCTTGAGCTTGACGATAAATGTACCGTAGGTAGCACCCTGACCGGCAATAAAGCTATAGCCGAGAATCTTGTTGCTGAAAGCTACGGCAGGGTTCTGACGGATGATGTTGTCGACCTTGTTCATGACTTCGTCGGTGCGTTCCTGGGATGTGCCCGGGGGCATGTCGACCATCACGAACACTATACCGGTGTCTTCGTTGGGCACAAGCGCGGTGGGGGTGCGTGCCATGAGCCATACCAGTATCACTATCGATGCTATCACGGTGCCGAATGCCAGAATCTTATGCTTGACGAAGAATTTGGTGCCTTTGTTGTAATTGCCGAGCAGCTTGCCGTAGCCTTTCTCGAAGCCGGCATGGAAGCGGGGACTGAATATGCCGAAGAGCGCGATAACGGCGCAGATGCCTGCCACGATGAGGTGCCATGCCGTGCCGTCGCTGTACCATCCGAGCACCATGAAGGTGACTGCCGCAATCACAAACAGGAATGTGATGAGGGGATGGATGTCGAGAGTGAAGCGGCGGGCGTAGCGCTTCTTCATGGTCGATGCAGCTTCAGAGTAGGCTTCGCCCATGCGCTGCTTGAGGGATTTCTCCTCGCCGTCGTCGGTTTTATGCGGTTTGAGGAACACGGCGCAAAGCGCGGGTGAGAGTGTCAAAGCGTTGACAGCGGAGAAACCGATGGCTATAGCCATGGTGAGACCGAACTGCTGGTAGAATACGCCTGATGTGCCAGGCATGAATGACACTGGAATGAACACGAGCATCATGACCAGTGTGATGGATATGATGGCTCCACCTATCTCGTTCATGGCGTCGATGGATGCCTTGCGCGCGCTCTTGTAGCCTACGTCGAGCTTGGCATGGACCGCCTCGACGACCACAATGGCGTCGTCGACCACAATGGCGATGGCAAGCACCAATGCCGAGAGGGTGATGAGGTTGATGGAGAAGCCTATGAGTTTCAGCACGAAGAATGTACCCACGAGCGCCACAGGGATGGCGATGGCGGGAATGATGGTGGAACGGAAGTCCTGAAGGAAGATGTAAACGACGATGAACACCAGGAGGAAGGCTTCGATAAGTGTCTGAATCACGTGGTGGATGGAGGCATAAAGGAAGTCATTGTTGTTCATCGGGATGGCAAAGTGCAGCCCGTCGGGGAGTTCGGATTCCATGACCTTGACCTGTGCGAGACAGTCTTCGATAATCTGTGTGGCGTTGGAGCCGGCGGTCTGGAACACGATACCCATGGTACTGGGATGTCCGTTGATGGAGTTGCCGAATCCGTACTGTACCTTTCCGAGCTCAATCTCGGCTACATCCTTGAGCAGGAGAACCTCGCCGTTGTCAGTGGCGCGTACCACTATATCGCCGAATTGCTCGGGGGTGGTGAGACGGCCTTTGTACTTCATGGTGTACTGGAATGACTGGTTGCCTTGCTCACCGAATGCACCGGGTGCAGCCTCGATGTTCTGCTCGGCAAGCGCCATGGTCACGTCGGAAGGCATGAGATGGTACTGTGCCATCACTTCAGGTTTGAGCCATATACGCATAGAGTAGTCGGCACCGAAGCTGAGCACGTCGCCCACGCCATTGACACGCTGGATGACGGGGATTACGTTGATCTTCATATAGTTGTCGATAAACTCGGGCGAGTATGTCTCGGGCTTGTCGGTGTAGAGTGCGATACCGAGCAACATTGATGTCTGGCGTTTCTGAGTGAGGACGCCCACTTGGGTTACTTCGGCGGGGAGGAGGTTCTGTGCTTTGGCAACACGGTTCTGCACGTCGACGGCAGCCATGTCGGGGTCGAAGCCTTGCTCGAAATATACGTTGATGGTAGCCGAGCCGGTGTTGGTGGCTGTTGACTCCATGTAGGTCATGCCTTCGGCACCGTTGATAGACTCCTCGAGGGGGGCAATCACTGAGTTAAGTACCGATTGGGCATTGGCGCCGGTGTAGGTGGTGCTCACCTGAATGGTAGGCGGCGCTATATCGGGGTACTGGGTGATGGGGAGTGATACCAAGCCAATCAGACCCAGCAGCACTATGAATATCGAAATAACGGTGGATAGTACCGGGCGATTTATAAATGTATCTAATTTCATTTTGTTCTTTTACACTGAATGATGTTTTCCTACAATGTGTGTGGTGCGTGACACAATTATTGTGCCTGCTGCTGCTGTGCGGCTGCTTCGGGCTGAGCCTGTGCAGCGGCGTCGACGGGAGAAATGACCATGCCGTCCTTAACCTTGGTGCCTACACCTTCCACAGCTATACGGTCGCCGGGCTTAAGTCCGGAAGTAACCACGAAGTTCTTGCCGTCGCTCAGGCTCTGTACGGTAATGGGGGTGGCAGCTACTTTGTTGGAATCGTTGACTACGTAAACGAAACGGCGGTCCTGTAGTTCGTAGGTGGCTTTCTGTGGGATGAGTATGGCGTTTTCCTGATTGACAGGTACCAGGATGGAACCTGTGCTACCGCTGCGGAGCATGCCGCTGGCGTTGTCGAACAGCGCGCGCACACTCGCTGCACCTGTGGAGGTGTCGATAACGCCCGAGACGGTGGCTACCTTACCTTCGATGGGATAAATGTTGCCGTCTGCGAGACGGAGCTTTACAGCGGGCATCGAGTCAATAGCTGTAGCCAAGGGACGTGTTCCGCCATTGGTCATCTCAAGGAGGTCCTTTTCTGTGAGGGAGAAGTAGGCGTAGACTTTAGAGTTGTCGGAGATGGTGGTGAGCGGCTGAGCCGATGATGGAGATGCGAGCGAGCCTTCACGGTTGGGGATAGTGCCTACAACACCGTCGCTGGGTGCAGTGACCACTGTGTATGCGAGGTTCTTGCGAGCGTTAACAAGTGAGGATTGGGCTTGCGCCAATGCTGCGCGGGCTGTCTGCACGTCATTGTCGGCGAGCTGATATTCGTATGCGCTTATGATGTTCTTATCGAGAAGCTGACGCTTGGTGTCGGCAGTCATCTGAGCCGTTTTCAGGCGGGTCTGTGCCGAATTGACCGCAGCAGCGGCATTGTCAACGGCTGCCTGGTACTGTACCTGATCGAGAGTGAAGAGAGTCTGGCCTTTGCGCACGCGCTGACCTTCGTCGACATGTACTTTGGTAATGAAACCTGTCACCTGGGGGCGTATGTCGATATCCGTTTTACCCTTGATAAGCGCCGGATACACGCTTTCATTTTCGGCGTTGCCCAAAGCGACAGTCATCGTCGCGATTTCAGGGGCCGGTGCCTGTTGCTGCTGGGCGTCACCTCCACACGAGGTTACAGCCATGTTCATTGTCAAACCTACGGCAATTACCGCAGCGCCATTGAGCATTCTAACGTTCATAATTTTCTCTTTTAACATATTCTATTTTTACCTTAATATTCTGTTATATAATAGTGTCGATAAATGCGTAACTATTTTCCAACATGCAAAATTACAGAACATCCATGGGGTGAAATATGATATTTATCATAAAACGTAGCGTATTTAACATTTTTTCTAACAATAAGCCACGGACTGATGCTTTCGATGGCACATAGACGAAAAACGACGGAGATTCACCGGCTATGCCAATGAATCCCCGTAAGGTGCGTTTTCAGGAATATATCAACGGTCAGTCCTCATCGTCGTAATCGCGTGAGCGTTTGCGGCGACGACCTCCGTCATCATCATCTTCGTCATCGTATCCATCTTCGTCTTCCCTCTCAAATGTAGCGAAAATCATCGGGCCGGGAACCTCGATAGAGGATTCGCCATCGGTGTAGAAACCGTATTTGCGCGAACGCAACGGCTTGGACATCTTCACTTCTGCCATCTCCAATCCGTCGATAATCAGCGACAGTTTGCGGTTCTTGACACTTATGGCAGGAGTGACCACATTGTCGCGTTTCTTGGATTTGTAGGCGCCGCGCTGCTCTATGTAGCTATCGCCGCGCTCGCGAATGAGATAGTAGTAGTTTTTCTTATCGAGGACGAGCGCGTGGAAGTTGTCTGTGTTGCGATAGTTGAACACGATGCCGCTCTTATGATTGTCGTCGAATCCGGAGAATTTTATGGGACACGCATACATGATATCGCAATTCTGGGGATTTGCCTTGCGAACATCTGTAACAGCCACTACAAAGTGCTTCTTATTCTTGCTTTCGAGTTTAATCTTGTCTTTTTTCAGTTCGACCTTTGAATGCTTGTCCTTATAATCCTCAAATTCAAGTTCTGGATCGGTGATTTCATACACCTGAATGACATATCCCTTATCCGCCAACTCATTCAATGCAGCTTTCTGCATGTCAGTAAGGACTTTATCGCCACCGGCTTCACTGATTTTACTCATCACATCCTGAGAAGATGCAAACAATGGGATAAAAACAAACAGCGATGCGAACAATCTTGTCAATTTCATAAACATCATTTATTAAGATTACTAAGATTATTCGCCACCACCGACCGATGTCTGCAATTCGGAGATAAGCGGTGCGTATTTATTGAGGATGTAGTTGAATTTCTCATAGCACTGGTTGCCACGGCAGTCCTTGTCCTTAATCTGCGACTCCAGACGCACGCGGTAGGAAATCTGGTCCTCGTCGGTGAACGACATGCGCACTTCCAGGCGGGTGCGGACGGTTTGTTCGGTAAAATTGGTAGTGCGCCAACGAGTCTTGATCCAGCCCGCCGCCTTGTCGCGCACCTCCACATCCTCGAAGTTCTTGACAGCGATATTCATAAGGCGTTTCCATATTATATCCTCGGTAAGCCCCTTGCGGCAGGTCACGTCAAACCATCTGTTGGCTATGTCAGTGCCGTCATCCTCTCCGTCTCCACCCATAGATGCTGCAAGAGCCTCATCCTCGGGGAGTTTATAGAGAATGGTCTTTTTAGGGTTGTCCTTGGTGAGTTTGTAAGTTTTGGTGATGTAACCGGGAGCTTCGAGCTTCACCATTACAAAATCAGTGCCACGGTCGAATTTCACCGTGTATGTGCCGGCACCTACCTCAGCGCCATCGATATAAATTTTGGCGTTGTCGGGGGTTACGTGGATGGTTTTCTTCGGCGCGCTGAACACAAACGAGCATAGGCACAGGCAGAGGATTGCAGCGAATCCTGTGGAGAAGGTCCTTTTCATAGGGTACATTGGTTTATTAGGTTATGCCCACCGCGTCCCCTCGATTGGACTAAAACATATATGTTTTAAATAGAAAAGCGTGGGACGATGTTCAGTTTATCAAATCTTGGCATCGCCAAACGCCATGTACGCAATAAACAGTCCACCCCACGCCATGCCGATATATCGGACCCCACGTGCGGGGTGGACAAAGGCACGCATGAACGTTTTTCGACTGCTCGATCCTGCGTACGGAGAAATTTGGCGATTTCAGATTTAGGATAAAGCAAAACGCTTCTCAAAAAATATGTACGGAACAGCCGGTGTGCACACACGACATTGCTCCGCCACAAAGATAATCAATAATATAAATCCATAAAAGCCATACATTTATTTTTCAAACATGATTTTTTGTGGACATAGCCATAGCCCGTAAGTGCACAAAGCAGTGACGCCCGGTGCTTGCAAGGGCACCGGGCGTCAAGAAGATATGTGTTACAGGTATCTGTCCCTGTATTACTTCTGGATTATTTCGTAGATTACGGCTTCGCCCTCTACCATAAGACGGCGGGCATTGGCATCCAACGGCATAGCCGCATACACGCCCGATACCTCAGCTGACGAAAGTTCCGCACCGTTTTCATCCAACTGGAACACGCGCACCGGCTTGTCGTGTGCGGCAAGCAGCAGCACCATCTCCTTGGCTTGCGGACGACGGTCGAATGCCAGACGGCCTTCGGTGCTGAACGATGTGGCGGGATTCGTATCAAAAGCCATCAACGCACCCATGGGGTCGACTGAAGAGATATTCAGCCCTATGCGCTCGGGAGTAGGCGGATTGACACGGAACGAGCGTACCGAAGCCCAATTCTTACGGTCCGATTCCATGCGCTTCAGTCGCAGATAGCGGGCTTTCACCGGCTCACCGCTCCACTCCACTATATAAGTGCGGGGCAATGTCTCGGTCAAGGGTTGCCATGTTTTGCCATCGACTGAATATTCCAGACGCACGTTGTCGAAATAATCGACATCGTCCACCGAATTACGTCCCTGATGTACCAACACCTCTTCCACGGGGCGTACTTCAAGCATATCCACGCCTATCCAATCACCATCATTCTGGCTATTTGCCGAAGTGTAGTGGGTAGTGGTATCATTATCGAGCATGAGCTTTGACAGCGTAGTCTTGAGATTGGGGTATGTACCTACACCTTTATATAGTGCAGGCTTGGCATTTGCCACCTTCTCAAAATATGCCGATATCATATCATCCATCGACGTCTCATAGAAAGGATGCAGCTTCATAGTACCCACCTTATGCGCTTCGTAAGCCGCCTTATCCTCGGGGGTCATCTGATTGGCTATAAATGAAGCCCAGAACAGGGAGTCATTGCCTGATTCGTAAACCTTAATCAGCTCCAAAGTATTAAGTCCGCGACGACCCACCTTGGTAAACTGTTCTAGCCACGGAGTAAGTTCCTTGACCAGACCTTTATTGTCACATCCGTTCTTTATCTCATTCTCAGCAGCCACCACCTTCTCAAATTCAGCTTTCAGGGCATCGAACTGAGCAGGAGTGTAATTATTGAACGGGAATATGGTCGTTTCCCAGGATTCGTCACGGCGATAACCGGTTTCGGTATCTGCCGAGTGTATGGCAAATGTGCGGTAGGCATCAGCAGCCTTAGGCATCATGTACACCAATCCGCGCTCCCAGTTATCGATGGGATTATAGGCATTGGGATTCCATGCGTAATCAGCCACACCGTAAAGTGCCAGCTTGGAAGCCTCGCCATGTTCCATAGGATTGCTCTCTATACCTGCCACTTCATTTTCGGCAAGATCGGTAGCCAAACCGTAGACAGGACCTTGAAGCAATATGTTGCGGCAATAGTCGGTCACCGGGTAATTCCACCAGTACAATGCGGGGCGCTTGATACGGGAATTGACAAAATCAAGTGTCTCGTGAGTGAGGTCGCTGCACACCACGGCACCTGTCCAGAACACCTCCACGTCGGGGTTCAGTTCACGGCCATAAACGGCAAGCTGACCATTCTCTCCGGGCTTCGCCCACAATTGCGAATAGTCAGTAGGACAAATCATCAGATTGGTCACATCGCCCTTAGCCTTGACAAAATCACGGGTGAGATTGTTCAGCAATTCCACCTGCTTCTTGGAATCGGTACCCTCGCCCTCTATATCATCAAAGAATATTGCAAACGAACGCACACCGAGGTCGTACATCATATTGAACTTGTTGACCAGGCTGTCATAGTCCTGCTTGTTCCAGCGTATATCCTTCCCGGGATGTATCGCCCACACGAAATTGACATGGTTACGTTTGGCATTCTCCACAAGTTCACGGATATTTTTAGCTTCATCGGCAGGATAGGGTTGACGCCAGTATGGAGAGCTGTGGTAAGGGTCATCCTTAGGACCATAGATGTAATCGTTCATCTTGTTCTGTCCATAAAAATCAAGCAGCGACATGCGCACCTCATGCGACCATGGCGTGCCATAGAATCCCTCTACCACACCACGGTACTTCATCTTGGGATAGTCATTGACCACCATCATAGGCAGCTCATCACCACCCTTCGACACTTCACTTGCAAG
Source organism: uncultured Muribaculaceae bacterium (assembly GCA_910577465.1). Taxonomy (GTDB): domain Bacteria; phylum Bacteroidota; class Bacteroidia; order Bacteroidales; family Muribaculaceae; genus Paramuribaculum. Next base: position 19,527 of record CAJTMM010000020.1, on the reverse strand, counting down.
AATCTGACGCAGTGTCTGCAATCCGTAGAAAGCGCCACTCTCATCAAATCCGGTTATCTTCACCTCTTTCGGACCAATATCAAGAAGATAGGCTCCCGCCACCTCTTTCACACCGGCTTTACGCGCTTTCTTGGCACCGAAATCAATGGTCAATGGCAATCCGGAAGAAGCCTGTTTAAGGAAACCTACCGCACCGGCAAATTTCTTCTGCTTATCTTTAATCTTGAATCCGCCACTTGCATTGAGCACACCGGTATAAGGACGCTCAATACTCTGCGGAGTGGGGTTAATCACAAGGCCCTTATGATCCACTTTATGACCCGGCACCGCCTTAAAAGCCTGAACCTCGCCGCGCTGCGACGACAAATCGAAGTCCGATTCCTGAGCTATGGCTCCAAACGGCATCATAGCCATTGCCACAGCAGGAAGCAACAGTTTAAATCTCTTCATATTTGATTATTAATGATTTTATACGATATTAGATTCTTCGCAAAGATAGCAATAAAAACAGAATTTCCTACCACATTCACATATATTCAATTCCGCCAAGCCACATATCGCCACCGGCGCTCATCTAAAAATAATACTACCCCAGTCCAAATCACCAGTATCGCATCAACAAAAGAGGGCAAGATGCCCTCTCTCCACCCACACCAATCCAACTAGGAGCG
>CAJTMM010000020.1:0-18833 GCA_910577465.1 uncultured Muribaculaceae bacterium | reverse complement strand
CCCCCTGCCACAAAACCGGAATCCCGTCATGGACCCAATATGGCATAAAACGATATGTAATTATTTTTACTATTTTTGACCCGGTATTAAATACTCCCGCTCGGCAAAGCTCAAATAAATTTGGCGCTACGCCCGCTTATTCGTATTTTTGACTTACGTCCTAAATACTTCCGCTCGGCAAAGCCCAAATAAATTTGGCTTTGCGCTCGCTTATTCGTATTTTTGTGACTGATTAACCCTTACTTAACGACTAAATACCAATCAAAAACAAATAACATGAAACTCAAGTGCAACCTGCGCACCATAGCCTTAGGCATAGGCTTAGCGCTGTCACAATCAGTAATCAGTGCATCGAGCACCATTACCACTCCCGTACCCGAACGCCCGGCAGGAGTCACCGACATGGTAGGCTACGCCGCCGCCCCCATCGACACAGTGCGCGTGGGCTTCATAGGGTTAGGTATGCGCGGATACAGTGCCGTAGAACGTTTCGTACACATCCCCGGCACAAAAATCATTGCCATCTGTGACATAGACACGGCACGCGTGACCCGTTCAGAGAAGATACTGTCCAATGCCGGACTGCCCGCAGCTGCTACTTACGGCGGGGAGGAAGACTCATGGAAAGCATTGTGCGAACGCCCTGATATAGACCTCGTGTACATAGTGACCGACTGGAAGCACCACGCCCCTATGGCAAAATATGCCATGGAACAAGGCAAGCACGTTGCCATAGAAGTACCCGCAGCCATGAACCTCGACGAGATATGGGACCTCATAGAGACATCCGAACGCACACGCAAGCACTGCATGATGCTCGAGAACTGCGTTTACGATTTCTTTGAGATGAACACCCTCAACATGGCTCAGCAAGGACTATTCGGCGAAGTGCTCCACACCGAAGGCAGCTATATACACAACCTCGAGGAGTTCTGGCCATACTATTGGAACAACTGGCGCATGGACTACAACCGCGAGCACCGTGGCGACGTCTATCCCACCCACGGCATAGGCCCGGCTTGCCAGCTGCTCGACATCCACCGTGGCGACCGCATGACCACCCTCGTATCTATGGACACCAAAGCGGTCAACGGTCCCGCGTACATAGAGAAAAGCACAGGCAAAGCACCAGAATCGTTTGCCAACGGCGACCACACCATGACCATGATACGTACAGCCAACGGCAAAACCATACACATACAGCACGACGTGGTGACACCCCGCCCCTACTCACGCATGTACCAGCTCACCGGCACCAAGGGCTTCGCCAACAAATACCCGAGCGAAGGATATGCTTTCGAACCCGAACAAATCAGCTGCGACAGCATCCCTGACCATGAGAACCTATCGGCTCACGGATTCATCTCCGACGCCCAGAAACAGGCTCTCACCGAACGCTACATGCACCCCATAATCAAGGAAGTAGGCGAAGTTGCCAAGAAGGTAGGAGGACACGGCGGCATGGACTACATCATGGACTACCGCATGATATACTGCCTGCGCAACGGTCTGCCGCTCGACATGGATGTCTACGACCTCGCCGAATGGTGTTCGCTGATACCATTGTCGGCAATCTCCATCGAAAACGGCTCAGCTCCCGTGGAGGTACCCGATTTCACACGTGGCGCGTGGAACAAAATCAAAGGTTACCGCCACGCATTTAAAACCGGTAAGTAACCATTACCCCGCCATTGCATGAATGTGCCTGACGATACTAAGAAAAGGCTCGCATCCCTTGACATACTCAGAGGATTCGACCTTTTCTTATTATTATTTTTCCAACCTGTGCTCATATCCATAGGCAATGCAGCCAATGCACCATGGCTAAACCGTATATTATACCAGTTCGACCATGAGACATGGCACGGGTTCCGCTTATGGGACATAGTAATGCCCCTGTTTCTGTTCATGGTAGGTACATCCATGCCATTTTCATTTGCCAAATACACGGCACACGGATTCGACAGAAAGATATACCTGAAGATTCTGCGCCGGTTCCTAATATTGTTCCTATTTGGAATGATAGTGCAGGGCAATCTTCTTGCCTTCGACCCGCAACACATCTATATCTATACCAATACCCTGCAGGCAATAGCCGTAGGCTATCTCATAGCATCCATGATGTTGCTGCACCTGAAGCCCAAGGGACAGCTATTAGCCACCCTGGTCCTTCTCATCATATATTCCATACCGATGGCACTATGCGGCGATTATACCCCTGAGGGCAATTTCGCATACCATGTGGACCGCGTGATAATAGGACGCTTCCGTGGCGACCTCTCTTACACATGGGTGTGGAGCAGTCTCACATTTGGCGTCACAGTTATGATGGGGGCATTCGCAGGACAGATGATGAAACACAGCAGCGACAAAAAGCGCACAGCACTTATGCTCGCCGTGACAGGCATAATCCTCATACTCGCAGGACTGATATGTGACATGTGCGGTATGCCCATCAACAAACGCCTGTGGACAGCAAGCATGACCCTCTACTCCGGCGGCATCTGTTTTATGCTCATGTCACTGTCGTATTACATTATTGATTGCCGAGGATACACTTACGGACTGGAGTGGCTAAAGATTTACGGCATGAACGCCATCACTGCCTATATACTCGGCGAGGTAATCAACTTCCGCAGTATAGTCATTTCCGTAAGCTACGGACTCGAACCGCTGCTCGGCGATTACTACAACGCATGGCTCACGTTCGGCAACTGCCTGATACTGTTTCTGATACTCCGGCTCATGTACCGCCGAGGTATCTACCTGAAGATTTAGTTGTTTATCTTCAGACTCATACCATTGAGCTTGCGGTACAGGTCGAGGGCGTAGACATCCGTCATACCCGACACATGGTCTACCACAGCCTGAATCTTGCCATAAAGCGTGGGAGCGTTTATCTCATACTGCTGCGGCACTTTCGACAGCAACAGCTGCGAATAATTGTATTCGGGATTCCGCACCGCATCCACCAGCTTCTCCATAAGAAACATGATGATGCTCGTACCGGCAAGGTCTATATCCACCACGTCGGCAGCCTTATAAATCTTAGCCCAGGACAATTCATTGCAACGGGCGTAACCCTCACGTTCCAACGCGGGAATATGGTCAAGCAACGACCCGCGGAACCTCCCCTTCATTATGGCATCCTCATTGTCGACAAACGCTTGCGCGCACACACGCACCAATGCCCCTATCACAGCCGAACGCAGATAACCTATCTTCTCGTTAGGGTCATCCACATGGCTCATCACCTCGTACATGTGCTCCACGCGGTCGGCAGGAAAGAATCCGAGCAGAAGCTCCATCACCTGTTGCGTAGGAATCAAGCCGAGTTTGTGGGCATCCTCTATATCCATCACCTCATAGCATATATCATCGGCAGCCTCAACAAGATATACCAACGGATGACGCGCATACCTCACCTCACCATTGTCACCAGGACGTGAAAGCATACCTAATTCCTCTGCCACCTTCACAAAATCGGCTTTCTCGGATGTGAAGAAACCGAATTTATTTTTATCGCCGGCAAGCGACGACTCGTATGGGTACTTCACTATGGATGCAAGCATGGAGTATGTCATGGCGAATCCACCGGGACGCCGTCCGTTGAAACGGTGCGTGAGCAACCGGAATGCATTGGCATTGCCCTCGAAACGTATAAAATCGAGCCACTGCTCATCGGTAAGTTCATTCTTCAACACCGCACCGGCTCCCTCGCTGAAGTATGTGGCTATAGCTTTCTCGCCCGAGTGACCGAACGGAGGATTGCCAAGGTCATGCGCCAGACATGCCGCCGATACAATCTCCCCTATGGCATCGAACTTATCCACCCACTCCTCACCGGCATATTTGGCACGCAGCTGCAATGCCACCTCAGTGGCAAGCGAACGCCCCACACAAGCCACTTCCAAGCTGTGAGTAAGCCTGTTGTGCACAAATATGCTTCCGGGCAACGGAAACACCTGGGTCTTGTTCTGCAACCTACGGAATGGCGATGAGAACACCAGGCGGTCATAGTCGCGCAAAAAATCACTGCGCACACCGCGCTTATCATCGTGATACTGCTCAAGCCCGAAACGCTTGTCGCAAATCAGCCGCTGCCATTGCATTCGTTCTGCCATAATAAATCTTTTAGTTTTTTCTTAAATTACAAAGATAACAATTCAATAGTACTCATGCCCGGTAATGCCCAAATAAATTTGGCTTTACGCTCGCTTATCCGTATTTTTGACTTACGTCCTAAATACTCATGCTCGGCAAAGCCCAAATAAATTTGGCACTGCGCTCGCTTATCCGTATTTTTGACTTACGTCTTAAATACTCATGCTCGGCAAAGCCAAAATAAATTTGGCACAGCGCTCGCTTATCCGTATTTTTGACTCCGTCCTAAATACTCACGCTCGGCAAAGCCCAAATAAATTTGGCACTGCGCTCGCTTATCCGTATTTTTGCATAACACAAACAGTATTTATGAGCGACGACCAACTGAAACACCGCACAGCCAAGGGACTGATATGGGGAGGTATCGGAAACGGCACCATGCAGATTCTGAACCTTCTATTCGGTATATTCCTTGCACGCCTGCTGTCGCCTGCCGACTATGGAACCATAGGTGCGCTCACCATATTCTCGGCAACTGCCGGTATATTCTCGGAAAGCGGATTCACGCTCGCCATAGTCAATAAGAAACGAATCACAGACAATGACTATAACGCCGTGTTCTGGTTCAATGTCTGCGCCAGCGCGGTACTGTACCTGATTCTGTTTTTCCTCGCCACTCCCATAGCACACTTTTACCGGATGCCGGAGATGATACCGCTGTCGCGCTTTCTGTTTCTCGGGTTCATGTTCGGCGGATTGGCAACCACTCCAACCGCCTACTTTTTCCGCAACCTCAAGGTCAAGGAACGTAGCCAGATACAGATTGCGGCAATACTCATATCGGGCACAGCAGGTGTGATATGCGCTTTCTACGGATGGGGATATTGGGGTCTTGCACTGCAAACGGTGCTCTATTCCGGCACCAATGCCTTGTTGCTTTGGCTCAGGTGCCCCTGGCGTCCATCGCTCTCGTTCGATTTCACGGCGTTGAAATCCATGCTCCCGTTCAGTACCAAACAATTGCTCACATCCCTGTTCACGCATATCAACAACAACTTTTTCTCCGTGCTGCTGGGCCGCTTCTATGGAATGCAGCAAACAGGCTACTTCACCCAAGGCAACAAGTGGACCACCATGGGCTACTCGACATTGGTGGGGATGATAAACAGCGTGGGGCAACCTGTGTTCCGCGAAACCATCGACGACACGGAACGTCTGCGCCGCGTATTCCACAAGATGCTACGTTTCACGGCATTTGTAAGTTTTCCTGCCATGCTCGGTCTCGGCATAATATCCCGGGAGCTAATCGTAATCACCATCACCGACAAATGGATCAATGCCGTGCCTGTGATGCACATCCTGTGCGTATGGGGCGCATTCATGCCCATAGGCGTACTCTACGGCAACCTGTTCAACAGTCTCGGACGCCCCAACATATATATGTGGAACACCATAACGCTCGGAGCCATCCAACTCGTGAGCTTGCTCGTGAGTTACCGCTTCGGACTCAACGTCATGCTCATAGCCTATACCACCATCAACATACTGTGGCTTCTGGTATGGCAATATTTCGCCCGCAAGCACATAGGCGTGACCCTATGGAGCGTGATAAAGGATATAGCACCGTATGCAGTGATAGCGGCAGCCATAATGGGCATAGCCGTAATGGTCACGGCATCCATAGAATCGCCCGTAGTATCCATGGTCATAAAGATAGCATTTGCCGCATCATTTTACATATTGGTATTATGGCGGCTCAACTCCGTGGTGTTCAACGAGTGCATCAACTTTCTGTTAAAACGAAAAAAGTAATATCCATACGACCCGCCCCATGCTTGAAAACGTCACCGTAATCATTCCGGCGCACAACCGCCCGAACCGTCTGCAACGTCTCATAGACTATTACAGCAACACCGGCATACAGATACTCATACCCGACTCATCAGACCGGAAATTCACAGGCAGGCTCGAAGCCCCCGGAATCACATACATACATCGCCCGCGTATGCACTTCTTCAACAAGATACACGAAGTGCTTCCGCTCATTGACACAGATTATGTACTGTACTGTGCCGACGATGACTTCACCGTGCCTGCCGCCATAAAACAGATCACCGATTTCCTTGACGCCAACCCCGACTATTCAATAGCCCAGGGACATTACCTCACGTTCACTCCGCAGGGCGACAAGATTTCATTCAGCCCACGCTACATACGTAATTTCGACAACCGTATAACCGGATCCGATGCCATGGACCGCATGATGCACGAGAAGGGTATGTACGCATCCATGCTCTACGGGGTCACACGCAGCGATATATTCAAACGAATCTATAGCTACTGCTTTGACGAGACGGGCAATATGCGGTTTTCAAATCTATTCCTCGCCGAGGAATTTTTCAACCATGCCGTGCTGATTCATGGCAAATACGCTACTCTCCCCTGTTTCTACAGCGCACGCGAACGCATCAAAGGCTCCGCCACGGAAACCACCATTCCGGTATCGGTCATTAAAAACTCACCGAAGTACGCCGATGAATACAATGGTTTTATCCGTGCGCTCGCGCTTATGCTCGCAGAACACGACGGCATAGCCACAGACGAAGCCGAGAAACGGATACGTCTCGTCAGTTCGTGCCCCAAGGCTTCCGGTTCAGTAACATTCAAACGCAAAGTCAACCAGATACTCTCAAGCCACAAGGTATTTGCACCGCTCGCGCAACTATCGGAATGGCGTTACCATCAGAAGGGGCTCAAGGCTGTGAAGCATCTGCCGAGCTATCCCTGCACATTCTCCACCCCTGAGAAAGAGGAAATAATACGCGCCATACATTCCCAACCGCTCGACTGATTCACAATATTTTGAATCTAATCGCAATCTGAAAAGTAACCGTTCACATAACGGCTACCGTCCATGCACGGTCGTAAGAATCGACATAGACCAAACCGAACAAACTCAACAACACGGCAAGTCACATTGTAAAAAAGCAGAGAGGGAATGACCATCAGGTCATTCCCTCTCACAATATATTAAGGTGTGTACCTTGCGGATTAACCGGGGAGGTTACCAACTTCGGGATCCACGCCCCACTGCTGCTGGGCGAGACGACGATAATTGTTGTAACGCCACTGGGCATTTGCCTTGGCAGCTGCGAAGAGTTCGGCAGCTTCATTGGGGTACTGCTTAACTACGGAAGCGTAGCGCACTTCACCCTTGAGGAAGTCCTCGAACTTGTCCCAATCGGGTTCTTTGCTGTCGAGAGTGAACGGATTCTTACCTTCGTCCTCCAATGCGGGGTTGTAACGCCACAGGTGCCAGTAGCCGCATGCCACAGCGTTGGCCTCTTCCTGCTGTGCCTTACCCATACCTGCACGGATACCGTGGTTGATACAGGGAGCGTAAGCGATGATGATAGAGGGTCCGTCGTAAGCTTCGGCTTCGCGGATAGCCTTGAGAGTCTGAGCCTGGTCGGCACCCATAGCTATCTGGGCGGCATAGACATAACCGTAGGTAGATGCAATCAGACCGAGGTCTTTCTTGCGGATACGCTTGCCTGAAGCGGCAAATTTAGCGATAGCGCCGAGCGGAGTAGCCTTGGAAGCCTGACCGCCTGTATTGGAGTAAACCTCGGTGTCTACGACAAGCACATTGATATTCTTGCCTGATGCAAGCACGTGGTCAAGACCACCGAAGCCGATATCGTAAGCGGCACCGTCGCCGGCGATAATCCATTGCGAACGCTTAACGATGAAGCCTTTGAGTTCGAGAATAGCCTTGCAGGTATCACAACCGCAAGCTTCGCACAAGGGAACGAGCTTTTCAGCCACTTCGCGTGTCACGGCAGCGTCCTCCTTGTTGTCGAGCCACTGCTGTGCGAGAGCTTTGATTTCGTCACTGCACTTCGGGCAAGCGGTAGCTTCAGCCATCTTGTCGGCAAGACGGGCACGGAGTTTCTCGTTGGCGATAGACATACCAAGACCGAATTCGGCGAAGTCCTCGAAAAGTGAGTTAGCCCATGCAGGACCATGACCCTTGGCATTCTTGGTGTAAGGTGTGGAAGGTACGGAACCGGAGTAGATTGACGAACAACCGGTAGCGTTTGCCACCATTTCGTGGTCGCCGTAAAGCTGGCTTATAAGTTTCACGTAAGGAGTTTCACCACAACCTGAGCAAGCGCCGGAGAATTCAAAGAGCGGAGTAGCGAACTGGCTGTTCTTGACATTGCCCTTGATATCCACCAAATCCTGCTTGGAAGCAACATTTGCCACGCAGTAATCCCATTCCTTCTGAACGTCGAGCTGGGTTTCGAGGGGCTTCATTTCGAGAGCCTTCACGCCCTTCTTGCCGGGACATACGTCAACACAGTTGCCGCAACCCAAGCAGTCAAGCACGTCAACCGACTGAACGAAACGCATACCGGCGAATGTCTTGCCGATAGCGGGCAGAGTCTCACCTTCAGCGAAGGGAGCCGCCGACATTTCATTGGCATCGAGCACAAACGGACGTATAGCAGCGTGAGGACAAACGTAAGCACACTTGTTACACTGGATACAATTTTCTTCTTTCCATTCGGGTACGAAAGCGGCAACACCACGTTTTTCGTAAGCGGCGGTTCCCTGTTCCCAGGTACCATCCTCACGGCCAACGAATGCCGATACCTTCAGCAAGTCGCCATCCTGAGCGTTGATGGGGCGAACCACTTCGTTGATGAATGCCGGGTCGCAGTTTTCAGCCTTGGCATCCTCGGGGAGGTTGCTCCATGCGGCATCGACGGGGAGCACCTTGTACTCACCGCCACGGTCAACGGCAGCGTAGTTCTTGTCCACAACATCCTGACCCTTCTTGCCGTAGGACTTGACGATGAATTTCTTCATCTGTTCAACGGCGAGATCCACGGGGATAACCTCGGTGATGCGGAAGAATGCACTCTGGAGGATGGTGTTGGTACGGTTGCCCAAACCTATTTCCTGAGCTATCTTGGTAGCGTTGATGTAATAAACGGTGATATTGTGGTCAGCGAAATATTTCTTAACCTTGTTAGGAAGATTCTTTGCCAGTTCCTCGCCCTCCCAGATGGTGTTGAGAAGGAATGTACCGCCGTCGCGCAGACCGCGGGTCACATCGTACATGTGCAGGTAAGCCTGTACGTGGCAAGCCACGAAGTTAGGAGTGGTCACCAGGTAAGTGCTGCGGATGGGATCGTCACCGAAACGGAGGTGCGAGCAAGTGAAACCGCCCGACTTCTTGGAGTCGTAAGCGAAGTAAGCCTGACAATATTTCGAGGTGTTGTCACCGATAATCTTCACAGAGTTCTTGTTGGCACCTACAGTACCGTCGGCACCAAGACCGTAGAACTTGGCTTCGTAAGTATTCTCACCAGAAAGTGCGATTTCCTCAACGGGAGGAAGCGACTTGAAGGTAACGTCATCGATGATACCTACGGTAAAGCCGGTTTTAGGCTCGGGCAACGAGAGGTTGTCGAATACCGATATAATCTGTGCGGGAGTGGTGTCTTTTGATGCAAGACCGTAGCGGCCTGATACCAACATGGGGGCATTTTCCTGACCATAGAAGCATTCAGCCACGTCGAGGAACAGAGGTTCGCCATTGGCTCCGGGTTCCTTGGTGCGGTCAAGCACAGCTATGCGCTTTGCAGTCTTGGGCACTGCTGCGAGGAAATGCTTTGCAGAGAAAGGACGGTAGAGGTGTACGGAAACCATACCTACCTTTTCGCCCTTTGCCATCAAGTGGTCGATGGCTTCCTGAGCGGCCTGGGTAACAGAACCCATGGCTATGATGACACGTTCGGCGTTGGGATCACCGTAGTAGTTGAAGAGGTGGTATTCACGACCGGTTATAGCCGATACCTTCTGCATGTAGTCCTCAACGATTTCGGGTACTGCTTCGTAGTACTTGTTGCAAGATTCGCGGTGCTGGAAGAATACGTCGCCGTTCTCAGCCATACCGCGGGCAACGGGAGCATCGGGAGTGAGCGCACGGCTACGGAATTCGGCAAGAGCCTCGCGGTCAAGGAGCGGAGCCAAGTCTTCCTGATCTACCACTTCTATCTTCTGAATTTCGTGAGATGTACGGAAACCGTCGAAGAAGTTCACGAAGGGTACACGGCTTTTGATTGTAGAAAGGTGAGCCACACCGGCGAGGTCCATAACTTCCTGAACAGAGCCTTCTGCCAACATGGCGAAACCGGTCTGACGAACCGACATCACGTCCTGATGGTCACCGAAGATGCTGAGCGCATGCGAAGCGATGGTACGAGCCGAAACATGGAATACGCAGGGGAGCAATTCACCTGCAATCTTGTACATATTGGGAATCATCAGCAGCAAGCCCTGCGATGCGGTGTAGGTGGTGGTGAGGGCACCTGCCTGCAATGAACCGTGAACAGCACCTGCGGCACCGCCTTCCGATTGCATTTCCTGCACCAATACAGTCTCGCCAAAGATGTTTTTACGTCCTGCCGCAGCCCATTCATCGACATATTCAGCCATAGTCGATGAAGGAGTGATAGGATAGATGGCGGCAACTTCCGAGAACATATACGAGATATGTGCTGCAGCTTGGTTACCGTCGCAAGTCAAGAATTTCTTTTCCTTACTCATAAGTTTGTAATCTATTTGTGGAAATTAAGTTTCTATCTCAAAGCCGCACAATGGGATAATCCCGCTATACGGCCGTTCATTACACCCCGCGAAGTTACGAAATAATCGACATTCCCGCAAACCGTCAGAGAGTTAAAAATGGACTTGTTTCGCCAACGTTCACTATATTTGTGGAAATTTTACCTTAAGCCAATGATGACCCTGACTTTCGACAACGAATTTATCAATGCCGTACCGGGATACCGCGCCCTGATAATAGAAGCCGACGTGACCAATTCCGACACTTCCGAGCTCCAGAAACAGGAAATACGGCAACTTGCCGACAATATTGCCGCAAGATATGAGATTTCCGACATCAACCGGATTCCGGCAATAGCAGCCACACGCACCGCCTACAAGGCTTGCGGCAAGGATCCCAACCGCTACCGTCCCTCTCAGGAGCAGATGATGCGGCGCATAGTCCGCGGACTGGGGCTGTACCATGTCAACGCTTTGGTGGATGCCGGCAACCAGCTGTCGCTCATCACGGGATGCTCCGTAGGATGTTTCGATGCCGGCAAGATTGACGGCAATGAGCTGACCCTCGGCATTGGGCGCGCCGGTGAACCATACGAAGGCATTGGGCGCGGACCGCTCAACATCGACGGTATGCCCGTGTTCCGCGATGCCACAGGTGGCTTCGGAACACCGACAAGCGATAATGAGCGCACTAAAATCACACTCTCCACCAACCGCATTCTCGTGACAATCCATCTGTTTCATCCCGACACCGACGCCCAATCGGTCATAGACACATTTACCGACCTGTTCACACGTCACGCCAATGCTTCCGGTATACGCCACGCCCTCTATCAACCAACTGTTTAACAACAATCTAACATGGAATTAATCGACGCACTGCACCGTGGCGAATGGGTTCACGGCATCAACTCCGACGTATCTGTGATGCTGCTTGCCACCGAAGATTCATGCCACCGCCTGAACACCCTCATGCCTTCGCAGAAAACCGAGCGCCATGCCATACTGAAATCAATGCTCGGACATATCGGTGAAAATTTCACCATACACAGCCCGTTCAGATGCGATTTCGGCAAACACATCCGCATCGGCGACAATTTCGTAGGCAATTACAACCTTACCATCCTCGATGAAGCACCCGTAAATATCGGCAACAGAGTGTTCATAGGTCCCAACGTGAGCATCTACACCATCACGCATGCCCTCGACCCGGAGCAGCGTGCCGAAGGGATAATGCGTGCCAAACCGGTGACCATAGCCGACGATGTGTGGATATGCGGTAATGTCACAATATTGCCAGGAGTGACCATTGGACGCGGTGCCGTGATAGCCGCCGGAAGCGTTGTCACCACCGACATACCGCCCATGCATCTTGCCATGGGTGTGCCATGCCGCGCCACGCGCCCGATTACCGATACCGACCGCGTCAATACCACCATTTAGGCACATCCTATACAGCTATCAGCGTAAGCGTATCTCGGTGAAACGCATGGTAAGCACATCGAAGCGCAACAGTCTATCAGTAAGCAGTTCACCTACGCCCGAAAGAAATTTTATTGCCTCGGCAGCCTGAATGGTTCCGAGTATGCCTGGCACCACTCCGAGAGGTCCTGCCACAGCGCCCATAGCTACCGGCGCGGGGCCGTCGGGAAACAAATCGCGGTACGATGCCGTACCGGGCAACACCGTCATGGTCTGACCCTCGTAGTGCCATATAGCGCCATGATTGTACGGCTTGCCATCACGCACACACGCTTCATCCACCAGAAATTTTATATCGAGACTATCCGTGGCATCTATCACAAAATCGTATGGCTCGATAATCTCTCCGATATTCTCGGGTGTCACGAACCGGTATATCTCAGTGACCTCTATACCGGGATTGATGGCACGCATCTTTTCGGCAGCCGACGACACCTTGGCACGGCCCACATCTGCCGTAGCATGTATCACCTGACGCTGCAGATTGGACTCATCCACGCAGTCGCCGTCAACAATACCTATATGCCCTACCCCCGATGCCGCAAGATACAATGCCACAGGAGAACCCAATCCGCCGGCTCCTATCACCAGCACACTACCCGCTTTGAGCCGGAGCTGACCCTCCTCGCCGAAATCAGGCAGTGAAAGATGCCGCGCATACCGTGAACGCTCATTATCCGTAAGTTCCATACCCAAGACTTCCCGTTAACCAAGCATGGCAGCCACGCGACGCAGCGCCGACAGGAACATATCGCATTCCTCCTTGGTGTTGTACAATGCAAACGACGCTCTTACCACACCCTCTACACCCAGGGCATGCATGAGCGGCTGGGCGCAATGATGCCCCGTGCGCACAGCTATACCGAGCTTATCAAGCAACATACCGGTATCATAATGATGGGCATCACCTATAAGAAAAGATATTATGGCACATTTGCCGGGGGCGCTGCCGAATATCCGCATACCGGGAATCTTCATCATCTCCCGGGTAGTGTATTCCAGCAGTTCTTCCTCATGGGCGGCTATCGGTGCTGTGCCTATACCGGTAAGGTAGTCAATAGCTTTATGAAAAGCTGCTATGCCCACATAGTCGGGCGTACCGGCTTCGAACTTGAACGGCAGTTCGGCGTATGTGGTATGCTCGAATGTGACATGGCTTATCATCTCACCACCACCCTGATACGGCGGCATCTTCTCGAGGAGCTCACGCTTGCCATAAAGCACACCTATACCGGTTGGACCATACATCTTATGCGATGAAAACACGTAGAAATCCGCATCGAGCGCACGCACATCCACATCCTTATGCGCTATAGCCTGCGCACCGTCTATCAACGCCACGGCACCATGCTCATGAGCCATCCGCACGATATCCGCCACCGGATTAACCGTACCGAGCACATTCGACACATGGGTAATCGACACCACACGTGTGCGCGGCGACAACAACGCCTTATAAGCATCCATATCCAAAGAGCCGTCGGCAAGCATCGGCACCACTTTGATTACTATACCCTTACGGTCGCGCAACAATTGCCACGGCACAATATTGGCATGGTGCTCCATTACCGACAGTATCACCTCATCGCCCGGTTCAAGCAACTGCCCGTAGCTCGATGCCACGAGATTGATAGCTTCCGTAGTGCCGCGGGTGAATATTATCTCGGCTATATCGCCGGCATTGACAAAAGCACGCACCCGTTCACGGCTATCCTCCATGAGCATGGTAGCCTCCTGCGACAGCGCATGCACTCCGCGATGCACATTAGCCTTGTGCCGGTAGTAGACATCCTCTACCGCCCGCACCACCTCAACCGGCGTCTGTGTCGAAGCCGTATTATCGAGATACACCAGCGGCTTGCCATACACTTCACGCGAAAGTATGGGGTACTCACGGCGATATTTCTCTACATCGTAAGCCATGATTATTCCACCGGATTATCGTTACGGGCATCGCGGCACGCAGCGGCACAGTCACCGCAAAGCGCACCTTTGCCGGCAAATCGTTTCTCCACCAAATGACGCAGACGGTCACGCAGCCCCTCCATTCTCACCGTATCTATGACATCCGCCATAAACGCCTGCATCAGCATATTACGGGCTTCATCCTCAGGTATGCCGCGCGTGCGCATGTAGAACAGCGCTTCAGCGTCGAGCTGCCCCGTAGTGGCACCATGGCTGCACTTCACCTCATCGTTGTATATCTCCAGCTGGGGTTTGGTATGCATACGTGCCGAAGTTGACGCGAGCAGGTTACGGTTGGTCTGATAGGCATCGGTATACGCCGCGCCGGGAGCCACAAGGATTCTGCCGCCGAATGCACCGGTAGACTCATCGTCAAGCACATATTTGAACAGCTGGTTGCTGTGGCAGTGTTGCGAGAGATGGCGCACACGCACGCTATTGTCTATATGCTGACGCTCCGAACCTATAGCCATACCGGCAAGCATAGTCTCACAACCGTCACCGGAAATATCTATATCGTAGGAATTGCGCGTAGTGCCGCAGGTAAGCGTGGTACCGTTGACCGAAAGGCTCGAGGATTCACGCTGCGACACATACATCTGGCTATGGCGGGTGGTACGAGCCGACGACTCCTCTATATTATAGTAATCAAACCGGGCACCGCGGCCGAGACTTATCTCCACCACTTCGCTCGACAGATAATCGCGCTCGCAATCCTGCGTGTGGTCACACACCAGAAGCTGCGCCGACGAATCCTCCTCCATGACCACCAATACACGCCGGGCTGCCATCAGAGATGTAGGCGAACTGAATATATTGACCAGCTGCAACGGCTTGTCAAGCCTTACCCCCTTTGCCACATGCACCAGCACACCATCCTGGGCAAGCATAGTGTTCAGTGCCACGGCGGGGTCGGTGAGCGGGGCGACTGCTCCGTAATGCGCCGACACCAGTTCGGGGTATTCTTCGGCAGCCTTGCGCAGCGACATGAATGTCACCCCCTCGGGCAGACGGTCGGCAAGCTGACGCGATGGATGGAACTCATCATTCACCACCACCCCGAGCAACGTGCTCATGTTCGGCACATCGCACCGGAACGAAGCGGCAACATCGGCAGTAATATTCACACGCGCCACATTCACACCGTAATCGGCGGCAAACATATCCTCCACCGACGTACGTTCATAACCCTCGTCACCGCGCTTAGGCAGACGGCTACGGGTCAGTATCTCGTAGGCTTCATCGCGCAGGCGGTTCATGACCGCCGACGACCCGCCGTCAATCATCTCGCGGTTCA
Organism: uncultured Muribaculaceae bacterium; assembly: GCA_910577465.1. GTDB lineage: Bacteria > Bacteroidota > Bacteroidia > Bacteroidales > Muribaculaceae > Paramuribaculum. The sequence continues at coordinate 3,346 of CAJTMM010000020.1, read as the reverse complement.
GCCGATAAAGCTCCAAATATTGTTTAAGACTGTCCATGGGAGTATATTATTTATCCACCTCTTCCTTTATCCAGTCGTAACCGCGCTCCTCAAGCTCAAGAGCCAGCTCGGGACCGCCCGTGCGCACTATCCTGCCCTTGTAGAGCACATGCACGAAATCCGGGCGTATATAGTCCAGCAACCGCTGATAGTGGGTTATCACGATGGTAGCGTTCTGCTCGGTCTTGAGCTTGTTGACACCGCCCGCCACTATTCGCAGCGCATCTATATCCAGACCGCTGTCGGTCTCATCAAGTATGGAAAGTACCGGTTCCAGCACGGCCATCTGGAATATCTCGTTGCGTTTCTTTTCGCCACCCGAGAATCCCTCGTTGACCGAGCGCGACGCCAGTTTGTTGTCAAGCTCCACGATAGCCCGTTTCTGACGCATCAGCTTCAGGAACTCCGTGGCAGAAAGCGGTTCCTCGTCAAAATACTTGCGCTTGGCATTGATTGCCGCGCGCATGAAATTGACCATCGACACACCTGGAATCTCCACCGGATACTGGAACGACAGGAACAGCCCCTCATGACTGCGGTCCTCCGGCGACAGCTCCAGCAATTGCTTGCCGTGGAAGTCCACCGAGCCCTCGGTCACGGTAAATGCCGGATTGCCGGCGAGCACCTCGCTGAGCGTACTCTTGCCCGAACCGTTAGGTCCCATTATGGCGTGCACCTCACCGGGTCGCACGGTAAGGTTAATACCCTTCAATATCTCTTTGCCCTCTATTCCGGCATGGAGGTTGGTCACCTCTAATAATGTATCTTTCATTGTTGTCTGTTTTTTCGTGTCATCGAACTCACTTAACCTTTTTATTTATTCACATTTTTGAGGATTTTTCGAGGGGATTTTTTCAATTGAAGAGGGAGCGTAGCCGCCTACGTGACCGATGAGATTGAAGAAAGCGACCGAAAAAAACCAAAAAGGTGATTAAAAGAAAGTCTTGCTGTTCGTTTTTAACATTCGGTAAAAAGTTTAAATGAGTTCATCATCCCACGGAACCTTCAAGCGTGATAGCGAGCAGACGCTGCGCTTCCACCGCAAATTCCATAGGCAGTTTGTTCATAACCTCTTTTGCATATCCGTTCACTATCAGCCCTACGGCCTCCTCTGTCGGGATACCGCGCTGATTGCAGTAAAATATCTGATCCTCCGAGATTTTGGATGTGGTGGCTTCATGCTCCACCACTGCCGTATCGTTGAGTATATCTATGTAAGGGAACGTATGTGCACCGCAGTGCGAGCTCAGCAGCAGACTGTCGCACTGGGTATAGTTGCGGCATCCGTCGGCATCGGGAGCCACCTTCACCAATCCACGGTATGAGTTCTGGCTATGTCCGGCAGAGATTCCTTTCGACACTATAGTGCTGCGGCTGTTACGACCTAAGTGTATCATCTTGGTACCGGTATCGGCCTGTTGATAATTGCGGGTCACCGCCACCGAATAGAATTCGCCCACCGAGCCTTCGCCGGCAAGCACGCAACTCGGATACTTCCAAGTTATCGCCGAACCGGTCTCCACCTGTGTCCACGACAGCTTGGAGTAATCGCCACGGCAAAGTCCGCGCTTGGTCACGAAGTTATACACTCCGCCACGACCTTCGGCATCTCCGGCATACCAGTTCTGCACAGTCGAATACTTGACCTCGGCCCTGTCCTCCACTATTATCTCCACTATAGCCGCATGCAATTGGTTTTCGTCGCGCATAGGTGCCGTACAGCCTTCGAGATAGCTCACATAAGCATCGTCATCGGCAACTATGAGCGTACGCTCGAACTGACCCGTACCGGCGGCATTGATTCTGAAATATGTCGACAGCTCCATCGGGCAACGTACCCCCTTGGGGATATACACGAACGAACCGTCGGAGAACACTGCCGAATTAAGCGCGGCGTAAAAATTATCGCGGTACGACACCACCTTGCCTAAGTACTTACGCACCAGATCGGGGTAATCCTTCACCGCCTCGGAGATGGAACAGAATATCACCCCCAGCTCGGCAAGTTTCTCGCGGTGGGTAGTCTTGACACTCACCGAATCCATCACCGCATCCACTGCCATGCCCGAGAGCTGTTTCTGTTCGGCAAGAGGTATGCCGAGTTTATTGAACGTATCGAGCAATTGCGGATCCACCTCATCCAGACTCTTGGGTCCCTCTTTGGTCTTGGGGGCTGCATAATAGCTTATGGACTGGAAATCTATCGGCGGTATATCAAGATGCGCCCAATGCGGCTCGGCCATCGTAAGCCAGTGGCGGTATGCTTTCAGCCGGAACTCAAGCAGCCACTCAGGCTCACCCTTTTTAGCCGAGATGAACCGCACCGTATCTTCCGACAGACCTTTGGGTATTATCTCCGTATCGATATCGGTGGTGAAGCCGTATTTGTAATCACCGGTGGTCACGTCATCCAACACACTCTCTGTACGTGATTGCGTCTCAGCATCTGCCGGATCCATATCTTTATTCAGTTTTTCGTCGCTCATTATATATTATTTCTCTGAGAGAAAAAGTTAAGTTTGCTTTTACAACATCGATGGACATACAAAAGTTAGGCAGCGCCCAATGCCCCCATCAGAGCGGGAGCCAATCCTACGGTCCAGTGCGTGATAAATCCGCCCGATGACACCGGACGGCAAGCGGGGTCCAGCACAAGCCACACATTCAGCACTATGCTCACCACCACCAATATCTTCAGACTCATGAACAGCGCACCGAGCACAGCATTGAGCACTCCCAGTTTCACCGCCGTGATTACAGCGTGGAACAATCGCGCCACAACCCATACCGCCAGCCACACCACTATAAATATCACTATGTAGCCAACCACACTCACCGTGGTACACGATATGGTCGAACCGGAATCGGGCTGCACATGCAGAAGCACCGAACCGATTCGCAATGCGAGGTCTCCGCCCATACGGCAGGCAATAACCGCAAGCAGAAATGCCACAAACGAGCCTATCTGTCTCACAAGTCCGGAACGATAGCCCAATATCATGGCTATCACACCTATTATTAATATTATTATATCTGAAACCGCCATAGTCCTGCACTATTTTTTATCAAGCGCAAATTTAACAATTTTTTCTCACGTTGCCATTATTTTCATCCACCGCCCGACATTCGCAATTTTCATAGAACTCATTTAAACTTTTTACTTATTCAGATTTTTGAGGATTTTTCGAGACGATTTTTCAATTGAAGAGAGGGAGCATAGCGGGCTACGTGACCGATGAGACCGACCGAATAAGTCAAAAAAGGTGATTAAAATATAGTCTTGCAGTTCTGATCTTGACATTCGGCA
>CAJTMM010000019.1:5755-50550 GCA_910577465.1 uncultured Muribaculaceae bacterium | reverse complement strand
GCTTTTTTATATCCACATCCACTCAATAAATATTCATTTAAGCACCGCTCGCGCAATGCTCAACTCGCGCGCCCCTGTCGATATTCGCGTGTCGGTGGTGAGCGCATGTCGGCTCGGCTGAAAGCCGCTGCGCGATGCCGTAGGCAAATCAACCGACCGCAAATCCAACGACTCAATCCTCAAACTCGGCAACGTCATATCTTTATGATATTTCTTTTACGGAGGTTTGCGCAACATAAAGTTGCACACCTCTGGCGAGTACCGCAAGATACGCAACTGCTGTATCTTCCGTGTCAATGACCTTGAAGTATTCCTTTGATATTCCGCGGATTATTCGTACCTTTGCAATCGTAATGAACGGCTTTGTAATTATGATATTATGTGTAATCGCACTTCCAGTAATGGGATTGCTACTTACATATGTCATTTTGCCATCAATTATATGGATTGGGGAAACTGGTAAGAAAGTCAACAAGTTTGCTTCGAATCATTTCCCAAAAATATGGAAATTTGTAGGCACTGTTGCGTTTTGGATATATGCGTTAGTTTTCATAGGACTGTTTTCATTCATTATGTTTAAGGATTGTTCTGATACGATACATAATCACGATTATGATTCAGAATATTTTGATGATGCCCATAGACCAGATAAATTTTAGCGTCTTTTCGCAACTATATAGGAGTCCATAACTTCGCTAAAAATCAGCAAGTTATGGACTTTCTTAATTTCAGTTCTGTTGAAGACCTGCCCGGCTTCAACGCTCGCGCAATCTTCAAGGTCAATTCATCCTCAGTATTCAAAGAGGATGTTGACATCGTGCCGACCATCATAGACGACAAGCTCTCTTATATTCCGTGGGGCGGCGACAACCAAATGCCTTTAGACATTCTCTCGCTCATTGAGAAAGACGAAACTTTGGCAACCTGCCAATGTTTCATCGCAGAGGTCTGCTATGGCTCAGGCTTGCGGTATGATACCCGCATCGCCTCCGCCACGGTCAAGAATGAAGTCGAGGACTTCCTTCTTGACAACGACCTCGCCTCATATTTCCTCGGAGTCAGTCAGGACTTCAAGCACTTTGGCTTCGCCGTCAGTGTGCTTATTCTCAACGAGGACGGGACCAAAGTGGTCTCCCTTAAACGTAAGGAAGCCTGTTATTGCCGTTTCACACCCGCCGATGTGTCCGACACCATCGCGAAAATCCAACAGTTGCTTAACGGCTTCAAGACAGCAGATCTCGCTATATGCACTTTCGAGCAAGAAGCTACCGACCGAAACAACATACTTATAAACTCCCAGGAGGTCGACCTTTCAACCGGGGCTGTCAGCAACCGCACTAACAACCTTTTCATCAAACAGTCCATGGCAGAGCGAGCCGGGACAATGCGGGCGCAACAGGTCATTGACCTTAACAACACCCGTAACCACATCGCGGAATTCGTATGATTTTATGTTTTTCAATGCGCAAATCCAACAATAAATCTCCATATACACAACATTTTACACAGAAATCCACAAACACTAACCGGCAACCTTCATTCAATAAATGTTGCGGCACACCGATTTTTCATTAACTTTGTAATGCTGCATATAAATTGCGCCACATCATCATGACTATTCCGGAAATAATAGCATCCAGCGACAAAAAAAAATTCTCAATCGAAATACTACCACCGCTTAAGGGTCGTGGCATAAACAGCCTGTTCAATCAGATTGACAGGCTTGCTGATTTCAATCCGGCCTATGTAAACATCACTACCCACAGAAGCGAACTGGTGTTTAAATCAACTGCCGACGGACTGTACCAACGTGTGAGTGAACGTGCGCGCCCGGGCACCGTGGCGATAGCCGCAGCCCTACAGCAACGTTACAACATACCTGCCGTACCACACATAATATGCAGTGGATATTCAAAAATAGAAACCGAATACGCCCTTATCGACCTCAACTTCCTGGGGATAACCAATCTGCTTGTTCTTCGCGGTGACAAGGCAAAACATGACCCACGTTTCATACCCAATGAGGGCGGACACGCACATGCATCAGAATTACAATCGCAAATAAATGATTTTAACCGTGGAATATTCTCCGATGGCACACGTATGGACATAGCCACGGACGCACAACCCTTTAGCTATGGCGTTGCCGGATATCCCGAAAAACACGATGAAGCGCCCAACATGGACATGGACATAGCATGGCTGAAACACAAAGTGGACAATGGTGCGCAATACGTGGTCACACAAATGTTTTTCGATAATGAAAAATACTATTCATTCGTGCGCCAATGCCGTCAGGCTGGTATCACAGTGCCAATCATACCCGGAATAAAACCTATCGTCACACGCTCACAGCTCACAATACTACCGAAAGTCTTTCATGTCGACCTCCCCTCGGATTTGGCTCGAGAGCTAATCGCTGCAACGGACGACAACGCAGCAAAAGAGATAGGCGTGCAATGGTGCCGGCATCAGATGGACGACCTCTACGCACATGGTGTAAAATCAATCCACATATATTCGCTCAATGCCACTGCAAGCGTGGAAAAAATATTAAAACAAGTCTTATAAACCATACACTGTTTATATAATGAAATTCAGCGACATACCATCGCATGACTCTGTCAAGGACCGATTAAGACAAATGGTGATATCCGACAGGATACCTCACGCCTTGTTACTTGAAGGTCCTGCCGGAATCGGCAAATACGCTCTTGCACGTGCTTTTGCTCAATACATCCATTGCGAAAACCCCGATCCAAACGGCGATGCATGCGGAGAATGTCAGTCATGCCGACTGCACGAATCCATGAATCATATCGACACTCACTTCGTATTCCCGGTAGTGAAACTCAACGGCATGAACACAGCACCCATCTCCGACGATTTTATCACTGAGTGGCGCGAATACCTCTCTGACAACTTCTACGCCGACGTGGAAGCATGGACCAATACGTTCACGAAAAAAAACGCACGTCCTGTCACTTACGTCACAGAAAGCTCGTCGCTATTGCACAAACTTGCATTCACATCCCACATATCACGATATAAAATTGTGATATGGTGGCTCCCTGAACGGATGAATGAGGAGGCTGCCAATAAGCTTCTGAAGATGATTGAGGAACCGTTTGAGGACACCGTATTCATTATGGTGAGCGATAATCCGCGCGGTATCCTCCCGACCATATACTCTCGTGTCCAAAGAATAGAACTCAAGAGATTGCCCGACCAAATTATAGCAGACAATCTGTCTCGACAATTTGCAGTAAACCCCGCCGATGCCATGGCAATAGCGCATATAGCCGAAGGCAATATGCTGACCGCCCGGAAACAGCTACATCGCAGCAAGGAGAGTGAAATGTTCCTGGACATGTTCATACGCATGATGCGACTCGCTTACCAACGAAACATCAAGGACCTGCGCGAACTCACAGGTGAATTTTCATCTCTTGGGCGCGAGACCCAGTTACGTTTTTTTGATTACACATTGCGGCTCATACGCGAGAACTTCGTGTACAACTTCAATGTCCCTCAGATTACATATCTCAATCAATCCGAAGCGGCATTCAGTTCTCGATTCGCCCGATTCATCAACGAACGCAACGTAGAGAAACTATTGGCTACTTTCGAAAAAGCGCGCACCGATATCGCGGCTAATGCCAACGCAAAGATAGTGAGTCTTGACGTAGCTGTGAAAGTAATCCTCCTGCTGAAATCATGAAACCATTCCTGCGACAGGTCGCCAATATTTATGCCACCCATGAGACTGACAACCTCATGGACTACTGCTTTGTGTTTCCCAATAAACGAAGTGCCACATTTTTCAAGCACTTTCTTCAACAAGAGCTCAACGGTAGCAACATATTTCCGGAGATAACCACCATATCACAATTTGTAGCCGATTTCTCTCCTCTCGTTGAAGCCAATCGTTACGAACAGCTGTTCACCCTCTTTGGCGAATACCGCAAACTGCCGGGGGTAGATGTGGATTTCGACCGATTCCTGTTTTGGGGCGAGATGCTTATAAGCGACTTCAATGATGTGGACCGTTATCTTGTTGATGCAAAGACATTATTTGTGAACCTGATACGTCTCCGTGAGATATCAAGCAACTATCTCACGCCTGAACAGATAGAGATTATCAACCGATATTGGGGTGAACAGCGTCCACATGACTATGTCGACAGATTCTGGTCTCATATCGACCACACCGGGGACAATCCTCATCATCAGAAATTCATCAAGCTGTGGGAGGTGCTCCAACCTCTCTACAAAAGCTACCGCTCGCGACTTACATCGGAAGGGCTTGCCACACAAGGAATGTTTTATCGCAATGCCGTAGACGCCCTATCCATCGATTCTGATTACGAACTACCATATACACGTTACATATTTACCGGATTCAACGTACTATCCACATCCGAGCTGAAAATATTCTCACGTCTCAAACGTATGGGGCGTGCCGACTTCTACTGGGATTTCAATTCCCCGGCATTTACTAAATCCGACAACAAAGCAGGGCGATTCATCCGCAACAACATAAGAGAATTCCCATCCATATACAGCCTTGAAGAGGATGCGATAAACACACTTCCCCGCATAGACATACTTGGAGTGCCGTCTAATACCGGACAGGTCAAAGCCGCAGGCAATGTTATACAGTCTTGGTGTAACGAAGGGATTATAACCGATGCCCATAATGCCATTGACACGGCAGTTGTATTACCCGATGAATCCTTGTTTATACCCATGATACATTCCATGCCTGATGTCATCACATCCATGAACGTAACCATGGGATTCCCTATGCGGCTTAGTCCTATAGCCGCTCTTATGCGCAACATAATCAGCCTGCAACTTCGGGCACGCAAACGCGACGGAGAAACAATCTATTTCCATGACGATGTAAAGACTCTGCTCACAGCCCCCATAATAAAAAACTATGATACAGATGGATGTGCCAACATAAGTTCTGAGATTCAGAAGCGCCGTCTGTTCTTTATACCCTCAACCACCATAGTAGGGTTCACTGAAAGGCTCAGTCCCATATTCAAGCCCATAACAGACATCGATAATATCAACTCCATACACGAATATGTCGAGACCCTATGCCATTTCCTATTGGGGATAATTCCCAATGATGACCGCTTGCAACGCCACTTCATCGAATCGTACCTCAATGCCGTAACAAGTCTTTTTGAAGCCGCATCCCGGTTCCACGTCGATATGAGCGGCACATCATTCTTCAAGCTTATCGAACGTGCCATAAACTCCGACACCGTAAGTTTCACAGGAGAACCACTCGCGGGACTTCAGATTATGGGAGTTCTCGAAACTCGTGCGCTTGATTTCAAAAACATAATAATGCTATCCATGAACGAACGGATATTCCCACGCAAGCACTATACCCGTTCATTCATACCCGATGCACTACGACGCGGCTACGGAATGGCTACGCTCGACTTTCAGGAAAGTATATTCGCATATTACTTCTACAGATTGATATCACGGGCAGAAAATGTAACCTTGGTGTACGATGCCAGAAGTGTAGGCGGTAGTAAAAGCAGCGAGATTTCGCGATACCTCGCTCAACTTCTCTATTTGTTCCCTGACTCACCGGTCTCTCACAAACTTGCGGTTTACAATCCTCAGCACTTCGATACACCGGGAATATCAATAACAAAAGACAATCGAATCCTGGATTTGCTTCAGAAATTCACACGCACTGACGGAGCCAATCTGTCGGCAAGTGCCATCAACAGTTATATAAATTGCCCGCTTAGCTTCTATCTGCAATATGTTGAAGGATATAACGTCGATGACGAAATCACCGACTACATGGACTCGAGTACCTACGGCACCATCCTGCATGAAGTCGCTCAGGATTTCTATCAAGGATTCCAAAACGGCAACACCGATGCGGGAGTAACAATTACCAAGGATTTATTGGAGCCTTATCTAAAGCCTACACATACCCTGATTGACAATCTTATCACCCGCTCCATCAACCGCCACTACAATAGATTTACAGATGAGCGTCTGCACACTCCTTTGGTGGGCGAAAGTCTTGTACTCGGAAAAGTAATCAAGGAATCCATCTTGTCCATGCTGCGTTGCGACATTACGCTTACGCCATTCATCTACATCGGTGCCGAGAAAAACATGTCGGGACGCTTGAAGATATCCGACAATCTTACGGTTAACGTACGTCAGATAATTGACCGTATCGACATTGTAAACGGATGCAAACGCTTTGTCGATTACAAAACAGGAGGTGATGCCCTATCAGCCACGTCTGTCGAAGCGTTGTTCAATACCGCACAGCCCAATCGTGCCAAAGCCATAATGCAGTTGATGCTTTACTGTCATATATACCGGGTATTGGAACAATCCGACGAACCGATAACGCCTGTGATATATAAGATGCGTGACCTTCCGGCTAAAGGTATAGAGCCACTTAAGATATCCCGCACCCCCATATCCGATTACCATCAGTTCTACGACGAATTCTTGGAAAAATTACATCTTAAAATTGAAGAGATATTCGACCCGGGGACTCCATTTACACAAAGCCCTGATGACCACGCATGTACATTCTGCAAATTCAAAGCCATCTGCGGTCGCGAGGATAGTTAATAATTAATATGGCCGGATTATACATACATATACCATTTTGCCATTCAAAATGCGCTTATTGTGATTTCTTCTCTACGCCCCGCCGCGCAAATACCGACGAATATATCTCGGCATTGGAGCAAGAATTCCATCGTCGCAAGTCATCAATAACCGAACCGTTCCAAACCATATATATAGGTGGAGGGACACCATCCATCCTCACCCTCAGGCAGCTTGACCGCATAATAAAATTTGTATCTTCAGACGGAATAAGGGAATTTACCATAGAAGTTAATCCTGAAGATGTCACAGCAGAAATTGCCGAATACATAGCAGCGTCCCCTATCACACGTGTAAGTATGGGGGTACAATCGTTGGACGATACAGAACTTGACACAATTGGGCGACGCCACACGGCAGATGATGCTGTCAATGCGTTTGAGACTCTTTCACGTGCCGGCATCCACAACATCAGTCTCGACCTTATATATGGTCTTCCGGGACAAACTTTCGAGAGTTGGAAATGCACCCTGTCTCGCATATTCGCCCTAAGTCCCGCGCATCTGTCTGCCTACAGTCTTATGTACGAGCCGGGTACACGGCTATGGGCAATGAAAGAATCAGGCAAGATTCAGGAATCACCCCAGGAGTTATCCGAAGCTATGTACCGCGAACTATGCAATATGGCGCATGTACATGGATTTGATCATTACGAAATATCAAATTTCGCTAAACCGGGGTTACATTCACAACACAATTCATCGTACTGGAACCTCACACCTTATTTAGGGTTAGGGACTGGAGCACACAGCTTCTACGGCACATGCCGTTATCACAACCCTAACGATATCGGTAAATATATATCATCTAACGGCGACAACACTATTACCGAGCATCTCACAGCCACCCAACAAGCCAACGAATACCTGCTAATCCGTCTGCGCACACGCCAGGGGTTGTCATTGGATGACTACGCGCTTAGGTTTGGACATAGCAAACTTAACCGACTGCTTCACGATGCCACACCACATATTTCATCCCGTCGGATTATTCTGGAATCAGGACGCATGTCCATACCTGAATCGATGTGGCTTCTCACCGATACCATATTGGTTGACCTGATTGATATAGATGATGATTAATCGTGGTGATAAGGCTCTCCGCGTAATATCGTCATGGCCCTATACACCTGCTCGGTAAAGAACAATCGTACCATCTCGTGTGAAAACGTCATGCGCGACAATGATATCTTACCGTCACATCTATCATACACCTCTTTGGAAAAGCCGTAAGGTCCGCCAATCACAAACACAAGTCGCTTGAGACCCGAATTCATCTTCCCTTCGATAAATCCCGCAAATTCACGTGAAGTCATCTCACGTCCCCGCTCATCAAGCAATATCACGGCATCGCCACCTTGCAGCGACGACAATATAGCCATTCCCTCTCGCTCTTTCTGTTGTTGCTCGGTAAGCCCCTTCGTACCCTTTATATCAGGCAATACTTTAAATTCCATGGGCAGATAATGCCCTATACGACTTATGTATTGGTCTATACCTGAGTTCAGATACCCGGATTGCGTTTTGCCTATGGCAAGAAGCGTTATTTTCATAAATTCTGATTTGCGGAAATTTAGGCTAATTATTACTTTTGTACAAAAGTAACAAAACATCACTACTTTATGAAATCCAAGGACGAACTTATAGATGACCTGCTGACATTGGCATTCGCCGAAGATGTCGGCGACGGCGACCACACTACCCTATCCACCATACCTGCCGACGAGATGGGATGTCAACGTCTTATCGTTAAAGAAGAAGGCATACTCGCCGGAGTGGAAATAGCACGTAAGGTATTCCGGAAATTTGATCCGGAACTGGAAATGACCGTGTATATCCACGACGGCACTCATGTGAAGCCGGGCGACATAGCTTTTGAAGTAAAAGGGCGGGTACGCTCCCTGCTTCAAACCGAACGCGTGATGCTAAACATCATGCAACGCATGAGTGGCATTGCCACCACCACCGCAAAATATCAGCAACGTCTCGAAGGACTGAAAACTAAAGTACTCGACACCCGCAAAACCACTCCCGGTATGCGTATGCTTGAGAAAGAGGCCGTACGTATAGGTGGCGGATGCAATCACCGTATAGGTCTCTTCGACATGATTTTAATAAAAGATAACCATGTTGACTTCGCCGGTGGCATTCCGCAAGCCGTAGCCGCTGCTAAAAAATATTGTAAAGAAACCGGACGCGACCTTAAAATCGAACTTGAGGTACGCAATACCGACGAGATAAATCAAGCCCTCGAAGCCGGTGTGGACCGTATTATGCTCGATAACTTCTCACCTGAGCGTACCCTTGAAGCTGTAAAGCTAATCAACGGACGCACTGAAATTGAATCATCGGGAGGAATCACTCTTGACACACTGCGAGCCTACGGAGAATGCGGTGTTGACTTCATTTCGGTAGGAGCACTCACCCATTCCGTCAAAGGGCTCGACATGAGTTTCAAAGCTTGCTGATATCAGACTACAAGCCTTTTAAGGCAAGCATCTCATCAACAGAAAATTCATCCAAGCCGCCAATAATTTTGGCGGCTTTTCCTTTTAATACTTCCGCCGGATAGGTTGTTGCCAATGCTATCACAGTCGCCCCGGATGCATTACCCGCTTTCAGCCCCTGGAGAGAGTCCTCAAACACGAAGCAATCTTCCGGTTTAAGCCCCAAAGACTCAGCTGCCTTTATATATCCTTGTGGGTCTGGCTTGGACCGTGTCACCTGCGATGCGTCAATCACAGTCCGGAAATATTTTCTGAAGTCAGGATGCTGCTCGAAAAGCAATTGCATCTTTCTGTCGTCGCTACTTGTTACAATAGCTGCCGGCACACCACGTTCATTAAGTTCCGAGAGAAAATGTTCCACACCGGGATATATATTATATACCATCGACTCTTGAAAGTCATGTATACGGCGTAATATGTCAGCCTTTACATTCTCATCGCTATAATGCTTCATGATTTCAGGCAGAGTAGTCCCCTTTATGGCTATGGCGTAATTATCTATTCCGGTAGGATATATCCGGTCTATGCCACTCCAGAATTCAGTATATGTCGACTCACTGTCTATCAGCACACCATCAAGGTCAAACAAGGCTCCGCAACGTGTCATGTCTACTTAAACTACAATTTAAATGAAACTAATTTTTCACAAAAATAATACCGGTACCGATAATTATTATACTTTAAAGCGTTAATTTTGTAGAAACTTACGTTTACAATGCAACCGCGTTCCGCTTCAACTCCCATGGATCTTGGCAGCCAATCCATACCAAAGCTGCTCATTCAATACTCCGTGCCGGCGATAATAGCCAGTGTGGCAACATCATTGTACAATATTATCGACAGCATATTCATAGGCCGAGGTGTAGGCGCCATGGCAATAGCCGGACTTGCCATCACATTTCCGCTCATGAACCTCGTGATAGCGTTCTGTACGCTGATTGCTGTTGGCGGCGCCACTATATCGTCAATATTTCTCGGTCAAAAAAACATATCCCGAGCCACCGATGTGGTCAACAACGTTTTCGTACTATGTATCATTCACTCGGTAATATTCGGTGGCATAACCCTATTGTTTCTTGACGAGATATTATTGTTCTTCGGAGCCACACCTGAGACATTGCCCTACGCACGTGAATTCATGCGCGTGATTCTATACGGCACCCCCATATCCTACATATTCATAGGACTCAACAATATAATGCGAGCTACAGGGTACCCCAAGAAAGCCATGATTTCAGCCCTCCTATCCGTTGGAGCCAATATTGTATTCGCACCGATATTCATATTCGTGTTCGATTGGGGCATTAAGGGAGCCGCGCTTGCCACCATAATCGGACAATCGGTTGCATGTGTCTGGGTCACATGCCACTTCCTGTCTAAAAAAAGTTTCATACATCTCAATATCCGCAACCGTTGGATTACCCCCGCCATTATCAAACGCATTTATGCTATCGGATTGTCACCATTCTTGATGAATGTGTGCGGATGTATAGTAGTGATTTTCATCAACAAGGCACTGCTTGATTACGGAGCCGAAATAGGCAATCTCGCGGTAGGAGCTTATGGCATACTCAACCGAACCACCATGTTCTTCGTTATGATAGTATTTGGCGTCACTCAGGGTATGCAACCGATATTGGGATTCAACTATGGTGCGGGGCAATGGTCGCGTGTACGCAAGACTCTGTCCATAGGCATTTGGCTGGGAGTGGGAATCACCACAGTGGGATGGATTGCCACAGAGATGTTCCCCGGAACCATAAGCCACCTGTTCACTGTCGACGAAACACTGATTGAGATTGCCAACAGAGGATTCCGTATATTCTTCATTTTCTACCCGTTGGTAGGATGCCAAATAGTAATCCAGAACTTCTTCCAATCGGTAGGCATGCCAAAACTCTCCATATTCCTATCTCTTACCCGACAGCTAATATTCCTGATACCGTTCTTGATATTTATACCCCGATATTTCGGGATAGATGGTGTATGGGCAAGTATGGCGGCTTCGGACTGCATAGCTTTCTTTTTTGCACTGGTGACATTGATTATCGTCAACCGACACCAACGTAAACTCCATCCTCATACATAACATATTAATTAGAAACACAATGAAAAAACATCTTACAATAGCACTCGTGGCCCACGACCAACGCAAAGCCGACATGGTAGCTTGGGCTAAATTCAATGCGTCACTGCTGTCTAAGCACCATTTGGTTTGCACCGGCACAACCGGTGGTCTGATAAAAAAGGCTTTCGATGAATTAGGTATCAAGGCGGACGTCCAGTGTATGAACTCCGGACCAATGGGCGGTGATGCCGAGATAGCAGCCATGGTGGTACGAAACGAGGTAGACCTTGCCGTATTTCTTATTGACGACCTCAATCCACAGCCGCACGAAGCCGACATTCAAATGTTGTTGCGCCAATGCCGGTTACACAATGTGCCTATCGCTTGTAATCGCATAAGCGCCGACCTCATGATATCCAGTTCACTTTGGGATGACGACACGTACCAACCCACAGAACAGACTTACGTGAAGTTCGACAGATAGAATACCGTTACCAAACACAATCATTATCAACATATCACACATGACTGCCGACTTGCAGTTGCGCATTGACCCCGCCACCGCATATACTCCCCTGCGCCTTATGGCACTTGTGAGTACTCGGATGGGAATTGACGCTAACCGTCTGCGCGACATAAAAATATTGAAACGTTCCATAGACGCCCGTCAGCGTCAGGTTATGGTCAACGTTACACTGCGTGCCTTCATTGACGAACCGGCACCTGCGCATCCGTTGTTTACTCCCATCATCTATACACCTGTCGCTGCCGATGCTCCTCAGTGCATCGTGGTCGGTGCCGGTCCGGCTGGACTGTTTGCCGCTCTGCGGCTTATAGAACGCGGTGTGCGCCCTATAGTACTCGAACGCGGCAAAGATGTGGATTCCCGTCGCAAGGATATGGCTCGTATAGCCCGAGAGGGAATTGTCGACCCTGATTCCAACTATTGCTTTGGAGAGGGCGGTGCCGGCGCATATTCCGATGGTAAATTGTACACCCGCAGTAAAAAGCGTGGACCGGTCGATAAAATACTGACCGTTTTTCATCAGCATGGAGCGCAGGAGGATATTCTTGTTGACGCGCATCCGCACATAGGCACCGACCGTTTGCCTGAGGTAATAAAATCCATGCGGCACACCATCGAGCATTGTGGTGGGAAAGTTCTTTTCAATACAAAAGTAACCGATGTAATTATCGACGGCAACAAAGTAACAGGCGTAGTTACAGCTGATGGTTCAGAATATATTGGACCGGTTATACTTGCCACAGGACATTCCGCCCGCGACATCTATAAGATGCTTTATTCACGCGACATAGCTTTAGAACCTAAGGGTATAGCCGTAGGCGTCCGCCTTGAACATCCGCAACATCTCATAGACTGCATACGATACCATAGCAAAAACGGTCGTGGCCGCTACCTTCCCCCTGCCGAATACACTATGTTGACACGTGTGCGTGACCGCGCTGTATATTCATTCTGCATGTGTCCCGGTGGTGTGATAATACCGGCTGCAAGTGCGCCCGGACAAATGGTGGTCAACGGCATGTCATCCTCCAATCGTGGCTCTAAATGGGCGAACTCAGGCATGGTTGTCGAAGTCCTACCCGAAGATGTGACCCGATATAACGAATTCGGTCCCTTGAAAATGATGAAATTCCAGGAAGAAATCGAAACGGCATTTTTCAATGAATCCCGACAATCGCAGAACGCTCCGGCACAACGCATGATTGATTTCACCTCATCCCGTCCATCAAAGAATCTCCCCCCCACATCATACGCTCCCGGTATACATCCTGCCCGTATCGACCTCCTTTTACCTGAAGAGATAGCCACCCGCCTTCAGAAAGGGTTTGAGGAATTCGGCAAAAAAAACAGAGGGTTCCTCACCAACGATGCCATACTTATAGGAGACGAGACACGTACATCGTCACCTGTCAGAATACCACGAGACAACGAATCACTCAATCACATAACATTACACGGACTCTTCCCATGCGGTGAAGGTGCCGGATATGCCGGAGGTATCGTGTCTGCAGCCATTGATGGCGAACGTTGCGCCGATGCCGTTGCCGACACACTACGTACATCATCTTAATCCTAACCAATCCAAAATCATGAATCCAACCATATCGCCCACCAATTCCCGCATGAGCGTTGTCGACGCTTTACGTGGTTTTGCCCTTATGGCTATAGTGCTGCTGCACAGCATTGAACATTACAACCTATTCCACACTCCCGAATGGCAACCGCAATGGCTTTCCGGACTTGATTCCGCGGTAACTGATGTTGTATGGTTTCTCCTTGCTGGAAAAGCCTACGCTACATTCTCATTGCTATTCGGATTCAGTTTCTATATACAAATGCGCAACGCACGGCTGCGTGGCGTCGACTTTCGGTTGCGATTTGCATGGCGCATGTTATTATTAGCCGGGTTCGCCCAACTTCACGCATTGTTCTACAATGGCGACATACTGCTATTCTACGCCGTATGCGGTCTCATACTCATTCCTGCATCATCCTGGAGTAACCGTACCGTGCTCATTGTAGCCGGCATACTACTGCTGCAACCTATCGACTGGATTCACATGCTCACGGCTCATTTCTCACCCGACTACATCGATACCAATTCTCGCTTTGTGGCATTTGCCGCATCAGCTGAGCAGACGGCGATGAACGGCAATCTGTTACAGACTTTATCGAATAATATCATCAACGGACAATTATACAGCAACTTTTGGCAAGTGGAAGCCGGGCGTATCTGCCAGACCCCGGCACTCTTCCTTTTAGGCATGTGGCTCGGTCGAAATGAAATGTTCGTAAAGTCCCAACGGTCCATGCGATTTTGGCAACGCACATTGCTCTTGTCCCTATTGGCATTCGGACCATTATACCTTTTGAAAACATTCATATCCCCGATGCTATCGCATACTACATGGGTAAGCCACTTCGGTATAGCATTGGGACTTCCGGTCAATTTCACATTGATGACAATATTCGTATCGCTGTTCGTGATTTGTTGGTTCAAAAAGGGCGACGGCTATAGATTCCAGCGCATATCTATCACTTATGGGCGTATGTCATTAACCAATTACATCACTCAATCCATCATTGGTGTAACTCTATTCTATAATTTCGGATTAGGACTATTCAGATATAGCGGTGCCACAATATCAATGCTTATTGGACTGGGCATAATCCTGCTTCAGGTATGGTGGAGCAACGGCTGGCTCTCAACGCACCGTCAAGGACCGTTGGAAGCCTTATGGAAACGTCTTACATGGCTCTCATTCAATCGTGTCAGCAATCCGATAGCCACAAAATAAATCATTGCCGCAAAGACAACGAATAAGACGTCAAGCCTATACCGCAATATGGAAAAGAATTTAACCACGCCACCACCCATACCACCACCCCTCCATAGAGGTGAGAGAATTACATTCCATGCAAAGGTCGGTAATTCAAATACCTGGTGGCCGTTTATAGCGATTACCTTGTTCGGTATTATCTTTATTTGGCTCGCGCAACCACCTATCTATTTGGGAGTATTAATTACATTATCATGCATCACATTCTTTGGTGTGTTCTTCATTTTATCCAAAACAATGTATGATGACATCTCATACACTTTAGAAAATAAAACATTACTCATATCACACCCAATGCGGTCACTTGCCATTGATATCGGTACAATTAAAAAAGTCCGACGGGGTGATTTCTTAATTGACCGTGGCAGTCATAATTTTTCAGCATCATATCCCAACATCCGCATTCTTTACGAGAAAAATAAGTACGTCTATATTTCTCCCGCCGATGAACAAGGATTTTTAATGACGCTGCAAAAAATCAATCCAAATATAACTTTCAGCAAGGAGCTACATATTGGATAATACAGGCGCCTTCGTTGACTCCAACTCGGAATCAACGCACTAAATGAGCCGGACGCAATACGTAAGGGAACGGAGCTTTGAACACCAAAGATTCATCAGCCTTCAGACTGTCTATCATGGCTCGCGCTTCCGAAGGCAGATTATAACTGCCCACCACTACATAATACTGTTTCATGCGGTTGTGCAACAGAAATGTCCCCTCATATCCGTCTGCCACCAGACGGGAACGCATGGAACTCGCATTGAATATCTGATGGAACTGCCCGGCTACTACACAATACTTTTTCAGCATATCATTAGTGCCACCGCCATTGGCTGTAACGCCTACCGCTTCAGTGCGAACTTGCAATGTGTCAGTGCCAAACACCATCTGACGCGGCATCTGTTGACTCTTCAATCCGGCATTGGCTATGGAGTCGCCCGAATCCATCTGTTTCTCTTTAGCTATTTCATAAGCCGCCCTATAGTTTGCCTCAGTAGTCTTACACCCTGCTATACCTAATAGCGCCACTGAGAATACGAATACAAATATCTTTTTCATACTAATACTATAAACCGTAAGATTACATCTTTTGTTTGCCAAGTTCTATCACATCAAGATCGCATATAGTACCATGGTCGAGTGTACACCTGATTAAGGTTCTCACTTTCTGCCAACCATGGTAACCCGCCGCTCCGGGATTGATATGCAGAAGTCCTAATTCGTGGTCGGGAATCACTTTCAATATATGTGAGTGTCCGCTTACCATAAGCTTTATACCTTCTTCGCGCAATATCCGCTTTACTCCGGGCGAATATTTACCCGGATAACCACCGATATGCGTCATCCACACACGCACACCCTCAACCTCAAACTCCTGAACCTCGGGACACATGCGTCGCACATCGCCATGGTCGATATTTCCGGACACAGCTCTCACCACAGGAACGATTTCCTCAAGTCGGCGCAGAATCGACACATCGCCCACATCTCCGGCATGCCACACCTCATCGCATCCGGCAAAATGGGTAGCATACCGCTCATCCCAGCAGGAATGGGTATCAGATAGTATTCCTATTCGTTTCATTGACTCCGTTTTTTCATTTAGACACCATGGGGATTATACGTACCGACCTGACATGCGCGGTATTTTTACTCCTTGGCACGTCAAAATTAATAAACTTATCGCAATTCAAGGACACATGATTAGCTCCCTGTTTCATCTCCACCATAAGTTTATTGGAATAGACGTGTATCGAATCTGTCGTTTCCCTACCACCTATTAAAAATACCCCCTCATTTCTGCCATTAACTTCAAGCACACTGAGTGCATATCCGCCAATGGAATCGGTAACGCTGCACACATCCATCACGCACTTCTCGGTGCTTGGCGATGAATAAATAAATTCAATATGAGCATTGTGTCTTGCCGACATATCCACCACATACATGCTATCAATGTCATCATAATGCCGCATGGGCAATAAATCCGTGGCACAAACCTCCGTAATCCTTGCCGGTAATAGATAATGCGGTGCTGAACTCCAACCAAACCATCTGTCAGACTCCACAGGTACCACTCCTACCGATATATAACTGCATGTATCATATAATTCAAATCCCGATTCCGGTATGGACTCCTCCATGACCCCATTTACATACACCTCATAATCCACCCCTGCAACATAATTTGAAATCACAGCCGAATGTCTGTCCCATGACACAACCGGTACCGATGGTATAATCTGAGAATCCACAATCGAAATTTCAGTGCCATTCTCCACAGCACCACCATCCATTATTATATCCACCGAATGATGACCTGTCAAAGTCCCGGGAACCGACATATCCTTCCGCTCCTTACCGTCGAGCGAAAATGACTTTATGCGCGATCCGCTACCATAGATGTGGATATCAAGTAACGCTTCGCGATACCTGATACCGTTCAGACTCATGTATGTACATATCTGAGGTGGTACACAAGGTGAAAACTTAATACCCGTCGATGTAAAATCAATGCCTGCCAACCCCCGGAGTACCACTGCCGGTACTGAAGCATAATCAAACTCTCCGTTATTAAATACGGCACCACGCAACAGTGCGGCAACACCGTTCTTCAACGCTTCCATGTTACCCATGCGTGCCGCCGCTATATTCCAATATGCCTGTGTCACAGACCATAAATAAGTCCTATAATAATCCACATCTTTTACAGATAATGGAAACATTACCGGTGTTCCCATTACGGTCACAGGAGTATTATTCACAAGTGATTCACCCATGCCATGTCGCGCAATACCTGAAATCACAGCGAGTGCTTGTCCCAAATTATCTGATGATTGCGACTGAATGGCAAACAACCCGCCATAAAGACATGAGCTATAATACGACAGGTTAGGAATCCAGAATCGGTCATTGATAGTCTGGGACATCCGTTGACTCAACTCTCTATACCCTACATCAGCCTGTACTCCTAAGACCGATGCCATCGAATCAAGCGAAGCACATGCGGTGGCATAACCGACATTTACTGACAGACAATACATATCGTACATATCGGCATAGGTAGCCCATTGCGGCAGGTATCTGCTCTCATCGGCGGCGATATATCGGGAGACTCCATGCATCAGCGGTATTTGCCGGTCCATACCGGCGCGCAAATCCTCCTTCAAAGCGCGTTCAGCTATAGGATACACATCCTTCAACCAACCGATATCCCCGGTAGCACGGTAAATCTCCCATACCGCTTGCACCCACATGGCTCTATCAGAGGTGGAGGGCAAATGCAATTCCGAATCATAACATCCCGATACACGCCCTCCATGCACCATTGCCATCAGGTGTTCGCCGGCACTTTTCGGATTCAGATACACATCCGATAATAATATTGACAATGGGGTACGTACAACTGTCCGAGATTCATTCCTGCCTTTTGATTCTGACATTTCGAAAACAGCATCGAGCAATGGATTATCTGATATCATAACCACATCATAGGCCATGCTGTCCGGCATCCACAATACATCTCCGGCATCAGTCGACAATCCCTTATTAGATGTCACCCTTACCACTTGACTTCCCTGAACTATGCTGTCGGAAGTCACAGTATAAGACTCACAGGAAAATATTCCGGTACCATTATCAATACTGCCGGTGCACCCTACGCAGCACAATAAAGCACACGCAGATAACACCGGCAATATCGAAAATCTCATCAGTTAATCAAGTTGGGTTAACGGTCTATCAGCCCGCCGGAAGTTTCAAGCACTTGCGCATCCAATCCTGCCACTACTGCAAGGTTGAGTATATTACGGACCGGTGAGTTGACACTGATATAGTGGATAGGCTTGTTCAATCCCATCTGAATAGGACCTATGGCATCTCCCAATCCCATTTCGAGCATCATGCGGTAAGCCGTGCTTGCCGAACTTAGATTTGGGAATATCAACGTATTTACCGCCTCACCATTAAGCTTGTTGAATGGGAATGTCTTATCGCGCATATCGGTATTCAGCGCATAATTTATCGACATCTCACCATCTATCAGCAAATCGGGGTAACGTTCGTGCATCCTGTTGACCACCTCGCGCGAATGACAGCATTCCGGCTCGCTGCTTGAGCCGAAATTACTGTACGAAACCATTGCCATCACGGGCTTGTGGGCGAAATACTCCACCGAATTACGGGTCAGACGGGCTATGTCAAACAATGTATCGGCATCTACATCCTTATTTACCTGCGTATCGGCAAGGAAGAATGTACCGCGTTTGGTATTGATTATGTGCATGGCGGCAAAGTGGTTGTAAGTCGGACGTATGCCTACCACCTCGGTCGCTATCTGACCTATGGCATGTGACGCCGAGTATGTACCGCCAAGGAATGCGTCGGCATCACCCTCCTGCACCATCATCATACCGAAATAATTACGGTCAAACATCTTCTCTTTCGCTTCCGGATATGTCAATCCCTCACGCTGACGCTTTTCAACGAACTTGGTGGCATAACGTTTACGGCGCGGAGCTTCACGGTCATGACGCAAGTTCACTATCTCTATTCCCGAGATATCCAATCCGAGACGTTGAGCTCGTTTCTCTATCATCTCCTCATTGCCAAGCAATATCGGTATTATCAGACCTTCCTTCTTAGCTATCACCGCAGCCTTGAGCATATTATCAGTATTGGCTTCGCCGAATACCACGCGTTTGGGTTTAGACTTAGCTTGGTCGAATATACTACGCATCAACTTATTGTCATAGCCCATGAGTTTACGCAATTTCTCATCGTAAGCTTCCCAATCCTGAATCGGACGTTTTGCCACACCGCTCTCCATAGCTCCGCGAGCCACAGCAGGAGCCACAGTGGTAAGCAAGCGTGGATCAAGGGGCTTGGGCAATATATAATCACGTCCATAATGGATATCGGTCATGTCATAAGCCGTGTTCACAACAGGCGGCACCGGAAGTTTTGCCAAATCCGCTATTGCACGCACCGCGGCAAGCTTCATTGCCTCGTTTATCATGGTAGCCCCGCTGTCCAATGCTCCACGGAATATATATGGGAATCCAAGCACATTGTTTATCTGATTGGGGTAATCACTTCGTCCGGTCGCGAATATCAGGTCCGGTCGCGAAGCCATAGCCTTATCATAAGCTATTTCCGGATCGGGATTTGCCAATGCGAATACTATAGGGTTTGGAGCCATCGACTGCAGCATTTCAGTCGTCACGACATCCTTTACCGACAGTCCGAGGAACACATCGGCATCTACCATAGCCTCTGCAAGAGTATTGATATTCCGCTCGGTCATAAATTCCCGTTTCTGTCCGTTGAGATTGGTGCGTGAGGAATTTATCACACCTTTGCTGTCGCACATCACCACATTCTCTTTCTTTACACCAAGGGCTATGTAGAGTTTGGTACACGACACAGCGGCAGCTCCTGCGCCATTGACCACAAGTTTTATATCCTCAATCTTTTTATTCTGTATCTCAAGGGCGTTGAGCAATCCGGCTGCCGATATTATGGCGGTGCCATGCTGGTCATCATGCATTACCGGTATGTCGCACTCCTCTTTAAGCCGACGTTCTATCTCGAAACACTCCGGAGCTTTGATATCCTCAAGATTTATACCGCCGAATGTAGGAGCCAACGCCTTGACTATAGATATGAATTTGTCGGGGTCATTCTCATTTACCTCAAGGTCAAAACAATCAAGACCCGCAAATATTTTAAATAGCAATGCTTTGCCCTCCATCACCGGCTTACCGGCAAGAGCGCCTATATCTCCAAGACCTAACACGGCGGTACCGTTGGATATCACGGCAACAAGATTTCCCTTATTGGTGTACTCATACACATCCTCGGGCTTCTTCTCTATCTCCTTGCACGGATATGCTACACCGGGCGAATAAGCGAGTGCCAGATCATGTTGTGTCGAATATGGTTTGGTGGGTACCACCTCTATCTTGCCCGGCTTACCTTCACGGTGATATTCAAGGGCTGCTTCTTTGGTTATGGTTGACATTTTACTGATGTTATTATTAATGTGTAAATACGGTACAAAAGTATTGAAAATTACAATTCAGTGAGTCCATTGGTTTCATACCGTTCGCAATATTTAATTAATTTTATTATTTGCCGAGAAAAATTGCATCCATGGCATTGGTAAGTCGTGGATACAACGGAGCGTAATGCGTACCGGGCTCCCAATTAAACACCACCTGTATTCCGCTACGCTTCAACATGTCTACAACGGTAGTTGTCGCGTCCCCTACCGTACGGAATGCCTTGACGGGTGAATACGGTTCCTTACGTCCGAGAGAAATATATGCCAGTCCTGTCTTTTTAGGAATGGCTGTGTCGGAAATCCACTTGGTGAAATTCTCGTACCAAAACGAGCCGGAAATCGACACCACGTTTTTGAACGTGTCACATTGTATCCAAGCCCATATTGCAAATAACCCCGATAGGGATACTCCGGCAAGCGTACGCTCCACAATCCCGGATAGCCCGAGACTGCGTTCCGCTTCAGATATTACCTCATGTCTGATTTTCGACAGGAATTGACCGGCATTGCCTGCAAACGGTTTACATCCATCCGGTACTCCGGGCGCACGCCACGGAGTCAGGTCATTGTCCCAATCCATGCCGGTCACCACCACTATCGAACAACCGTAGCACTCAGCCGCCATAGATACCCACCTGTCGTCAAGCGGTGCAAATGACAATATATAACATACATTTGCCGAATCATCGCTCTTTACATACGCGCAATCCAATGCCCCAATTTTCCCGCTTTTCATATCTTCACATACTTCATCATATCCTTATATTCTCCAAAGCCGGTAGCTCGGTAAAGCCCACGTCCCGCATCGGTCGTTTCGAGTACTATCTTGGTTATACCACGCTTTCGGGCTTCGGCTACAAGCCAATTGACAATCTTGGTCCCAACACCACATCCCCGATATGCCCGGCGCACATATATGTTCATGATATATGCGCAACGCCCCGACGGATTATCCGGAGACGGCAACTCATCATAGAAACACACACCTCCGCATCCCACACCTTTATCACCTGCCGTGACCTCACATCCTACGTATGTACCCGCAGATACATGCCGCCGATAATATTCCTTATTCTGTTTATACAGTTCTTTCAACCCCACAGTGGGATTTTCAAACACACATCCTATCACCTCCATGCGCCACAGCAATAACTTATCGCAATCGCGCAATTCATTTATCTCCATAACATGTATCATAGCTCACTATCTTTAAGAACTACAGGCAATGCTTCTTTGTCCGGTTTGCCATTGGGAGTAAGCGGAATCTCTTTCATAGCCACAAAATATTCAGGTATCATGAACGATGTAAGATAACGTTCAAGACGTTTCTTCAGTCCGTGTATTGAAAATCGTCTACGGTCTTTCGGCACTATATACGCTGCCAGATAAGACAGCCCGTTGGTGTCTAAATAAGAGCACACCACCCCACTCTCCACATCATCGCATTTACACAACACATTTTCCACCTCACTGCACTCCACACGTTTCCCCATTATCATCACTTGTGAATCTTTTCTATGCAGGAATGCTATATTACCGTCAGCGAGAACATAACCTAAGTCACCGGAGCGATACAACCGCCGTCCATCTTCAAGTGTCACAAAGTTATCACTTTCCGGGCATCTATGTAAATATCCGAGCGATACACCTCCACCTGATATGCACAATTCACCGACCTCTCCGGCGGGCAACGGCTCCATAAATTCATCCACTATGGTAACCTCCACCCCGAGTACCGGTTTTCCTACCGGATAAGTACCGTCTAAAAGCTGCTCATAATCGTTGCAACGGAAATACGATGCACAAACCGTGGTTTCTGAAGGACCATACGTATTGTAGATATCCACTTTATCTATTATCCTGTCTACATACGACGACCGAAGCACATCACCTCCGCTTATCAGCAAACGCAATGACGGCGGTACCGTCCCAAGTTTATTAATCTCCAGAAGCAGATACGGAAATCCGCTTATAATCGTCACTCCTTGTCGTACTACGAAACTCATTAATTCCGCCACATCATTCTTCACTGATTCCGGAGCTATTAGGAGCGTGGCACCTGACAGTAAAGTCGTGAACACCTCCTCCACGAATATATCAAACGAGCACACGGAATATTGAAGCATCACATCACCGGGTGCCGGATGAAATTCATGCTGAAATGCCTTCACATAATGGCATACATTACCGTTTGTCACCACCACACCCTTTGGACGTCCGGTCGTTCCCGACGTGTACAATACGTACGCGGGATTGTCCGAGGAAATTTCAGCGGACGGCAATGGACTCTTATCCTCTGCGTTTTCAAACATATCCGATGTAATGACAGGCACACCACCTGTCATACCGGCATACCGCTTGTCTGCTATCACAAAATCCACACCCGCATCACTCATCATGAAACGTATGCGTTCTTCGGGGAGCGATGGTTCTGCCGCCACATATCCGGCTCCTGACTTTATCACGGCTAATATCGTAGCTATCATGTCAATTCCATGATCCATGACCACCCCTACAAACTGCGGTCTCTCGATTGGGAAACATCCTCTAATCTCATCCACCCACCTGTTCAGCTCGGCATACGTCATGCTGCATGTACCGTCAATTACAGCCGTAAGGGTACCGCACTGCTCTATGATTCTACTTAAATTGCCATATATCGTATCCATTTTCATTCCGTTTGCATATAATACATAATTATAAAATTACCGATACGCTTTTTGTTCATATTTAGAATACATGAGCATCCATTCATAATTAATTTTTTGTACATTTGCCACCGCTAATAAATACTAATCGACATGGCACAGATTGATATTGCGGAAGTATATAAAGCCGCTGAGGTCCTACAGAATGTGGCTCGTCACCCTAAACTTATCGGCGTGACTAAAATAAATCCCGAAGCCCAAGTGTATCTAAAGCCTGAAAACCTTCAATACACCGGTTCCTTTAAACTTCGCGGAGCATACTACAAGATTTCACAACTATCTGAGGAAGAAAAATCACGTGGTGTGATAGCTTGTTCGGCAGGCAACCACGCACAAGGAGTGGCTCTCGGTGCGACTCACAATGGCATTAAATCCATTATATGCCTTCCCGCAGGCGCACCGATATCTAAAGTAGAGGCCACAAAGGCATTGGGTGCTGAGGTTTGTTTGGTACCGGGTGTTTATGACGATGCCTACCGTAAGGCACTTGAATTGCAGAAAGAACATGGCTATACATTAGTGCACCCGTTCGATGACCCGCTTGTGATAGCGGGCCAGGGAACCATAGGATTGGAGATTATCGAAGAGATGCCCGATGTCGATGCAGTGATAGTGCCGGTAGGCGGAGGAGGTCTCATCTCTGGTGTGGCTTTTACTATCAAGACCATAAAACCGAACGTGAAAGTATATGGTGTGCAAGCCGAAGGGGCACCGTCCATGACCCGCTCCATGAAGGAGGGCAACCGCATCAAGCTCGACTCGGTATCAACCATCGCCGACGGAATTGCGGTAAAAGAACCGGGGGTGAACACTTTCGACATGTGCCGCAAGTATGTCGACGAGATTGTAACCGTTAGTGACGACGAAGTGGCGGCTGCAATCCTTACGCTCATCGAGCAGCAGAAACTTGTTGCCGAAGGTGCCGGCGCCGTATCCGTAGCTGCCGCTATGTTCAATAAGGTGCCTATCAAAGGTAAAAAAGTGGTATGCATCGTATCGGGTGGCAACATTGATGTCACCTCGCTTAACCGTGTCATAACCCGTGGTCTTGTAAAGAACGGACGCGACTGCACCGTTACCATAGTACTCTCCGACAAACCCGGACAATTATCCAAGGTTTGCTCCGTTATAGGCAACTTGGGAGCAAATATCCTTGCTGTGGAACATAAACGCAACTCTTCAAATACTGAAATAAACGGTTGCAAGCTGCATATCGAGATGGAAACACGCAATCAGGAACACATCGACATCATCAAGCAAGGATTGCGCGATGCCGGATTTCATGTAGAAAACTGATTGGCTTCACATTCAATATACGACGCATAAAAAGTGCGGGACGCTTCAGATACAGCGATTCCCGCACTTTTAGTTATTGCCTTGGCTTATTTATTTCCAATAATACTCCGATAGAATCTGCTGCATCTCCGCCGAAGATTCATCGGTATCTCCGGTTTCCTTGCGTAGTTTTATCATTTCCTCCTTCAATTTCTTCACTACCGGGGCATACGACTTATCACCATATACATTACAATCCTCGTATGGGTCATTTTTTAAGTCATACAAATCCCATGAAGGAGTGAAGTTAACATCATCCGAGTCTGTCATTCCCAAACGTGCCCCATAATAGAATATCAGTTTATAACGGTCGGTACGGATAGCCATGTGCGACGGACGCACATCATGAGTGGTCCAATAACGGTAGTAGAACGACTTTCGCCAGTCATCAGGTGTTTCACCCTTGAGGTTAGAAGCAAAACTTCGACCCTGGGCCAGTGGCATTTCCACCCCTGCATATTCGGCAAGCAACGGAGCGAAATCCACATTCAATATCAAATCCTTATTGCGCGCACCGCTTTTCACCTTGCCGGGATATCGTATCACAAACGGCATTCTTGCCGCCTCCTCGTAAAACATTCTCTTATCGAAGAAACCGTGCTCACCCAGGAAATAACCTTGGTCCGATACATAGATTACAATCGTATTGTCGGCTATACCCATCTCATCAAGCGTATTGAGCAACCGTCCTATATTATCATCAATCGTAGCGCCGCACCTCATATAATCTTTCACAAGTTTCTGATATGCACGGCGACGTGCTTCCGTAGGATGCAACCCGTCTACGCTAAATGGCAACCCGGGATATCGGCACCACCATTTGTCCGGGTCTTTTGAAGCTTCTGTCCATCGGCGGGATAACTCCTCAAGAGTCTGTCCCTCAAACGAACGTCCGTTTGTCTCAGGTCCTCTGTCCAGCAGATTGTGAGGTTCGGGAAAAGTAACACCATCATATAATCCTGCCATTCTTATAGGATAATCATACGGTTCATGCGTGGCCTTGAAGTGGCAGCACATCAGGAATGGTTTTTCTCCACCCTGCCCTTTAATCCATTCTATCGCCTTGTCGGTGACTATATCGGTGGAAAATCCACGCACGCGTTCACCGAACGGACGGTCTCCGGGCCAAGGATCCTTGCTGTCTATGAAAGTAGGATCGCGATATTCCCCCTGGTCATAGAATATCGAATATTCATCAAATCCTTGCGGCTGCGACTTTAAGTGCCACTTACCCATCAGGGCTGTGGCATAACCATTGTCACGCAGCACGGTGGCTATGGTTGGCAACGTGGTATCAAACGTGTCTGCAAGTGTATAAAGCCCGTTTCTGTGACTGTACATGCCGGTGAGAATGCTGGCGCGGCTCGGAGCCGACAATGAATTGGTGCAGAAGCAGTTTTCGAGCACAGTTCCCTCTGATGCCAGACGACGGATATTGGGATTATAGGCATAATCTGCCAATATACCACCATAAATGCCCCACGACTGCGAAGTATGGTCATCGCTCAGGATAAACAGTATATTAGGACGCTCATCCTGAACATTGCCGGCAAACGACGGCAACAACGAACTTAATGAAAATAATCCGGTAACCGATCGCCGGATAAGATTGGATTTACCCATAACAAGACAATTTTATCATAATTGGTTAATCGATTATTTACGTACAAATATAGCTATTTTCTATTATTTCGTCCGGATTCAGATTGGCAGAATCCACATAGCCATACATGCTCATGCACTCCATATAACACAAAAAAACAATTATATTGTCCTTTTTGACCTTTTTTATAATACTTATACACCACACCTGCAACTTCTTCATACATATATGTACTATCTTTGCAACTTGTTAGAACTGATTTCAATATCACATCGGTTCAATCTACAAAGTTATAATCCACTCGTTATATGTTCTGCAAGTTCTTCATCACATTAACTACAACCGTTGCGCTCGGCACTCATCTGTGCGGTGCGATAGAGCCCGCCGACACATTACGTCTGCCGCTTGACAGTTGCATTTCCATAGCTCTCAGCGATAATCCTACAATAAAGGTCGCCGATATGGAAATTACACGCATGGACTATTCCAAAAAAGAAGTTATCGGGCAATTGTTGCCATCCATCGCTTTCGGAGCCACATACAACCGTACGTTGGCAAAACAGACCATGTACATGAATATGAACCGCACAGGAGCCACATCTCCGGGCAACGGTTCGGACGACGGCGGTGATTCAGAATCCGGAAGTTCCGCGACGTCATCAGGTGGAGGCGGCATAAAAGTGGGATTGGACAATTCCTACTCCATGGGCTTTTCTGCCTCCATGCCGCTGATTGCCCCTCAGCTGTGGAAAAGTCTGAAACTGTCCGATAGCCAGATTATACAAAGTGTGGAACAGGCACGCCAGTCGCGAATCAATCTCATAAACCAAGTTAAAAACGCATATTATATGCTGCTCCTCGCCGAGGACTCATACCGCGTAATTCTTGAAAGTTACGACATGGCACGCTTCACTGCCGACCTCTACGAAAAGCAGCATAGTCTGGGAGCTGCATCAAAATACGATGTCCTGCGCACTCAGGTGGCGGTAAAAAATGTAGAACCTGAGCTTACACAGGCAACCATTGCCATAAAGCAAGCCAAATTGCAACTTAAGATTCTTATGGGCATGGACGCGGCAATTCCAATAGCTGCCACGACTACACTTGCCGATTATGAGAATGGCATGTACGGAGGAGTTCTCGATATTGACCGAAGCGATATCTCCGGAAATTCCGAATTACGTTTGCTTGACATTCAGACACGTCAGCTGCGCGATGCTCTTTCCGTACAAAAGATGGCATGGTACCCTACTCTCGCCCTCAATGCCAATTACAACTGGACCTCAATGAGCAACGGCTCACCACTGAAAAATTTCCGTTGGAATCCCTACTCCATGATTGGACTCACTCTATCCATACCGCTGTTTGAAGGCGGACAACGATACACCCGCATAAAGCAAGCAGAGATTCAGGTACGCGAAATGGGATGGCAACGCGACAACATGCTTCGGTCAATAAACATGCAGGTCGACCTTGCGATGGACAACATCCAGATGAACGTGAAGCAGATTGCATCATGTTCCGAAAGCGTACATCAAGCCGAAGTGGCACACGACATAATGAAACAAAGTTTTGAAATCGGAGCGGCGTCATATCTTGATTTACGCGACTCCGAACTGGCACTGACCCAATCCCGGCTCGCTTATAACCAAGCTATTTACAACTATCTTGTTGCCAAGAGTGACCTGGAATTGCTTCTGGGCAATGCCGATGTCTCTCAGTATAACCGCAAATAAATAATCACCATATACATCATCACACCATTAACGACATGAACAAAACATATATCCGCCTGTCGGCACTATTATCGCTGATGTTTTTAGCCATCTCTTCAGGCTGCTCAGGTTTAAAGGACAATAACGAATCTACTGCAAATACCGTAGAGGAATTACCAAAAGTGGAAATACAGCAGGTACACAGCCAGGAAGTACCGCAGATTGCGGAATACACGGCAACTGTCGAAGCTTTCAAGACCAACAATATATCCTCCTCCACCCCCAACCGTATCAAAAGCATACTTGTCGATGTTGGTTCTAAAGTAGCTAAGGGTCAGAAAGTAGTGGTTCTTGATGATGTAAATATAGAGCAACTACGTGTGCGTCTCGAAAATGCCGAACGCGAATACAACCGTGCGCTCCGGTTACTCGAGATTGGCGGTGGAACCCAACAGACCGTCGACCAACTCAAGACTGAGCTTGACGCATCAAAACGCCAATACACCAATTTGCTTGAGAACACCATGCTCGTATCCCCTATAGCTGGTGTCGTTACAGCTCGAAACTATGACCCGGGAGACATGACCGGAACTTTGCCAATACTTACCGTCGAACAGGTACGCCCGGTCAAGGTAATTGTAAATGTATCCGAGAGCGACTTCACCAAAGTGCATAAAGGCGAGAAAGTCCAGATTAAAGCCGACGTATATGGCGACGAAACATTCTCCGGTACCGTTTATCTGATACATCCCACCATTGACCCCGCCACACGCACATTCACTGTAGAAATTACCATCGACAATGCCGATGAGCGCATACACCCCGGAATGTTTGCCCGCGTATTCTTGAACTTCGGTTCGGCGGAACATGTGGTAGTCCCAGACCGTGCTGTTGTAAAACAATCCGGCTCGGGCAACAAATATGTCTATGTTTATAATCCGGCAGATGGCACTGTAAGCTATAATAGAGTGGAACTCGGACGCCGCATTGACAACACCTATGAACTTCTCTCCGGTGTCAACAACGGTGACATGGTTGTAACCACAGGTCAAGTACGGCTTGCCGACGGAGTGAAAGTTGATGTACTCGAAAAATCAAAGTGACACACCTATCTGCTATTCTTTATTTCGGAACATAACCCAAACAATATCACATGAGCTTATATTCAAGTGCCGTAAAACGCCCCATCATGACCACCCTTTGCTTCGTTGCTGTGGCCATAATAGGTTTGTTTTCGCTCACAACACTGCCCATCGACCTATACCCCGATGTCGAGACCAACACCATTATGGTTATGACTACATATCAGGGGGCGAGCGCTCAGGACATCGAACAGAACGTGACACGTCCGCTTGAGAACAGTCTTAACGCCGTAAACGACCTCAAGCATATCACATCAAAGTCACGGGAAAACATCTCGGTAATAACACTCGAATTTGAATACGGCAAAGATATCGACGTACTCACCAATGATGTACGCGACAAACTGGACATGGTGAAGAGTTCGTTGCCGGACAATGCCGAGAACCCGATTATATTCAAGTTCAGCTCCGACATGATTCCGATTGTGATGCTTTCCGTTCAGGCTTCGGAAAGTATGCCCGGGCTGTATAAGATACTCGATGATGCCGTTGCCAATCCCCTTGCCCGCATTTCGGGTGTTGGCTCGGTATCCATCTCCGGAGCACCCAAACGTGAGATACATGTCTACGTCGACCCTAACCGTCTTGAAGCCTACGGATTGTCCATAGAAACTATATCAGCCATCGTTGCCGCTGAAAACCGCAACATACCCGGAGGTTCATTCGATATCGGTTCTGACACTTACGCACTCCGTGTGCAAGGCGAGTTTGCCTCGTCCGATGAGCTTAAAAACATTGTGGTAGGCTCTCGCGACGGTCGTAACATATACCTCCGCGACGTTGCACGTGTCGATGACTCTTTGGAAGAACGCGCCCAGCAGACCTACAACGATGGCATAAAGGGAGCCATGATTGTGATTCAGAAACAATCGGGAGCCAATTCCGTAGAGATTTCCAACCGTGTGCTCAAAATGTTGCCGCAATTACAGAAACGATTGCCCTCCGATGTAAAACTCGGCGTAATCGTCGACACGTCCGACAACATCCGCAACACTATAAATTCACTCGTAGAAACGGTACTCTACGCCCTCCTGTTTGTGGTCATCGTAGTATTCACATTCCTGGGACGCTGGCGTGCCACCCTCATTATCGTCATCACCATTCCTATATCGCTCATAGCATCATTCATCTATCTGGCTATGACCGGCAACTCACTTAACATCGTATCACTCTCGGCACTATCCATATCCATCGGTATGGTGGTCGACGATGCTATTGTGGTTTTGGAAAATGTGACCACGCACATCGAACGAGGAAGTGCGCCGAAGCAAGCGGCAGTACACGGCACGAATGAGGTAGCCATATCAGTTATCGCATCCACACTCACACTTATTGCTGTATTCTTCCCCCTCACACTCGTTACCGGAATGACCGGCGTACTTTTCCGCCAGTTGGGATGGATGGTGACCATCATGATGATTATATCCACTACATGTGCCCTCTCTCTGACTCCCATGCTGTGCTCACTGCTGCTACGCAAGACTACCAGTCATGGCAAAATGTACACGCTGCTCTTCACTCCCATCAACAAGGCTCTCGATGCCGTGGACAACGGATATGCATGGTTGCTGAAGATGGTGGTGGGTCATAAGTTGATTACCCTATTGGTTTGTATGGCTATATTTGTAGGGTCTTTAGGACTGTTGAAATACGTCGGTACTGAATTTTTCCCGACAGCTGACGACGGCCGATTAGGTGTCAACCTCGAACTGCCCATAGGCACACGCGTGGAGATAGCACAGGAAGCCACCCAACGGTTGGCTGACCAATGGCGTGAGCAGTACCCTGAAATCAAAATACTCAACTACACCACCGGACAGGCATCGAGTGACAATACTTACGCTTCGCTGCGCGACAATGGATCACACATCGTGTCTATGAACATACGTCTAACCGACCCCGGAGAACGCGAACGCAAAATTACAGAGATTGCATCGTCAATGCGTGAGGACCTCAAAGCCTATCCCGAATTCAAAAAAGCGCAGGTCAATGTCGGAGGCAACCGTGGAGGAGCCATGGGCGGACAGTCCACCATCGATTATGAAATCTACGGCTACAATTTTGAGGAAACCGACTCTGTGGCACAACAATTGGTACGCATACTGCAAGGTATCAAAGGAACTGCCGACATTATGGTATCCCGCTCCGACTATCAACCGGAATACCAAGTGGATTTCGACCGTGAGAAACTGGCAATATACGGACTTAATCTGCAAACGGCAGCCACATATCTGCGTAACCGCATCAACGGTAGCATCTCATCCCAGTTCCGCGAGGACGGTGAGGAATACGACATCAAGGTAATGTACGCTCCAGAACACCGCACATCCATATCCGACATAGAGAATATACTGATTTACAACGCTGCCGGTCAAGGTGTGCGCGTAAAGGATGTAGGCACGGTGGTGGAACGGTTTACCCCGCCCACTATCGAACGCAAGGACCGCGAACGCATCATCACTGTATCAACCGTAGTCTCCGGCGTGCCCATGAGCCAGGTTGTTGCCGAATCGCAACGTGAGATTGACAACATGCACATACCGGTAGGCATCAACGTGGAATTGTCGGGTAGTTATGAGGACCAGCAGGATTCGTTCCGCGACCTTCTCACTCTTGCGGTTCTTATAATCATACTCGTCTACATAGTTATGGCGGCACAGTTCGAGTCCTACACCTACCCCGCCATCATCATGACTTCGCTACTCTTCGCATTCTCCGGCGTATTCATCATACTTTATTTGTCCGGACACACCCTCAATGTCATGTCCATGATTGGTGCCATCATGCTCATCGGTATTGTAGTGAAAAACGGTATCGTGCTTATTGACTACATCACGCTCAACCGCGAGCGTGGACTGTCAATACGCCAATCCGTGATACTCGGCGGTAAATCACGTCTACGCCCGGTGGTAATGACCACACTCACTACCATCCTCGGTATGGTTCCCATGGCAGTAGGCACAGGACAAGGTGCCGAAATGTGGCGACCGATGGGTACTGCGGTCATTGGTGGTCTCACACTTTCCACACTGCTCACTCTACTATTTGTCCCTGCGCTCTACTGCATATTTGCTTATGTAGGAATACGACGCACACGCAAAAAATTAAAGAAATTAAAATCAGCCTAACCATATCACGATGAAATCCATACTAATAACTTTTGACCAAGCCCATTACGAATCTATCGTCACGCTGTTGGAGAAATCCAATTGCCGTGGATTCACAGCATGGAACGAAGTTCAAGGTCGTGGCTCACGCTCCGGTGAGCCACACTACGGCACACACGCATGGCCATCACTCGCATCTGCTATCATAACCATAGTCGAAGACCACCGGGTGAAAACATTGCTTGATGCCCTCAAAGCCATGGACGATGAATCGCCCAAACTCGGTCTGCGCGCATTCGTCTGGAATATTGAAGCGTCTATCTGACCTTATGTCGATACGAACTAAATAGCAACACTTTACCCCGATATTTTACACTTTTCATTCATCTCCTCTCTCTTTTATTTTTAAGCATACTTGCTGTAATATTTGGATATATGATAAAAAACACCTAATTTTGCATCATAAATCCTGCGCACGTGGCGTAATTGGTAGCCGCGCTAGACTTAGGATCTAGTGTCTAACGACGTGGGGGTTCGAGTCCCTTCGTGCGCACATTTCACCGCTTGAAAATCATAGATTCTCAAGCGGTAATTTTTTACATCAATTTCCTCCATATATACTTGACAGAGAGGGCTAATCGCAAGAATAACTCAATTCATATTGACATCCGCGCAAGCGATAGTATCCCAATGCCACACCATCGGCTATCAGCCAGCCAATAGGGATTGACCACCAGATACCTACCACGCCAACACCTGGAATGGACGCCAGCATATAGGCAAACGCCACACGCAACCCCAATGATACAACTGTCAACACCACAGACATTGACGGCAACTTCACAGCCCTATAGTAGCCATACCATAAAAATAACATACCTATGCCGAAATAAAACGGACCTTCTATCCTCAAATACCTAATCCCCTCCTCTACTATCCCATCGGCATCACCGTTCAAGAACATCATCATCAACTCTCTCGAAAAGATGCACACCACCAACGACACTATCACAGAAAACGTCACTGTCAGCATAAATCCCTTACGCATTCCTGCTCGGACACGCCCTATCTCTCCGGCTCCGAAATTCTGTGCTACAAACGTAGAAAATGCATTGCCGAACTCCTGTACGGGCATATAGGCAAACGAATCTATCTTCACAGCAACAGCAAATGCCGCCATTACCGCAGGTCCAAAACTGTTTACCAATCCTTGCACCATCAGAATACCGAAATTCATCACCGATTGCTGCACACATGTAAGCAACGAAAACGACGCTATCTCATTGAAATCCCTACCCGACAATCTCCAGTCATCCCTACGTAAGCGCAATTCCGGATAACGGACTGTCACAAACAGCCATAACCACAGGGCAGCAATACCCTGTGCTACCACCGTAGCTATCGCGGCACCCTCTATACCCCAACCGCAATATAGCACAAACACAATGTCCAGCACAACATTGGCAATCACCGACAATGCCAGAAACCACAACGGTGTCAAAGAATTGCCTACCGACCTCAATATCGCCGCAAAAAGGTTGTATATCAACGTAAAGACTATACCGTACGACACTATTTTAAGATACCCGTACATCATTCCATATATCTCCTGCGGCACTTGCATGAACCGCAATATCGGATGAAGTCCGGTGAATACCACTATACCGAGCGCTATAGTTACGGCACCGCACAATACCACTGATGCCGCTATGCTACGTTTCATCGCATCCATTCTGCCGCCGCCATACTGGATAGCCAATAAAGCCCCGCTACCCATTGTCAGACCGATTATTATCGATGTGACAAACACCATAAGAGCGTATGCCGACCCAACGGCGGCCAAAGCATCGGCACCGATGAAACGCCCCACTATCAGCGTATCCACGATATTATAACATTGCTGCATCAAAGCACCGCCTATCATAGGAAGCGTAAAACGCACCAACGACACCGTGATATTACCTTTTGTAAGATTGATACTGCGCATATATACCCGTGGTTCATGTATCCCAACATGAAAACGGATGCAAAATTACACAATTTCCACCGATTAATTACTCCAACGAATCAATCGGTATGTACATAGGACGTATCTGCCTACTGCTTCGCAACCTTCGACAATAAGCCATTGTTGCGATCCATACGCGAACGATAATAATCATCCGACGTAAACAATCTCACCACTCCGAATGATATCGCCGATACCACCATCAACGGTAGGAAATAATCAAATGCGGCAGCCATCTCGCTCGTCAGCACCAGCGCCATAAGGGGGGCACGTATGGCTCCTGCCATCACTCCAGCCATACCGAACAGAGCAAATTGCTCCACCGGAAGCGTCATACCGAATACATAATTCATCAGCGATGCAAACAAGAATCCTGCCATACACCCGGCAAACAACGTAGGCGCGAAATCTCCGCTCACGCCACCGCCACTGTTAGTGGCGGACGTAGCGAAACATTTCACCACGAGCGTCCCCGCCACCACGAGCAACAGCAATCGCACGTCGGTTATCCCCCAACTGAACATCCCGTCAGCGGCTATTGGGGCAAAATCACCGTTAAGCACCTTTCCCACCACTCCATATCCCTCGCCATATAGGGCAGGAAACACAAACACAGCTACCCCGAGTACCAATCCGCCTGCGATATTGAGCACCCATGGATTGCGTATCTTGGTAAGCCATCTCTCCACCATCTTCATTATGTAGCTGTAGTACAATGAATAGAATCCGCAGAATACACCAAGCAATATCACACATGGTATAAGCGTAGCATCAAATACCGCAATATCACCTACCGGTATATCCATAGTACAGCCACCGAGCACAAAGGCTGTCATGGCAGCCGTGATGGTACACACAAGCAATACCAGTACCGACATCGTGGTAAGCTCCATTCTAAGTACCTCAAGTGTAAACAACGCGCCGCCTAAGGGAGCCTTGAATATCCCCGCTATGCCGGCACCTGCTCCGCATCCTATCATTATCATCATCATCTGCGGTGAAAGCCGGAACATCCTTGCCATATTGCTGCCTATGGCAGCGCCTGTATAGGCTATAGGCCCCTCTGAGCCCGCCGACCCGCCGAATCCAAGAGTCAGAGTACTCGCCAATATCGGGATGAACGTCAAGCGCGGACTGAGCCTGTAATCCTTATTTCTTAAATCCGCCATAAGCTGTCTCACACCATGAGCGAGATTCTTATGCAGTACATATCGGCAGAATATACCCGTAAGCATGATACCGCACACCGGCAGCAATAGCAACAACCAGTTAGCTCCCTCCGGACGCAACCCCGAGGTGAGCCAACCCGAAAGATAGCCTATAAGATGCTTAAGAATATACGCCCCCGTACCGGCGAATATCCCTACCACCGCAGCAAGTATAAACATAAACGGCTTATCGGATACATACTTACGTCGTAGAACCGCCAACCGCCCTATCGATTTTTCCTTTAGTCTTACCATAAATCTTTATTGGGTACAGATACCGTACTCTCATTTTTTAACAAAATTTTCTCATACAATGTTTTACAACATAAAGCCGAAATAAGTCAGTATATAATTTGACTATCCCGCTATTAATACTGATATTTGCAAAAAAATAGCACCATTACAGATGACACCGATTAATAGTCTCGACAATCTTGTCAGCCGATTCTATTCTTTAGATACAACACCGCGAGTAGCTGTGGTATGTCCGGACGACGATGCCACCATCGATGCAATTCGTACTTGCCTTGAAGTCAATGCAGCCCACTTCCACCTTATCACACCATCCGACGACGGACAATGTATCGCCGAATTGCAAAGCGCGCATCCTGACTCCGTTGAAATACATTGTGTCAATTCCGTGGATGAAGCGGCCGTCAAAGGCGTATCTCTGATTCGCGCAGGTGAAGCCGACGTACTCATGAAAGGCAACATCAATACCGACAATCTGTTGCGCGCAGTCCTCGACAAAACGTCCGGCATACTGCCTGAAGGCAATGTTCTCAGCCACGTCACGGTTGCGTCATTGCCATCCTACCCCAAATTGTTGCTATTCTCCGATGCCGCGGTAATACCCCGCCCCACACTGCCGCAATTTCAGGCAATGATACGTTACGACGTTGACATCTGCCATGCATTCGGCATAGAATGTCCCAAAGTCGCACTGATTCATTTCTCCGAGAAAACCAACGCTAAATTCCCTCATACTATAGACTACTCCGTGCTTAAACAGGAAGCCTGCAAGGGTAACTTTGGTAACACATCTATCGGTGGACCAATGGATGTAAAGACAGCCTGCGACCGCCACAGTGGAGAGGTCAAAGGCATTGATTCACCTGTAGTCGGTGACGCGGACATCTTAATATTCCCCAATCTTGAAGCCGCAAACACATTCTACAAAACCATATCCCTGTTTGCCGGCGCATCGATGGCAGGAATTGTGACCGGGGCAAAAGCACCTATTGTTGTTCCGTCAAGAGCCGACAACGGAAAGTCCAAACTATCCGGTTTGGCACTTGCTTGCGTAGCCACGGCAAAATGACATTTTTTCACGCAGATACCTATACATGAAGATACTCGTAATCAATCCGGGCTCCACATCTACAAAATTAGCAATCTATGATGGTACCACGCAGAAATGGTGCCATACAATACGGCATTCCGTGGAAGAGTTATCCCACTTTGCGCATATCAACGA
This sequence comes from uncultured Muribaculaceae bacterium, assembly GCA_910577465.1. Taxonomy (GTDB): domain Bacteria; phylum Bacteroidota; class Bacteroidia; order Bacteroidales; family Muribaculaceae; genus Paramuribaculum. The sequence goes on along the minus strand of CAJTMM010000019.1, from coordinate 13,564 downwards.
CCAATTGCCATACCGTACCGCGCTGATGCACAAAGCACTCTCTGAAGCCGGCATCCCCGTTGAATTTGATGCGGTTATAGCCCGTGGAGGATTGTTGCAGCCCACGCCTGGCGGTGTATATGAGATTGACAGCAACATGATACACGATCTTATTCATGCACCTATGGAACACGCATGTAACCTCGGCGCGCTGATGGCACATGATATAGCATCCGAATGCCACGTCCCATCATTCATCGCCGACCCTGAGGTTGTCGACGAACTCATGCCCGAAGCCCGCATGTCAGGACTACCGCAACTTCCGCGACATTCCGTGTTCCATGCTCTCAACACCAAAGCCGTAGCCCGGCACTACGCACACTCCATACACAAACCTTACGAGAGTCTCAATCTCATTATGGTACATCTCGGAGGGGGCATATCCGTAGGCGCGCACCGCAAAGGCAAAGTCATTGATGTCAATAACGCACTTGATGGCGATGGTCCTTTCAGCCCCGAACGCGCCGGCACCGTTCCCGCCGGACAACTCGTCGACCTATGCTTCAGCGGCGAATATACCCACAAGCAGCTGAAACGTTTGCTAAATGGCAAGGGGGGACTCACAGCCCACCTCGGCACCAACGATGTAGAGATGATAACCTCCCGTGCCCAAGCCGGAGAAGAACCATATAAAAGCGTTCTCGACTCCATGCTATACACTGTTGCCAAGGAAGTTGGCGCACGTTCGGTAGCACTACGCGGACAAGTCGATGCCATAATTCTTACCGGTGGCATAGCACACAGCCAATACTGTGTGGAGAAACTTTCCGAATGGATCAGCCATATCGCCCCAATTGTGGTACGTGCCGGAGAGGACGAGCTTAAATCACTTGCACTTAACGCCTACGGCGCTCTGACAGGACAATTGCCAATCTGCCATTACGCTCCCGACCACCTGTTGTAGCGACATATCATAACACCATACCGGCTTTATTACTCTTGCACCGGATTACATCAACCTGAAAAAGTTTTCGTATTTTTGCACTGCGTAAAAATATCAGTGTACCCGTGCGCGTTATTACTCTATGAAACATTTATTTTTGCTCTCAGCCATTATCACATGCGTGGCTTTCACATCATGCCGTGGACCAAAGCTCGCCACTGCCGATGAGCAGATGGCACGCGGTGAATATTACGACGCTTCCAAAACCTATCGCAAGATATACAACAAGCTGACCAAGAAGGACGAACGTCCGCTGCGTGGCGAAGTCGCCTTCAAGATGGCAGAGGCTCACCGCAAGCTAAGCCAGTCGGCACGTGCCGCTGCCGCATATCAGAATGCCATTCGTTACGGCTATCCCGACTCTATGGCGCAGCTCCATCTTGCCGAGATGCTGCACGCTGAAGGCAAGTATACTCAAGCCGCACGTGCCTACGAGGAGTACCTGATGCGTACTCCTGATTCTCAAACCGCCATCAATGGACTCAAAGGAGCACGAATGGCAGAACAGATGAAAGCCAATCCCACGCGCTATGTCGTAAAAAATGCCAAACTGTTCAATTCCCGACGTGCCGACTTCGCACCCATGTTCAATGGCGACGTGCTGTATTTCACCACCACCAACGAAAAAGTTACAGGTGATAAGCGTAGCGAGATTACCGGCATGAAAAAAAGCGATATCTGGATGGCTCGCAAAAACGAACGTGGCGAGTGGATGCGCCCCGAACCGGTGGAAGGCGACCTCAACTCCGACATGGACGAAGGCATCGTATCATTCTCACCCGACGGCAACACGATGTATCTCACCAAAGCTCGACGCGCACCCAACTACAATACCGGAGTGGAGATTTTCACATCCCAGCGTTCTGATGCCCAATGGAGCGCACCCGTAAAATTTGAGGTCACAGGCGACACCATCTCCAGCTTTGGACACCCCGCCGTATCACCATCCGGCGAATACCTCTACTTCACAAGCGACATGCCCGGAGCCGGAGGTAAGGACATTTGGCGAATCAATCTTAAAGACAGCAAAGGTTCGCTCGAATCGCTCGGTGAAAGTATCAACACCCCAGGCGACGAGGTTTTCCCATATATGCTCACCGATAGCATAATGTATTTTTCATCCAACGGTCACCCGGGACTTGGAGGACTCGACATATTCAAGGCTACGCTCCAGCCCGACGGTAACTGGACTGTATCAAACGTTGGTATACCCATCAACTCTGCTGCCGATGACTTCGGTATTACATTTGCCAAAGGCTCCACACAGGAGGGGTATTTCAGCTCCAACCGTGGCGACGGCCGTGGTTACGACCATCTCTATTCATTCCAACTGCCGGAACTCAACATCGTAATCAACGGTTGGGTCACTGACCACGATGAGGAACCGATACCCAATGCCGTGATACGCATCGTAGGCAACGACGGCTCTAATCAGCGCACAGCCACACGTGCCGACGGTACATATACATTCCATCTGCAACGTGGCGTAAGCTACGCCATGCTGGCAGGAGCCAAAGGCTACCTCAATGCACGTCAGGAATTTACGACCGATACAGCTGAAGTCGATGCTGAATATGGTGTGGACTTTATGTTGGCATCGCTTACCAAGCCCAATATTGTCGAGAATATTTTCTACGATTTCGACCGTGCCACTTTGCGCCCCGAATCCAAGGAAGCCCTCGACGGATTGGCTACGTTGTTGCGCGACAATCCCAATATCACCATCGAGATGGCTTCGCATACCGACCGCGTAGGCTCCGAGGAATACAACATCGACCTCTCCCAACGGCGTGCTAAAGCGGTGATAGACTATCTCATCGAAGCCGGAATATCGCCCGACCGGTTGCAGTACCAAGGCTACGGCAAATCGCGGCCTAAGACAGTCACCAAACGTGTGGCACGTATCTACCCGCAGTTCAAGGAGGGCGATATCCTCACAGAGGAATTCATCTTGGCTCTTCCCGAGGAAGCCGACAGACAAGCCGCCGACCAGATTAACCGTCGCACCGAGTTCAAAGTCCTTTCGGTCGACTACCGGATGTACTGATACCACCAACCCTGCACTATATGGAATTCCGTACCGTTCAACAGCCGCTGCACATGGAGGGAAGCATCAGCCACACCACTCCGGTGATGTTGCTTGGCTCATGCTTTTCCGACAATATCGGCTCCCGCATGCGCAATGCGCTGTTCAATGTGATGGCAAATCCGTTCGGTACACTCTACAATCCGGCGAGCATACTCGCCGTAATACAACGTATCATCTCATGCGAGCCGCTTATCGAACAGGACCTGATAAGTCACGGACGCATGTACCATAGCTTCCTTTGCCACTCATCCCTATCGTCGGTCCACAAAGATAAGATGCTTGCCCATATAAACGGCAAAATGATGGAAGCCCACGACTTCCTCAAATCCGCATCATGGCTCATACTGACATTGGGCACAGCCTGGGTATATCGGTTGCGCGATAGCGGATGCGTGGTATCCAACTGCCATAAGCTTCCTGCCGATACTTTTTTACGCACCCGCCTGTCCTGCAGCGAGACTCAGGAGACGCTTATGGACATCGTGCGAACACTCCATGGCTTCAACCCATCATTGCGCATAATGGTTACCGTAAGCCCCATTCGTCATCTTGCCGATGGAACGCATGGCAATCAGATAAGCAAAGCTACCCTCCTGCTTGCTACTCAGCAACTAACCGAATCATATACCGCCAATGGCGGTATCACATATTTCCCCGCCTATGAGATAATGATGGACGACCTCAGGGACTACCGTTTCTATGCCCCCGACATGTGCCATCCCTCAGAAACGGCGGTCGACTACATTTACCGCTGTTTCAGCGACTCATTCTTCTCTCCCGGGACACTACAGCTTGCGGCTCAATGCGAGAAATACACCCGGCGGCTTCGCCACCGTCCATTGACCGACGATACCGAAAGTCACCTCGCATTTACAAAAGCTACCGATAATATCCGACAACGATTAATCACCACCTACCCTTATTTAGAGCAGGCGATAACAAACATTCAGTTATTCAACCAATAAAAAATGCTTTATAATATCTCCACATTAAGCTCTATCCTCAACCTGCCGGCACCTGAAACCGACCGACAGGTCAGCGTATTGCTCACCGACAGCCGTTCGCTCACATATCCTGAAGTATCACTGTTCTTCGCCATAAGCACACCCAACAACGACGGTCACCGATACATACGCAACCTCTACGAAATGGGCGTGAAAGCATTTTGCGTCACCCATATACCCGATGACATGGCAGATGTCACCGATGCATCTTTTTTAATAGTACCCGACGTCACAAAAGCCCTGCACCGTATTGCCCGCCATCACCGCATGCGCTTCTCCGCACCTGTCATAGGCATAACCGGTAGCCGTGGTAAAACCACCGTCAAGGAATGGCTGTACCAACTGCTATCCGCCGACTACAATATAGTCCGCAGCCCCCGCAGCTACAATTCTCAGATTGGCGTTCCGCTATCCATTTGGGAGATAAACGATGATACACAACTCGCCATAATCGAGGCCGGCATATCACGCAAAGGTGAGATGTCGGCACTCCAATCCATAATATGTCCTGAAATCGGAATCATCACAAATATCAATTCAGAACACGACGACGGATTCTCCTCCATGCTTCAGAAATGCGAGGAGAAAGTGGATCTGATTCGTGATAGCCGATGCATAATATATTGTGCCGACAATAAGATGATTGCCGATACTGTTGCCGCCACATGCCAGCCCGAGATGGAAATAGCCTGGTCAACGACCGATCCTGAATCCCCCTTATATATATCTTCCATTGAAGTCGGCACCTCATCCACCCGTATAGCCTATTCCTATCTACGTGCTGAAGCCGATATCACCATCCCATTCACATCTGAGTCCGACATACAAAATGCCATACACTGCCTTGCCGTGATGCTGTATCTCAACCGCTCTACCGACGATATCGCATCACGTATGCACGCGCTTGCGCCCGTCGGTACCCGGCTCAATGTGATTGAAGGGGTCAACAATTGTATGCTCATTCACGACGCATATACATCCGATCTCCATTCTCTCGCTCCGGCAATCGACTTCATGATGCGGCGCCATACACGCTCACGCACCACCACGCTTATACTAAGCGACGTGATGCACGAGACCCTCGCCCCTGCAAAGTTATATCAGGCAGTAGCCGAACTGCTGCACCATAAGCACATCGACCGCCTTATTGGCATAGGGCATGAATTCATGCGCCATTCACGATATTTCGATTCCTCGGCTACCTTCTATCCCGACACCACCTCTTTCCTCACATCCGTATCGCCGGGCGACTTCGAAAGCGAGCTGATACTGATTAAAGGTGCTCCGGCATTCCATTTCGAACTGATTGCCGACATGCTCGAAGCCCGGCAGCATGAGACCCTGCTGGAGGTCAACCTTGATTCCGTGGTGCACAATTTCAATCTTTTCCGAGCCATGCTGAAACCCACTACAGGAATAGTCTGCATGGTCAAGGCATCCGGTTACGGCGCAGGCTCATACGAACTGGCAAAGACACTCCAATCTCAAGGAGCAGCATATCTTGCTGTTGCGGTACTCGACGAGGGTGTCGATTTGCGGCGGGCAGGCATCACCATGCCCATTATGGTCCTCAACCCCAAGGTGGTCAATTACCGCACCCTGTTTGCCTATCATTTGGAACCCGAGATATTCAGCATAGATATTCTCAACGAGATAATACGCGAAGGCGAAAAATATGGCATAACCGATTATCCGGTACACATCAAGCTTGACACAGGTATGCACCGGCTCGGATTTCTCGAGGAAGATTTGCCGGAGGTAATCGACATCCTCAAGCGTCAGAAAGTCATCCGACCCGCATCTGTATTCAGCCACTTGGCAGCTGCCGACAGCCCGGAACTCGACGATTACACCTATAGGCAGTTTGACCTGTTCGACCGTTGCTGCGACAAACTTCAGAGCGCATTCCGTTTCCACATCATGCGCCACATACTCAACTCCACAGGCATCAGCCGGTTCCCGCAACAGCAGAATGACCTGGTACGCCTGGGTATATGCCTGTACGGCATTCCTACCATGAACGATGGTTCCCAATCCGGACTCAAGCAAGTTTCATCACTTACCACATCAATAATTTCCATAAAGGAATGGGAAGCCGGAACCACCATCGGCTACAATTGTCGTGGCTTGTTGAAACGTCGTTCGCGCATCGCCACCATACCGGTAGGCTACGCCGATGGCATCAACCGGCACCTCGGCAATGGTGGAATGCAGGTACTTATCAACGGGGTACGCTGTCCGTCGATAGGCAACATCTGCATGGACGCATGTATGATTGATGTCACCGATACCGTCTGTACGGTGGGCGACCGCGTAGAGATATTCGGCGACAACATCCCTGTCGAGGAGATAGCAAAAACTCTCGACACTATACCGTATGAGATACTCACATCGGTATCGTCGAGAGTGAAACGTGTGTACTACCGCGAGTAATATCGCGGTAGATACCTTTTTGCTGAAAGTGTCGATTTATCTCAATCTGTCGTACGAACGCAGCAGGCGTTGGTCCGACGATATGCCGTTATATGCCGCCAATTGTGCTATAAGCGCACCTACGAGCAGCAATCCGCCGCCACCCCACACACTGGTCATTGTCACTTGTGGATTTGTGTCAGAAAATCCGCTTACCATCACGTACACCACCACGCCCATTGATACTACTGTCAGAAGCGCCGACACGAGTACCATGAGCTTCTGCATGGGCATCTTCTTGAACATGAATATAGCCACGACCATAAGCGCCAATGTTAAAGCCATAGGAATCACAAGCCCTGTGAACTGACCGGCACGCAGCGGTTCAAGCACAGATACACCGTCAGCGACATCAGCCACCGTGGTATATCCGAACGGAACATAGAAAAACACACTCACCATCACAATGGCAAGTATCAGATACAATGTTTGCAATCGTTGAATTACCATAATTACTTCTTTATTATTTTTCGTTATATACTTACAATATTCGAAATCGTACTACAAAGATACAACAATTGTACACCTCATTTTGTATATTTTTTTATAAATTTGTAACTATACTTTTAGCACATTATGACTCATGGAAACTAACCGCCCGCTCATATTGATAAGTAACGACGACGGTGTATCGGCACCCGGTATGCGATATTTGATTGAATCCGTCAGGGATATGGGAGAGATAATCGCCGTAGCCCCAGACGGACCTCGTTCAGGACAGTCCTCCGCCATTACAGTGGACTCACCGCTGCGTATCACACGCCACGATGACTATTGTGGCGCCGCAATATATTCAGTAAACGGAACTCCGGTCGATTGCATTAAACTCGGCATGCACGCCATAGTCCCCCGCCGACCCGATTTGGTGCTGTCAGGAATCAATCATGGATCCAACTCAGGCAATTCCATAATCTATTCAGGAACCATGGGAGCCGTGATGGAAGCCAGCTTCCTCGGCATACCGGCTATAGGATACTCACTGCTGCACCACTCATGGAAAGCTGATTTCAGCCAGTGCGGCACCATTATCCGCCATATCACATCACAAGTGCTTCAATCGGGTCTCCCCGCCGAGACATGCCTAAACGTCAACATACCCGCCCGTTGCACCCCCAAAGGCATCAAAGTGGTAAATGCCGCCAAAGGCTATTGGACCGAAGAATACGCCCAATACACCGACCCTCACGGACGACCATATTTTTGGCTGACCGGACGGTTCAACAACATCGAACCCGACAACCCCGACACCGACCACTACTGGC
>CAJTMM010000019.1:0-5732 GCA_910577465.1 uncultured Muribaculaceae bacterium | reverse complement strand
CCGCCAATACGCCACCGTTGTCCCCGTACGCCCCGACCAGACCAACCGCGAATCCATCCCCGCCATCACCCGTCTCCTCAACCTCTGAATCAGCGGATGATTAGCTACAACTAATATTTATTCTAAAATATTACTGTCCGATAAAAGTTATATCGGACAGCAATAAAAAGAGATAGGCTATACCTGAGCATAGCCTATCTCTTTTTGAATTATCGATGTTCTTAGGGGATGTAGACCTTTTGTCTTCCGATAATATAGAATCCGGAAGAAAGACTTTTTACATCCTCAATGGTGGCATCTCGTTTGATGCAGACACCCTGCAACGTGTATATGTCAGCCTTCATCGAGACATCTGAGAAGATTTCATCAATACCGGTGCTGAGATCTGTAACCGTAACCATGCAATTTGATGAGAATTCGCCACTCGTGGCGGTAATTGTGGCATTTCCTATATTTTTGCCCTCAATTACGCCGTTCTCATCAACTATGGCAACCGTTGGGTCGCTTGTTGTCCAAACCACCTCTGATTGAGTCATTGTGGGAGGTACAGTAACTGTAGCCGACAGAGTTTCGGTCTTGTTGACCTCTACAGTAGCTTCGGTCTTGCTCAATTCTATTCCACACCATACGATATCGGTGAATTTACACCAGGGATCGGCGGCAAGATATTTGTCGCGGGCCGAGCCGAGCGCGTAGAGTGTCGGAACGTCATAGTCGGAGAAGTCGACATCGGTGCCGGTCAGCGGATCTTCTGAGAGATAGATTACCGTCTGCAGATTTTCACTTTCGCCAAATGTCATCCAGCCCAACGACGTCAGGTTGGAAGGAAGCACCACGGTCTCGAGGTTGGAGCAGCGGAAGAATACGAACATTCCTATCTCGGTCACTGTCTCGGGAACCTCGAAGTAGCTGATACCCGTCTCCTCAAATGCGCTCTGCGGCAGTGAGGAAATCTGTGTACCCTCTTCAAATATTACATTTTTGAGATTGTTGCAACCTTTGAAGAGCTCATAGCCGAGCGACGTTACACCGGCAGGGATGGTGATTGAGCTGATACCGCTTAAGCCGCGAAGCCCCGACTCACCTATCGTTGTGAGTGTTTCCGGCAGGGTGATGGAGCTGACATCTCCACCATCAAGACTGAAGGCACCGATTTCAGTGACTGTATAGGATTCTTCGTGGAAGTTCACCGCCGAAGGAATGACGATATCGCCCGAAAGGTTCGGGTTACCGGCTGAGCCATAAACGCCCGGCTTGGTCATTACGGTGCCGGGGATGTCGCCTTCGGGAAGTGTCAGAATCACGTAGAGAATACCGTCGTATGAAATGACATCTCCGGGCTTCGAAGCCACTCTCAGTTCTATCTCCTGATAGTCTGAAGCGAAAGCTTCTGAAGTGGCTTCCTTGCGTAGCATATATTTTCCGGGGAGAAGATTTTCGATGCGGTCGCCGGTGATGGAATCACCCACGACATATACTTCGGCTTCCTCATCATATTTGAGATAGCTTATTGAGCTGTCCACACCGGCAATATGTCCGTCGGCGGCATCGGCTGCTGATGCATGGACTATTGTCAGTTCAGGCAGCGACTGGCGCTCGGGAATGAAGAGCATGAAGCTTGCGCTTGGTCCCTGGCCTTTGGCTGTTGCCACGATATCAAGTGTCGTGCCAAACCATTTCTGGTCGATAGCTAATTCAGTCGAGACTTTCACTTTCTCGCCGTTGATAGTGTAGTCGGCATTAGTGAATCCGGTGAGCGACTCTGCGGTGAAGTTAATGGCTATGTCGGGTGTGTCGGTAGGCTTAAGCTCCACTGTGAAGAGCGATTCTCCCATTGCCGCCGTGCCGGTGAACACACCGTTTTCAGACACATTCTCACCATTGAGTTTGATGAAGCAGTCGTAATTGTTGATATGTTTGACTGCAAACTCAGCACCTTCGAGGGTATAGAAACTCGATGTCTGTGGCATCGACTCGGTTGTGATTGTCAGGCCGCCCGTTGCCGTCAGATGAGCATGGCGGTAGGTGCTTTGCCCGTCATATTCGGGATAGCGCGCACCCGCCGGGGTGTGCCAGTGGCTTTCACCGCCTTTGGCAAGAAGATAGCCAACCTCACCGTCTGCAAACTGCTGGTCGGTCTTGGCTATAAAGTTGACTTTCTCTTCTTCCTCCATCGAAAGGATATAGACATTGTCGGTCAACGCAGCCGGGAGTTCATCAATACCCGGATTGAAAGAAGAGAAACTGTTTTCGAGCAAGTATGTTCCGGAGGTAGAGATTGCGAACGGCTGTCCGCCGGCAATATAGCCCTCTTCATCTTTAATAAAGATAGATCCGCTGAACCCGCAATCTTCGAGAGCCAATCCGCTGCCTATGGCGAAGCCGGCTACAGTAGCTGTTTGTCCTTCGACAACGAGTGTGGTGATGACAGCTTCGCTGCTGCAGCCGTGGAATGTCACATTCTTGGCTTCTTTGGCAAAGCCTGCTGCCGTTGTGCTCAATGATGAGTAGAGGGCACCGGCAACTTTGCAGTTTTCGAGGTGGCAGTTATCAAGACTGATGGCAAACATCGACTCACATCCGTTGACGTTGCCCGACACTGTCATGTCGGTAAACGTGGCGTCGGCTGCCGAAGCCAGCAGTGGCTGATTGTTTGTCAGTACGATGTTGCCGCCGGTGATTGAGCCGCGGAACGTATTGCCATCGGAGCCTATCGGCTTGAAGTCGGCTGATGTCTCAATAGTGCCGATGACGGTGATATGGAACTCAGCGCCACCTCCGACGTTGACCATATTCGACACGGCATCGAGGTCGTTGGTATTGCGCACCACGTATTTGCCGTCTGACATCTCTATCGCATAAGGTTCTATAAGAGTATTGCCCGTGACGGTGAATTTAGGACTGATGCCGGCGAATTTGCTGTTGACAAGCACCGGAGTAGCACCTGATTCATACGAGAAATCACTGCCCTGCTGAGCAAAGCCCACGATAGCGTCGGCAGTATGGATCATGTGGATGGGGGTTGACTCTCCAAACGCAAGAATAGGATATGGGTCAGATGCGCTGAATGTCCATACATTCTGTACCGGCTCGGCATGCAGCAGATCGGTGTTTTTCAGATCGGTATTGAGGAAGTAGGCAAACTCCATCTTATCGGCTGTCAGGGGATCGATGCGGTCATCGCGGAACGACTCCCAAGAGTAGTCGAGGTCGGCACAGAATATATTATCTGATGTGCACCCGTAGGAATAAGGCACCCATGAGCCGGCTGTGAATGCGCGCGCTCCATCTTCGATTTCTACCGATGGACGCCCGGTGTTGTAGCACCAGTATGCTTTCATGTCGTCGGAATTACAGCCGCTTATACCACCAGCCATCTGCATGAAGTTATCCTTGCCGTATGCCGATATGTTGCCTCGGTTATAGACATTGCGGAATGTCACCGCACCATCAACAAAACCGGTGATACCACCGGCAAAGTTTATGGTGTTGCTCACATTTTCGCGGTTGGTGACGTTCGCGCGGTTGTAGACACACTCAAAGAGAGTATTCCCCGAAGCCTTGCCGGCAATGCCACCGGCGGCATGATACCCCACTCCGTTGATGTTGGCATAGCTGTCGTTGGTGATTTCGATTGAGCCGCTTTCGATGCCGAAGTTCCTGATGGTGGCATTTTCAACAGCTCCGAAGAAACCGCCGAAGAAGTAGTCGCCCGTGACCTTCAGATTTTTAATGCTGTGACCGCATCCATCAAACGTGCCTTTGAATATGGCTCCGCGGTAGGCGTCACCTGTCTTGCGATAGTAGTAGCCGATAGGCTCCCAGGCATATCCAGAAAGGTCTATGTCGGCTCCAAGCTTGACAGTCGCAGTATCGGAAATAACGTTATTGTTAAACTGTTCGGTAAACGCCATGAGCTGTTCGGCATTCGTTATCAGATATGAGCCGTCGTCGTTGACAGCGAGGGGATAGTCGGCAGAGAGGTCATAGAGTTGTGTGCCGTTTGACTTGGCAGTGAATTTCAGGGTATGGAAGCCGGAGCTGACGCTGATGTTGCCGGTTGTCCAATCGGATGAGTTAAACTCTGTTTGTGTGCCGTTGTCTACCTGCACTGTCAGCGAGCCCTTATAGGTGAAGAAGATGCTCTTCTGTGAGTCGTAGTTAAACGAACAATAGAGACTCTTACCCGATGCGATGTTTGCCATCGCACGTTTGACACCGCCCAGACCCTCGCCGTAAGAACCGGTCGCATCTGTCAGTTGGGCTATGATCTTGCCGCGCGATGAGGGAGCCACTATATCGTTTCTCGGATTCCAGGTTACGAAGAAAATATCATTGTGCCCGTCGCGTACAAACGATTCAAGTGTGCGCAACTCATCTCCGTGTAAAGTCAGATAGCCACCATCCATCGTCGGTACTTCGGAATAGAATCCGAGAATGTCGGAACCGTCGGTGTTGTAGTTGGTCAACTGCGGCACTCCGTCGATAGGCATGGAATTGATTTCAAAGGAGTAGCCACCGGTACCGGCGAAATAGAACTTGACAGGCATCCATTGCATGGAGCGCATATCGGCGCGGCCATTCGAGCTGTTTTGAGTGAATTTTCCGGTGAATGTGTTAGCTCCGATGGTAGCTGCCTTTTTAGTCCAGCCAAAGGTGTCGCCTATCTCCTGGTCGCCTATGGTCATGACACCGTTGCTGATGTTTGCATCGAAAAGCAACACGCCGAATTGGTCTTCGGTCGTTGTGTTATCGACGCGCCCCTTGAAACCATAGATGTTTTGACCCGATTTTGAGCGTACGCCCCATGTACCTGCCGAGGTGTATTCACACTCAATCGACGGAATATCTGCATTGGAGTAGTAGACCTCCGCCAGACTGATATTCGGTGTGTGGATATAGTCGGGCTGGTTGTAGGCAGTCTGATAGTAGGAAAGATAGCTCTCGTTCCATCCGCTGGCTGAGACATAGAGTGCCGTCTTCCCTACATCTTCACGGAAGTGGGTCACTCCTTTGGTGTGATAACTTTTATATGAGTAGAAATATATTGATTCGTTTGCATAGTTCTTCACTCTCACCTCAAAGTCGCGCGCCGAGGGGTCGAGATCACTGATGATCTTGATGTAGTCTTTACGGTTCATTGTAAGCTTGCCCCCGGGTTCAACAAGCACTGTGAAGGGATTCTGCTCACCCGGAAGGGCGTGGCCGATATCATTGATATAACAGGGGAGATTTTCGTAAATATAGCTCACGTGGAAACCGGGGGTGTCGTCGTAGCCCGGCTTCTGAAGACCGCCATTTGCTTTGCTTACCACGGTACCTCGGATAGTGATTGAGCCGCTTTGTGAGTCGAAGAGCACACCGCCACCCTCATAGCCCGGTGAAGGAGCGTTCGATTTGCTTACCTTTTCGGCACCGTTACCTCCTCGCAGAAACGAGCCGGGGCGCACTGTTGTCAGGTCTTTATCGACCGTTTCGCCATAGTCATGTCCACGTCCGGCAAAGTTTTTCTGTCCCGGATAGCCGTTGCGACCGTTATAAACGTCGCGGAGGTTTAACCACACATCATCTTTCGAATAATTTCCCGGTCCTATCTGAGGACTTGTTGTAAGGTATTCATGAATCTGCACTACAGGAGCGCCCCAGCGTGCTCCAATTCCTCCACCTCCAAGACCGAAGGTGCCGGCGATGCCGTAGCCTGTGCCGCCACCGCCACCGTTACCGCCATCGCC
>CAJTMM010000018.1 GCA_910577465.1 uncultured Muribaculaceae bacterium | reverse complement strand
CCGGTGCGCCGGATGTTGGGGGCCGGGCACCGGTCGGTGGTTATGAAGTTAAAGGTTTTTCGTTATTTAAGGGGGTGGTTATTGAGGGGTTTAGTTATTGAAGGGGTCGTTGTTGAGGGGGGTCGTTATTAGGGGTCGTTGTTGCGGGGGGCGTTATTTGATGGTGAGGATGGTGGTGAGGCGTATGTCGGCTGATGAGGAGCCTATCATGAGGTCCCAGTCGCCGGGCTCGACTATGGGTTTGTAGTCGGTGCCTATAATCTGAAAGTCGGCGGCGGTGAGGGGAAAGCTTACGGTAGCGGTCTCGCCTTTCTTCAGGGATACGCGGCTGAATGCGCGGAGCTGCATGAGGGGCTGGACGGTGGAGGCGACTTGGTCGTGAAGGTACAGTTGCACGACTTCCTCTCCGTCGCGTGTGCCGGTATTGGTGACTTTGCATGATACGCTCCGGGGCATACCGTCGGGTGAGTATGTGACTTTGAGGTCGGAATAGCTGAAGTCGGTGTAGCTGAGTCCGTGACCGAACGGGTATTGCGGTGTGGCGGCGAGGTCTACGTAGTCGTGGTATTTGGGTGCGCGTTTGTTGTAGTAGATGGGAATCTGTCCAACGGAACGGGGAACGGTGAATGGCAGACGTCCGGCGGGGTTGTATGTGCCGAAGAGTACGTCGGCTATGGCTGTGCCGCCTTCCTGTCCGGGATAATAGGCGGTGAGCAGGGCGTCGGCGTTGTCGGCGCTCCATCCTTTTTCGAGTGGCCGACCTTCGATGTAGACTACCACGAGCGGTCTGCCTGTGGCTTTGAGGGCTTCGAGAAGTTGCTGCTGCTTGCCGAGGAGTGTGAGTGTGGCGCGGTCATAGCCTTCGCCCGACTCCATGTCGGAGAGTGATGTCTCGTCGACGACGGCGGCTCCGGTCTCGATGTATGATGTCTTGAAGTCGCGTGCGCTGGAACCTCCGACGACTGCCACCACCACGTCGGCGCGGAGCGCTGCCTGAACGGCTGCGGGTATGTCTGCCGATGCGGTGTCGCGGATGGCGCAACCTTTGACGTATTCGACGCGGTCGGCGGGCAGATGGCTGAGTATGCCATGGAGCACGGTTTTCACGTTGCCCTGTTCCTGCGGTGCGGTGTAGTCGCCGAGCATATTATAGGCGTTGTCGGCGTTGGGTCCTACTACTGCCACGCGCACTTTGGCGGGGTCGAGCGGCAGGGTAGCGTTTTTGTTTTCAAGGAGTGTGATGGACTGGCGTGCCACGTCGAGTGCCACACGGCGGTGTGCGTCGGAGCGTACGGTGCTTGCCGCGCGGTCGGGGTCGACGTAGGGGTTCTCGAATAGTCCCATGTCAAATTTCAACCGGAGTACGCGTGCCACGGCTTGGTCGAGGTCCGCCATGCTGACGCGTCCGGTTTTCACTGCATTGACGAGGTTCATGTAGGCGTCGCCGCCGAGGTCAACGTCGACACCGGCATTGAGTGCCATGGCGGCGGCATCGGTTATGGTCGGCGCAACGTGGTGAGTCTCGTAGAGTCCTTCGATGCTGTAAAGGTCGGACACGGTGAAGCCGCGGAATTTCCAGTCGTCGCGGAGCATGTCGTTGAGCAGTGATCCGTTGGCGGTGCAGGGGACGCCGTCGATGGAGTTGTAGGATGTCATGATGGAGAGTGCGCCGGCGTTGACGGCATCGTGGAACGGCGGGAGGAAGTTTTGCAGCAGGTCGCGCTGTCCAACGGTAGAGAAGTTGCCGTTCTGACCGCCTTCGGGCACGGCGTAGGCGAGGAAGTGCTTGAGTGTGGCTATGGTGGATGCGGGGCGTGAGAGGTCGCCGCCGCCGAGACCGCGCACCATTGCCGCGCCAAGTGTCCCTGCGAGTACAGGGTCTTCGCCCATAGTTTCCTCTACACGGCTCCAACGGGAATCGCGCGAGAGGTCGAGTACCGGTCCGTAGCTTATGTGTGCGCCTTGGTTGCGAACTTCGGTGCCAATGACGGAGCCGACGGATTGGATGAGAGCGGGGTTCCAAGTGGCTGCCATGCCTATGCCTGTGGGGAATACGGTGGCTCCGATAGCCATGTGTCCGTGGGGCGCTTCCTCGGCAATGAACATGGGTATGCCGAGCCGGGTGTGGTCAATCACGTATTTCTGCAGTGCGTTTCCTGCCATGGCTGCAAGGCGCGGGTTCAGACCGTTGTCGAGAGTCTTGCGTGTCCAGGGGTCAGCACGGTATACCGCCCACAGCATACCGGCGTGGCGTGTGTCGATGAGCCGACGGAAGGTGTCGGAGACTTCCACGCGATTGGGGCTTTTGATGGAGTACATCTCCCATCCGAGGGGGCAAAGGAGTTGTCCTGCTTTCTCTTCGACGGTCATGCGGCTGAGGAGGTCGGTCACACGGGCGTCGGTGGGAAGATTGGGGTTGAGGTAGTCGCCTTTTTCGGTGCGGGCGAATGCGGTGAGTGCCAGTAGGGCTGTGATGGCTATGGAGATTAGTCGGGACATGGGGGGAATTAGAATTAGGAATGAGGAATTAGGAATTAGGAATTAGGTTATCGTCCGAAGGACGCTTGCGGAGCAAGAATTAGGAATGGGGGATGGGGTTATTGGCGGGATTGGACTACGATGGGGAGGGGGGATAGGCGGTAGCCGTTGGCTATGGGGATGAGGTTGACGGTGCGCTCGCCGGTGAATGCTTTGTTGACGCGTACGGTAATGGGCATCATGCCGTCGCCTTCGGGATGCAGTATATGTCCGGTGGGTATCACTACGGTGAAGTCGGGGTCGGGTTTCTCAATCTCGAATGTGAGCTGCATGGTGATCTGATAGTCGTTGGCAAATTTCAGCTTCATGGTCTTTTCCTCCCCTTCCTTGATGGTGCCGAATACCATGCGCTTGAAGTTCATGTAGAGTCCGTGGCCGAATTCGTAGCGGAAGTTTTCCTTGATGGGGTGCTTGCCGGGTTTTACGTCGCCCTTTACCCAAATGCGGTTGAATTTTTTGCCGTCGCTCACCAGGGCTATCTCTTTGCTGAAGTGTCCGGGACGGTAGTTGGGGTCGAATGTCACGGTCACAATGCCTGTCTTGCCGGGTTGGATGGGTTGCTTGGGGATGTCGGCATGGACGCATCCGCATCCGGCGCGTGCATATAGCATCACTACGGGTTCGCTGCCTACGTTGGTGAAGCGGAAGCGGTGCGATACTTTACCCGCGGTTTCGTCGATGGTGCCGAAATCGTGGATTATCTCATCGAATTTTACTGATTTATTGGGCGTCTGTGCTATGGATGTTATGGTGATGGCACATAGCACGACGGTGATAATGTGACGTAGTTTATTCATGATAGCAAAGTTACTTAATCGCGGTTATTGATATAACACGTGATGGGGTGAAATTACTTAATAGCTCGGAATTGGAAAATAGGGAGCTGTGGCTTGCGGGTACAAAGATAGCGGGTGTGGAGAGGAATAGTATGCGAATATGCACTTTTGATGGAAAAAAATACCCCCATTGAGTTCAACGGGGGGTAAAGGTTATATTATGTATTCGATTTTATTGATGCTTTTCATTTTCTTTTTCCTCTTTTGCGGGTGATGGTTTGTTCGTTCAGTACGTCGTCGAGTGTCTGATAGCGTCGTTGGGCGAAAAGTGTGTCAAAATCCGATAGCGCGTCCAAGGCGAAGCCTATGCGCAGCAATCCTTTCAGCGATATCTCGCCAGTCTGCTCAAACCTGCGGTAAGTGGCAAATTTGACTCCTGCCCTCAATGCAATGCCTTCTTGCGTCAGATTCAGTTCGAGCCGACGTGACTTCACCCGTGATGCTATCTGCAAGGCTATGTCATGTGGGTTGGCGATATTAATTGATATTATATTATTCATTAATGGTGTTTTTAGTATGCTATGAATAAAATAATGTTTGTTACAAAGATAACGATATATTCTGAAATATAGGCAATCGGTGTCAAAATTTTTGTGGAGGTGGGGAATAAATGAAAGGGGCGGACCATCACTGGCACGCCCCCTCCGGGTTGGGTAAATTTATTATGAAGTTAAAAAGTTGGTCGTTTCGTAGATTTCAAGTTGAAATCTTTCGGTAACACTTTTTAGGGTCAGGGATTAGTACGGACATTTCTGATTGTCAACGTAGGTTACGCTTCCGAAAGGAACTGCATCGTAGCCATGACCTGTCTCGTCACGTACGGTACCGTTGGCGTCCTGTGTCTCGCCGTTGAATCGCCAGTAGGCTACAAGACCGTCGGTAGTGGGGTCAACGTAGCAGATACCGGCGTTGAGTTCGTCGAGAGTGCGGGCTACGTTCCATACGCGACATTCCGAGATGTAACCGTTGAAGTAACGTGCGTAGCCAGCCGAACGACCGATAGAGAAACCATCTTCCCAAGTGTGACCGTCGTAGGCACGTGACAGGTTCACGATACCTCCCTTGGTGTTCACATTGTAAATCTGCTCGCCATCGAGGTAGATTTTCAGAGTAGATCCATCGTAAACGGCAGCGAAATGCAACCAGTGACCGGTTTCGAAGAGTTTGTCGGTTACCTTGAATCCGTAGTTGGGGTTCTTGTTGGGGTCGGATGGGTCGGTACCAATCTTACCGGGGGCAAGCTGAAGCTGGTTGGTGGGCTGTCCGGCACCGTCACCGAAACGGAAGAGGAAGTTTTCCTCACAACCGCAGAGTGAGCTGATGTCATTTCCATTGCGGGGATTAGTACCGAAAGCAACAGGAAGCACCTTCATTTCGAGGGTCATCTCACCAAGAGCCTTAACGGGCGAGTTGGGGTTGTTTACTTCCCAGAATTGGGGAACGTTAAAACCACCGCGGCGAGCCAGATTTGCAGCCTTGATGTTGATAACCTTTGTAAACATCACATAGGCGGTACGTGACGATTCCATGATGTCCAGTCCTGCACCACTTATTTCCTTGATGGTGATGGGGAGACAGTAGCTGATGCCTTCAGCAAGTTTATCGCCATCGGTAACGAGCGATGCCTGAGAGGATACGTTGGAACCGGATTTGATGGTGACAATTCCGTCTTCGAGAGTGTAAGCGTCAACGGGAGGAACCTGGAAGTTGCGTTGATTCTTCTTGTTGTACTCGTCGAGCAGTTCGGGCGCGGCAGCGACCTCAATTTTGATGTCGCTTGCCGCCTTGGCTGAGGACGTAACCGTGAAAGCAGTATGCGATACACCGTCTACCGCTACACGGATGGTGTTGGTGGTCAATGTGCCGGTGATGAATACGGCATCGTTGAACTCTTCACCGTTGGAGCAGCCCCCCAAGATAAGCGAAGCGGCTGCCAATGATCCTAAAATATATTTTTTCATGTTGATTCTAATGTTAAGCATTATTTCTCAAAGATTGTGAACAGACCACAGTTGAATTCTGCCGATGTGCCATAATAGCTGCTTACTACGGGGATTCCGAGTTTGATGTAGCGGGCGGTGATGGTTCCTGCGAATACGATGTTGGTTGCGGCTGACCATGAGTCTCCATTAGGGTTTTCGCCAAGCTCAAGCCAGTTTGTACCATCGGTAGATACACTAATCGTCATACCTTGGGGGAATGATCCGTTGTCAAATCCGTAATTGCCCCAGTAAATTTCGTAGAGCATGCCTTTGATGGCACCGAACTTATACTCCTTGCCCATGTCAACAGTTACATCGAATGGTGAATCGGATGAGATTTGGAAGTAGTTGTTCTTGTTACCGTCGAGCATAGCGGAAACATCGTCGCCTGTAGAGCAAGTGGCTGTCCAGCCGGTGAAGTCGGTAACTTCGGTTCCGGCATTGGATGTGTCCTCGCCTGTCGCGATAACATTATTGGATACTTCGATGGTGATGTAGCTTGGCCGGTTGAGACTTGTGCTTATGTCTGAGCCACCACCGTTGGCTTCGTCCAAACGCACGGGAATTAAGTATCGGCTGTCCTTGTCGAGAAGCGCAAGTTTTTCGGGAGTGTCATTCAACTTGATATTGAAAGCTTCAGCCGACTGCATTTCACCTTTGGGTATTACGAGAGTGGGATTCTCGATTAGAATGAGTTCATCGGGTACAGCGATATAGTCTGTGCCATTTTCATCATTGTAAGTGTCAATGAGCGAATTGTCGATTACATAAGTTACCCGGATGTCGCCTGCCGCACGTTTGTTGACTGTGGCATAGGTCGAGAAATCAACACCAGAGGATGTAAGAATGGGGCTTACCAAAACGCTGTAGTTGGCGGTAGAGCCTTTGGCGTATACCAATGTGCGGTCGGTTCCGGGGAAGTCGTATTCGTCGTCATCGTCGCACGAAACGAATCCTACGGAGCAGAGTGCGAGCGCACCTGCTAATAGATATATGTTTTTGAAATTTTTCATGTCGATTCAATATTAGTATATTGCGGGATTCTGAATCTGTATGCAATTACGCAGGTGGTAATAAGGCTCGATGTTAGTCTCGGTCACGCGGTAGTTACGATTGATGAAGAATGCACCGAACCCGCCTTTCATGCCACCATCGGGAGCTTTTGCACGAGCCTGACGATACATTTCGTCGAGGGGTGTCTGCCAGTTGTCACCGACGTTGCAGCAGAATACCTGCTTGCTGTAAGGCCAGCTGGAGCTGAAGCTTGTACCACCACCGTAGTCCTGACGGAGCCAGTAGTTGGAGTAGGGAGCGCATCCGCTCGGACCGTTACCATCGACGCAAAGCATCTTGTCGCAGATACCTTCCTGATTTGCCACTTTATTGCCGTAGCGTTCGCGGATAAGTTCGCGGCGTTCCTCTTTGGTTTGGTCGGGATTGGGGCCCATGTATTTGGCGAGGTGCTTGTAGAAGTGAAGGAAGTTGTCTCCATCGTTCATGTCGCCTTCGGGCTCGTTGTCGGCATCGAAGCCGTCGAGGTCGTTCTCAAACACCTGGTCAACGAAGTATTCGGCATACATCTCGAGAGCTTTTTTGGTGAGTTCGGTTTTTTCGTCACCGGCGGGCATCTGCTTCACTTCGTTCCAGAACTGTTTGTGTGGAAGCACATCGAGTTCGGCATCAAGACGTGTGATGGCAACGAGGAGCATCTTTGTACCCTTGACTTTCTGCACGAAGCGCATATCTTCCATAATGGAGGGGTCGCTTGGAATACCGCCCCAAAGGGAGATTACGTCGACTGAGTCGGGGAGACCGAGGAAACTGCGTCCCATGGAGATGGGTGTGTTGTATTCGGCAAACCATCCGAAGCAAATTTCGTGTTCGGACGCTTTGTAGTCACGGAGGTTCTGGTAGTATATCGGACCGTAAGTGTAAGGTTTGTTTACATCTTCCGGCTCGATGTTCTCGATGTCATCGCAAGCGGTGAACGCCGAACCGAGAACCACCATGGGAAGAATATATCTGAAAAGTTTCATAATTCTTAGTGATAATAGTTAGGGGTGATTAACGTTTAACATCCCACCACAGGCGAGTGCCGGCGTTGTCCTGACCGCCAAGCAGCTGAATGGCAGCTTGAACATTGGCGGAGTTATTGGTCAATTCGGTGGTAGAGAACTGTATACGACGGATAATGTCGTTGTTTGACACACCGGAAGCGTAGCTATAGGTGTTGATGCGAACCCAGCCGGGGTATCCGGTACGGCGCATTTCGCTCCAAGCTTCCTGACCGTCGGGGTAGAGTGCGATCCATTTCTGAATCATAATACGCTCAAGCTTTGTCTCGGTGTCGGCGGCATCGTCCCAAGCTACGGGGAGCGATGATACCATGGAGCTTACATTGACGTTCTGGTTATTGGCGGGATTGGTCCATGTATCGTTGGGTACGTCGGTGTCGTTGGCGATGTATCCGTCGACTCCTGAAGTGACACCGGCACTTGCGAATGAAGCGCGGATACCCTGTTCATACAAATCTTTCACATCTCCGCTTCCAAGACCGAAACGAAGTTTTGCTTCGGCAAGGAGGAAATAGGCTTCGGCGGCGTGCATCCAGGGGAGGTCGCTGTCGCTTTTGAAGTTGGAAGCTGAGGTCACGGCTGCCATAGATGAGAATTCGGAGGTCATACCGTTGCGCATACCTCGGTATTCACCTTTGCTGTTAGGTAAGTAGTATGCAGCCAAACGGGGGTCGTTGTATCCATTGAGGTAGCAATCCATAGTAGCACTCATACGCATGTCGTTGAAGCTTTGTGTCACCTCATAGATGGGATTGGTGAATGTGAAGCCGTTGGTATTATTGTGCAGTATGGCATCGTCGGCAGCCGAAGTCATCAATCCGGCGGGTGAATCGATGGCTTTCTGGATTTCAGTACGGGCTTTGGTTTCGTCGACGTATGATATGCGCATGGCAAGGCGCAGACGGAGCGTGTTGGCAAATTTAAGCCATTTAGCCACGTTGCCGGAATAAACATTATCATAACGGGCGAGGTATGTGGATGCACCGGTGTTGAGATAATCGCTCATCACAGTGATAGCATCGTCGAGCTCGTTGAAGAACTGATTGTAGATGTCCTGTTGGGAATCGTATGGCACAGCAATGTCAGTACCGAATTTGCTGTAGGGAATGGGTCCGTATTTGTCGGTCATGCGGTGCATTCCGAATACTTTGACCACAGTTGCCATTGCACGGTCCATGGCACCTTCATCGGTAGATTCGCAGATGGTTTTCCATGGTTGCATGATTTCGGGATAAGTGTCATCGAAAGGATTGGTGAACCATTTCGATTGCATGGAGTAATGGTCGTGGTGACGGCTGCCTATATCGTATGAGTCCTTGATGTTGGCAAGGTAACCGGCATAGTTGTCACCATTGAGCATCTGGTGAATCTGGTATGTACCGCCTTTGTCCTGACCGACAATGAACACACCGCGTTGCATCTGAGAATAGAGGGCACCGGTCTTGAGGTTGTCACGATCCATCATGTCTTCTGTAACCTCGTCGGGGTTGATGTTCCAGCTCTCGAACTTGTCGGTACATGAGCTTAAGAACATACCTCCGGCCAGTATGGCTCCGCCGATGTATGCTGAAAGTTTGTTGATATTTTTCATTTTGATTGGTTGCATTAGAAGTTGACTTTAACAGAGAAACCGAGAGTGCGCATTGCCGGTAGCATGAAGTAGTCAAGACCACTCCAACCCATGTTGGTCGATGCTGTGAGCTCGGGGTCGAAAGGAGCTTTCTTGTAGAGATAGCAGAGGTTGCGACCGATGAATGACACGTTCAAGCCTTGAATCCAGTTAACCCAACGGTTGACAGGGATATCGTAGCCAACCGTAAGCTCACCGAGACGAACGTTAGTGGCTGAGTAAACATAGTTTTCACCAGAGTTGTTACCAACGTATTCATAGTACTTCTGAGCACCACCGGCAACGAAAATGTCGTTGATGGTCACGCCGCCAAGGTCGCGTGCGGCAGCCGAAGTCTGCGAAGTGCCGTATGCATCCATGTATGCCTGTGTCATAGAGACTGCGCGGCCACCGATGCGGGCGTTGATGAGGAATCCAAGCGAAAGTCCTTTCCAATGGAAAGAGTTGCGCCATCCCATGGTGTATTTGGGTTCGGCGTTACCGGCATATACCCATCCATCGTGGTTGGGACCTGCGGTTTCGTCGCGGCTGAAGGTGAGGTTCACGTCGTCGACGATGATGTTGCCGTGCATGTCGCGCTTGAGAGTGGTTACGTAGAGGTCACCAACAGAACCACCTTCGACCAAACGGCTCTTGACGTTGCCGAGTGTCACGATGTCGTATATATCCTGCTTAACCTGCAAACCGTTGGAGAGAGTGGTTTCTCTAAGCAGTTTGACAATCTTGTTGCGGTTGAGCGAGTATGTGAAATTCGATTCCCAATCTACCGGTCCGAGGGGTTGGTTGATACCAAGGCTTATTTCTATACCCTTATTGTCGATCTGTCCACCGTTGATGTATATGGCTTTGTAACCAGACGACGGCGGAAGGGTGGGTTTGAAGAGCTGGTTGTAGGTAGATGTCTTGTAGAGAGAGATATCGAATTTGATTTTGTCCATCCAGAAGCGAGTAGATAAACCTACTTCCCACGCTTTGGTGCGTTCGGGCTTCAGGTCGGAGTTGGGATAGTTGGTTGCGGTGACAGTCATAGTCTTCTCATACTCATAAGTGGGGTATGCGATGTAGCGTTTGGGGGCATTACCTACTTCAGAGTAAGATCCACGTACCTTTAAGAATGAAAGCACTTCGTTGCGCAGACCCGGAATCATGTCGGTGAGAATAGCGGATACACCTACCGAGGGATAGGCTACGTGGTTGGTGTTGGTCCATGCAAGAGCCGAGTTCCAGTCGATACGTCCTGCAAGGTCAAGGAACAGATAACCCTTGTATCCGATTTGTGCAGTGCCGAATACTGACTGATTCTGGTCGTGGTAACCTTCACCATAAGATTTGTAGTGTGATCCCGTGGGGTTTACGTTGGCAAGTGTATAATGGTTGGCTACAGAAGCAAGGTCGCCACCCTGATAGAACCAACGGTTATTTACATCGTTGATAGAAGCACCAAGAACGGCTGACAATGATACGGGACCGAAGTTGTTGTTGTAGGAAGCCATTACGTCACCGTATATCTGGCGAGTGGTGGCATCGGTCTTGAAGTAGGCACCGTACATCTCGGCAAAGATAGCATCAGTGGAAGCCGAATATTTGGTTTCGAGCAATGCGTTGAAATAGTCGAGTTTAGCGCGTGCGCTGATGTTAAGGCCTTTCACTACGTTGTCCCAGTAGAGACCTCCGCTCATGGAGAAGCGGTTCTTGTGGTTGACGAAATTGTCGCGCTGGGTAATCCAGTAGGGGTTTTGCATGCCCAATCCCTGGTTGCCCCAAGGCCAATACTGAGTCTTGAAGTTGCGTTCGGGATTGTACATCTCGAATACCTTATAAGTGTCGAGACTGTAGGAGGGTGACATGAGGTAGAGGGGAACCAAGGGGTTCATGTACTGACCCTGGGACACCATGTTGCGTTCCTTGACGTTCATGTAGCTTGCGCTGACATCAAGACGGAGTTTGTCCTTGATAAGATTGGTGGTGTTGCGGATGGTGAAGTTGTAACGGTCGAGGGTGTTGTTCTCGATGATACCTTCGGCATTGGTGGCGGCTAACGAAAGGAATGTCTGGTTGGTGGCGTTACCGGCTGTGAGGGTAACGGCATTGGTTTCGTTGAAGCCGGTCTGGAAGAAGTCGGTGGGGTCGTAAGAGCTTGGCGAACCCAATTTGGCGCCCCAACTCTTGAACTCACCCGCAGCCGCTCCGTAGGTGTTCTGGAACTCGGGAGTGGCGATTGCGTTGAGGAACTGAGTGGAGTTGGAGTAAGTGACGCGAGTCTTGCCTTCAACGCCTTTGCGGGTGGTGATCATGATGACACCGTTGGCGGCTTCGCTACCGTAGAGAGCGGAAGCGGCTGCGCCGGAGAGTACCGACATGGATTCGATATCCTCGGGGTTGATCATTGATGCACCGTCGCCCGATTGTCCCATACCGGAATATAGGTCTTCGGTCTGTTTATGTTCGAGCGAAGGCATGGGTATACCATCGATAACGTATAGGGCGTTGTTGTTGCCTGAAAGAGATTTGGTACCGCGAAGAACCACTTTTGCGCCGCCACCGATACCGGCAGAGGATGCGTTGATGTTGAGACCGGCTACTTTACCTGCAAGTGAGTTGACGAAGTTGGCGTCTTTGACACCGGTGATTTCGTCGGCTTTGATTTGCTGTGTGTTGTAGGTAAGTGCTTTTTCGGAACGCTTGATGCCGAGGGCGGTAACGACTACTTCGTCGAGGCTTGTGGCTTCGAGGTTCATTTTCATGTCGGCTGTCTCGCCGGCGGGTTTCACTTCGGCGGGTTTGTAGCCGATGTATGATGCTGTTACCACGGGATTGGCAGCGTCGGTGACTATGGAGTAGTTACCGTCGAAGTCTGTGGTGGCAACGGCGTTGGTGCCTTTGACACGTACGGTCACACCCACCATGGGTTCACCATTTTCATCAAGGATAGAGCCGGTGATTTTGCGGCGTTCGCCCTGCTTTTTTGCGGGAGCGGGCTTGGAGTCTTTGATGCTCAGATACACGAATTTGTCGCGTATAGAGTAACTGATCGGTGTTTGCGCGAAGAGCGCGTTGAGAGCATCGGAAAGAGAGACGTTTTCCAACTTGGTAGCCTTTACGGTCTGTTGACCGATGGCATCGTCGTAGAAAAACTCGTAGTTCGTCTGCTTCTTAATGGTTTGGAGCACATCGTTCACCTTCGATTTGGGTGTCGTGGTGATGGTAATCTGTGCCGATGCTGCCATACACACTGCCGCCATTACGAACGGAAGGAGCATGCGCAACCTGCTTTTTTTCAGTAATTCCATTGCACTGCGATTTTTGAGTTTTAAGGTTAGAAAATAATTATTTGATTTAAGAAATGTTCATGGTTTATTAGATTATACACATAAGTACATAAAACGACTTAATCGTTTTTTGAGAAAAATAAAGATTTTTTTGCAAGAGCGTTTTTTTCGTGTTTTATGCCGCTTTTTCTGGGGCATATAGTAGACCGGTATGATAAAGATATGGCACCGTCTGTGTGAGATGGTGCCGTGGAGCCTTTGCAGGGCATGGATGATTGTGTTCAGTGATTTGTGCCGGGTGGTGGTCAGCGTCGTGACAGGTAGATGTCAGATCCTTTCACGGTGTACCGCACGGGTATGGCGCGTACCATGTCGTCGAGCACGGTGTCGATGTTCTCGCTGTGGCGCATGCCGCCCGAATAGGTTCGGTTGCAGTCGATGTCTTTGCCTATGTGGACGGTTACGCCGTAGAGATATTCGAGTGCTTCGGCTATGGAGCGGATATTGGCGTGACGGAATGGTATTACGTTGTTGGTCCATACGGCATCGAGTGCGGTGTGGAGCTCGGAGACGGTTATGGTGCCGGTGGCTGCGTCGAGCGATAGTTTCTGTCCGGCGCGCAGGTCCACACCATCCTTGGTTCCGTTGGGCGATACGCGTACGCTGCCTTCAATGAGACTCACTTCGTTAATGCCGTTTTTGTCGCTTTTCATGTCGAAGCGGGTGCCTGTGACTGTTACCGCCATATCAGGACCGTCGATGGTGAATGGTTTGAGCTGATTCTTTGCCACGCAGAAATATGCTTCGCCGTGCAGTGTCACTTCGCGACTGTTGTCGGCAAATGTCTCCGGATATTCGAGATGAGAATTCCTGTTGAGCCACACGGTGGTGCTGTCGGGCAGGGTGAGCAGCATGGTGGTGTCGGCGGTGGCTATGGATATCATTTTGGGGCTTGAGGGTTGTAACAATAGCCAAATGCCCACGGTGGCTACTATGGCAAGGCATGCGGCGGCTCCGATCCATGACATGATTCGAGAGCGGCGACGAGAGCGGTTGAGTGTCTCCCACGCTTTTTGTGTGGAGTCCTCGTGGGATGAAAATATGCTTTTTGCCGCCAATGAAGTTTTCTCAAACTCCATGAGCATTCTGGCGTTTTCGGGCGACTCCTCGACCCACTGCACCAGTTCCTCAAGTTCCTGAGGGGTGCATTGCCGTGACAAGTATTTGGCTATTATTTCTTCAGTCATGCGAGTATATTAACTATTCGCTTTATTAGTTAACAAAGTTAATATTAAAAACACTTAAGCGAGCGAGCGTAAAAAAAGCTAATGGCAGGATATATTTGAGTTTCTCACGCAATACCCGCAGTGCCCGGTAGATGTGAGCATCGATGGTTCGCGGTGAGACGTTCATTATGTCGGCGATGTCTTGATTTTTCAAATCCTGGATGTAACTGAGGGTAAATGCCTGCCGGCATTTTTCGGGGAGCGACTCTATGGCTTGTTCTATGGCTTGACGTATTTCCATGCGCCTGACATCGGTGTCGGGGTCATAGTTGGATATGAGGTGGTCAAGGCGTATCTCATTGAGTTTAGTCAGGAGGGAAATGCTTGTTTCGGCTGTGCCACGGCGCCGGAGGGAGTTGAGGGCGCGGTTGGAGACTGAACGGTAAAGATAGGCTTTTAGCCCGTCGCGGTCAATGTTCAGTTCGTGCCGGCGATTCCATATCTCAAAAAACACATCGCCTACAATATCTTCGGCATCGTCGGACTGGCTCACGATACGGTTGACATGAAACAGCAGGCGGGGATAGTTTTCCCGGAATATCTGTTCAAATTCTGAATCCCAATCAATATTCATTGTTTTCCCTGCCTTTTGTAGCTTATAAGTGGGTTGATGTTAATGAGTTATGAATATTAAGTCTCAGAACCGTGAGACTGAAAAGAGAGTAAAACACGTCAAAATTACTAAAAACAACAAATTTTACCCCCCCATTTGGTTAAAATACATTAATTGCAATAAATATTTGTCAAGTAAAAGATGGTTGCCGAGGTGAGAGTCAAAGATTACATGTCTTATTTGTGTGCCGGTTTGGGGCGACTGTGATAAATAAATTTGGCATAGCTCCTTACTTATGATTATCTTTGCATAGGAAATTTCTATTTAAAGACAGATATGCAACTTACATCACTCACAGCCATCTCTCCTATCGACGGCCGTTACCGCGGCAAGTGTGAATCGCTCGACCGATACTTTTCGGAATACGCCCTGATACGCTACCGTGTGCGTGTGGAGGTGGAGTATTTCATAGCATTGTGCGAGTTGCCTTTGCCGCAGCTTGCGGGGGTGGATGCCGATAAGTTCGGTCAGCTCCGTAATATATATAAGGAGTTCTCGCTTGCCGATGCCACCCGTATCAAGGAGATTGAGTCGGTGACCAACCACGATGTCAAGGCGGTGGAGTATTTCCTGAAGGAGCGTTTCGATGCTATGGGGCTGGAACAGTATAAGGAGTTTATCCACTTCGGGCTTACTTCGCAGGATATCAATAATACTTCCGTGCCTATGTCGGTGCGCGAGGCGGTAAATGAGGTATATCTGCCCGCATTGGAGGAGATGCTTGCCAAGTTGGAAAGCCAAGCTCAGGAATGGGCTGATGTGGCAATGCTTGCCAAGACGCACGGACAACCGGCTTCGCCCACACGTCTGGGCAAGGAGCTAATGGTGTTCTGCTACCGTCTGCGCACTCAGATAGATGCGCTCAAGGCTGTGCCGGTGAGCGGTAAGTTCGGTGGCGCGACCGGTAATTTCAATGCCCATTCGGTGGCATATCCTGATATCGATTGGCAGGAGTTTGCCGCACGTTTCCTTAAGGAGAACCTGGGTATAGAACGTGAGCGTTACACTACACAGATTTCCAATTACGATAATCTTGCCGCGCTGTTCGATGCCATGCGCCGCATCAATACCATAATGATAGACCTTGACCGCGATGTGTGGCAGTACATATCGATGGATTATTTCAAGCAGCGTATCAAGGCTGGCGAGGTAGGCTCCTCGGCTATGCCCCACAAGGTGAACCCCATAGACTTTGAAAATTCCGAGGGTAACCTGGGTATTGCCAACGCAATACTCGGACATCTTGCCGGAAAACTCCCCATATCACGTCTGCAACGCGACCTTACCGACTCTACCGTGCTGCGCAATGTGGGTGTGCCTATGGGTCACATGCTCATAGCCGTGGCGAGCACTCTGAAAGGACTGAACAAGCTGATTCTTAACGAGGACGCTATTTACGCCGACCTCGACCGCATGTGGAATGTGGTTGCCGAGGGCATACAGACTATCATGCGTCGCGAGGGTTATCCGCACCCGTATGAGACGTTGAAGCAGCTCACCCGCGTTAACTCCACCGTTACCGAGCAGAGCATATCGGAGTTCATTGATACTCTCGAGGTGAGCGATTCCGTGAAGGAGGAGCTGCGCCGCTTGTCGCCGCACACATACACCGGACGCTGATACTCCGTATTAGAGATATAGCATATACGTGGCTGCCCACATTCAGTGGTGCGGCCACGTCTGTTATAGAGATATAGCGGTGAATTATGTGAAAACGAATACGCGGAGACATGCTTCACAGCGTGCTCCGCGTATTCGTCAGGTAATTAACAATTAAGAAGCTAATACCTATTTTCTTTCCTAATTAGATTACATGCGGTTAGTTCAATTCGTAAAAATTATCTGATACAAAGGTATGGACTATTATACTGTGTCGCCATACCTAAAAATGAGTATTTATACGCTTTTTGTGCCGCGAATGTAATCAATTATAGTTATTCCATGAGTTTACGGTAGCGTCGGCGTGGCAATTCCTTGCCGCCGTTCTTGGCTTTCTTGTACTCTTCGTAGTCGGAGTACGAGCCTTCGTAGAACACCACCTGTCCGTCGCCTTCGAATGAAAGGATGTGTGTACAGATGCGGTCGAGGAACCAACGGTCGTGACTTACTACCACGGCGCATCCTGCGAAATCTTCCAGACCCTCTTCGAGCGCGCGGAGAGTGTTGACGTCGATGTCGTTGGTAGGTTCGTCGAGCAGCAGTACGTTACCCTCCTCCTTGAGAGCCATGGCGAGATGCAGGCGGTTACGTTCACCTCCCGAAAGCACGCCTATTTTCTTCTCCTGGTCGGCACCGGAGAAATTGAACTTCGACAGATAGGCGCGGGCGTTGACATCGCGTCCTCCCATGCGGAAGCTTTCTACGCCTTGCGATATCACTTCGTAGACACTCTTTTCCGGTATGAGGTCATGGTGCCGCTGGTCGACATAGGCTATCTTTACGGTTTCGCCCACTTCAAAATTGCCGGCATCGGCTTTCTCCTGTCCCATGATGAGACGGAATAGGGTGGTCTTGCCCGTGCCGTTTGGTCCTATTACGCCAACTATGCCGTTGGGGGGCAGCATGAAGTTCAGGTCCTTGAACAGCTGCTTCGAGCCGAATGCCTTGGCAAGTCCGTTGGCTTCAATCACCTTCTGTCCCAGACGCGGACCGTTGGGGATGAATATTTCCAAGCGTTCCTCGCGCTGCTTCTGGTCTTCGTTGAGCAGGCGGTCGTAGCTCGACAGACGTGCCTTACCTTTTGCCTGGCGTGCTTTCGGTGCCATGCGCACCCATTCGAGCTCGCGTTCAAGTGTCTTGCGGCGTTTGCTGGCTTGCTTCTCCTCCTGTGCCATGCGTTTGGTCTTTTGGTCGAGCCATGAAGAGTAGTTGCCTTTCCATGGAATACCCTCCCCACGGTCAAGTTCGAGAATCCATCCTGCCACATGGTCAAGGAAATAACGGTCGTGGGTTATGGCTATCACTGTACCGGGATATTGCTGCAGGTGCTGTTCGAGCCAGTCTATGGACTCGGCGTCGAGGTGGTTGGTGGGCTCGTCGAGCAGCAGCACGTCGGGTTGCTGGAGCAGCAGACGGCACAGAGCCACGCGGCGGCGTTCGCCCCCGGATAGTGTGCCTACCTTCTGGTCGTCGGGCGGACACTGGAGTGCGTCCATGGCGCGTTCCAGCTTGCTGTCTATGTTCCATGCGTCGGCAGCGTCCAGGGCATCCTGTAGTTCACCTTGCCGCGCAATGAGAGCGTCCATCTTGTCAGGGTCTTCGAGCACGTCAGGGTCGGCAAACGATTCGTTGACTTTGTCGAACTCGGCAAGGAGGTCCATGATGGGCTGTACACCTTCGCGCACCACCTCTATTACGGTCTTTTCGGCATCGAGTTGGGGCTCCTGTTCGAGATAGCCTACCGAATAACCGGGTGAGAACACCACTTCTCCCTGATAATTCTTGTCTATGCCGGCTATGATTTTGAGCAGGGATGACTTACCGGAACCGTTCAAACCTATGATGCCTATCTTGGCTCCGTAGAAGAATGAAAGGTATATGTTTTTAAGAACCTGTTTCTGTGGAGGGTATGTCTTGGACACGCCTACCATTGAGAATATTATTTTTTTGTCGTCGGCCATGGTTGATGGAATGATTAGGGTGGTTATGGTAATTTATCGGCGGGGTGCGTATTTCACCGGATAGTCGCACCGTATCTTTCCGTGCATTATGTTGGAGAGTTTGCCACGGATGAGCTGTTTGCGTATGGGGGAGATATGGTCAATGTACAGCTTCCCTTCGAGATGGTCGCACTCGTGCTGTACTATGCGCGCGAGGAACCCGGAAATCTCCTCTTCATGCGGCTGGAAGTTCTCGTCGACCCACCGCAGCATGATATGTTCCACGCGGGGCACATTCTCAGATAGTCCGGGTAGACTCAGGCAACCTTCGGCGCGGGATATCTTCTCGCCGTCGAGTATCTCGATTTCCGGATTGATGAGTGTGAATTTTCTGCCGGCGCATTCAGGAAATGAATCCGACACCGGGTCGGCATCGATTACCACAATCTTGTCGTTGCGTCCTATCTGCGGAGCTGCAAGACCTACGCCTTCGCTTTCGTACATACAGGCAAACATGTCAGCGACCAATTGCTTCAGACCCTCGTATTGGGGCGTCACATCTTGGGATATTTTTCTGAGCACCGGGTGCCCGTATAGATAAACCGGTAGTTTCATAGTCGGTCAGTATATTGTTTACTTTGCAAATAATCGTTCAGTATTATCACGGCAGACATCTCGTCGACGGCCGCTTTGTCGCGCCGCTGCATCTTTTTCATCCCCGAGTCTATCATGCCACGGTGTGCCAGTACGGATGTGAACCTTTCGTCGAAAAACACTATTTCCATACCGGGCAACTCCTTGCGTAGCTTGTTTATGCCGGGTGTGATATATCGCATAGACTCCGATGGTTCCCCGCTCATGGTCCGCGGCTGTCCCACCACAATCATGTCCACCGGTTCACCCGCCACATAGTTCTTGATGTACTCTGTAAGCGATGCCGTTGCCACCGTGGAGAGACCGGTGGCTACAATACGCAGTGTATCGGTCACGGCTATGCCGCAGCGTTTACGTCCGTAGTCAATGGCAAGTAACCGCCCCATATCAGAGGCTGTCGTCAAATGTCATTTCATCAAATCCTTCGGCATCGAATTCGTCGGCGTTGTAGGCTTCCGAGCCATAGAAATCCTCGTCGATGTCGGCCGCCGCTGCTGCGGCTTTGGCGTCGATTTTTGCGTCGAAGGCGTCTATGTCCACGAATTGGGCGGGAGCCTGTCCCATGGCAACAGAGCATACGGGGTCCTGGAGCGATTTGCCCGGTTCGGTGCGTTTGAGTTCTATGAAGAATGAGCGCTCGGTGAGGTAATCGAATACGAAAATCAGACGCTGGCCTTCGTCCTCGATGAAGTCGCTCAGTATGGTGTCTTCCATCAGGTACACATCCTCCGATGAATCGCTGCCCATATCCTCAAGGGTGATTTCCTTGTCCTTTTCCCATCCGTCCTCGCACAGGAAAAATGAATTCATCTGATTTTTGTCGTATCCTACCGATTCGCAGATAGCGTTACGGAATGTGAGGAATGAGGCGTCGGCATCGATGTCTATCTCTCTTTTGAAATTATCGACTTCGTCTGAAACTATTCGGAATTTAAAAACCATGTGGAAATATTGTTTTAATTAAGAAGAGTGGCTATTGTATCATTGATGATGCGAATTTAGCAATTTGCCCGCTAATGTAAAAATAATGGTATGAAAAACGCAATAAAATTAATGTGTCCCGAAGCCGTTTGGTTTCGGGACACATCATTATGTCGTTGACTGTTGTGACGTATTATTCCAGAATGCCGTGCTTGCGGAATACTTTCTGGATTTTTTCCAACGCTGTGGTCACTTGATCCTTGGAGTGTGTTGCCATAAGGCTGAAGCGAATCAGCGTGTCGTGCGGTGCCACTGCAGGTGATACCACGGGGTTCACGAATATACCCTCTTCAAGCAGGTCGCTGGTCACGGCGAATGTCTTGAAGTTGTCGCGTATGTACAGCGGTATGATGGGGGTGGATGTGTGACCTATCTCGCATCCCATGTTGCGGAATCCTTCGAGGGCGTAATTGGTTACATCCCACAGTGCTTCCTGGCGTTCGGGTTCCTGCTCCATGATGTCGATGGCGGCAAGGGCTGCTGCTGTCGATGCCGGAGTGATGCTCGCGGTGAATATGTAGGAGCGTGAGTGGTGGCGCAGGTAATTGGTGATTTCCTTGTCGGTGGCTATGAATCCGCCGAGCGAAGCAAATGACTTGGAGAATGTACCCATAATCAGGTCTACGTCGTCGGCGACTCCGTAATGGTGGCATACGCCGCGTCCGCCTTTGCCGAATACGCCTATGCCGTGAGCTTCGTCCACCATCACTGAGGCGTTGTATTTCTTGGCAAGTTCGGTTATGGTCTTCACGTCGGCAACGTCGCCTTCCATTGAGAATACACTGTCGGTGACTATGAGTTTCACCTTGTCGGGGTCGCATTTCTGAAGTTGCTTTTCGAGCGACTCCATGTCGTTGTGCTTGTACTTGAGCGACTGTGAGAATGACAGGCGACGGCCTTCTATGATGGATGCGTGATCCTGTTCGTCCCAAAGTATGTAGTCCTCGCGTCCGGTAAGTGTGGATACAACACCGAGGTTCACTTCAAATCCGGTGGAGTATATCATCACATCCTCCTTGCCGATGTATTCGGCTAAGCGGGCCTCGAGTTTCTTGTGCAAATCGAGTGTACCGTTGAGGAACGGCGAACCGGCACATCCGGTACCATATTTGCGGGTAGCCTCTATGGCGGCTTCTTTGATTCGGGGGTCGTTGACCAGACCTGTGTAACAATTGGAACCGAACATGAGCACTTTACGACCGTTGATTATCACTTCAGGGTCTTGTTCGCTTGATATGGCTCGGAAATAGGGGTAGATGCCGGCTGCTTTAGCCTGCTGCGGCACGGTGTACTTTGACAGTTTCTCTTGTAATAGCTTCATAGTTAAAGAGGTGGATGCTGTTTTAACTATCTGCACAGGGGATAGCTTATCCGGTTCCGCCAATGCAGGCTGCAAATTTAATGAAAATATGCGAAACGTGATTTAAATTCGACACATTTTTTTGCACAAAACTATCATTTTGTGCATTATTTACCTCGTTGAAGCTATAAGCCGTTATTGTGACAGCTGTTGTATGTCGGTGGCTAATTCCAGTATTTGCTGCGGAGCCGATACGATATTGTCGGCGAAATGTGAGCGTAGTTCCTTTTCCGGGCGGAATCCCCAGGTCACGCCTATGGATGTCACGCCTGCGCGGCGTGCCGTGTCCATGTCTACTCCCGAATCGCCTACATACAGCACTTGCGATTTCGGGGTAGGGCACTTTGATAGGATTTCAAATACTATCGATGGATCCGGTTTTACCGGCACACCCTCTTTCTGTCCTTCGATTGCAGCCCATTCGATGGTGGGGAAGTAATGCCGCACGAGCTTGTCCACCGCTGTCTGATATTTATTGGATGCCACGGCTACATTGATGCCGCGTTCGCGCAATGCCGACAGCAAATCTTGTATTCCTTCGTAGGGGCGGGTGTGGCGTGTCATGTTGGCACCGTAATATTCCTTGAAATATACGCGTAGTTTTTCCACGTTTTCTGCCGAGCGCATATCCTCGGGTAGTACGCGTTCAAGGAGTTTTGACACTCCGTTGCCCACAAAGTAGGGATAGGCTTCGGATGAATGTGTGGGATATCCGGCTTGTTCCAACGCATAGTTGGCGGCAGCGGCGAGGTCGGCGATTGTATTCAGTAAGGTTCCGTCAAGGTCAAATATTACCAGCATATCGGTGGGTTTTGTGGATATATGTAGGTATAACAAACGAGAGTTAAAAAGGATAGCCCACTGAGAAGTGAAACGATGTGTCGCGCTTCCACCGGGGATGTATTATAGGCCAGCGTTCCTGGTTGTTTGCCGGATTATGAGCCTTTACGCCAAGGTCGAAACGCAGCAGAAAGTACGAGAAGTCCATGCGGAGTCCCACGCCGTATGCCACGGCTATCTGTTTCCAGAAGGTGTCGAACCGGAACATGCCGCCGGGTTGGTTCTCATAGTTGTGGATGGTCCAGATGTTTCCGGCGTCTACAAACATGGCTCCTTCAAATACCCAGAACAATTTGGCGCGGTATTCTGCGGAAAGATCCAGGCGTATGTCGCCGCATTGGTTTATAAAGTCGGTTACGGAGTTCTTGGAGTCGAACGAGCCGGGTCCGAGTGTGCGCACTCCCCATCCTCTGACGCCGTTGGCTCCGCCGGCGTAGAAACGCTTTTCGAAAGGCAATACGCGGGAGTTGCCGTATGGGACTCCCAGCCCCACGCCAGCATGGAACGAGAGCGAATGCCGGGTGTTGAGGTTGCGGGTGTATGAGTAGTCGAATTCGGCTTTTGCGTATTGTGAGTATTGTATTCCGAACAGAGTGTACACTCCGTTGTGGCGTTTCATTTTCGATAGTGATGATACGGCATATAGCAGATTGCCGGCTGTCTCGACCGATGCGCGGAGTGAGTACACGGAGCGTTGAAGGCTATAGCGGCGCAATTGCGTGCCGGCTATGCGCTTGTTGGTGCGGTAATAGGTGTAGCCGGTGCGCATTATGAAGTGGTCCTCATAGCTGTATCTGAGCAGGGGGTTGCTCGGAGCTATCTGGTTTATGAAGTCGATGGTGCTTTCGGGGAGATACACGTAGTTGATGTCAACAAGGTCGAGGGTGCGGCGCTCGCGGTTATCGCGTGTGTTCCATTTGTATTTCCATGCGGCGCCTGCTATGATGCGTGTGTATTCGGGACGTTCCTGATAGTTGAACGATAGGGCGAATTCCGTAGTGGCTTTGCTGCGTAGCTTGAATGACCTTGATACGAACGGAAATAGGAATTTAGGGAATGTTATGCCTACCTCGCCCGCGTATTCGGTATAGCGGTCGTTGATGAGGTTCGACAGGTTGCCCGACAGACTTTCGTAGTTGACACGTAGCTTTGCCGAAAGCAGATTGCTTCGATGTGCCAGGTTGCGGTGTTGGTAGGCGAGTCCGACTCCGAATCCGAAGTCGCCTTCGGAGTTGGTGCCTTCGAGTTCAAGGGTTACACCCTGTTTTTTGTTGCGTGACAGGAATATATAAGCGTCCAGACGTTTCACCCCATCTAACTCCGGCACCGGCACCATCTCTATGTTGATGCTTTTGATTATTCCTAATTGCGCCAATGCCTCGTATGTGCGGTCCACGGCCCATGCGCTGTAGCGTTTACCGGGCTGGATGAAACATTTTTCCTCAAGTGCCGATGGTAGTATGTAATGGTCGGATGAACCGTATATCACTGATATGTTGCGGTATGTTACGGTGTCGGCATTAGCCGGTATGGATTGCAATGGATTGCCCATCGATGTGGCTCCGGTTACGAATATCACCCGGTTTATCTCATAACGGGAGTGCGTGGTGGCGGTGTCGGTGGCGGTTTGGGTGCCGGAAGCTTGCTTGGGTGGGCGTATCACCATGGTGAGCCCGACGTCGAGAGAGTTTTCGGCGGTATCGGCTATGAAGTTGATGTATTCTTTTGAAAATGCGTAGTACCCGGCATTGCGCAGACGGGCGGTGATGAGTGTGCGCTCCTCTTCAAGGGCATTGCGGTCGAGGTGGTCGCCGGGCGACAGGGTGAACATCACTGAGTCGCGAAGTACCAGTCGTGCCACCGTTGTGTCGGGAATGTCGTAGGCTATTGACGTTATACGGTGGGCTTGTCCGGGATGCACACGGTAGTTCACGCTTATTTTTTTCTTGTCGGGGCGTGCGATTGTGTCCACTTCTACATCAGCTCCCATGTACCCCATGTTGACAAGAGCCTGGCGCAGTTGCCGGCGTGATGCGTCCGTAAGGTCGGCATCGTATATCACAGGGGCTTGTCCGAGACGTCGGAGCCATCGGTTGTACCATTTCGATGAATCGCGTCCCGACAGGTTGTATGTGGCGAGTTGTAGTTTCGCGAATCCGAGAACCTTGTGGTTTGGCGTTTGGCGCAGGTAGTTGGTAAGGTCGGCAGACTCTACGTCGGTGGTATCGTCAACCACTATCCTCACATCGTCGAGAAGCATGCTTCCGTCGGGAACATGGCGTGTAGTGCTGCACGACCACAGCAACGCCGTGACCGAAAGCACCATGAATATTAGCATTGACCTCCTGTCCATCTTATCGACTGCAAAGGTAACAGCCGCATGCCAATTAGAAAAGCATTTAGCCAAAAATCCAAGGGGCTTTGTGAAAAAATAGTCAATGATGCTCGCTCATGTGGCGAAAAAGCAGTACCTTTGCACTCGCAAAATGGGCTTATATACGCTACTGCGCAATAAATAAACCACTTATACATATATTTCTACTTCCAATGGATTTTTCATGGTTAACAAGTTTGCTCGGTCCGGGCAATGAATCTTTGGCAAGTACCATCGTGCTCTATTCGTTTGTGATAGCATTCGGTGTGTTCCTTGGCAAGATTAAGGTAGCTGGCGTTTCGTTAGGCGTCACGTTTGTGCTTTTCGTGGGAATTTTGATGGGTCACCTTGGCTATATAGTCAATGGTGAGGTATTGAAGTTCGTACGCGAATTCGGTTTGATTCTGTTTATTTTCTCAATCGGTATTCAGGTGGGTCCCGGTTTCTTCTCATCGTTCAAGAAGGGAGGTATGAGACTTAACGGATTGGCAGTGCTTGGAATAGCGCTCAACGTAGCTATAGTGCTGATAATCTATTATGTCGAAGGCGGTGCTACAAGTATCAATGCCTTGGTGGGTGTGATGTCAGGTGCTGTGACCAATACCCCCGGTCTGGCTGCGGCTCAGCAGACGGCAAATACACCCGAGGCTATCAATACCATGGCTATGGGATATGCGGCAGCATATCCCCTGGGTGTGTGCGGTATCATCGGCGCTATGTTCTTGATTAAGGCTTTGTTCCGCATCAAGACCGACAAGGAGATTCAGGCTATAGAGGATGAGAACAGCAATGCCCACACCAAGCCTAATATGGTGTCTATCGAGGTTACCAATCCGTTGATTAACGGGAAGTCGCTCCGTGAACTCCATGATATCATATTGTGCGATTTCGTGATTTCGCGTCTCATGGACCAAAGCGGCAATATAATAATACCTACCTCTGCCACTCAGGTGCGCACCGGCGATAAACTGTTTGTGGTCATATCCACTACTGATACTCCCCGATTTGAATCGGTGGTTGGTCCCGAGATAGAGATGGACTGGGAAGATGTTACACCGAGCCGTGTGGTATCGCGCCGTATTCTCATCACCAAGAGCCAGTACAATGGCGTGGCATTGGGTGCGCTCCGTCTCCACTCGGCATATCAGCTCAATGCCACACGCGTGAATCGTGCGGGTGTGGACCTGCTCGCGTCACCTAATCTCCGTTTGCAGATGGGCGATCGCATAACTGTAGTGGGCGACCTTAATGATATAGACCGTCTTGCCAACCGTCTGGGTAACTCGATGAAGCGTCTCAATGAACCTAATATGATTACCATATTCGTTGGTATAATGTTCGGTATCATCGTAGGTTCGATTAACGTGGGCTTCGGTATGAAGCTCGGTCTTGCCGGGGGGCCGCTGGTTGTGGCTATATTGTTGAGCCGTTTCGGCTATAAGTTCAAGCTGGTCACCTATACCTCCTCATCGGCGTCGTTGCTTATGCGAGAACTGGGTATCTGTCTGTTCCTTGCATCGGTAGGCATATCGTCAGGTGCCGGATTTGCTGAAACCGTATTCAATACCACCGGTATGTGGTGGGTGATATGGGGCTTTATCATCACCTTTGTTCCGCTGGTGATAGTAGGTTGCATAGCGCGTGGAGTGTACAAGATTAATTATCTGACCATCATGGGTCTGTTCTCAGGCGGTTACACCGATCCCCCAGCCTTGGCTTACGCCAACGGCTCTACCGGCAATGATGCTCCGGCGGTGGCTTACTCCACAGTGTATCCGTTGACCATGTTCCTGCGTGTGGTAGCTGCCCAAAGCTTGATACTCGCATTCATGTAATACATCCGCATTATCGGATACAGAAAATAAGACACTCCCCCTGTGTGCTTTATGCCGCAGGGGGAGTGGTCGTGTATATAGATAGTTTTGTGTGGGTGTCAAACGAAACGGTCTATCATATCCTCAAGCTCCGATGCCGGTTTTTCTCCGGAATCGCGCCAAACTTCCTCGCCTTCTTTGTAAAGAATCCATGTGGGATATGATTCTGCCTTAAATGCCTGTGCCATGTCGGGATTGCTGTCGCCGTCGATTTGTACGATATGTGCCCGTCCTGAATAGATTTCCTTAAGGTCCTCCACGATAGGCATCATCTTGCGGCAATGTGGGCACCAAGGGGCATATATCTCAACTAATGTCGGGTGCACGCCGTCGATAAATCTTTGTAAATCCATAGTCGTGAGTTTGTTGTGCTGGAATATAGATTGAGTGTTAGATATCTGATTTGTTGTCGTGGATAAACTCATTAAGTTTTGCCACGAGCTGGTCTTTCTGATGCACACCGGCACCGCGCCATACAGCTTCACCATCTTTGAATACTATCAATGTCGGAACAGATTGTATGCGATATCGTGCCGATACTTCCGGATTGCGGTCAACATCTATTTTTATTACATTGGCTGCATCGCCCACTGCATTCTTCACCTGTTCCAGAATAGGACCCTGCATTTTGCACGGACCGCACCATGTGGCAAAAAAGTCTACCAATGTGGGCTTGCTGTCTTTGATGATATCATTAAATTCGCTCATGATTTTATGTATAATAGGGTTAATAGTTTTCTTACTTGGAACAACAAATCTTTCCCCATGAAGGTTTGGTGACTTTAACATCTTTAAATTTTGCCGTGATAAGCAGAATGGTTAATTTTGCGCTGAAATCCACAGATAGTACCACGTTTATGGCACGAATAAATCTAAAAGGAATGGGAGTGGCTCTCGTTACGCCATTCAAATCAGATAAATCAATAGACTTCGACGCACTTGCCCGCCTGCTTGAATATCAGGTGCAGAGCGGTGTGGATTATATGGTAGTCTTGGGAACCACATCTGAAAATCCTACGCTCGAACCCGACGAACGGGAACAGATAAAGCGTTTTGTCGTTGAGCGCGTGGCAGGACGTGTACCCCTGGTGCTTGGTTGTGGAGGTAACAATACCGCAGCTGTGGTGCGGGAATTGTCCGATGCCGACCTATCGGCTTATTCAGCGATATTATCTGTGGTACCCTATTATAATAAGCCGTCGCAAGAGGGTATATACCGTCATTATGCGGCAGTAGCGCAGGCATCCCCGCTCCCGGTGATTCTGTATAATGTTCCCGGTCGCACCGGTGTGAATATGACAGCCGAGACCACGCTCCGTCTTGCCGCCGACTTCCCTAATATAGTAGGTATAAAGGAAGCTTCCGGTAATATGGTTCAGGTCGATGACATTATCAAGCATAAGTCTGAGGATTTTATGGTCATATCCGGTGATGATGCCGTTACATTCCCGCTCATCACTCTTGGTGCTGTAGGCGTTATTTCGGTCATAGGCAACGCTTTCCCTCGCGAATTCTCCCGTATGGTACGTCTTGCCCTTGCCGGTGATTACGATAATGCCCGAGCCATACACCATCGGTTTACCGATTTGTTCGGATTGCTTTTCGTCGATGGTAATCCGGCAGGTGTGAAATGTGTGCTCAATGCCATGGGGTACATCGAGAATGAGCTGCGTCTGCCACTGGTGCCCACACGCATCACCACACACGAAAAAATCCGCAAGGTACTCGAGCGGCTTCAATAGCATCTCGGGCAATTTGGATTTAAGTGCTGTAAATGACATATATTTAAGCGCATTTTCACCCGATTATTCAACATTTATTCAATAGGCACACATAGAGTTGCGCATATCACAGAAAAACCGTAACTTTGCCGTTGCAAAATAAAAAAACGGTCCGGTAGCTCAGCTGGATAGAGCATCTGCCTTCTAAGCAGACGGTCATGGGTTCGAATCCCGTCCGGATCACCACTAAAAACAGCAACCTGCGAAGGCGATGAAGAAATTCACCGCCTTCATTTGTTACATATAAAAGCATGGAATATGACAAGATATCATCAGGAATCAATAGCGAAAAAAAAGGCTTCGATAGCCTCTTGGAGACAACAGCCGCTGAAGCCCGAAGAATATCGCGCACAATTCAAAAAATTGCGGGAACAACGGCTTGCAAGGGAGTCCAAATCAATGGGCTAAAAAAATGGGCTGTTGAGAATTCCTACTGGGTTGATAGCTACAATATATTAGGCGAATTTTCAGACCGTGGTTCTGAAAATGAAGTCTATATGGATTCAGAGAATCAAATCGTTTATAAACTTAACGATTTTCGATATGCCGACGACAACCTTGATGCTTTCTTTCAGCGAATACAAATACACAATAATCTTTTTGCAGATTGCGCTTATACACTCCATGGTTTTGCTGAAAATCAAGATGGCAAAATTTGCGCAATTATCTCTCAACCGTTTGTTCGTGCAGATCGAGAAGCATCAATAGAAGAAATAGCCGGAGCATTAGCATTGATGGGGTTCATGCCGCAGCAGGAGGGAGAATATTACACAAATGGCACCGTGGATATTTTCGATGCATTGCCAAACAAT
Source organism: uncultured Muribaculaceae bacterium (assembly GCA_910577465.1). Lineage (GTDB taxonomy): Bacteria > Bacteroidota > Bacteroidia > Bacteroidales > Muribaculaceae > Paramuribaculum. Next base: position 22,466 of record CAJTMM010000018.1, on the reverse strand, counting down.
GTTCTTCATGGAAGTGACGGTAACCTTTATTTCATAGATACAATATGTCTCCCATCCAACGACAACTTTATCAACTCTTATAAAACCCTTTCACCCAACTGGGGTATGGCGAAGTAAAATGATATACATTTTATTTATATATTAATAGAATGAAAATATTGCGATTACGAATTGTCGTTATTTAAATTCAATACTCATTTTTTGAGTGTAAAAGAAATAACAAACATCTAATGTTTTACTACAATCCAAGCGGCAGTTGCCAAGGTTCCATGTAAAATCACCGATTAGTCTACGGAAAATCATATAAATCTACGTAATAACATTATCTTTGCTTTTTTAAGATTAAAGAATATGAGGAAATTATCGCTTTTCATCTGTATGTGGTTACTGTCTGTCACACCCATCTTCGCCAGGGTAATAAACGTAGATTCGCTCAACAAAGAAGCGGAGGAGCTTACAATACCCAAGTGTCATAAGACTTCTTCCTCTTTTGAGGGCAAAGGTTTCAATAACTTAAGAAAAATCACATTTAACGGAATAGACTATCTTCCTCCAGTGTCATTTAAAGGACTACCCAATTTGGAGGAAGTCATTCTTAATGGCGACAATCTGAATATAGGTGGTGCGCAATTCGTTGACTTACCAAAGTTGAAGAAAATTGTGATGAATGGCAACACATTTCTCTTAAACGGTGGTACAGCAGTTGTGCGATGTCCCGAATTTGAAACGTTCGAAATTAACGGTTTCATCACCTATTCAGAAATGTCCGACCCTTCCGACTCGCCAAAATTCAAAAACTATACGGGTGATTTCACTTTTCTTTATACAGACAACAGTGAATTGATTACAGCAAAGCCTATTGACGCAATCGTCTCAAATACGGATGTTGTTACGGTTTTCCGTAATCAGCTTGCACAAATTAGTGCTGTTTTGGATAATGCGGACAATGATATAGAAGTTGCAGGTCGCTTTATGTGGATAAAGCCATATACAGTTGAACTTGCAGCTAAGTTTAACGTCGACACGACTGTGTTTGTTTCAGCCTATAATAAAGCAAAACAAAATCCGGCATTTTGGACAAAGCTTGAAACTTTGCAGCATTCCCCGGCGTATGCAGCTGACACAATCTCTATTAACTTCACTTACCAACCGGCTACATCGTCAGCGCTAACAGAAGTTCGCCAGCGTTTCAACCTCGACAGCATTGCCGGAAACGGTGATGACATTTCCAAAATAAAGAATCTGACTTATTGGGTTCATGACGTGGTGCGCCATGATGGAAGTTCATACAATCCTCGATGTCCTAAAACATTAGTCAACCTTGTGGATTCATGCCGTGAATATAACCGTGGTGTCAACTGCCGAATGATGGCGATAATGCTTACGGAAGCGTTACTTGCCGAGGGTATTCCGGCACGTTACCTTACATGTCAATCCAAGAATTATGACACCGACCCGGATTGCCATGTTATATGCGTGGCTTGGTCCGATTCGTTGAATAAATGGGTGTGGGCGGACCCCACATTTGCCGCATTCGTAACTGATGAGAATGGTTTGATGCTGCATCCCGGAGAAGTAAGAGCGCGCTTGATTGCTGACAAACCGTTGATTCTCAATGAAGATGCCAACTGGAATCATGAATCCCGCCAAACCAAGGAGGATTATCTCGACTACTATATGGCTAAAAATCTGTATTACATCACCGCTATAACAGATAATCGGCAAGCCCCCGAGGGAGATACAACACAATCTACGTATGTAACTCTTTCGCCTATTGATTCCAACTTTACCAACGCTCACATAATCACCTCTGATTACGATAAATTTTGGCAGGCACCTAAATAATATCGTTCCATATACTTATTAAAATCCACGAAATCATGGTATCGTCATGTAGGGTTCGCGTTTAATAAGGAAGAGTCGTGTCACATGATGCGTCATTTCCGGTGTTTCTTTTCGTAGCTAAAGTGATTACTTGGGCGAAGTCTGCATCCATATCATCCATGATATAAATTCCCCATATAGGTTCAACGTGTTCAGGTAATGCAGTCTCAATATGTTTGACAAATGGCTCGAGCTCAGAGATGTTAAGCTTGAAGCCGTTGCCAACGAAAATGCCTACAATACAGTCTACCATATCATTTATATCAATCTGAAGCATTTGCAATGTCATATCAAATGCATGTGGAATATGGGAGGGCTCAGAGAAGTTCGCCCCGACAAGCCGCATGTGGTTGCCTTTGTGGATAATCTCCGATATGATTTTTTGCGGTATATTTATAATACCGCGGGCAGTCTGGAAATGGTCGATATTAGGGAAATCAACACCAAATACCTCAAGTACCTCTTTGCTTAAAGGCTTAACATCAGTCTCTTCGTAATTCCGGATATCGGATAGGTCAATGATTTCATCATCTCTCATGACATTCAAATGTTGTGTTATTAAGTATATTTACCTCTCTTGTTTGATGTAGTTCCTATTTATTTAATGGTAACCTTGTCATTTTAATTGCTCATATTGTTCCTGGCATGCTTTCCAATAGTCTTCATACCGTTTGCGCAGTTTTGTTGATAGAGGGAAGCGCAGTGGCATGATGTTGAGCGTCGGGATATGTTCGTGGTATTCATACCCCGGACCATCAATTACGGCTGCCTGGTCATCACTGAAATCAAGTCCATAGCACCATCCAAGTTCGTGATTGTCCGGTGTGCCTGGAACCAATTCCTCAAGGCATCGTCCGCGGTATTTCCAACACCAATCGATGTTTACCGGCGATTGGGTCGTAACGGCTAATCTTACGCAGTTATTGCGTTCATTATATATCTCGACGATATCACCTGCCTTGAATCTGATACTGTCATCCGGACGCCCACGGAATTTCCCCAATTCAGTATTGAAGTCCCGCTCCATTGATGAGCACCAAGTATGGTCCATCAATTTCCCTGCGCTGTCATATAACCTCCACGACACACCATAATTATTGCACCCCATGGAATCAAGTGTATCTACGGGATATTCCTTGACATGAAAGCAATAGATGTTGTCCTGCTCATCATGCTTTATCGCGTCTGAAACAGCGGTGCTGATTAAAACCTCAGCACCGTAAATAGAGGGACTGAAGCCGATGCGGACACTCCTTACCGAAAAATTAGGGTAATAGTTTCGTCGGTGTTCCGGTAAATCCCCAATCCTTAGCATCGTGACTTCAAATATAGTATTTTCGTCACGACACGGAGGATTGAGTGCTGACTGCTTGAAATCTTCGTAAGTCATATATTGGTATGATAAAGGTCGCTCATACGGTTTATAAGTCTTGCCATCTCATCGCGGAGCGACTGGGGCTGAAGTACTTCAATCTGATTGCGGTGCAATAGAAGTTCCTGCTCGAAGTCGAATGTAGGGACGAGATTCATAGAAAAATCGGTATATTCATCAGTGCTGTTTATCTCACGCTGTGTGTGGTGTAGCGGGAGCGAACGGAGATATCCCGGCAATTCGGCGTATGCGCGTATTATGACTTTTTCGGGCGCGGTATTGTCCCACGCAGTTATGCCGTAGAAATGCTCGAAATGTTCTGCGGGATTGAAACGCGACGGATATTTGAAAGTTGTATCGAGTAAAGTCAGATTTTTGATTCGGTCAAGTGAAAATTTGCGCTTCTCTCCGTTCTTGACCAGAACGAGCATATACCAGCGGCGTTTAAACAGTTTAACACAGAGCGGGCGCACGATGCCGGTGAAGGTCTTACCGAAAAAGTTTTCATAATCAATTTCTATCTCGCGATTCTCCTGCAATGCTTTCAGTACATGTTCAAGCCACTGACGCCCCGATGGTATATCTTCAAGCAGTATTTTGTCCGATATGGCAGCATTGCCGAGCAATAGTTCTCCCATCGAGAAACTATCCATAGCCCATTTTACAAGCGAATTTTCTTCGATGACCTCCGGATTGGCTATTTGATAGATATTCAGCCCGCGTCCACGACGACATTCAATCTCGATACCAAAATGACGGGCAATCGCTTGACAATGATTATAAAATGTCCGTTTGCTTAGTGTCGTGCCGTTATCGTTGACCGACGAACGCTCCCACTTATCGGCAATCTCATTGTATGTCATCTCCCCGCCACGTTTCAGTGTGTCAATGAGCCATAGATATCGTTTCAAAAGAATCTCAACCATAATGCTTTTCTAATTTTGATATTGCAAAGATATTGCCTTAATATGAAATATCATTTCTGATTAAAACAAAAGATTATATTTCTATCGGCTCTGCTATATTGTTTTCAATAAGGATCTTGTTGCCGCCATTGAGAGTGACCGGAACTCTGAATTTTGCTGCCAAAAGATTTTTACCATATCGTTGTCCGAATCTCATGGTGTGCATCGACCCTCCCTTTTCCGGTGATTGTGCTAGAACCACGCTATGAGATAACGCAGCCTGAAGACGATTGCGCGCCACGAGCCGGGTTGGGTTTGCTTTGGTGCCGACTAATTGTTCCGAGAGCAAGAGGCCGCCATTTCGAAGTATTCTATCCTGCAGGTATCTATTCTCAAGCGGGTGGGTGATGTCAAGCCCGGTTGCGACAATAGCTATTGTCTCACCACCGGCATCAAGACACCCCTCATGAGCCATCGTATCGCAGCCAAGCGCAAGCCCGCTTATCACAACATCTCCTTCATTTGCATAGTGCATCCCCAGTTGGTAAGCGGCTTCAAGCCCCATTCTGTCAGCCGACCTCGCACCAATCACCGCCACTCCTCTCCTTTTTAGTAAAGATGTATTCCCACGTAGATGAATCATAGGCGGAGCATCCGTACCGATAGCCTTAAGCCGCGAGGGATAATCGGCATCCTGACATGTTATTGTTTTAATGCCAAGAGTTTCCTGCCTGTCAAATAGTCTTTCTGCCTTTTCAAGCCATACGTCGAACTGTTCCTGATTATTGTCATATAATCGCTCAAACGCATCAAGGTCAGTCCGCATTATTTCAGGTGTCGTCATTCCGGATTGTTGCAGACAATACACCTCCTCGAAAGTCAACCTGCTGTCACTGTCAATTGTCATTATTCTTGTCATTTACCGGCAAAATTAACCCGACAATCGGAAACACGGCTTCCGACCGTGCGGATTTAATGTGGTAAAATCAGTTATGCAACAATGTTGACTTTTTCAGATAAGTCACCGAGATAACATTTGACTGCTTCTATTGATACTGCAACCTTTCATAATTCTCATTCCCACTTCAAATTGTTGCCGAAGAGAAAATTGTCTATGTCCAAAACACTGTTCCGGTCGATATCCGCAGTTGGATAAGAATTTCTCGGAATAACGAATTCACGTGCAAAACCAATCATACTGTCAATAGGATAATTAGCTTGATAAAATCCATCTATAACGCATCCATCGGGTCTCAATTCCCTCATCTCGTGCGATAAGCGGTTCAGACAGATATTCTCGCTCTGAGTGATGCAATGTTTGTTATTGCATTTTAGATGCACATATATTTCAGGATAGTTAAGCCGACTCCGTGCATCAGCATCTGAGGGATACTCATCATCAATATACGCACTCAATGGCTCATTGGCCTCAAGGACCCGGAACCCGGCTTCGATTTGATGCTTGGCGAAAAAATCAAGCCACGCCTTTAAAGCCCGGTTCTCTTTAAGTTCTTCAGGAAGCCCATCGATAATCTTATACTCTTTGTAACTCATAATTATAATGATTTGATGTTGTTTGTTGCAGTAAAGTCAAATATTATTTGACAACAACTTGAAATCTATCAAGTTGCATTGCCCATTTACGCAAGAACGCTAATTATGGTTTACAGAATGCCGTTTTAATCGGTAGTTATCCTGGATGTAAATGGGAAGTAAGATTTATACCGAGACGAGTCATCTTTGTCTATCCCCTTTGGATGCATCCAATTGGTAATTTTTATTCCATGAGGCAATGTGTTTGAAATCCTAAGGACTTCAATCAATTTTTCACGATATTTATTCCATATATCGATAACTTCTTTTACCTCATCTAAGCTCCACTGGATTAGTGAATCAGAAACAGGACCATGCGCAGTCTCCACGGCGATGAAATTATTGCCTGATAAATCCGGGCAATATGCTCCCCAGCTTATCCAGTTGTCATATGCTGTATAATCAACAACTTCGTTGTGATGATTTGTGATTTTTACTGTTTTCCATTCGCTGTAATAGCAATAATCATTAGGTAATAAATGAGCGAACGCATTCTTATACACAATATTCATAAAATGGAAACTCCAGTCGTCCATATATTCGTATCCTGTGACCGGGAACTCGAAAAAATCTTCAGGATCCGCATATGTTGCAATATCTTCTATTAAGGATAGCATGCTGGTGTGCCATGTATGCCCGACCGTTATTAATTTTCCATCATTAAGAATTAAAATATCGGCGCAAAAAAAACGGGGTTTATATGCTAAAAACAGAACATCACTCAGTTGAACATACATGAGTTTGGATCCACAATAATCAATTACACCATAATTATAGCCATATTTGTCCAATAGTTTGCATTCTTCTACATATTGGGCCAAAATATCTTTATCTCGTTTAAAACTAAATGCTTTATACTTATCAGGATATTTCGGAACATCATTGTATAGTTTCGGTGCCTTCATTTTTGGCTCTGTAAATGCAGAACATGATTTCGATTTAGGTTCAAACCGCCTTAAATCTATAGCATAAGCGGTTTTTTTAAATCGAACCGTATAATCTTGGGGGCGTATTACTTTTAAATCCACTTTTCTTATCGGATTACCAAATAATTCTTTAGGTATCTGATGATATATATCGGCATATTGCTCAACTATAGTTTCATAATTATTAGCATTGCAGACTGCTTCCAATCCAAGATTACGGAATATGTTGCTACGGATCTCGACATTACCGTTATCATGTGTCTCAATCGCAATATTTTTTTCAGGTACTTTCAATTCAATCAGTCTGGCAAACACCAATTCGCTCAGATTATCGGCACACTCCAACTGTTTGGACTTTTGATTTAATTTTTGAATTTGAAGCCTAACTTCTTCCACCAATTTCTTGAAGAACGGAATTGTCTCCTTTATATAAGAATGGTGAAAGAAGCCTATATAATTACTGACAGGACGTTCCCCTTCATGAATAATTGACAACATATATATAGCAGTAAACGGAAAAGGAGTCATTAATTGCTGTGGAAATATTTCAATCGTTGTATTTTCATCAACTTCAATGATTAGCGTTGGCATATTAGGATGATAATCATAGACATATTTCAGCCCTGCTCCCTCAAAAGCCTCATCCACCTCCTCTTTCGTGGCATACGTATGAAAACCTGCAAATTCAAAAGCATTTCTTCTTGCTATTTCAAATGCGTCCACAATCTCTTGCGACGTTATTTTTTTGTGTTGCATATTATGGATATGTTTTTAAGTGAAAAGTACTTTAAGCACCTACGGAAATAATTCGATGTTGTTTTTTACAGTAAAGTCAAATATTATTTGGGCAATAATACTTGCTTATTCCGAAACATCGTTCCGATTAAAGAACCATTCTGCAAAATCAGCAATCAATTTAATATCTATAGTTGTTCCTGCCTATTTTTAAAAATCAATTCAATATCGCGACTGATAATCTCGGATAAATCTTTAATAGTCAGTTTATCAGGAATAATTAATTCCTGATAAAGAAATTTGTCACCAAATTTTTTAAAATTCACCCATTTAACTTCCCTTTTAGGGAAATAAATCCACTTTTTATTTTTTTTGAATTGATTAAAGTTTTCATCATCCTTTCCGTCGATATATTCTGTGCTACCGGTGTCAAAGAACCACATAAAGGTGTCCTTAAATTCTTCTTTAAAATCAGCGTTATATTCAATGCAATGCCGATAGCTCAAACCTTGAACTTGAATTACTAAAATTGTATTGTTGTCAAATGGAATCTTTAATTCCAAGAGTCCCCCTCCTCCTGTCGATGTGTAATCGGAATTGACAAATATCTCTTTATCTTTTAGGTTATTCTGTTTAAAGATATACTTCGTTTTCCCTTCCAATGACCAATCTATATTATACCCATCTTTTTTCAAATCTTTACAAACATACTCGAGAATTTGAAACATGCCAATCTTTTCGTATATGTCGTGAATACGTAACGCTTTATATCTATTGCTATTAATATATGATTTATACTCACCATCGGGGTTAAATACCCGACTATTCATCTCGGCACTGAAAGCCTGCATAAAAGTACAATAGTCTAAAACATATTTTAATGTTTCTCCATTCCACGTCACTTTTCTAAGCGCTTCGATCAATTCACGGTAGGTTATAATCTTCCAGTTTTTCTTGATTTCTTCTTTTTGTTGAAACTCTTCCGTCAATGTTAATAAAACAAATATAGGCGTTGTTGAGGTGAATTTTTTTGAGTACCTGTCAAGTTGTGACTTCAATGGTACACTTTTAACCTTGTTTTCTAATACTAAAATAATATTGTCGTTTTTAATCCCCTTATCGGGATTGTTATCTTTAGCGATGCAAAAATCATAGTTGTTGTATTCCCGCTTTGCAATATACGGTCCATTGGAGACGGGGATTTCGAGCCCTAACAGTTTGAGTATTTCAAAAAAATTATCTTTGTCTGACAGCCATAAAGCATACAAAAAGTTTGAATGAAACAGTTCCTTCGATGCCAGACTCAGTTGGAACATAAAAGAATTTCGTAGTATTTCCAAATTATCCGTTTGCAGTTCTTGCATTTCTATCTAAAATTAGTTTGAAATTAAAAATGCGTATATATATGTTTTTCTGTGAAGGACAATTAGTCCCTCAAAAACATCAGTGACCTATGACACGGTTAGTTATAAATTTGATTGCAAATTTATCAATTCCTCTGTCTTTTTGAGGAATTTTTGTCATGTTATACAGCATATTAAGCCTATTTCTGAGCTTCATCCAAGACCTGTCTCACATTAGCATCAAGCATCACTTTTGCATGCCACAAAACAGTCTTTAAATCTTCTGAAACATTGGCGTTTCGCATTACCGGGTCAAGCAGGTGATTTAAATCCGCAGCATTTGTGAGTTGTGGATAGTTGTTGAGGAATCTCTCTATGGCTTCAGGATATTCATCATCGCAAATGTCAAGAAGCCATTCCGATTCTTCCAGGCAATCCAATAGCCAATGAGATTCTGCGGGCATCAATCTACGGATTTCGCACTTATAATCTTGATATTCCTTATTCGGCTTTTTCCACAGATATTCAGCAAACTCGGCAGGATAACGGGAATCATCGAATGTGAAATTAAACCACACCTCACATGGGTCACTCCAGGCGAGCAATTCAAATCCTTCTTCGGGGTTGAACATCACGACTGACCACGGTTCTTCCTGAAACCGCTCTTCATCGAGCCGCTTGAACACAGCCGGAAGCATTGCGCCGTCCTTGTCTATAAGTCCCCACAAGCCATCCTCGCCCTGATAGAGCGTGTAAGGAGGATTGCCATTCTCATATCTGCCATCGTATGCCATATCTGTTTCTTTTTGCCGTAAAATTAGTGCCGTTACATCACCCGCGCCCAAATTGACAACCTTGTCATTTAAGCCCTATTGGAAAGCCCATGACAAAATTAGCCGAACAATAGGCAATATTCATTCCGATTAAAAGACGTATCCTATTTATTTTATGCGATATTGCTCATCCACATCCTATACCGGTATGTATTAAAAGGCTGAGAGCCATGTCTCACGACATAGCTCCCAAAATTAACATGTTGTAAAGTGTATACAGGGATGTTGTTAATAATCATTGTGTATATGATTATTATACATTTTAGTTCCTAAAACACTACAAATATATTGGTTCGAAAATGAATTACCAAATAAATCGGCAATTTTTTCGATAGACGTACGTTTATTTCCCCTTATTTATGCGTTTGACGGCTAAACAGGGGAAAAATGTCATTGGGGGATGTCTTTTTTAGTTGTTGATTGACTGCATTTCCACGAGACGGGTGTAATAGCCGTTGAGTGCAAGAAGCTCGTCGTGGGTACCGCGTTCCACTATCTCGCCCTCGTGCATCACGCATATCAGTGTGGCATTTTTGATGGTCGACAGTCTATGCGCTATCACCAGCGTGGTACGGTCCTTCATCAATCGTTCGAGTGCCTGTTGCACCAATAGTTCGCTTTCGCTGTCCAACGCCGAAGTAGCCTCGTCGAGTATCAGTATCGGAGGATTCTTCAGTATGGCACGGGCTATGGACACACGCTGACGCTGTCCACCCGACAGACGGCATCCGCGGTCGCCTATATTGGTGTCGTAACCATTCTCGCTCGCCATTATGAAGTCGTGTGCATTGGCTATCTTGGCTGCCTGTTCCACCTGTTCGCGGGTGGCGCTTTGCACACCGAATGTGATATTGTTGTAGAACGAATCGTTGAACAGGATGGCCTCTTGGTTCACATTGCCCATAAGCGAGCGGAGCGAGTGCACGCGCATATCGCGAATATCCACGCCATCAATGGTGATGCTGCCATTGTCCACATCATAGAATCGGGGCAACAGGTCGGCAAGGGTCGATTTTCCGCTGCCGCTCTGTCCCACCAACGCCACGGTATCGCCCGGATTGATTGTGAAACTTACGTTTTTAGCCACCTGCACCTCCTTGTTGTAGCTGAAAGTGACATTTTCGTATTTCACTTCCCCACGCAGATGTTCTATATCCTTAGGATGAGCCGGGTCGGCTATCGGGTTGGTGGCATCCAGAATCTTATCCACGCGCTCCATCGACGCGAGACCCTTCTGCACCGAATACATCGACTTAGACAGACTCTTGGCAGGATTGATGATGCTGTAGAATATCACCATATAATAGATGAACATCGGAGCGTCGATGTTGGAAGTCCCGTTGATAATCAGCGTACCGCCGAAACAGAGCACTATTGCTATGGTCAGTGTGCCGAGAAACTCGCTCATGGGGTGGGCGAGGCTTTGGCGACGTGCCACTCGGTTCGACAGCTGGAAAAAGCGTTGCGTACCGGCATGGAAACGAGCCTTCACCTTATCCTCGGCATTGAAAGCCTTTATTATGCGCAATCCCCCAAGCGTTTCCTCGATATTGCTCATCAGCGAGCCCCATTGCTCCTGACTCTCAAGCGATTTGCGCTTCAGATGTTTACCGATTCTACCCATCAGCAATCCGGCTATGGGCAGTAATATGAGCACGAATATGGTCAATTGCCAGCTTATGGCTATCATCATGGAGAGATATGCCAATATCATCACCGGGTCATTGATAAGCATATCCAGCGACGACATTATCGAGTTCTCTATCTCAGCCACGTCACCGCTCATACGTGCCATCACGTCACCCTTGCGCTCGTTGGTGAAGAATGATATGGGCAACGTCACTATCTTGTTATACACATGGTTACGTATATCGCGCACTATACCCGAACGCATCGGTATTATGAAATACGAGCTCAGATACGTGACCCCCGTCTTCAACGCTGTCATCACCACCAGTATCACGGCAAGGATAATCAGTGTCATCGACGGGCCCCATTGCTCTATTGCCACTTGCGTGTAGTAATAGAAATTGTTCATTGCCACATCCTTAAGCGACCCGTCGGCAAGCGACATGTAGTGGTAATTCACGTCATTGATTCTGAAAAGCATCTCCAGAATCGGTATTATCACCATAAACGAGAATAGGGTGAGCACAGCTGAGAGGATATTGAACAATATGCTCAATACCAGATATTTCTTATACGGTGGCACGAACCTCCGTAACAATTTCCATAGTTGACCCATAAAAATGCGGTTATTTATCCGCAAAATTAGTAAAATAATGGCACATGGCGCAATCCGCCGTGAAGTAATGTTGGGTAAAATGCCCAAAATTTGCTAACTTTGAAGTCGTGTGCCATGCTTCGGCACCGTATTGATTACCGTAACACCCGCAATATCCTGTATATGCATTATTTTATCTCGGTAGGCGAACCCTCCGGCGACATTCATGCCGCGGAGCTGATAGCCCGTCTCAAAGAGCTGGATCCGCAGGCACGCTTCACCTTCTTGGGCGGCGACCTCATGACCCGTGAAGCCGGTACCGACCCCGTGATTCATTACCGCGACATGGCCTTCATGGGATTCAGTGAAGTGCTGCGCAACCTCCGCACCATCTTCGGCAATCTATCCAAAGCCAAACGCGCCATCATTGATTCGCACTGCCAGGCACTGATATTGGTCGACTATCCGAGCTTCAATCTCAAGCTCGCACGGTTCGCCACACGCCACCGCATTCCGGTATATTACTATATCTCCCCCAAGGTATGGGCATGGAAGGAATGGCGCGTCAAGCAATTGCGCCGTTATGTCCGCCGTCTGTACTCCATCCTGCCCTTCGAGGTCGAGTTTTTCCGCCGACACTCCATGGAGGTGCAGTATGTGGGCAACCCCTCGCTTGAGGAGGTCGACCGCCGCTTGTCCGGCGTCGTGCCGCTCGACGAGTTTCTCCGCCGTCACCATCTCGCACCGCGCCCCATCCTTGCCTTGGTACCCGGAAGCCGTCGCGGCGAGATTCGCAACAATCTTCCCATCATGGACGCCGTAGCGCGCCGGCACCCCGACTTGCAACCCGTCATAGCCGCCGCCCCAGGTATGGACGAATCCTTCTACCGGCAGTATTCCACCTTCCCGTTAGTCACCGGAGCCACCTTCGAGCTTATGAAATATGCCGAAGCCGCACTGGTCACCTCCGGCACCGCCACCCTCGAATGCGCGCTTGCGGGCACTCCACAGGTGGTGTGCTACAGAGCCAACGGTGTGAAACTCAGCTACAACATCATGAAGCATCTCATCAAATCCCCCTTCGTGTCGCTCCCCAACCTCATTGCCGGTCGCGAAGTGATACCCGAGATGCTGGTACATCTATGCACTGTCGATAGTGTCGATGCGCGGTTGTGCGACATCCTCCCCGGTGCCCCCGGCCGTCAGCTGCAACTCGACGGGTACCGCGATATGCGTTCGCGCTTGGGCGTCTCACTGGCAGCTCCCACCGCCGCACGGCTCATTTACGATGATCTAACCCGACTAACCCATACCGATACAAAGAAATAGATGGACATCCTCCGATACACCGACTCCGCAGCCATCCGTAAGGCTATCGCTGCGATTGAAAATCCACGCGAGATTCGCGTACTCTTCGTATGCCTTGGCAATATATGCCGTAGTCCGGCTGCCGAAGGGCTCATGCTCGATGTGCTTGCACGTCATGCCGATACCGCACGATGGGTCATAGACTCTGCCGGCACGGGCAATTATCATGTGGGCGACCTCCCCGACAGCCGCATGCGCGCCCATGCACGCCGTCGCGGCATCGAGCTCACGCACCGTTGCCGGCAGGTACACGAATCCGACTTCTTCGATTTCGACATCATCATAGGCATGGACCACTCCAACCTGTCGCGGCTGCGTGCCATCGCGCCCTCTGTCGAAGCTGAGGGCAAAATACTCCCCATGGCAGCGTTTTTCGGAGCTTATTCCCGCTTCGACCATGTCCCCGACCCATATTACGACGGTGCCGAAGGATTCGAGACCGTCCTCGACATCCTCACCGAAGCCACCGAAAATCTCTATGACACCATCACGGCACATCTCCCGGACGCCCAGTCATGACATGCCGCTAACTTCTTTGGCATGATATTTGTTATACTACATAGTGATAACACTCAATTTGAAAAATCTAACAAAACATTAATACAATTATGGAAAAGATTCAACCCGGAAAATACGTAGAACTCGGCTACGACCTCTATGAGGTGAATGCCGATGGTGAAACACTTGTGCATCAGACATCTCCCGACGATCCCGAACGCATCATCTTCGGTGTCACCCGTGGTGTCATCGCACCCCTTGAGAAGGCAATTGACGGTCTTGAACCCGGTGGCGAGTTCGATATCACCGTTAAGGCAGACGAAGCATTCGGTCCTCACGACCCCGAACAGATTGCGACACTCCCGCGCGACATCTTCGAGGTCGACGGTAAATTCGACGAAAGCACCATCAAGCCCGGAGCCGTGCTCCCCATGATGACTGCCGACGGATTCCGTATCAACGGCATAGTTACCGAAGTGACACCTACCGATGTCAAGATGGACTTCAACCACCCCCTTGCCGGCAAGGACGTGCGCTTCAAAGGCAAGATTATCGCTGTGCGCGATGCCACTCCCGAAGAACTCCAGCCCTCTCACGGTTGCGGTTGCGGATGTGGCGACGGCTGCGGTGACAGCTGTGGCGATGGCTGCGGATGCGACGACCATCATTGCGGCGACGATGCCTGCGGTTGCGGCAAGTAACGCATATTCCACTCCCTAATAGAGAAATATCAAGCGGTGTGTCAATCTTAATGGTTGGCACACCGCTTTTATATTCTGATACATGGTTATTGATTTTGCTCCGGAATATTCGGATGCGAGTCATTCGGCCGCTGCTGTACTGCATCAGCCTTGATGCGCGGATACAGCACATCGCACCGGTCGGCTATCCATTGCGTAAGCCCCGTGGGCAATGCGGCAACGGCACCAAACACTATGCGCCAATACCACTTCAGATGCCGCAGATGCATTATGCGCGGGTTCACCTCCGGAAAAGTTCCCTTCCATCGTGCCACATCCTTGTCGCGACCACGCAGCATCTTCACCTTGGCAAAGAACTTAAGGTGCGTCAGAAACTCATCGTACTCATCATGCAGCGACTGCTCTTCAAACCACTGTTCCAACAGCAGAGCCGTAAGCAGATGGTCGTGCAGCAACCTGTTGGCATTGCTGCGCGACAGCGATTTCACCCCCTTGTCCACTATGTAGTGATACAGCGGCTCATCCACAAACGCCACCGTCGGCTTCAGTGCCATGAACCGTGCCACTACCCCCACATCCTCCCAGCAATCCACGCCGTCAAATGGTATCAGCTCGTTATCCATCAGTATGCTCCTGCGCAGCAGCTTGTTGCATAGTGAGAAATGCAGCGTGTCCATCCTCATGTCGTTCAGTCCCGATGGCTTCCTGTTATATGCCACTGTCACCCTCTTGCTGTCGCTCTCCATCACGTAAGGCGACATCACCGCGTCCATTTGTCCGCCGGCGGTGGCGCCATACATTATCTCGAGCATCCGAGAATCCATCGTGTCATCCGCGTCGCAGCGTATCACATATTCCCCCGTGGCGTTGGCATATCCGAGACCGGTGGCATGTGCCGAGCCGCGTCGCATCGGTGACGATATCAACCGGTGCTTCCCGTCAAATTCCGGGTGCAGCGCCACGAATGCCTGTATCACATCCACCGTCCGGTCACTGCTCCCGTCATCCACAAACACATACTCCGCATCATGCCACGTCTGCTCGGCAAGCGAACGCAGTGTGCGCTCTATGGTCGACTCCGCGTTATGGAATACTATGATTACGCTTATTGCCGGTTTTCTGCTCATATACTGAACTCATTTAAGCTTTTTATTTATTCACATTTTTGAGGATTTTTCGAGGGGATTTTTTCAATTGAAGAGGGAGCGTAGCGGGCTACGTGACCGATGAGATTGAAAAAAGCGACCGAAAAAGGCAAAAAAGGTGATTAAAAGAAAGTATTGCAGTTCTGTTTTTAACATTCGGTAAAAAGTTTAAATGAGTTCACTGTTCTAACGTTTCAACCCATCGCTTTGCTCACCGCATCCACGATAAGCTCCGATAGGGTAGGGTGCCCGTGGATGGTAGCCATCAGCATTCCGGCTCCCATTCCTGCGCTCATGGCAACGGCAACCTCCTGCACCATATCTGCGGCATGTGCTCCGCAGATATGGCAGCCGAGTATCTTGTCCGACTGCTCGTCTACCAATATTTTCACCATCCCGTCCGGTTCGTCCATGGCTATTGCCTTGCCATTGGCGCGATATATGGCATTTCCCGCGCGGTAGGCTACACCACGGTCGCGGCACTGCTGCTCTGTCATGCCCACCATGGCACATTCCGGTGTGGTGAATACTGCCGATGGCACCACATCCAGCCGTTGGTGCAGCCCCAGGGCAACTCTGCCTTGTGCCGTCGCCGCATGGGCAAGCATGCACCGGCCGTTCACATCGCCCACGGCATATATTCCCGGAGCGGTGGTAGCCATTTTCTCATCAGTTATTATATATCCGCGGTCGTCCGTTGCCACACCTGCCGCATCAAGCCCCTCGGGCAACACGGCGCGTCGGCCCACGGCGGTCAGTACCATCTCGGCGTCGATGTTTTTCTCCTTGTTTTTCGCCGTATAGTTTACGGTACATCCGGGTGTTATCGATGTCACCGCCGCACCGGTCACTATGCTCACGCCACGACGTTTCAGCGACATGCGCAGCCGTTTGGCTACATCCTCGTCAAATCCCGGCAATATCTCGGGGCAGTATTCCAGTACCGTGACCGTCACTCCGAATGCGTTGAGTATCGATGCAAATTCCATCCCTATCACCCCGCCGCCTATTATGGCTATGGACTTCGGCAGGGTGGTCGCGCTCAGCATCCGGTCACTGTCCATGGCGAGTTCCGCGCCGGGTATGTTCAGCGTTGCGGGGCGTGAGCCGGTGGCTATTATTATCTGACGGGCTTGGTAGAGTTCGCCGTTCACCTCTATGGTATCGCCGCTCGTTATCCGGGCATTGCCGTGCAGCACTTCCACATCTTTCAGTACCGTGGCTACACCCTCGCGCAGAGTGTCTGTCACACTGTTTTTGCGTTCGGCGGCGGCACTGTAGTCGAGACTGTATCCATCTATGTTTACGCCCAGCGACTGTGCTTTCGGCATCATCAGTGCCATCTCCGCGCTGCGGCACAATGCCTTGGTGGGTATGCACCCGCGGTTCAGGCACGTGCCGCCCAATAGGTCGCGTTCCACTATCGCTACGCGTCGCCCCATGGCGGCTGCCGTGGCGGCGGTGGCATATCCGCCCGGACCGCTCCCTATCACTATCAGGTCGTAACTGTTCATGATTGCGCGGCTTTGAGGTCAAAATATGTCACCATTGGGGTCAGTGCGGCTTGGGTGTCATCCGGATGGCGTACCGGTGTGTGGTGCGGGGCGTTCTTCACCTTGTCAGGTTCGGTTGCCGCTTCTCGGGCTATCTCGCGCATCACATCTATGAAGGCGTCGAGGGTCTCCTTGCTCTCTGTTTCGGTAGGCTCTATCATCAGCGACTCATGAAACAGCAGCGGGAAATATATTGTCGGGGCATGATAGCCGTGGTCCAGCAACCGCTTTGCTACATTGAGGGTTGTCACACCGGTCGATTTGTCGGCAAGTCCGTCAAATACGAATTCATGTTTGCACACCCTGTCTATCGGCAGTTCGTAGAGGTCGCGCAGCGACTCCTTCACGTAGTTGGCGTTGAGCGTTGCAAGCGGTCCTGCGAGTTTCAGCCCTTCTCTGCCCAGCGATAGTATGTAGCTCAGGGCGCGGAGCTGTACCGCGAAGTTGCCGAGTGTTGCCGATATCGAGCCGAGCGATGTCTCGCTGTCGGTCAGGGCGTATGTGCCGTCATCCCTCTTTATCACTCGCGGATTGGGCAGGAACTCCTCGAGTCCCTTGCGCACACCCACCGGTCCCGAGCCGGGTCCACCCCCGCCGTGCGGTGTCGAGAATGTCTTGTGGAGGTTTATGTGCATCACGTCAAATCCCATGTCGCCCGGACGTGCCACGCCGAGCATCGGGTTCAGGTTGGCTCCGTCGTAGTACAGCAGTGCTCCGGCTTCATGCACCGCCTGGGCTATCTCCGGTATGCGGCTTTCAAATATGCCCACGGTGTTGGGGTTGGTGAGCATCACGGCGGCAACGGTGTCGTCGAGGGCTTCGCGCAGTGCCGCCACATCTACTGTGCCGTCGGGTAGACTCTTCACCTCCACCACTTTCAGCCCGGCAACAGCCGCGCTTGCGGGGTTGGTGCCATGCGCCGAGTCGGGTACTATCACCTTCGTGCGCTTGTAGTCCCCGCGGCTGTCGTGGTAGGCGCGTATCACCATCAGCCCTGTGAGTTCGCCATGGGCGCCGGCAAATGGGTTGAGTGTAAACTCGCTCATGCCGCCTATCTCCGAGAGGGCGCGTTGCAGCGTATGGTATGCTTCGAGTGCCCCCTGTGCTGTTTCTGCCGGTTGGTAAGGGTGCAGGGCGGCAAATGAGGGTAGGGCGGCAACCTCTTCATTTATTTTCGGATTGTATTTCATGGTGCACGACCCCAATGGATAAAATCCCGTGTCTACGCCGAAGTTGTTGGTACTCATGTTGTTGTAATGACGCACTATTGTTGGCTCGTCCACCTTTGGCAGTTCTGGTTCGTTGTCGCGTAGCAGTGCTTGCGGTATGCCGGCAGCCGGGGTAGGGCATCCGTTGTCGGGTAGCTTGAACCCGCGCCTTCCCTCACGTGAGAGTTCAAATATCAGTTTGCCGTAATATTCTCTGTTCATGGTCTGTCTCTTGCTTTTGGTTCTACATTCCGGCTATGATTTCCGTCAGGCGGTCCATATCCTTGCGGCTGCACATCTCGGTCACCGCTATCAGTATCTCGTCGGGGGCTATCTTCACGCCCGGCAGTATGCCTTGGGCAACGCAGCGTGCCATTAGCTCATCGAGGTCTATGTGCGATTTCATCACAAATTCGTTCATGTACGGCTTGTCGGGGTATTTTAGTTCCATCTTGCCGGTAGCCGTTATGGCAGCTGCGAGGTATCTCGCTCCTGAAACTCCCTTTTCGCACACTTCGCGCAGACCGTCGGCTCCCATCACCGACAGGTACGCGGCGGTGTAGAGTGCCATCAGCCCCTGGTTGGAGCAGATGTTGCTTGTTGCCTTGTCGCGGCGTATGTGCTGTTCGCGGGCTTGGAGCGTCAGCACGAACACACGTTGCCCCTCGGCATCCGTCGTGGCTCCCACTATGCGGCCGGGCAGCTTGCGTATCAGTGCTTTTGTCGTGCAGATGAACCCTAAGTACGGACCTCCGTAGCTCAATGGCATACCCAGTGATTGTGCGTCGCCCACAGCTATGTCGGCGCCCCATTCTCCCGGTGTGCGTATCATTCCTAAGTCCGATGGTATGCAGTTTATTATCAGCAGTGCTTTGTGGCGGTGGCACAGTTCGCTCCACCCCGAGTAGTCCTCGAGTATGCCGTAGAAATTGGGTGTGGCAACTATCACTCCGGCAACATCTCCCTGCTCCAGCTTCTCCTGCAGGTCGGTTATGTCGGTGCAACCGTCGCGTTGCGTTATCTCATCCACCGTCACACCATGGTAGCGGGCGTATGTGTCCACCACCTTGCGGGTGGCGGGATTGAGGGTAGCCGACACCAGTACGCGGTTGCGTTTGCGGCTGTGGGCAACGGCCATAAGCATTGCTTCAGCAGTGGCTGTCGTGCCGTCATACATCGATGCGTTGCTCACCTCCATACCCGTAAGGGTGCTCATCATGCTCTGGTATTCAAATATATACTGGAGCGTACCTTGCGATATCTCGGGTTGGTAGGGGGTGTAGGCGGTCAGGAATTCCGATCGGGATATTATCGACTTCACCACCGATGGGGCGTAGTGGTCATAGTAGCCGGCTCCGGCGAAGCATGTGAGCTGTCGGTTCTTGGCGCCGAGGGCGTTGAAGAAATCGCGCACCTCTTTTTCGCTGTATTCCTGCGGCAGTTCATAGTCGCCGTGCATTATCAGCTCGTCGGGCACGTCGCTGTACAGGTCCGACATCTGTCCCATGCCGCAACGTTGCAGCATGGCGTCTATGTCAGCCTGGGTATGGGGAAAATATCTATGGCTCATATCAGAGCTTGTTGAGGGTTGAAGTATGTTAAGGATATGTTCGTCTGATGCTGTTTTTAAGAGGGCGTTTATTATTGCCCTCTAAGAGCAGGCATGTCAGGTATTAAGCCTTGGCGCAGAATTCTGCGTAGGCATCTTCGTCCATCAGGTTTTCCAGTTCGGAGGGGTCGTTCATCTCCACCTTTATTATCCAGTTGGTCAGGGGAGCTTCATTCAGCAGGCGGGGATTATCTATCAGATGCTCGTTGATTTGCACTATGGCGCCGCTCACGGGGGCTATCAGGTCCGATGCTGCTTTCACGCTTTCCACTGCGCCGAAATCCACGCCGGCTTCCACATCGTCACCCGTTTCAGGCATGTCCACATACACCACATTGCCCAATGCGTGCTGTGCATAGTCGGATATTCCTATATATGCTATGTTGCCATCTACTTTTGCATACTCGTGTGTCTCTGAATAATAAATCTTGCTCATGATATTGTAAGTGTTATGGTTGATATTTATTTTTTGTAGCTTTTCTTGTAAAATTTCTTGCCGGTGACGCGTGCCGGAAATTGTTTGCGTCTGATTTGTACTGACAGCTCGGTATCCTTGGCTGCGTAGCGGGAGTCGATGAGAGCCATGGCTATGCTTTTGTCCACTGATATGCCGCGGTAGCCGGTGGTCACATGACCTATCACGGTCCCCTCGTTGTTCAGCACTTCATAGCCGTGGCGCGGTATGGCGCGGTCCAGAAGCTCAAGGCCTACAAGCTTGCGGCTGCATCCTTCGGCTTTCTGTCGGGCTACCGTATCTTTGCCTATGAATTCAGGTTTATCTGTCTTTACAAACATCGACAACCCCGCTTCCACCGGCGTGATATCTTCGGCAAGTTCATCTCCGTAGAGTGGCAGACCCACCTCGAAACGCAGTGTGTCGCGGCAGCCGAGTCCGCAAGGCATTGCACGCTCCGATTCCATCAGCGCGTCCCACATCTCCACTATGGCGTCATGGGGGGCATAGATTTCAAATCCGTCCTCTCCCGTATAGCCCGTGCGGCTCACTAATATATGTACACCGTCGAGCAGTTCCTCTTTGAAGGTGTAGAATTTCAGTTCGGCGCAGTTTATGCCCAGTACCTCCTGCATCACCTTTTCCGCTTCCGGACCCTGTACGGCAAGCTCGCTCAGTTCGTCGCTCAGATTGTCTATCTCCACGTCGTACCCCTCTGCGTTACTCTCTATCCAGGCAACATCCTTCGCTATGTTCGAGGCGTTGATTACAAGCAGGAAGTTGTTTTCGTCACGTTTATACACCAGAAGGTCGTCTACCGTGCCCCCTTGGTGGTTCAGCATCATGCCGTAGAATATCTGTCCTATGGGTGCGCCTGTCACATCGTTGGTGAATATGTGGTTCACATATTCCTCGGCTTGCGGGCCCGATATGTTCACCTCGCCCATGTGCGATACATCAAACACTCCGCACGCCGTGCGCACTGCATTATGCTCCTCCGTGATGCCGGCATACTGTATCGGCATGTCAAATCCTCCGAACGGGCTCATCTGTGCGCCCGCTTCCACGTGCCGCTGATGCAGGCAGGTTTTCTTAATATCTTCCATATTTTTAAAATAATATTTTTATGAATTCATCTTTCGTAAGCCCGTGTATCACATTCTCCGTTGTGATATCCTTCAAGGCATCACGTACCGATTCCGGGCTGTAGGTTACTTGCTTTAGCGGATTTATCAGCAGTGAATCCATGTCGGCGGTAAGAAAGAAATCTCCGCTCAGGTTCACATCCGTTATTCTGTTGTCACTGTCCACGGCTACATCCACCGCAAACTCTCCCACACCCTCCACACGGTGGTGCAGGGTAGTGCTCGCTTTGTGTCGCCTGCCGTATATCCATTCCGGATTGTAATATGGTTCCTCTAAATTACGTATCGCCTTCACATCATCAGGAGTGAGTGTGATTTCAGCGTCGCACAGACTTCGTCGCGCATGAGTCTTGAATTGCTCGATGTCCATACGTGTATGTTCATGCAGCGTGGTTATGCGGCTGCGCACCGATTGCACCCCCTTGGCATGAAGCTTTGTCACCGATGGCGTTATCGCTTGTGCCATGTGAGCCATATCGGTATCATAGAGCATGGTGCCATGCACTATGCTCCTGCCCGGTATGTGATAGAACGCGTTTCCTGACACCTTGCGGTCGCCTATCAGTATGTCGTTGCGCGACGAACTGCTCGCATCTACACCCATACCGCGTAGCATATCCGCTACCATCGTCGTATATCGTTCAAAGGTAGTGGCAACGGCGGAACTGTCCGACGTCACATACGACAGCATCACGTTGCTCATGTCGGCAAACACGCATCCGCCACCGCTGCGCCTGCGGTACATCTCTATCCCGTTAGCGCGGCAGTAATCCACATTCACCTCATTGTCTATTATCTGATTGCGGCCGAATATCACGGTGGGCATTACCTGCCACATGAAAAAATAATCACACGGCTCCAGTTCCCGTGCCACATATTCCTCCATGGCAAGGTAGAAAGGCAGCCGTTGCACCGGCATATCATCTGGCAGATTCACATATTTCATGGCATCAAACGGCATCGCGGCACA
>CAJTMM010000017.1 GCA_910577465.1 uncultured Muribaculaceae bacterium | reverse complement strand
CCACCAAAAAGAGGGCAAGATGCCCTCTCTCCAACCCCCGCCACCCTCATTCCTAATTCCTAATTCCACATTCCTAATTGAATTGGCAAGAGCACATTGACATATTTCCATAAACCACCAACCGCATGAACCGAAAAAAGGGGGTGAAACCCGCAGGTCTCACCCCCTTGATTTGGAGCATCAATTAGCTAAACTAACCAATCAAATTTGCTCTGCTCCATTTGAGTTTATTTTACCCATACTACGTAGCCACGGTCTATTTTCTCCTTATCGAGATCGACCTTGTAGTATATACCTACAAAATGGGTAGCATCGTCAGCAAGAATCTTAATCTTACCATCGTGAGTTGTTGGGCTATAGCCACTCTGCATCAACAGCTGGCCATCGGTTTCCACACCCACTGCGGTTCCTTCCGGATAGCGAAGTCTGTGTACATGGTCGTAACCGTAATATGAGGTCTTATTCCAGCCGGTATACGTGTAACCATTCTCTGTAGTCGACTCCATCGGTACTTTCTTATAATATTCAAAATAGCTTGAATGCGAACCATTGTAATCAATCAAACTTTCCTCTGCTGCCATAAGCTCATCGAGCTCACTTTGAGTAAACGGATCAAGAGAGCATTGCACGGTAACATTAATCTCCGCTGACAAATTTGAAATATCGGTAACAGTCACAGTTGCTGTGTACTCATCTTTCTTTGAGGTTGCTGTCAATGTGATTTCACCGGTTTCTTCATCAATTGATGCGGAAACCAACGGATTATCGGAAGAGATTTTATAGGAACCATTACCAAGCTCTACCGCGCACTCATTGTTCGTAGCACTGAAGCCAAGCACAGACACGATATTGCATTCCGTATGGTTCAACGTAAGCTCCTCTGTAGTATAAACATTTACAGTTAGCATTTTATATTTGCTATTGGCATCAGAGACTACGATTCTGGTTGAACCGTTCTTGAAGCCTTCAACATAAAGTTGTCCATCTTCAATAACTGCCTTTGCAATCTCTTCGTCAAGAGAATAAGCATTGTATTGACCGCCACCGGTTACAACAGGCACCAGCGTCTTGTTCTCTTCTCCAATCTTGACGCGCAAAGCACCGTCAGTATCGAATGTGAGTTCAGGAGCTTCTACTACCACGGGGTCGTCATCGTCATCACAGGAAGTCAACGCGAATCCGCAGGATGTTGCGAGCACCAGACTCAGAAAATAATATTTAAGTTTCATAATTTTGTTTTAAACTTTTAATTTGATTAGAGCCAGTCTTTTTCGTAAACTTTGCCGTCGTACACGAGTTCGTCATCGTAAAGATCTCTTGCGGAACTCTGCATAGCAGATTGACGCATTCTGTTACCGAAGTGTACGTGCAGACCGTAGCCATCGCTTCTCAATTGGCTCAAGTTTCCGTATGTACTTCCCATTGTGAATTCCCATGAATAGTGACCGAGGTTGAACTTAGGCACACCGGGGAAATTATTCGGGTTGATCGGACCGCCGCCATAGTTAGTCCAGATGAAGTCCATGTATTCACCGGGCTGGGCACCGTCTACCGAGGGAAGGCTATAGAAGTCGTAGGTATAGATGATATTGTCGCGCTCGGGCTGAAGCTTCTTAACTTCGTAGAACAAGCGGGCTGCAGCGGCAGTAGAGGGTGTCACGAAACCCTGAGGAGCGGGATAGATAGGCTCGCCGTACTCGGAGTTGTAGAACACACCGTCCAACTTGTAGACATCGCATATAGCCTTGATTTCCTGGGCATAGTAGCGGGCGGTCTCATCAGCGAGGTTGTCGATATTGGCGCGGTCATGATTACCGAGAATCGAGAGATACACCTTGATACCGCGGTCCTGCAGGGGCTGCAGATAGTGGTCACGCTTAGCAAGGATTGCGCTCACGTTCTCATTCATGCTCACGTACACACGGCCTGTCTCATCATTGTAGTTGATATTGGCGGCAAACAGCATCACCGCGTCATAGTACATCTTACCGCTATTCTTAAGCGTGTACGACGATACTTCGAGCGGGTTCATGTCGTTGACCTCCATACACATCATGGTGCGCACGGCGGGTATCTCGTTGCCGTCATCATCGAGCACATACTTGGTAGCATCAGGCAGACCTGTCAGATCCTTCATGAAGATAAGACGGGTCGCGCTGTTCAGAGCCAACTGGGCATCACCGTTGACCACCGACACACGCAAAGGCACTGCATAACCCTTGTCATGGTCAAGCGAACCATCGGAAGTGATGGTCACTGTCATGGGGTCCGATGCAGTCTGTCCGGCGTGGAGCGTGGTCACACCGCCGTTGGCGAGCGATATCATCGATTCGGGCACAGCTTCATAGCTGGTACCGTTCATGGCATTGTACTGGTTCACGGCGGCAGCGTCGTAAACAAACTTCACGTCGCAATCCTGAGCCAATGCCGAGGGTGTGTTGGCATAAAGCTGCACATCCTTGGTGCCGCGTACATCCACATGGGTGTAGATACGCTTGCCATCCTGGTCGGCAACGTACACCACCTTGTCAGTCACACCAATGTTGGGGTTCTCGGTTTCACCGATCACCGCGTCATCCTCACAGGCAGTCAGCGAAGCCGCTGCTACTGCCGTGAGAAGACCGTATGTGAAATATTTATTGAGTTTCATTTATGTTTGATGATTGATTTAATATTCAGTAATCATTATTGGGGCAGGTTGACCGGAACCCAAGTCACTGTGCTGTTGGCATTCAGGTCATAGCCGTTGGCGTAATCATGGATTCTGTCACCGGCACCTTCGTTCATCTTCCAGTACGATACGAGACCCTCGCTTTCGGGATCCACCTTGTAGAAGTGGTTCTTAGCCTGGATTTCCTCTTTGGTAAGTATGCGGTTCCATACACGTACTTCAGCCATATCACCGCTGAAGTCACGGTTGTTGCTATAAGACTTGCCAATAAAGAAGAGATTTGTATTGTTCCAATCGACTGTTCTACGGTTAGGCGATGTCAGAGTCTCACCCTTCTGTATACCATCGACGAAGAACTGGCACTGGCCGTTGTTTGCATCGTATGTAAAGGTGATGAACTGCCATTTCTCTTTCTCGATGGTCCATTGTGTGCTGGTCACATTAGATGAGCAAGCAAACTGGAGCTGAAGCGGATCCACACTTGCGTCACCAAAACGGAGCAATGCAGAACTTTCGATACCAATCCAGGTAGAGATACCAACGTCATTACCTTCTCCGAAGTTTGCATTCGGACGGATGAGTGCTTCTACTGTAATCTGCTTCATACCGGAGAGTTCTGGCGAACTTCCAGCCAGACGCAGGTAGTTCTGGTCAAGATTAGTAACCCAGTTGATCAACGAAGCACCGCGGATAATGAAGAATTTCGAACGCTTGCTCGCTACCACAGGAATCGTGGCGTTAGTCACGGTCACAGGCAGACAGTAGATGTAATCAGGGTCAATGCTTGTGAGGTTCTGCAGCTGTATCGATACAGGGTTGGCGCTTACGGCACCTATCTGTATGGTAGCGGCAGTTTCGGTTAGGGTGTAGAACTCCTCGGGAAGGAGCACTGTATTCACACCGTAAATCATGTTATAGGTATCGACCAATGAGGGATCCACAGCGTATGTCACGGTGATTTCCTTATCGGTGGGCTGGGGTACCTGAGCCTGAAGTGTGTATGTGGTTTCATCAGTCTCGCCGTCGAGAAGCAGATTGGTCACATCCGTAGCACCATCGACATATACCTCATTATCGAACTCTTCCATGCTCTCGCTGCAGGCGCTCAGGAAAGCACCGGCGGCAAGCATAGCACAAATCGATAGATATTTTGATGTTTTCATTTTCTATTGCTTGATTATTACAAATTGCTGGGATTAAGAATCTGGATAGCTTCACGGAGCACCGGATAAGGTTTAGCCACATTGTAGTAGTCGTAAACGGTATTGGTGAATCCGGCTGCCTTGACATTTTCACCGCTTGCCCAGTTGGCGAGTGAGGTTACGCAGAGTGAGCCGTCGACCATGTGGCCTATCTTTTCATCAGAGGGATCGAGGTAAGTGGTCACCACACCGAAGCGGTCGGTGGGAACACCCTCTACCGATGCCATGGCAACTGCCATACCGAAACCGTAGGTGGAGTTGGCGCTCTGTGATTCAGAGAGGAACAGCACGTGGCAGTCGTTGACCAAATCCTTGTTGGCTACGTTCTGCGGCTTGCCTATGAAGTCAATGAGCATTTCGGGGTTACGCGCATGCCAGTCGCTCATTATGCCGATAAACACCAGTTCCTGTTTCTTGTACTCAGTGAGTTCAGCGGCAGTAAGGTGGCTGGTGTTCTTACCGTTGTAACCTATCATTATACCGTCGAAACCATTCTTCTTGGCGTATGCCAGAGTAGTCGATGCGGTATCGGTGACGAAATCGAGGAAGTCGACATCAAAGGGATTCTCCTCCGTAGAGGTAGCCACGTGGTTGAGGTAAGCGAGCTTTATGGCGTCGAAGTCTATCACGTAAGAGAATTTCATACCCTTCTTCTCGCGGGCCTCTTTCATATCTGAGATTGTGGTCTCGGTAAGGCTGGCGGGATTGTTGAACACTACGAAATCTACTGAATCGGGCAATGCCATCACGCGTTCGGCGCGGGTGTTGGTCACCTGGTCGCCGGCGGGGTTGTTAAACCACACGTAGGTCAGTTTATGGTCGGTCTGACGATACTGACGGATGCCTTCGAGGTATTTTGCGTATTGGGCAGGATTGGCTTTGTCGGGGGTATTGTAGACAAGGTCAATGCTTTCCTGCTCGGTCCAGTCGCCACAAGATGTGAGCGCACCGGCTGAGACGCAAGCGGCAAGAAGCGCAAATCCGTATTTATATATATTGTTCATATTGGATTTTTTAATGATTTAAGTTTTGGGAAATCAAAGTCCGGGTTTGCAAGCCCACCAGAGTTTGGTAGCCATATTGTCGGGACCGTTGAGGTATTCCGACACTGCAATCTGGATATTGGCGCTGTTGTTGGTGTACTCTTCCTGCGGGTAAGGCATACGCTGTGCACCCTTGTTGGAGTCAACCACACCGCCCGATGCGTTAATTGCCGGCGGGATAAGCTTGGGATAGCCGGTACGGCGTTTGTCGGCCCATGCCTCGTTGCCGAGATACATGTTGGCAATCCACTTCTGGGTTATGATACGCTCCTGCTTCTCCTCTGTGGTGGCATTGTCATCCCACTTGATAGTGATGGTGGAAATCACGCCGTTGTAGGGGTTGGAGTTGTCGGGACATACATACTGAGCGGGTTCTGAGGTAGCGTCATTGATGTAGTCGGTAGCGTCGCCTACGCCGTACTGCTCAAATGACAGACGGATACCTTCGTTGTAGAATGTCTCGGCTGAACCACCCATGTTCCAGTTGAACACGGCAACACCTTCGGCACGGAGGAATGCCACTTCCGCAGCGGTCATCCAGATTGAGCCGTCGGTAGACTTGATACCCAAGCCGGAGTACGATGCGAAAGTAGGCTCCACGTTCCAACCGCGACGGAGACCTATGTATTCGCCATTGGGTGCGGGAGTGAAGTACGCTTCACGACGGGGATCGTTGTAACCGTTCATGTAGCACACGATTTCGGCTGAGGGACGTGAGTCGTTGTTGTAACCGATGGTGGCGCCGTATATGGGGTTGCCACCGGTCTTGAAGTGATTGTAGATAGCGTTGTCGGCATTGGACTCGATTACGCCGCCGGCTACTGCCTCTTCAGCTTTCTGCTTGGCGAGAGTGGGGTTGGCGTAGGATATGCGCAGCGCGAAACGGAGCTTGAGCGAGTTGGCAAACTTGATCCACTTCGAGGGATCGGTCTGATAAACGTCGTCAATCAGCGGGCTGCGGGTGTTGTTCATGCATTCGTTGAAACCGGCTATGCATTCGTCGATTTCCTCGAAGAACTTGTTATACACCTCTTCCTGCGAGTCGTAGGGAGTGAGGATGCTTCCGTCGAAACCTATCTTGCTGTAAGGGATAGGACCGTAGCAGTCGGTGATACGGCTCATGGCGGCAACCTTCACCAAGCGGGCTATGTGTGCGGGGAGCATGTTGCCTGAAGTCTCGGAGTAACCCTCTATGATAGCGAGGTTCACGTACACGGTAGGTATGATAGAGTTAGGGTTGGCTTCCATGAACACGTGTGTCCAGCCGTTGTTACTGTAGAATGCGGCTATCTGGTTGGTGCGGAAACCTTTGTTGGCGTCAGCGAAGTAGCCGCCTACCGAACAACCGAGAAGACAATCGGTGAACTGGGTCATATTGACGTCGTCAGGTATCACACGGCCGAACACGGCATACATTGACGATGAGAGGGCGTAGTTGTCGGCATCAAGGCTACCGGGCTGATACTGGTTGGCGTTGATGTTCTCGAAGTCGCCTGTGCAGGATGAGAGCGCGAGAACGGCTATCGTGCCTGCCATGAATTTATTGAATATTGTTTTCATTTCTGTGGGCAGTGATTAGAAGTTGAAGTTGACATTGAAGCCAAAGCTGCGGAGCGAAGGCATCATGAAGTTGTCCATACCCTGATAGTAGTTACCGGCTGATGCCACGGCTTCGGGATCGAACGGAGCCTTGTTGTAGATCATCCAGAGGTTGCGTCCAACGAGCGATACTTTCACGTCGCATACGTTGTGGAGCCACTTGCGGGGAATCAGATAGCTGATTGAGGCTTCCTGCAGACGAACGTTGGTGGCAGAGTAGGTATAGTATTGCGGAACCATGTCGGAGGAAGCGATGGTGGTGTACCATGTTTCGGGGTTGACGCGGTCGCCGTCGTTGATCTGTACGTAACCGAGGTCACGTGCGTTGCCTGTGGCTTCCGACACACCGTAGAGGTCGAGGATAGCCTGGGTACGTGAGAATACGATACCACCGAAGCGGGCGGAGATCATACAGCTTGCCGAGAGGTTTTTCCAACGGAAGGTGTTGGTCCAGGCGAGGTTGCCCTTGGGCAGAACGCTACCGAGCTTGATATACCGCTTGGCATCCTTGATGGGAGACTGAGTCACGTTGCCGTCCTGGTCCACATATATATTACCGTTTTCGTCGCGCATGAGGTCGGCGGATGAGTAGAGGTCGCCCATGGAGCCGCCTTCGCGGAGTATGAAGTGGGTAGCGCCGAGGTTGTTGCCGTCGCCCACCTCAATCTGGTCCATTGAGAAGATTTCGCCGGTCACAGGGTTCTGTACCTCGCGGGCGAGTTCGCGGATCTTATTGCGGTTGAACGAGAATGTGGCGTTTGAAGTCCAGGTGAAGTTACCCCAGGTGTGGTCGTAACCGAGGGCAAACTCCATACCCCAGTTGCGTACGTTACCGGCTTGGATGTAGAGACGTGAGTACTTGCCCACAGCAATATTGGGGTTGAATGTCTGGTTGTATGTATCAGCGAGATACCAGGTAGCGTCGAAGGTGAAGTCCTTGAGGAAGCGGAAGTTCATACCTACTTCCCATGATTTGGTACGTTCGGGCTTGAGGTTGTTCATAGGATACTGGGTGAGCACCTGCCATGCGCCGTCGCGCCATTCGTAACGGGGATTGGCTATGTGGCGGGGGAATGCGGTACCTACCGATGCCCATGATGCACGGATTTTCCAGAACGAGAGGTAGTCGGGCGAGATATGTACGCCGGCGTCGTCAAGAAGCTGGGTCATGAGTATAGACACACCTACCGAGGGGTAGAAGTAGCTTGTGGCACGGGAGTTGGGACCATAGAGCTGAGAGGGCCAGTCGTTACGGCCGGTGAGTGTCAGGTAGTAGGTCTGCTTGTAACCGAGGTCGGCTGATGCGTAGAGCGACTGGGTCTGCTCACGCCATCCGTCCTGTGTCTTATTGGGCTGCAGCCCGATATTGTTGATATAGAAACCGTTGGTCAAACCTACATTCTGACCGGTGTACGGACCTTCACCGTCGGAGATACCGCCGTTGATTACGAGAGCTTCATAGCGCATGTCGGAGATAGATCCACCGAAGTTTGCCTGAAGATTGAGGTCGGGGGTAAGGTCTTTGTGGAACGATGCGAGGAAGTCGGCAAAAATCTGTTTCTCTTTGTAACGGTTTTCGCCGTACCAACCGCGCTTCGAGCTGTTGACGAGGTTGTCGATAGTCGACGCGTAACGTTTGTCGGTAGTCTTGGTATTGGAGTTGTCGATACGCACGCGGCCGCTGAGGGTAAGGTAAGGAAGCACCCGGTATGACAATTGTGCACCGAGCATGTAGCGGTCCTTGTAGGAGTCGCGCACGTTACGGTAGCTTACCCAGTAGGGGTTCTGCACATAGTTGGCATAGTCACCCCAACGCCAGTTCTGCTCGGAGATGTTGCGTTCGGGATTCCAGATTTCATACTGACGCACTTCGTTCCAGTCCGAACCGCGGGGAATGAGGTAGGCACCCGTGATAGGGTTCATGTACATACCCTGGTTTACCATGTTGCGGTCGGTCTGATAGATGTAGCTCGCGTTGAGATCGAGGGTCATCTTATCATTGAGGAAGTTGGTGGTATTGCGGATGTTGAAGTTGTAACGGTTGTAACGGTCGTTGGGTATGATACCACGGGAGTTGACAGATGCAGCCGAAGCGTAAGTCTGGTTCTTCTCGGTACCGGTAGAGAAAGTAACCGAGTTGGTGGTTACGAAACCTTTCTTGAGGTAATCCTCGCGGATGTCATAGCCGTAGTCGTTGGCAGCGGTGAGAGGAGCACCCCAGCTGTAGCTTGAGTTGGCGTTGTATGCTCCGTATTGGCCGGCACCGTAGGTATTCTGGAAGCGGGGAAGAATCCAGGCTTCGTTCCACTCGTTGTTGGTGCTTACTGTGACTTTGGTCTTACCTGCCTGACCCTTCTTGGTGGTGATTACGATAGCACCGTTGGCTGCTTCCGAACCGTAAAGTGCGGCAGCGGCGGCACCGGTAAGCACCGACATTGATTCGATATCCTCGGGGTTGATATCGGCGATAGGTTCGGTAGCACCGCTTGAGCCGAATGCACCGGCTTCACCTTCGCTACGGGCACCGCGCATAGGCATACCGTCCACAACGTAGAGGGCGTTGGAGGATTGCATGATTGACTTGGTACCGCGCATCACCACTTTGGAGATACCGCCTGTACCGGATGAAGATGCGTTGATGTTCACACCTGCCACCTTACCCGCAAGCGAGTTGACGAAGTTGGCGTCTTTGTTTACGGTGAGAACGTCACCGCTGAGCTGCTGAACGTTGTAGGAGAGTGACTTCTGCTCACGTTTGATACCGAGAGCGGTCACCACCACTTCGTCGAGCGTTTTGGTATCTTCCACCATGACTACATTGAGGGAAGCACCCGTAACTTTGATTTCTTGAGGTTGATAGCCTACGTAAGAGAATCGTAGCACATCACCCTCATTAGCATTAATGGTGTATTCACCATCAATGTTGGTCTGAGTACCGAACTGCGT
The DNA here is from genome assembly GCA_910577465.1 of uncultured Muribaculaceae bacterium. Lineage (GTDB taxonomy): Bacteria > Bacteroidota > Bacteroidia > Bacteroidales > Muribaculaceae > Paramuribaculum. The sequence continues at coordinate 45,266 of CAJTMM010000017.1, read as the reverse complement.
ACCTGTCACTATGACCGATACGCCGATCAGAGGCTCGCCGCTGTTATCGGTCACAGTACCGCTCACCTTGACATTGGCAGCGAATGCCATCATAGGGAGAAGCATGAGAGCGAATAACAAACTTGTTACCTTTGCCTTCATAATTTAAATTGGTTAATGATAATGATTTATAATGGTTAACAAAAAAAATGTTTAGCTATACATACATGAAGATACCCCAAGCGAAAGAGTTTATTCATGGCATTAAATCAGTAATACCCAACGGTTTAACATAGTGGCTGATAGCTGCGCCGGAACTTCACGCCGAACCGACTTCGCTCATTCCCAACTTATTAACAGGTTTTAAGGCAATCTCTATTGCGCACAGATTTATGCGCCGCAAATGTACTAAAAATCACAAAAATCACCCCCCCCAATTGTTAATAAAGATTAACAATTAGATATTTAACATATCATTTAACCGAAAAAATCCCAATTATCAGGGATAAAAGAGAGCAATACCACCGTATAAGGTAGTACAGACAGGCATACTCACATAAAATATAGGGACAGGAACGCGGTTTATTGGGCGCCGTTGCGTTGGCGGTTGCGCTTTCGGCGGCTGTCGCGGAACTGATTCCAATTGCGGTCGGCGTTCTTGCGCGATTTGTAACTCGAAATACCGGTAAGGTCCTTGAGCATGGACAGGAATCTGTTGCCGAAGCTGAAATTATTCTTATTTATATTGCGCCCTATCAAACGGCGGTCGGGCTCAAGCGAAAGCCGTACCCTGTCGGCGTCAATACTGTTGACACGTTCTATCAATGCCAGAGTGGAGGGCTGCAGCCCGGGGGCGTCGAGCGGTTCGAATATTTCCACCGCGTCGGTATTGAATTTACGGTCACCCCATTTCTTGGCTTCCTTGACGGTGATAAATTCCTTGTCGAGGATATATACCTCGGTGTAGGTGGTGACAAAGAATGGCTCGTCGTGCCGGTTGAACATGAACATGCCATGCCCGCGCCCGCGCGACTCGATATTGAATGAGTAGCCGGCAAGGTCAAGGGGCGTGAGTTCACCGCCCACCACATTTCCGTAGTTCATCCGCAGATGGAATTGTTCGAAATCGGTATCACCGTTTTTGAAAAACAGGGATATGTTAGGCACCCAACGGCGGCTTGCGGTATCGGCAGGAAGCATAAAGTCAACCATCTTCTCTCGAAACATCGTGACGGTGTCGGTGTACCCCGACAGGGTGGAGTACTCGCGCGCGTACGCCAATATATGGAGCATCTTTCTCTGCTTGGCGTCAACCACCACTTCCGGAAGTTCGGCTACATTCTCCGGCAGAAACAGCGTATCCGCGCCCGGCTTGGCGACAGTACCCTCATGATATCCCATATAACGTACGGTCAGCGGGTAGTCGGGATGGGTGGCGCACAGTATATTGCCATTCTTCGTGCTCACGCCTATAAACCGCCCGCCATAGTCGAATATGGATGCACCGGCGAGCGGCTGGCGGGTCAGGGAGTCTGCCACCACTGTACTACGGTCACGGCAATACATATCGGTGACCTCCACGAATGTCAGAATCAGAAGAGCGGTGAAAATCCTGAGCGCATCCATAGCCGGTCATTATCGTTTGACGGAGAGTAGATAGCCGAAGCCACGCTGGTTGATAATGCTTATCGAGGGGTCTTTGGACAGGACACGGCGCAGTTTGTGTATATATCCGTGGAGGGAATTGCGGTTGCTGAGCTCATCGCGCCCCCACACGGCAATCATCAGTTCCGATGCGTCGACTCTCTTGCCTGTATTTGCCGCTAATTTCTCCAGGATGCGCGTCTCGATGTTGGATATAGCGGTTTCTTTACCATCATATATAAGCAGCTGTCCGGTGGCATCGAAATGATAGTCGCCTACGGCATATACCACATTGCCCGACCTGCCGCCGGCTTTATTTCGCAGCAGTGCCTTGATACGTATCAGCAGCTCACGCAGTTCGAATGGTTTCTTTAGATAGTCGTTGGCTCCGATATCAAACCCCTCCTCCACATCGTCAATGGCACTTTTGGCTGTCAGGAAGATAATCGGCACGGTGGAGGATATGCGCCTGATCTCCTTTGCCATGGCAAATCCGTCGAGACGGGGCATCATCACATCCGCTACAATGAGGTCGGCAGCTCCGGCATTATATTTCGCCAGCCCCTCTATCCCGTCGTAGGCAACTTCTACATCGTAGCCCTGCGTACGCAAGGTATCGGAAACAATCATCGACAGATCGCGCTCATCCTCAACTATCAGTATCTTCATCGTGTTTGAATTTAATGGTGAACACGGAGCCATGTCCTTCACGGCTCTTTACGGAAATGCCCCACCCCATCTTATCGACAATCTGCCGCACATAGTACAGCCCTATGCCGTAACCGCGCACATCCTGCCTATTGCCGTGCGACACCCGGTAGAACCGTTCGAACACAAACGGCAGTTTTTTTGCCGGGATACCGATACCGTCATCTGACACCGATATACCGCAGGCATCAGCCTCAATATCAATCCGCACAGATGGTCCGGAGTATTTGATGGCATTGTCAATCAGATTGTTCAGCACATTTGACAGATGCGACCTGTCGGCGGTCAGTACCACTTTATCATCAGCGCGTACATTAATCACTATATCCTTCTCGCCCCTCATCCTGTGGTATCCTGCTATCTCCTCCAGTAGTTCTGCCAATGCCACACGCTCATGTTTCAGAGTCATGGTCTTGCGCCGTTCCATACTCATGGCAAGGATATTCTCTACCAGCTCGCCAAGGCGCTTCAACTGCTTGATGGCTATAGTTAGATAGGCGTCCTTTTTACCGGGGTCATTAGTCGTGTCGTAGTTCAGCAGCGCATCATTGGCAGAATATGCAATGGCGATGGGAGTTTTCAGTTCATGGGTCATATTGCTTACGAAATCATCTTTCATCTCCTCGATGGTGCGCAATCTGGATACCGTCCGGAACAGATACCAAAACGCAATGGAGAAAGCAGTCATGAGAAGAAACAAGGTGATGATGACACCCAGCATCCGCTGAAGCACATGGCTGGTAAGAGGTGAAAGATATGCCTTGTAATAAATGCCCTCCTGAGGATTTATAATCATTTTGAAGGTATCGAAATGTTTCAGACTTGTAGTCTGCGGATTGCTGCAAATCACAGAGTCATTACTATTGACCACCTCCACACATACAAAATCAGGATAGATATGCCTACGGGCGAGCTGGTCAGTCAACACGCTATCCATCACATCCATATCGTAGGCAATGTATTTATCCATGATTGAATGAAACTGCTTGCTCATGGCATCAACCATCTGATTGGAATAGGAAGCATCGTCATCCAACATCGCTTTTTCTTCCACAACCGAGCCATCGACTTCGGTTCTCATCGATACGATTTGCCCATCCTTATCCCTGTAGGTCGTCGCTTCAGCCTTTCGCGGAGCCGGGACCTCATCCGGTTCTTCCTCCATCTGTACGTTTGTAGCAAGCCCCTGCGCTCTACCCGCCCTGATCATTAAATCATCGATATCGGCATTGGCGATTGCCACAAACACTTCATTTTCCACACCTACCCTGATGGACTCATACAGCCGGACAAGGTAATACACATTGCAACCGAATATGACCGCAATGACGGATATGAAGATTATGGAATTGAGTCTGAATTTTTCCATACGCAAATCTATGAATAATCATTTGTACTGCCACACAGCCCATTGCATATTTAAGACTAAATAAGGGAAGTGTTAAGACTAAATAAGCAAAATGGCTTTCCGGACAGGTGCGGCGTATGGTAACTTTGCGCCGAATCAATCATGCCACAACTATGAGACCAACCATCGCCCTCACATGCATTATCGCCACCGCCACATGCGCAATGGCACAGATCGAAACTACAGATACCATCACTTCCCGGCAACTTGGCGAAGTGGTTGTGACCGGCGATAAACCTCAGATTAAGGGTCAAGACGGAGTGATGGTGGTTGACCTCCCGGCGATAGTCAGGGACAAGCCAGTGACTAATATTCTCGAAGCTTTGGGCTACCTGCCGGGAGTAGTGAACGACAACGGCACAATCGGGCTAAACGGAGCGTCTTCAGTCACTATCATCCTGAATGGCGAGCCTACCACAATGCCGTTGCAAAATCTCTACCAACTTCTGTACTCCACACCCGTTGACCGCCTGAAAAATGTTGAAATCATGTATTCCGCCCCGGCAAAATACCATGTGAGCGGAGCCGTAATCAATGTAGTGATGAAAACGCCCCGCCCTATCGACGGATTGATGGGACAGGTCAATCTCGGATATAACCGGACACGCTATGGCTCATACTCCGGAGGGCTGAATGCCACATACGCCGTGAAGGACTGGTCCTTTGACTTGAACTGGACACTCTCACACAACCGGTCGTACAGCCGACAGGAAACATACTCCAACCATCTTCTGAATGATTCCCGACACATGATAGAGGATGACATGCGCCAAATCGGCAGAAACCAATCCAATCTCATATACGCAGCCGCCACATTCAAAAAAACTGAAACTCTCCTATAACGGGCAGATTACGTCCGCACTCAGAAACCGCAGCCTTTCAGACGGCACATTCGGCAAATACTCCAACTTATACAAAGGAATGTCACCAATCTCATATCACAATATAGCCATACGATACACCGCTCCATTCGGATTGACCGTTGGCGGTGACTTTACCCGATATCACGAAGAGAGGTGCCAGAATCTGTTTAAAGAAGATGTGGAGCAGATTCATTCTGAAAACCGCCAACGCATCAACCGCTATCACGCGTATCTCGACCAAGAGCATTCATTGGGGAAATGGACTATAGGCTATGGTGTGGACTATCAGCATTCCGCCGATAATAGCCGTCAGTCATACACCCTACCGCCACGACAGGGATTTGACAACACCCTGCGCGAGGATGTTGCCGGTGTATATGTCAGCGCACAGGCATCATTTCCCTTTGGACTATCGTTTAACACCTCCGTAGAGACAGAGTATTTCCACAACGATTACCGTCACAACTGGAACCTTATTCCACAATTAGGAGCTACATATTACACCACCCCCGCAAGCATATTCCAACTCAACTTTACATCACAGCGCATCTACCCCTCTTACTGGGAGCTGCATGGCGGCACATCGTATGTCAACGACTATTCGACGATTGCTGGAATTCCGGCATTGCAACCCTACATGAGCTATACCGGTCAGTTCAGCTATATCCTCCGACAAAAATACGCGGCAACATTCTATGTGCTGTACGCCGACGACTACTCCGTGCAACTGCCCTATCAGTCCACGAACGACCTGCACCTGATTTTCCAGACCACGAATATGGACTTCTCCAAGACCATAGGGCTGCAACTACATATTCCGTTCGATATAAAGAATATCTGGAACGCCACAGCTACCGTCAATATATCCCACGCACAACAGAAATCCAATCATTTCCACGACCTAAGTTTCAACAATAAGCGTTGGGGCATATACGCCGGCATGAACAACACCATCCGCCCTACTCCTGCCAGCCCCGTATCGCTGACTATCAACGGTGCTTATATAGCCGGTAAAATTCAAGGACCGGGACGATTTGACCCACTATGGAAATTTGATGTAGGCGTGAAATGGCAGTTTGGCAGGAAACGCTGTTGTGAACTTGACCTTCAAGCCAATGACATATTCAACACATGCAACCCTATTCTCAAAATCGACTATTCAGGACAGGATTACATAATGAAAACACGCGACATGAACCGCTGTCTCAAACTCTCCTTCATCTGGCGATTCAACGGCTTCAAACCCAAAGACACACCACACATCGACACCACCCGATTCGGCACCGGCAACTGACCCACACATACCTTCCGGGAATGTGAAAACCCTGCCATTATTCCAGAATAATCAATCGGCAGTCACCGTTTTTGAGTTATCTTGCACACCATTGGCGCGTTATTGTCCACCACGCAATATTCGGGATGTCTTTGGAACCAAACAACCGCATAAGGGCAAGTAGCGGCAATCCTGTTGCCGTCAGCCAAAATATTGTCCGCCGCAAGTTTCACGAGATTTCCTGCAACGCCTTGTCCTCTAAGTGTATTATCCACGAACGTGTGGTCAATGGTTGAAACCCCATCGACCGTGGGAAATGTTACTTCAGCAATCACTCTGCCATCGGCATCGGTGGCATAAATCCGTTCTTTTTCCTCTATAAATTCCATAATCATCTATTTGCGAATCTATTTAGATTTGTCATCAAACCACCCCACACCCAATCTCTAAACGAACTTTACTTTTATTTAGTTTCATGCGCCTATTCAAGACGCAACACTTTCATAGTGGACGGCACAACCATCCCATTTTTCAGTGAGCAGTCACACCGTTGCCTATCATTGCTTTTTTGCAGTCATTTGGTAGTCAAAAATGGGAATAAAGAAATCGCAAACACTTATTAATAAGTATTTGCGATTTTAGGTTGTGACCCCGGAGAGGCTCGAACTCTCGACCCAATGATTAAGAGTCATTTGCTCTACCAACTGAGCTACGGAGTCAGGATGTTTTGCAATGTGATGCGGAACGCTTTCCGCAATTGCGATGCAAAGGTAAGGCTATTTTTTTATTCTGCAAATAGTTTTGCGCAAATTTTACCTATCTGAGACAAAAATTTGCTATTTCCATAAGAATTTTTGCAGCCATGGCGAGGATTCCGATGCCTAAGACCATGTACACTACACGCTGCCAGGGACGCGTAAGTCTCCATGTGAGCATGCGCACACTCTCGCTTTGGAAAAACCAATCCCAATCACACACGGCGGCGACAATCGACAGTAGTCCTCCAATCGCAAAAAGCGATGCCATAATATAACCTGCTACCTCAACGCTCATTGCTCACTCCGATGTTAGTCAGCAGTCGTTACCACCAACCGTCGGGTATCATCGTCATTTACCTTAATATCCACCCTTACGGTATCGTCAGGCAGGATGTCGGCAACTCGTTCAGGCCATTCGATAAGACACAGGGCACCGGAATCAAAATAGTCCTCAACGCCTATATCAAATGCCTCCTCAAGCGACTCCAACCTATACAGGTCAAAGTGATATATAAGCTCGGCAGTAGTATCCGAACGATATTCATTGATTATCGAAAACGATGGCGATCCGGCAAGGTCCTCCCCGACGCCCAGCGCACGACACAGCTCGGAGATAAACGTTGTCTTTCCGGCACCCATATCGCCATAAAATGCATAGATGGTGCTGTCGTCCATCAGCGACATAAACTCATGGGCTGCACGGGGCAGATCCTCGACCGATGCGATGGTGATTTCATGTTTAGCCATAATTATATTTATTTAGCGGTAAGTGTTATCAGCGGCACAAGCATCTCCTCCATCGAGATACCTCCATGTTGGAATGTGCCAGTGTAATATTGTACGTAATAGTTATAATTGTTGGGATATGCGAAAAAGTCGCGGTTGGCGGCAAATATGTAGGTGGTCGATACATTTGGAGCCGGCAACCCGAAAGCCTTCGGCTTGGTCACCTCATATACCTGCTTGGGATTGTAATTGAGATTACGCCCGAGCTTGTAGCGCAGATTGGTATTTGTATTTTTCTCGCCTACCACGCGTATAGGATTGTCCACACGTATGGTACCATGATCGGTGGTGAGCACCACCTTATATCCTTTTTCCGAAATGCGTTTGAACAATTCGAGCGCCGATGAATGGCGGAACCAAGACTCGGTAAGAGAACGATACGCGGCATTGTTCGATGCAAGCTCACGTATCATCTTTGATTCGGTTCGCGCGTGCGAGAGCATATCTATAAAATTGAATACCACCACATTCAAATCATTCTGTTCCAATGTGGCGAAATCGCGAAGCAATCGTTCTCCGGCAGCGGTATCGTTAATCTTGTTGTAGGAAAAACGGCATTTACGGCGGTGTCGTTCAAACTGAGTGGCTATCAGCGGCGACTCATTGAGGTTCTTGCCCTCCTCGCTATCCTCATCGACCCACAGTTCAGGAAACATCCGTTCTATATCCACAGGCATCAGACCCGAGAATATGGCATTGCGGGCATATTGCGTGGCTGTCGGCAATATGGAACAATACATTCCGTCGTCAAACGTGAAATATTCGCTGAGCAGCGGACGTATGACACGCCACTGGTCGAAACGGAAATTATCTATGAGCACGAAAAACACCTTTTCACCCGCATCGAGAAGTGGAAACACTTTCTTTCGGAATATGTCGGTACTCATCAGCGGACGACCCGGATTCTCCCTGTCCATCCATGACTGGTAGTTCTTGCGTACAAACTTGCAGAAAGCCGCATTGGCCTCCGTTTTCTGCAACTCGAGCAACTGATCCATATCCGTATCGGCAGCCGCAAGTTCCAGTTCCCAATGCACCAATGTGCGATACGTCTCCATCCAGTCGGCGACGCTATATGACTCATTTATCAGCGAGGTAATCTTTCCGAAATCCTGACGGTACTCAGTCGACGATTTGGCAGACACCAGCTCCGAGGAATGCAGATTTTTCTTTATCGACAACAATATCTGGTTGGGATTCACTGGTTTTATCAGATAGTCGGCAATCTTGCTGCCTACAGCCTGATCCATTATGTTCTCCTCCTCACTCTTGGTAATCATGATTACCGGTACGTTCGGAAACGCCACCTTGATTCGCCCAAGGGTCTCTAACCCGGTAAGCCCCGGCATGTTTTCATCGAGAATCACGAGGTCAAACACACGCTCCTCCATCATGGCAAGCGCGTCGGCTCCGTTATTCACCGTCTCCACATCATATCCCTTCCCCTTCAGGAACATCACATGCGGCTTGAGCAGGTCTATCTCATCATCGGCCCATAATATAGCGTGTTGGCTCATAGGAAATATTTTCTTGTCTACAGGTTAGTCATCATATTAATCAAACAGAGGGTCATCACCTTCGGAGCCGGTGGGATAATCCGGCAACCGTCGGGTACGGGTCGCGGGCTTTGCCGCAGGCTTGGAGGTCGACTTGGGCTTGAGCACCGGAGCATCCTTCGATGGCGGAGGAGGTACTGGGATATCGTATGGAGTATCACCGGCTGGCTCCGACGGCTTGCCCTGCGCAGCACCGGCTGGCACAGCAATATCAGGTACCGGAACAGCCACACTGTCCGTAGTCTCTTCAGGCGCATACATCTCTTTGGCAGACGGATATTCCCCGGCAGGCAATACACTCTCATGTATCTGTTCAAGACGCTTGTCGCCCACAGCATTGAAATACTCTTCAAGCGAACGGCCTTGGTCAAGCAATATATCGAAATTATGCTTGCTGATCATCAACGGCACTACCCCCTTGGGAAGCTTAAACGTACTGCTACCCTCGAGCACAGTTCGGTAATGGTTCAGTTCAGCCCGGTTATCGAATCCGGAAACTACAAGCAATCCCAAATCGCCAAAACGCAATTGCTCAAGATCAAAATCCTTGACCATGAACGAGGAGAAATTGTGTCGCGCCACCTCGAATAGCAACTGATTGCCATCCACGTTGCTCACCGAATACACCAGAACCAATAATTGCGGACCATCATTCTCGAAGTCGAACTGTGCCGGAGCGTCATCCATGCTCACCGCCGTACTGTCGTTACTCAGACGCGTACTCCACACCAATCCACGCACGTTCCCGCCCGACGAATTGAATTTCTGTCCCTCCTTGAGAAGTTTTATATATGATGAAGCCAATGGCGATACGTCGGTATCGGGATAACGCTCAAGCAACTGCTGAAGTACCTCGGCAAATTTTTCCGGATTGTTTTCGGTAACGTAGCTCAACGCATCTATAAACATAAACTTGGGCATGATGCGGCTCATAGGATAATCCTTGCGTACTTCGGCATAAATCCGGTGCACGGTAGCGTTGTCATTGTCCATGTACGCTTCGAATGCGCGGTCATACAACCCCTGCTCCACTTCAGGCATACGGCGCAGTTTTTCCATATATTGCGGATCGGCAAGAGCCTCACCATACTTCGTATCGGGAAATTCCTTCAATATCAACTGCCGGTATTTCTCGGCATTGGCATCTTCACCGCTACGCATATACATCAGATACATGTTGTAGTACACGTCGAGACGATACACATTATCGGGATAACGTGCCATAAGACGCTCGAACTCACTCTCGGCGGCTGCAAAATCCTCCATGCGGTCCTTGAGTATCAGACCCATATTGTACAGCCCCTCCTGAATCACATCATTGGCTATGGTGCGTTCCTCGGGAGTCGACGGAATCTGCCGCAGATAATATTCGGGATAATGCGGATCGGATGCATGCTCAAGTGCTTCACGGTCCATTGCCGTACCTACACTGTCGGGCGATTCTCCGGAGTCCGTTTCATCCTCATCCTCCGAATCATTGCCATCCATATCATTCAAGCTGAAAGTGGCTTTGTTGCGACGGCGCCAGTCATCCTCAAGCCTACGGCTGCCCCAACGTTTCTGGAACTCCGTGCGCCCGGCATTACGCGTTGCCTGATTATAGAAGTACCATGATTTATCGGTGTTAAGCATAAACGAATTCGGAGCCGACGACGACCCGCTCTGCTGTAGTCCGTTGCCGGCGGCTGCCTGTTGCGCGAGATATTCCTCACGCGCCGCAGCTTCGGCTTCTTCTTTCTCACGCTTCTTCAGTTCGTCGATAATCTTGTCCACCACGGCACGCTGCTGCTCCGGCGACATCTCCGACAACCGCAGCAACGAATCCTGGAGCGTGACATTCTGTGAATACACCGTCAGCTCATCCAGCACATCGCTCCTGCGTTTGAGCATCTGATAGTCGGGATAATTATCAGGCAACACCGGAACAGCTTCCGAATAACATGGCTGCGCCTTATCATACTCATGCATTGCGTAATACACCTTACCGAGGGTAATCTGCGCCAAAGCCTTGTCTATACCGCTCCGCGTTGAATATTTTATCGCTTTCTCATAATTGTCAACCGCCTTTGCCGTATCGGCACGTGATAGATACAGATTGCCTATGGCATAATAAATCTGGTCGAGATAGTCCTTGTTGCTTCCGAAACGGGTCATGGCGATCAATGCTTTTACCTCCGAGGATATGTCGGCACCCTGAAAAACCTCGCTCTGCTTTATACGGGCATTGAACTTTGTACGGTAATCCACTCCCGACATATTGCCTGCACGCTTGAATGCAGAATATGCATTGCTTTTATCACCAGTATATTCATACATCTGACCGAGCAGAAATGTCAGACGGACTTTTTGAGCGCCTTTGGCATATTTTATAGCTTCGGTAAGCATGGGTATCGCCTTGGGATAATCACGCGATTTCACATACAAATCGGCATAAGCAAAGTAGTACAATCCCTGCAGTGTGGAGTTATCCTCAATCTCCTTGGGCTTTATCTTCACCAGAATGCTCTCGGCTTCAAACAACCAATCAATTGCGCAATAACACCTCGCTTGCCACAATTTAGCCTCCGTGACAGTGGCAGGCAACCACCAGAAATGTTTCGACACATAATAGAACGTCGCGGCAGCCCCGAGAAAATCACCGTTCATATACTGGCTGCGTGCCATCATCATCCACGCATTGTGCAAAAACGGATTATATTCCTCGCGCTTAAGCCACTTTTTATACTCCGGGTCATTACCCTTTCCGGCTTTACGTGCCGGTCGTTTCTTTATCGAACGGATCTGAATCGCCTTCTGGGCTTTCTCTATCGAGCGTTTGAAATCACCTTCAGGTTGCGGAGCCTTCTCATTGCTGTGGGCCTCCGCCGGATGCATGAACAGTATCTGGCTATAATCATCCTGATACTTGCGCTCCATATCCTTAAGGGTTTCCTTGTAATGCTCATCGCCGTTGAAGTAGATATTGTAGCGGGTTATGAATGCGGTATAATTGCGGGTCACGGCTGTGTTTTTCTTCATGCTGCACCCCATGAGCACAGCAAGCGCGGCAATACACAGATATGTGACCACTCTATATTTTTTCACAATCCCGTAACTATATTCAATTGATTTATGGATGATTCGCAATAAAAAACTAACGCGTTTCACATGCCGTTTATTGCGCCGCGCGGGGCTTTACAACCGCAGCACACACTTGGGCGCACACATACACCCCCACCATTATCATGACTATTATGGCTGAACACGGCACATCCACCACCGAGCTGACCATAAGCCCCACCGAACAGCAGAATGCCGATATGACTACCGACAACAGCATTATGATCTTGAACCTATGGCTGAACACTTCGGCTATCATCTGAGGCAACGCAAACATCGACATGAGTAGCATAACCCCTACCAACTTTATGGTCAAAACTATACACACTGCCACCAACACCGTCATGGAGTATGTGACAAACTTTACCGGAATATGCATCACCGTGGCGAAATCACGGTCGAACGCGCATGCCACTATCTCGCGGTAATACAATGCCACGAACAGCAGCAACACCAACGTGTATATACCGAACAGCCACAAATCGCCGGTAGAAATCGTAAGCACATTCCCAAACAGGAACGTATTAAGCTCCGGAACATATCCCGGGGTGAGAAATACGAAGAATATACCTATTGCCATACCCAATGCCCACACCACAGCGATAGCCGAGTCCTCGCGCACACGATGCCGCGCCGACATCCATTCCACTCCCGCCGAAGCTCCCACGGCAAACACTGCGGCGGTGAGCACAGGACTGACACCCAAGAAATAACCGAGTCCAAGCCCACCGAAACAAGCGTGGGTTACGCCACCGCTTATAGCTACAAGCCGGCGGGTGACGATATACGTACCTATCACAGCTGAAGCAACGCTGATAATCAGCACTCCGGCAATGGCGTTTCGGAAAAATGCGTATTCAAATATATCCCACATACACGTAGTCAATAGTCATTATCATTACATTTCAGGCACGGACCGTGAGCGCCGTGCTTCGGACACAATCAGCAGCAACTCATCGCGCACCGGGGTCGGAAGCTCTATGCCACGCAGTTGTATGCTACGCGCCCATCCGGCTATATCTTCAGGGAGCAGGGTCAGCAACACATTGCGGAACTCCTCCACGGCATCGTCATTATAATCATCGGGAGCCACGCCCCGGAAACGGTCAAGCTCCTCATCATCATAATACTCAATACTGTCACTTACCGATGCGAGCAACGAATCCTTCTCACATGTGATGTGCATCCCGCAGCACTCCTCCCCATCCTCAGGTGAGGAAGTATCATCGACCTTGCCGTCACTCTCCATTCCGCCGGAAGCTTCCTCACGACGGTGAAGCAAGTACAGCACGGCACCGACCACCACCAACGCTATAAGTATGTACAATGCCACTATCATACGCTATTCCTCCGTAACATCATTATCCTCAAGCGGGGCATCGCCATCAGTTATCACAAATCCTGCCGATTCCAGATGCGCCCAATATTCGGGATAGGACTTGTCCACCACCTCGGCATCACGAATCACCACACCGGGTATATACACGGCTACAGGAGCGAACGCAAGTGCCATACGATGATCACCGTATGTATCGAATTCGGGAAGGCTCAACACCGGCATACGCCGACCGTCCCACTCAATAGTGGAATCAGAGGTAACTGTAACCACGCCTACCTTACGGAGTTCATTGGCAAGAGCCGATATCCTGTCGGTCTCCTTGATTCTGAGCGAAGCCAGTCCGGTAAGCTTGAACGGCACCCCTATCATGGCACATGTCACGGCTACTGTCTGGGCTATATCAGGACAATGCGACATGTCAAGAATCAGCCGTGGCGACAAGTCAGGTGAACCCATAAGATCCACACCTCCATCCTCGCCGTTAAAATCGGTGGTCACTCCCAAATCGGCATATATATCCGCAACGCACTTATCGCCCTGCTTCGAGGTTCCTGATAAGCCGTGCAACGTAAGGAAACCCGAGGTCAAGGCCTCTATCTCATACCAATACGATGCCGCGCTCCAGTCAGCTTCCACTATAGGATTACCGCCGCTATAACCTTGCGGGGCCACAGTAACCGTCTCACGGTCGCGCTCCACTACGGCACCGGCATGCTTCATCATATCTATCGTAAGGTCGATATACGGCAAAGATGATACATCTCCCTCAAGTTCCAACACCAGACCTCGCGTCATGAGTGGCGCCGCCATGAGCAATGCCGATATGTATTGCGAACTTATACCGGCGTCTACTGTCACATTGCCGCCATGAAGCCGCGTACCGGTGATACGCAACGGAGGGAAACCCTTCTCCCCCGCATATTCAATCGCGGCTCCGCAATCGCGCAACGCATCTACAAGCACCCCTATCGGACGCTGACGCATACGGGCATCGCCATCGAGCGTCACCACGCGTCCGGGTTGCGACGCGAAATAAGCTGTAAGAAACCTCATAGCCGTACCGGCACCCCCTACATTTACCTCAGGGGCATCAGATGCGAGTGCGGCTTCCAGCGCACGCGTATCGGTACAGTCGGCAAGTCTCTCAGGTCTTGCCACATTGGGAGCAAATGCACTGATAATCAGTGCACGGTTACTCATACTTTTCGACAGGGGCAACTCTATGGATGCCTCTAATAATTCTTGCGGGGGAAAAATCCGGTAGTTCATATAGCAAATTTACGCATTTTCCGCAAGCACAGCCATATTTAATATCTTTTTTATCAGATACCCTGCTTTTCAAGAACCGATTGCAACACATGCACAGCTTCCTCAACGCTATCGACATGAGATATCGCAAAACTCCGTTTGCCGGCTTTCTCACGGATACGGCAACGGCGGGGATTCTCCTGAAGGAACTGCAACAGTTTACCGAACATAGGTGACTGATAGTAAGCCTTGTTCGTATCATCCACGAAATAGACAAACATGGTGTCCTGCTTCAAAGCCACCTTTTCTATACCCAACCGCCGTGCAAGCCTGCGCAAACGCGGTATGCGGAGCAATTCGGCAGTCACGGCAGGTATCTTGCCGAAGCGGTCCACGAGCCGTTCTTTAAAAGCCTGGAGGTCCATCTCACGCTCTATCGAATCAAGCTCCTGATACAGCGATATACGTTCGCTCTCCTGCGGCACGTAATCGGCAGGGAGCAACAATTCCATATCACTTTCTATCACACAATCGGCAACATATTCCGTATCTTCCGGATTTTGCTGTGCGCCATCACCAAGGTCCTCAAATTCCTCTGTGCGCAACTCCGTCACCGCCTCCTTGAGTATCTTCTGATATGTTTCATAGCCCAAGTCCGCTATGAAACCGCTCTGCTCGGCACCGAGCAGGTTACCGGCACCGCGTATGTCGAGGTCCTGCATGGCTATATGTATTCCGCTACCGAGGTCGCTGAAGCTCTCTATTGCCTGCAATCGCCGACGGGATGTGGGCGACAATGGCACATGCGGCGGTACGGTAAGATAACAGAAAGCCTTACGCGAACTCCGTCCCACACGACCACGCAGCTGATGCAGTTCGCTCAACCCGAAATTCTGGGCGTTGTTGATTATTATGGTATTGACATTCGGCATATCTATACCGCTTTCTATTATAGTGGTTGCCAGCAGTATATCGTAGTCATGATTGGCAAAGTCAAGGATTGCCTTCTCCAATTTTTCCGGTGGCATCTGACCATGCCCTATCACCACCCTCGCATCAGGCACAAGGCGTTTCACCATCGCTTCAAGCTCATTGAGCCCCTCTATGCGGTTGTTGACTATAAATACCTGTCCGTTGCGCGACATCTCGAAATTGATAGCCTCGGCGAGAATATCGTCATTGAGCGTATTCACGGAGGTGACTATGGGATAACGGTTTGCAGGTGGTGTAGTTATTGCCGAAAGGTCGCGGGCGCCCATCAGGGAGAACTGAAGCGTACGTGGAATGGGGGTGGCACTCATGGTCAAGGTATCCACATTTGTCTTCATCTGCTTTAGCTTCTCCTTTACAGCTACACCGAACTTCTGTTCCTCATCCACCACAAGCAGTCCCAAATCCTTGAATTTAACCCCCTTGCCTATTAATTTATGAGTACCTATGAGTATATCTATCTTCCCTTCGGCAAGGTCGGAAAGCACTTCTTTCACCTGCTTTGGGGTGCGTGCGCGCGACAGATAGTCCACCCTTACAGGGAAGTCCTTTAGACGACGCGAGAATGTATTGTAATGCTGGTAGGCGAGCACCGTTGTAGGCACGAGCACGGCAGTCTGTTTATTATCGGCTGCCGCCTTGAATGCCGCACGTATAGCCACTTCCGTTTTTCCGAATCCTACATCACCGCATATCAGTCGGTCCATGGGACGGTCACTCTCCATATCGGACTTCACTGCCTTGGTCGCGGTAAGCTGGTCGGGGGTATCCTCGTAGATAAACGATGCTTCCAACTCATTCTGCATATAGGTGTCAGGGGAAAATCCAAACCCTTTTTCCTGCTTACGCGCTGCATAGAGTTTAATCAGGTCTCGGGCTATATCCTTGAGCTTCGACTTAGTCCGTTCCTTGACACGGTTCCAGGCTCCGGTACCGAGTTTGTTGATTTTTGGCGGCACTCCCTCTTTGCCACGATATTTGGCTAACTTGTGAAGCGCATGTATCGACACGAATATTATATCGTCGTTGGCATACGTGAGTTTTATCATCTCCTGTGTACGCCCCGACACATTGGTTCGGTACAGACCGGCGAAACGCCCTACACCGTGGTCCACATGCACTATATAGTCGCCCGGCTCGATGGAACTTAATTCCTTGAGCGACAATGCGAGCTTACCCGAACGTGCCTTATCGCTCTTGAGATTGTATTTATGGAAACGGTCGAAAATCTGATGATCGGTGAAAACACACTTTTTCGACTGGTGATCCACAAATCCCTCATGCAGTGTGGCATCTACGGGTGTAAAGGTTATGTCATCGCCACGGTCGGCAAATATCGCACGCAAACGCTCTATCTGTTTATCGCTGTCACTCAGTATATATATCCCGTAGCCATCCGATTCAAACTTCTTGAACGACTCGGATATCAGGTCGAAATTTTTATGGTACAGCACTTGCGGCGAGCATCGGAAGTCTATAGTGGTTCTCGCTTCTCCATCGGGATTGGCACCGGCTGTAAACCGCAGTTGGCTGAACTCACGGAAGCGTGCGGCAAAGGCATCGGCATCCACCACCTGCTTCATGGCATGACGGTCTCCCTCATCGGCTATCAACGCGCTCTCCGAGAATGTCTCGGAAGCTACAGCCGCTATGCGTTGCAATGTGTAACCGGCATCGCGCACGGCTATAAGGGTTCCGCCGCTTATGAAATCGAGAAGCGATGCACCGCGCGATTGCGTCACCACGTTGGAGGTTATGGACATCTCCTCTATGTGTTGTTCCGACAATTGCGTCTCGATATTGAACGTGCGCATAGAGTCTATCTCATCGCCGAAGAAATCCACCCTATACGGCAGCTCGTGGCTGTAACTGAATATATCGAGAATGGAACCACGCAAAGCAAACTGACCGGGTTCATACACATAGTCCTCCTCCTTGAATCCGTTTTCACGCAACCACTTCACCGTTTCCATAATGTCGGTCTCCTTGCTCTTGCTCAGATGCAGCGTGTGCGACGATATCGTGTCGCGCGACGCCACACGCTCGGCAAGTGCTTCGGGATATGTTACCACAAACCGAAGCTTGGCATCGCTGTGCCAGCGGCTCAGAGCCTCGGTGCGCAATATCTGCGATGGAGGGTCGACCTGTCCATACTTGATATCGCGCTTGTATGCCGACGGCAACATAGCCACACTATCCTCCCCAAGCAGACGCGACAAGTCATGATACAGATAGCCTGCATCATCGAGCGAATCGCCCACCACAAGCACCGGTTCATCACGGCGCGGCAATAATGCAAGCATTACCGCTACCGACGAACCGGCTAAATTATATACACTGACAATAGCGGCATCCGCACCGGAAAACGCTTTTGCCAACGCTTTCCCGCGCGGACCCGACAAAAATGATTCGGTAAGTTCGCTTACGGTCATCTATGTTATATCATTTTTATTTTTTCGGAGCGAGCAACGATTTGTAGCGCACCGGATCTTTAAGCAATGTCACCGCAGAGTCTATCGCTACATCATGTCGCAGCACACTCTGCACCTCCCCCTTACGGTGGAAATAACGCTCGGCAATCTCACGCTCCAGATAAGGAGCTATGGCATCGCGGTGAGTATCGAGGTCCTTATCAAGCGGATGTTTCATCATCCCTTCAAGCACGCCTATCTGCGCCATCAGGCTATCCGACATATAACCCTCGATTTTGGCAGCCTCTTTAAGGCGGTCGAGAATAGTCTCGCACACCTTATCATAGTTAAACTTAGCCGGATCTATGGAGCGTTTGAAGTCGGCATATATCGAATCGTCAATCTCAAACTCGCCTATCGGCAGTATCTTTTCATGCTCGGCGGCATACTTATTGGCGAAGTCAAACGCCCAATTATCGCTTACCACATTGTAAGTTATACGGCTTATATCAGGATACTCCACAGTCACGTCCGGAGTTATGCCACCACCGTCGCGCACCTTGCGGCCACCGGCAGTGGTAAATTCCGTAGTCAGGCTGTCGGGGATACGCCCCACGGTTCCGTCGGCATTGCGGTGCGAGTAGTCTATGGCTTGAATCAGACGTCCGCTCGGGATATAGTACTTGGCAACGGTGACCTTGAGCAATCCGTCGTAAGGCAGATCGCGGGTAGTCTGCACCAATCCTTTGCCGAATGAACGTGATCCCATTATCACCGCACGGTCCAGGTCTTGCAATGCGCCCGAGGTAATCTCGGATGCAGAAGCCGTACCACCGTCAGTGAGCACCACCAGAGGTATGTCGCCGGCTATAGGTTTGGAAGTGGTCTTGTACACCTTTTCGTCAAGCACACCTTTGCCACGCGTGCGTAGCACCTCAGTACCCTTAGGCAGGAAATAGCCCAATATCTTCACTGCGCTCTCCAGATAACCGCCGCCATTGTCACGCAAGTCAAAAATCAATCCCTCGGCACTGCGTTCCTTTATGAGATAGTCCAACGCCGCCTTCACCTCATCGGCGGATTTATCGGTGAATTGCGACAGAAGTATATACCCTATATTGTCACGCACTATACCATAGTAAGGCACCGACGGTATCTGAATCTTATCACGGACCATCTCCACGCTTATTATGGAATCTGCCACATACGGACGTTTCACCGTCACTTTCACCACCGACCCTTTGGGGCCCTTGAGACGTTCGCTTACCTTATCGGTCGACATACCGAGCACGGTATCGCCATCCACCGTCATGATGAGGTCACCGTGACGCAATCCCGCACGGTCGGCAGGCGAACCTTCATGAGGACCGCTTATATACACATTGCCGTTACGAGCCATTATGTATGAGCCTATTCCGGCATATTCACCGGTATTGCGGCTACGGAACTCATCCTGGGCGCTACGAGGTATGTACTCAGTGTACGGGTCAAGCTGACCAAGCATCGCATTGATAGCCGTAGTCACCGACTTTTCCACATCTATGGAATCCACATAATTGGTCTGCAACTCCTTTACCACGGAATTGAATACATCCAGATTCGCCG
This sequence comes from uncultured Muribaculaceae bacterium, assembly GCA_910577465.1. Lineage (GTDB taxonomy): Bacteria > Bacteroidota > Bacteroidia > Bacteroidales > Muribaculaceae > Paramuribaculum. The sequence goes on along the minus strand of CAJTMM010000017.1, from coordinate 25,599 downwards.
CCACGTCCGCTTTTTTGCTGCGTGTGGCGCCTTGGGCTATGAGGGTAGCCACAAACAAAGCAGCTACGGTGTAAAATAATTTCTTCATGAATAGTGGAATGTGTTTGTGAAACGGGCGACCAAAGTTAGTCAATTATTATAACAATCAAAAACAGGATATTTGTTTTATAAGCCACCATTGATTTTCCAATCCGCCAATTCCCCCGTCTCCCCACACCCCAAAACCGACAAAACGCAAAGCGGAAGTGCACGTAAATTCATTTTAATAAAGCACACATACAGATACCCACCTGCAAATATGGCATATTTTTTATACTTTTTCTCACCTTGCTTTTTATCGATTTACGATGATTTGCAAAATTTTTATAGCCTAATAATCGGATTTTTATGAAAAAAACAAGGAAATTGTTGCATATTTGGAATAAACCTCCTAATTTTGCATCGCAAATCCCCGGAGGGGGGGTGTTCGCTTCACAAAACAAGCGATAGCGCAAATGCTTCAATAGCTCAGTTGGTTAGAGCATCTGACTGTTAATCAGAGGGTCGTTGGTTCAAGTCCATCTTGAAGCGCAAAATTTTAGAAATGCTTCAGTAGCTCAGTTGGTTAGAGCACCTGACTGTTAATCAGGGGGTCGTTGGTTCAAGCCCATCCTGAAGCGCAAAAAGAGATGTACCTTAATGGCGCATCTCTTTTTATTTTTATAAAATAGAACTATCTTTACGGTTCAATACACCGGGCTTTCCAACCTGACATATACAATCCTACCATAAACTAATTCACTGAAATACCCATCGAATATGAAAAATGAAGAATTTATCACCGCACGCTTCCATGATGTGAAGAATCTCGGATGGGTAAAAAGCAACCGATATAGCAAGGCTGAAATCGGAGAGACTTTCATGGACTGTATCAAAGTCTTAGAAAAAGACCCGGACAACTGCAACTTGGCTGGATACGAGGTGAAAGACCACAGGATGGAGTCAGCATCCTATGTCACACTGTTCGCCAAATCACCCTCATTTCCCAAAAGAGGAGCCATCGCATATCTTAAAGATAGATTCGGCACTCCCTATGACGACAACACCGAGCTGAACAAGCTACATACGGCAGTATCCGCCAACTCTTACAATACTTATGCCGGCACATATTCATTTCGACTGATCAACGACAGAGAGAATGGCAGAATACATCTCGCAGTCTATACTTTAGACCATGAATTGATAGATAAGACGGTATATTACACCTATGACGACATAAGGCACATACTCAACCGGAAACTGAATAATCTTTTTTATGCCGAAGCCGAGCGGCGGTTTGAAAATGGCGATGAATACGTCAGATTCACTTCAGCGGAAATATACTCCGAGCCTTCGTTCGAGAGATTTCTGGAAATGGTTGATAATGGTGATATAAGGTATAACATCCGCATCGGATGCTATCAATCGGGCGAAAAATATGGGAAGCCATACGACCACGGCAGCGGATTCCGAATCAAGGAGTACAACATACGCAGGCTCTACTCCTCACGTAAAAGGATACAGTAGCCCAATCAACGGTTGCGGGGATGGTAACGCAATATCTCCTCACGCAGACGCGAACGGTCTATGTGTATATAAATTTCTGTGGTGGATATACTCTCATGCCCCAACATCTGCTGTATGGCGCGCAGATTGGCTCCTCCCTCAAGCAGATGTGTCGCAAATGAGTGACGCAACGTGTGCGGGGAAATCTCCTTGCGTATGCCTGCCTGTTCCGCCAACCGCTTTATGATATAGAATATCATAACACGCGTGAGTCTGCGGCCACGGCGGTTCAGAAACAATATATGGTCCTCGCCCGGCTTGATATCAAGTCTCGACCTGTCCTCCAGGTAACAACGGATTTCAGCCACAGCAGCCGGCGACATGGGCACCAACCGTTCCTTACCCCCTTTCCCCTTCACCACTATATACTCTTCGTCAAGGAACACTTTCGATAATTCAAGCCCCGTGAGTTCCGACACACGCAATCCGCAGCCATAAAGCGTCTCTATTATAGCCCTGTTACGCTGACCCTCTGCCGCCGACATATCTATGGCAGCTATCATGGCATCAATCTCCTCGATACTGAGCACCTCGGGCAACCGGCGCCCTATGCGCGGAGCTTCGAGCAACGCCGTGGGATTAATCTCCATATACCCCTCCATACGAAGGAATTTAAAAAAGGACTTTACACCGGAAATGATGCGTGCCTGCGAGCGGGGGGATATGCCGAGGTCATGCAGATCGGCGGCAAACGATTGCAGCACGGCAAGAGTGACATCATGAAGCCTTGTCGCCGTATCGCCTAAATACGACATGAGTTTGCACACATCGGTGTAATAACACACACGCGTATTCTCTGACAGCCCCTTCTCAAGCATCAGATAAGCCTGATACTCATCAAGCAATTTGGATATATCTGTGATCTCACGCATAACGTCAAGTCTCCGGTCTCACTTTTTCAGAACCATACATCGAAACTCTGGTGCGGCAAATGGCGCATACCTGCATAAATACCCGCCTTACGTCCGCGAAACAGCATTCCGCATACCGTTCCATGCCAAATATCAGCCAATAAGCCACTATTATACGCAGCACCGAGTATCACGGCATTGGCACCGCACTTCAGCGCGGCTACCACCTCTGCACTATCCACCTCATCACAGGAAGCTATCACCAATAGCGTGTCTTCTCCGTAATCTGCCCCGCATTCAAACTTACCCGACACAGCATCCGGACTGCCCAAAATCAATGATTCCATCACGGCATCCGAGACACTGCCGCATACGGCTATGCGGCGGGGTCGGAAATACAGGCACACCCTGAACAACAGACGCAACAGCGCCCCCCTTTCAGCAGCAGTCTCGGCTATACCGTTTATCCGTTCGTAGGCATAATAGGCACACGGCTGCGCTATCACACGCCGCACGAAGTCAAACGCAAATGGCGAATGTATGCCGAATCCCTTGCGGCGCGCCATACGACGCGGCACACTCAGGCACCGGCGCCATAACCCTCGCGACGCCGACGGATTATTTTCCGCACTCTGCGTCATCATCCTTACGCTTCCGCACTACGCACATCACCGCCGCTGCGATAAGTGCCACATATATAAGCACCACAGCCACATACGCTATGTTGGTGGTATTGTGGAGCGACTCGGGGTCGAATGTCAATTCCACCGTATGCTCACCCGCAGGAATATTCAGGGCACGCAACACATAGTTGACACGTCCTATCTCTACCGGCTTACCGTCAATTGCGGCATGCCATCCCCACGGGAAATACACCTCCGACAGCACCGCTACGCCGCCACGCGCCGTTGACGCATAATATGTAAGGCGGTTGGGGGCATACGATGTCTCAAATATAGTATCGCCGGGCGACTTGGGTACAGATGCGCCGAGCACATCGCGGAACCGTTTGTCGGCAACTGCAACAGCGGCGGGATTTATCTCCGACAGTGCGTTCATCTCTGCATCGGCGCCATCCACATAACGCACCTCATCCACAAACCACGCATTGCCCAAAGCCTCATCATTCACCAACGGCTGACCATTGTAATCCACTATATAGCGGGCATTAAGCATATTCACCACATTCCAGTCGGCATCCGATTGGCTTCCTTGCAGGAACGGTGTCAGGTGACAGTCTATCAGATCCTGATAACGCGTGAGCTTGGCGGCGTGGTAACCGCCGATGGTCTTGTGACGGTACGACGGGGCGGCTTGCCAGAATTGAGGCATATTCAGCACCCTATAGTTCATGGCAGTATCGGCAAGTATTGCCTTGTCGGTCTCCGTAAGCGGGAACATCTCGCCACGGGCAAGCGTACGCGGCACGAAACTGTCACTGTCGAGATACCGTTTGTTCACCATAAACAGATCTCCCAACACTATTATACCCACTCCCACAGCGGCTAATCCAAGCGACAGTTTGCGGCGGAAATACAGCAGAAGCACACCGAAACCGGCAGCCACAATCAGGAAACTGCGCATCGAATCGGCAGCCACCATCGAATGTCGGAGATTCTCCACAGCTGCATAGATGCGGGGATTATTGAGCGACAATTGCTGTATTACGGCAGCATCGGCACCCTGCTGGGCAAGGCTTTGCGAAATCATGGCGTCGGTCTGACGGTCTCCATCGGTTATGGCACTGCCATAGATTCCGGGAACAGCGATTCCTGCAAGACACAGCACCAGCACTATACCGAATCCGTACAAAAACGGCTTACGGTAACGCGACCATCCCTCTTCTGGAGTACCCGACAATAGCTTCTGCAATGCCAGCACCGCAAGCAGCGGCATGGTAAATTCGGCTATCACCAATATACTCTCCACCGTGCGGAACTTATTGTACATCGGCATATAGTCAATCATGAAATTCGTGAGCCACATGCAGTTACGACCTAATGCCAGCAGAACCGACAACAACGTGAGCGCTATAAGCACCCACTTCATGGGTCCGCGCACTATCACGCACCCTATCAGAAACAGAGCCACTATAAGCGCACCCACATATACCGGACCGTTAGTACCCTCCGGCTCACCGAAATATTGATAGATATAATCGAGATACTGCGCCTCTTGCGGTCCGATTACACCTTTTTGCGTCATCTCCTTTACCTCTGGCAGGCTACCGAGACTCATTATCTTGTTCGACCCCTTCTCGGGCTTCATCGTGGCACCACCCTTCACATTGGGTATGAGCAACGTGAATGTCTCCGACGTACCGTAGCTATACTGCGTGATATAGTCGCGGTCCAAGCCAGATGTCACATTGGCGGCATCCGTGGGATGCGACAGCTCCGAGTGACCGCCACGCATCGTTTCCTTGGAATACTCGTATGTATTGTACAGGCTCGGCAGATTGGCGGCTACGGCAAGTATCGCCGCCACGGCAAGCACACCGGTTGCCGCAAACCACTCGCGCAATCGCTTCTCGCGCACGGCCGTAATCAGATAGACAATCACAAAACCGAATATCACGAACAGGAAATAATATGTCATCTGCACATGATTGCTTGCTATCTGCATCATGGCAAACAAAGCCGCCACAGCACCTCCGGCAAGATAACGACCACGGTAGCACAGCACCACACCCGCTATCGTAGGGGGTATGTAGGCAAGCGTGACAAATTTCCATATATGTCCCGCTCCTATCAATATCACGAAATACGACGAGAAACCGTATGCTATAGCTCCGATTAGCGCCACATACCATCTCATGCGCATCACCATCAGCAGCACGAAAAATCCTGCCATCATCATGAACAGCAGATTCGCCGGCTGCGGCAATCCGAGCCCGAAAACAGTGTCGAGCCACGAAAACCATGCATTTGACGGATACGAAGGCGCTATCTGGAATGTAGGCATTCCTGAGAACAGCGAATTGGTCCAACGAGTGCTTTCGCCCGTAGCCTCATAGTAAGCCTTGGCTTCCTGACCTATGGCGACACCCTGCTGTATATCGTGCTGGCGCAACACATTTCCTCGCGCCGCATCAGGATAGAAGTATGCAAACGCCACTATAGCCATCACAGCCACCGAACCGACTATGGTCCACAAACGGCGGCTCTTAAATATCTCTTTAATCTTCTCCATCGGGGATAATTTAAAATCAACCACGAAATTACAAAAATTGTATCAAATGCAAAAAGCATTTCTCTCCCCTCGCGATAAAGCAACCGCCACAACGCCCTGATTCCAACAATCAATATGCCACAAATCACCAAGCTTATCGCCACACATTCAGTCGGGACGACTGTCATTTTCAGATTTTGCGGAATTTTATTGCGCTCATTTAAAAAGACTTTGTAAATTTGCAGTCTCAAGGTATGCCCCATCGGCAGCCCATATTGTTTAATTAACACTCACGAGTTTTGGATATAGACCCTTTACCATCCGTCGATTTCATTACTAATCTTCTTTCGGTAGTAACCGTAAGTGTCCCCGCTTCATTCGATTTCAGTCAGATAATAGCTTTGGCATGCGCCCTGCTGGCACTATTGGTGTCGGGGTTCGTGTCCGGTAGCGAACTGGCATATTTCTCGCTCGACACCTCGCAACTTGAAGAGTTGGAGGATGACCCGAAAGGCGAGTCCATAATGCGCCTGCTCAAACAGCCCGAGCGGTTGCTTGCCACAATCCTGATAGCCAACAACCTTGTCAATGTGACCATCGTCATACTCTGTAACTTCGCGCTCGGACCCGTATTCGCCGGCATGAACGAGGTATTGAGTTTCGTGTTGCAGACAGTGATATTGACATTCCTTATCCTCCTCTTCGGCGAGATTCTTCCGAAACTGATAGCCAATTCAGGAAATCTCAGATGGGCACGATTCGCTGTAGGAGGGGTTTCTTTTCTTTCCGCGCTATTCCACCCGCTGTCGTCACTGCTTGTACGCAGCTCCGGAATCGTCAATAAGGTAGTGACCAAGAAAAGCCACGACGTGACCACCGACGAACTCTCGCAAGCGCTCGAAATCACCGACGTAAAGGCTTCCGACGACAAGGAGATGCTCGAAGGCATCCTGCGGTTCGGCGATACCACCGCTTCCGAAGTCATGACTCCGCGCGTCGACATGACCGACATAGACATCTCATCCGACTTCACCGAAGTGATGCGCATAGTCGTGGAGAGCGGTTATTCACGACTTCCGGTTTATCAGGATACACAGGACAATATCCAGGGCATACTCTACTCTCGCGACCTTCTCCCCTACATAGGCAAGGCGGATAACACATTCGAGTGGCAGAAATTGCTGCGCAAACCATACTTCGTGCCCGAGACACGCATGATCGACGACCTCCTCGAGGATTTCCGGGGCCGCCGTATACACATGGCTATCGTCATCGACGAATTTGGCGGCACACAGGGCATAGTCACTTTGGAGGATGTGCTCGAAGAGATAGTAGGCGACATCAACGACGAGTACGACGAAGAGGAAAAAACCTACCGGCGGTTGCCCGACGACACTTTCATATTCGAAGGCAAGACCATACTCAGCGACTTCTTCCGAGTGACCGGACTCAACGAGGAGGACTATGCCGACGTGACTGAGGATTGCGAGACCCTCGCCGGAATGCTCCTGGCTATCCGTGGCGACTTCCCCAAGGAAAAAGAGCCGCTCGTCTACGGACGCTGCCGATTCCTGATTCTCGACATCGCGCACCACCGCATCACATCCGTGCGCGTCAAAGTGATGCCCGACATCCAGAAACCCGCCTGATTTATGCGTTTAATCACCCTCCTCGCCATTTTCATGGCATTGACCATCGCCTGTACCCCCAAGCGGCACGACGCGCCTGTGCCACGCCCCACGGCTTATCCACGGATACAGCTGTACGACACTACCTATATAGTCCCCGGCAATATTCCCGTATCTTTCCAAGTCAACGCCCAAGCCATACCCGAACTCCAATCGGCACACGACTCTACCCGGCACCATACTGCCGTATGGCTCGACATCATATATCCGGCATACAAAGCCACCATGCACTGCACATTCACTCCGGTTGACGGGAAATCGCGCGCGGCAGTGCGCGACAACCGCGCCGAACGCATGGCACTGAACCTCGGCGACAACCGAGCCGAGCGCACCGACCTCACATCGGTCCACGGCAAATACCGCACCACCATCCTCTCCACCGCATCACACACCCTCACTCCGGTACAGTTCCTCTCCGAAGGACCGGATTGGATCATAAGCGGCGCGCTGAGGATGGACCATGCCGACCGGTCCGACCCCGACTCCATACGCCCGATTATCCACGCCGTAACAGCCGACATAATCCATGCGGCACGCCATCTGAAATGAGCACACTATTCCCGGTCACCATCGGCTCTGTCACCATCTTCGGCACAGAAATAGCCGGATGCACGCGCCATACCCGCCTGGTCACCGAGCGCGCGGCAGTAATGTCACTCATCAATCAGGTCTTCGGACCTACAGCCATGTTGAGCCACACCCCCCATGGAGCGCCCTTCATAGCCGACAATCCCACCCGCATATCCATATCCCACGGAGCAGGATTGGCTATCCTCGCCACATCACCCGACACTCCGATAGGCATAGACGTAGAATGTTGGCGCGACCAGTTGCTGCACGTGACACACAAATTTCTCACCCCCGACGAACAAACGGCATTCGCCACCGACCGCGTCTTGCTCCTGAAAGCGTGGACGGCAAAAGAAGCCGTCTACAAAGCCGCTTCCACACCCGGACTGTCACTTACCGACATACACCTCGACCTCAGCACCACCCCGGCTCAGGCATCCATATCCGGCACCGACCGCACCTATACCCTGCACCACATCGACCGATTCCCCGTCATAATCACTCTCGCGCTACAAAAAATTGGTTAAATCACCACAACGGTAGTGGTCATGCCCACCCTTTTACGTATCTTTGCCGCAAAAGCCACCACCATGACGCAAGACATTAACCAACAGGAAGTAGCCGAACGCATTCGATTCCTCATCAGCAATCAGCGCACCACACAAGCCGATTTTGCCAAACGGTTGGGCATCGATCCGGCAAATCTATCCAAGCATCTCAATGGCAAACTGCCAATAACACGTGGACTCATCAACCGCATATCCGTGGACATGGGCGTATCCAAACGATGGCTTGCCACCGGACGCGACCTCCCGTTCGCCAAACCATCATCCACGCTGCCCGCACAGCTGCAGATGCCCGACAGCGGTTATTCCTCACCCGCCGACAGTCTGCCATACGGCGGCATCCCCATTTACGATATCGACGTCACAGCCGGATGCATGGAGCTGAGCCGGCAGTTCACGCACGACAAGATTATCGGCTCCGTGAGCATCCCGAGCGTAAGCCCTGAAGCGGTGATAGTACGCGTCAACGGCGACAGCATGGAGCCTGAGATATTCGACGGTTCCTTTGTAGCAATACGCCCCGTCACCGACACCTCATGCATCTTTTGGGGACAGATTTACGTTATAGTGATGGACGATTTCCGCATGGTAAAGCACATACGCCGCCACCCCGACCCATCGATGGTGATTCTGCGTAGCGCCAACGACCTTTACGACGATATGGAAGTACCGCTATCCAAGATTCGCCACCTCTACCTTGTGGAAGCCATACTTAACCTCAAGATTCAATGTTGAAACACCTCATCATCACCGCCGCCATCCTGCTATCGGCACTCTCGGCAACCGCCACCGACTATCAGACACTGTCGCTCAAAGCCGGCCGCTTCTTCGGCTATGGCGAATGGGCAAGTGCCGAAGCCATGTACTCGCTCATGCTCGATGCCCGGCCCGACGTGCCCGACACCTACGCCCATGCCATCGTGGCGGCAGGAATGCTTTCCGACACACCCCGCCAGATGCAGCTCACCGACATGGCATTGACCGCTCAGGTTCCCATCGACTCCATATTCACCAACGTCGAGCGCACAAGTTTCTCCGTAGGACAGACATCGCTTTACTGCGACTACCTGCTGCGGTGCCGCCAAGCCATGCCGTGGCTACAACGCAGCATCAACGGCTACCTCCTCAAGTACTACACCTACCGCCGCGACGCTAAGGGCATGATACAATACAGCCGCATCATGCTCGACGGGCTACCCGACAACGAAGCATTCCTCTACACTCTCGCGCAAGGCTACCTCATCGACGGCGACGAAACCCAAGCCATAGCCACATACATGCGCATACTCGACATCAACCCGCAGGCATACCGGGCACTGCTATATCTCGGTAACTACTACGCACCGAGGGCTTCGGCTGACCCCACTGCCCGCAATCTCGCCATCGACTATCTCCGGCGTGCCATGGACATTACCCCCACACCGCACGTACAGGAAATACTGCATAGACTGACCCACGAAAATCAGCGTTAAACCCTCTCTCACGCACACACCCGCACACTTTTCTACCACACCATTTGTGTAATTCCCGAATAATAACTACCTTTGCCGCACATTAGGGCGAATACCAGAGTGGCCAAATGGGGCAGACTGTAAATCTGCTGGTTTTTACCTTCGGTGGTTCGAATCCATCTTCGCCCACAGCAAAAGCGGTGCACCGGAAACGATGCACCGCTTTTGTATATAATATCAATCGGTTGTAAACCAACGCTGGCTGCCTGCACATCAGCCCTTTAGAGCCTTACCGACACTGAATGCCTTGGCAATGCTTTCGCCAAGCGGACGGTAAGTCCAATGCTCCGAATCATACGATATTGGTTTCAACATCGTGAAATCCACCTTGCCGTCACCATCTATTATCGTATCATCGGCAAGCGTACGCACCACTTTGCCCACTACCCTCGTGCCGCCGTCGCCATTATCGGTCATCGACACCACCTCGCACTCCATGGCAAGCACAAACTCCTCTATGATTGGAGCATTCACCATCTTGCCGCGCACGGTAGTGGCATGTACACGCGCCATCTTATCCTTGTCATGCCCCGAAACTATACCGAAATAGTCAGCCAGCTCCATACGCTCCACATCCGCTATATGCAGCGTGAACGCATGCGTCTGACGCATATTCTCCGTAGTTTTGTGATTAGTCGAGATATTCAGGGCTATTTCATTATCCCAGCATTGTCCGCCCCACGCCACATTCATGGCATCAGGCACTCCATCTTTGTCGTATGTGCCCACCACCAGCACCGGAAGCGGAGTCACAATCGTACGTGTCTTCAGTTCTTTCAACATAGCTATAAGTTTTTTTGATTGCATACCGGCAACCAACCGATACGCCACTGCATACCTAACAAACCCACCCCCCATAAAGTTGCACATCCCCCACATCCTCCCCCTATCTTTGCACCCACAAAACCACAAATAAAAAAATCACCAACAAATAGGAGCGAGGGCATCTCGGAGCGAGGGCATCCTGCCCTCGTACAACCACCCACAAACATTCCTAATTCTTGCTCCGCAAGCGTCCTACGGACGATGACCTCATTCCTAATTGAATTGGCAAGAGCACATTGACATACTTTATAAAAACAAAAAAGGCAGCCAAAAAACCGCCCCTCCGCAATCCTGACCACGTTACACAAAACAATGCAACGACAAAGTCCGGACTTTCACAAGCCCGGACTTCGCCTTTGCATCGGGATGCCGGTTGGGTGCGGCACCCCTTCATTATGATTAAAGTGTGAACGTTAATCGCCTAATTCACAATAGGGATTCATTATTACAGACGTACATCCACATCAGCCATCGTAGGATTGCCGAATGTCTGTGTCGCGCCCGTTTCACCGCGGCGTCCACGGTTAGATGTAGCGTCGTAGTGGTGCGATGTCTGGTCAAGGACATACCATACGCCGTCGCGTTCCTCGATATCCTCGCCATTGAGCTTCCAGTAGCCCTCAAGACCCTCGGAATCGGGGTTCACATACATCATGTTCTCCTTGATTTGGTTAGCCGTACGGGCTACAGACCATAGACGCACCTCGCTCATATAACCATACCACTTACGTGATGAATCATAGTCGTATGCATAACCTACGGTGAAGCGGTTATTGAGGTCAAACGATACTGCACCTACATTCTTGCTGTTGATAGACTCGCCGTTGAGATACAGCTCAGCCTTGCCTGAAGCGGCATCGTATGTAAATGCCACATGGTACCACTTGCCTGTTGCCCATGCATCGCAGTTCGGCATCTGCATCTGCACGTTACCTGCCATCTGGAGTTCGTTATCGGGATGGTTCAAGTCACCGGTACGCATTATCAGCACACCTTCGTTACCCATGATAGTTCCGAGGTTTTTCCAACGGGTCGCGTAAACCAATGCTTCGTATGTTACGGAAGTAGTGCTCTTGAACGAAGCCGGCAGACGGACGTCAAGCCAGTAAGTTCCGAACTGCATGGCCTTGTATATGCGGATAGGTTTCTTGATTACCACATAGGCTACACTGGAGCTGGATATGGTAGAGACATCATTGGTCGATATCAACAATGGCAGCACGTATGTCACACCATCTTCACCCTGCATGATGTTATTCAATTGAAGCTGGCAAGCTTCTGAATAAACACTACCGGGCTTCACTACCGATTCATTGGACAGGAAGGCATAGTTCTCGGCGGGGAACAACTGTGCCGTAACACCATATTTGGCATTATACTTGTCCACCAGATCCTGACCGCCCACCGCGTAGTTTACTTTCACGGTACCGTTTGTGGGCTTCGAAATACGTGATGTGATGTCGCACACATAGGTATCCTCCTCGGCATTGACATTGATCACGTTCTCTTCAAAATAAAGCTTGGTCTCCAGCAAGTCGCTTGCCGAATCGTTACATCCGGGCAATGCGGCAGCCATCAACGCCAAGGCTCCTATATAAAAACTTTTACGTATCATTCTGTTTCTGTGTTATTTTGTGATTCCATGTACTCTTTGTAGGCATTCAGGTTTATCTGGATAGCCATACGTGTAAACTTGTAGTCGGGAGTATTGTCGTAGTCATTGTCAAGACGGAATGATCCTACGCCACCTTTGGGTCCTTCAGCGTTATTGTAAGCTGCCTGAGCACACAACGCACCGCCTGAGTTCCAATACGACTCAAAGTTTTCTGTGAAAATGTGTTTGCGCGTATTGTAATACTCACCGCACCAGCGTTTCAACACACTCACACGGTTATCAAGTGAATACTTGGAACTGTTTCCGTATGCCTGAGTGATGAAATAGTCAAAATAGGGCGCGGATTCCTTATGGGCATTCCATATTTCACCGTCTATCAAGAAGTAGTAATACTTGCCGTTAGGACGCTCCGTAGCCATCGGACCGAAGTATTTACCCATCTCCATCACTAATTCGTGCAGGTATGCTCCACCGGCTCCCTTGAGACTACCGTCACCGTCACCGCCGGCACTCGGCTCCCAGTCTATATCCAGACCGTCATAGTCATACTTCACGATGGTATCAACCAAAGCCTTGGCGTATGTACGGATAGCCTGTAGATGGTCATCTGAGCCTTTTACACCGCTGGTATAACCCCAATATTCACTCTGAGCTTTATTCTTTAGCACGGTGAGCACATCCGATGATACATCGGGGTTCTCGGCTTCAACCTTCTGGCTCACCCATGCCGGAGTGATACCGGTACCGATATTGTGAAGGATGTAGCACACAAAAAGCTTTCCGCCTTTCTTTTTCTGGAATATTTCCTTATCCTTTATCTTGGCGGGAGTGAGGTCAAACGGACCGCTCCACATCGAGATGAAGTCGATACTATCAGGCAACGATGCGAGATAACCCTTGCGCACCGGACCTTCGGGTGACCAGTTGGAGAACCAGCCGAACGATACCGGACGGCCATAGTTCTGCGATGTTTCTTTCCATTTGCGCAAATCGGCATAATACTTTGCGCTCTTCTCGTTGTCGAGGGTGTTCATGCCACCCACGTGGTCCACCTCCATCGGCTCTACATCGGTACACGATGCAAGCGCCAGCATGGCAATGGCGGGAATGCCGTATATCAGTTTGCTTAATGCTTTCATTTCTTTGAATTCATTTGGTAATTAAGATTATTACTTGCAGTCCCACCACAGTTTGGTCACGGGTGAGTCAGTACCGTTGCTCAGCTTCGACACTGCGTCGTTGTATACTTCGGCAGTTGCTTCAGTATTGCTGAAGCTGTTGGGATAAACCATACGGCGGATACCGCCCTCTGTGGTCACACCCTGCGAAAGGCCGCGGTTGGTCGCTGTCGGGCAAAGCTTGGGATAACCTGTACGACGCCATTCGGTCCAAGCCTCATGTCCGTTCGGGAACAATGCAATCCACTTCTGAATCATGATTTTCTCAAGTTTCTGCTCCGTAGTACCGGTAAACTCAGCTGTGGTAGTCGAAGGCACAGCGCGGCTACTTGTAATGTAGGTATCGTACGCTGCTCGGGGTTGCTTGCCGGATGCGATATAGTCGGCAACCGACGCACTCACACCATTTTCGTCAAACGATGCCTGGATACCCTGTTCGTAAAGCGATGCGGCATCGCCGAACACTCCGCCCCATACCAACGCGGCTTCCGCGCGGAGGAAATATGCCTCTGAAGCACGCATCCAGTAGATGGGGGTGTTCAATTGGATATTGGGCTTGCTGGTAGCATAAGCATACCTATCGTTCTTACCACGGGTATTTCCTAACGAGATGGCTCCATAATAATTATCATTATAAGCCTGAGTGGCATAGCGTTGATAGCTTGTTTCTGTTACAGGGAGGAAATATGCCGACAGACGTGGGTCTTCATAACCGAGCAGATAGCAGAACATCGACATACCCATACGGCATTCATCGTACTGGTCAGCTACGACTACGAAGTTGTTAAGGATCTGCAAGCCGGCGCCTTGGTTCATCTTGGCCTCATCATCTTTGACGGTCATCAGACCATACTCCTGATTCACTGCCTTCTCGGCATATTCGCGGGCGAGAGTGGCATCGGCATAACGTACACGCATGGCAAGACGCAGCATCAAAGTGTTGGCATATTTCACCCACTTGGTGGCGTCACCGGCATATACGGCATCAAATTCGGGAAGTATCGATGAACCGTTGCGGGCGCATGTCGAGAGTTCCTCTATAGCATCCTCAAGGTCGGCGAGCATTCCGCGGAACACCTCTTCTTCCGAGTCAAAGGGAATCGAGAGCGTATTGTCAGCGGCATGAGAATAAGGCATCGGGCCGAATGAATCAAGTGTGCGGTGCCAGCCGGAGATTTTCACTACCTGTGCGAGGGCATACACCTCGGGGCGGTTATTGTTCTCTGAATAGACACGGAGCTTCTTCCAAGGTGCGAGCATCTTGGTGTAGGAATTGTTGTATGTTGCGGCTACCCAACTGTCCACAAGGTAATAGGTGGTATTGTTGTTACCGCCATTCCAGTTGTTGTTCTGTCCGAAATAGCCCGACCATACGTCCGACGACAGGTTATAGGCTACCTGATATTGGTTGGCAACATCGGTAGCATCAGCCTGCGTACCGGCGGGTATCACGGTCTGCTGCATAGTGGTCAACTGGCCGCCGATACCTACACCGTCCCATGTGCCCATCTCGTCGGTCATCTCGTAGGGATTGGTGTTGATATTTTCGTAGTCGCACGCCGTGAGCAGCGAAGCCACACATGCGCCTATCAAAATCTTATTGTTTATTTTCATGATAGTCAAAGAATATTAGAGATTGAACTTGATACCGAAACCGAAGCTGCGGGTGCTCGGCTGCATGAAGTAATCGTTACCCTGTCCGTAAGTGGAGGTCGAGGGTGTGAGTTCGGGGTCGAACGGTGCTTCGCAGTAGATCAACCACGGGTTTTCAGCGATGAAGCTTACAGTGAGGTTGTTGATTACGTTGCCGAACCAGCGTGCGGGGAAGGTGTAACCGAATGTAAGGCTCTGCAGACGTACATTGTCGGCTTTGTAGGTGTAGTAACCTGCGGTTTCCCAGTTGCCGGTACCTACCATCTGATAGTACTTCTTGGCATCCACACGGCCTTGACCGGGAAGGAGCGCGCCACCGTTGTCGCGGGCATCGCCGGAAGCTTTCGATACACCGAAGCGGTCAAGGATAGCCTCGGTTGAAGAGGTTACCACGCCGCCGAGACGGGCATTGATGAGGAAGCTGAGCGAGAAGCCTTTGTATGCGAAATGGTTGTTCCAGCCCAAGTTGCAGCTCGGGTCAGTGTGACCGAGTTTCACAGGCTCGCCATCCTCCATACCGAATGAACCGTCGGCTTTGATTTCAACGAAGCCTTGTGAGTCCTTCTTGAAGAAACGCTTGGCATAGATATCATTGATAGAGCCGCCCTCTTTCAGGATTACACGGCCGCCATCCTTCTGCACCTCGGTAATGTCGGGGATACGTATGAGCGAACCTTCGAAGTTTGCTGAATAGTTCTTGACCATGCTGCGTATGCGGTTGATGTTACGCGAATAGGTAAGTGTGGTCGAGTACGACAGACCGCATGGATATGTGTCGCTGTAACCGATTGACGCTTCTATACCGCGGTTTTCAACCTTACCTGCCTGCAGGTAGATGTACTTGTAACCTGTATATTCGGGGAGGTCACCGAGGAATGTCTGGTTGTAGGTATTGGAGTGGTAGTAGGTGACGTCAGCGCTGATTTTGTTGAAAAGACGCATTGTCAAACCTACTTCGTACGATTTGGTACGTTCTGCCTTGAAATCATCGAAGGGATAAGTGTCGGTGGGCTTGATTACACCGCCTACCACCGGAGTGGTGATGGTACCGGGTGTAAGACCTGAGCGCGATACGGGAGCACCTACTTCGGTGTACGAACCGCGTACTTTCAAATAAGTGATCTGCTTGGGAAGTTCAACCATCTGTGAGATGATAGCCGAGAGACCTACCGAAGGATAGAAGAATGATTCCTCCTTGGTGTTGACCAGACGGGAGTTCCAGTCGTTACGGCCGGTAACGGTAAGATAGAGCATGCTGCGCCATCCGGCTTCCACGCTGGCGAAAAGTGCGTTGTTACGTACATTGCCGAGACCGTCGCCTATCACGAGCTCACCGTAGGTGGGGTCGATATTGTTGGGGGCGAAGAGGTTGGGCACCTGAAGCAGACGGCCTTTGTATCCGTGCAGCTCATTCTTGATGTCTGAGAAGCTGTAACCGGCGTTGACATTCAGGGAGAAGTCCTGGATAGTCTTGTTGATGTTCAACATCACATCGGCATACTGCTGCTTTTCGCTGTATGTGCTGTGTTCGTAAGCACCCTTGTTGTTACCTGCATGGAGCTGGTCGGTCGATGCGTAAAGCTTACGTTCGAACTTGGAGTTGGTGTCGTCGAGACGATAACGGGCAGCCACATTCATCCAGTCAGTGATATAATAAGTAAGACCGGCATTGATCATATAGCGGCGTTTCTTATTGGTGGCGGGGTTACGGTAAGCAATCCAGTAAGGGTTCTGGGAAGCGTAGTCGCCATCCTTCACGGGCCAGTACTGTACTGCCAGGTTACGCGATGCGTCGTAACGTTCGAATGTCTTGATGTCTGACCAGTTTTCACCGCGCGGGAACAGGTAAGCGGAGATTACGGGGTTGTAATAACGTCCCTGCGATACCATGTTGCGGTCCTTCTGATGAACGTACGATGCACCGAGGTCCAACTGAATCTTGTCGTTCAGGAAACGGGAGGTATTGCGTACGGTGAAGTTCAGACGGTCGTAAGTGTTGTTAGGCACGATACCGGTGGTGTTGGTCGAAGCTATCGACGCAAATGTCTGATTAGTCTTGGTACCTGTATTGATGGTCAATGAGTTCACGAACTGTGTACCTGTCTGGAAGAAATCATCCTTGGGATCATAATCCATGGGAGTTGCCATACGGCTGCCCCAGCTTTCAAACGAACCTACCACATTGCCGTAGTTGCGCTGGAATTTGGGAGTGCGGTAAGCCTTGGAGAAGAGTGAGCTTGACGATACGGTTGCCGAGAATTTACCCTCCACACCCTTCTTGGTAGTGATAAGGATCACACCGTTGGCTGCGCTACTACCGTAGAGGGCGGCTGCCGAAGGACCTGAAAGCACCGAGATGCTCTCGATATCATCGGGGTTGAAGTCGGCTATACCTTCTGTTCCGGCACGGCCTTCACCTACCACACCGCTGTCATGGTTGCCCATCGTGGTGTTGAACATAGGTATACCGTCTATCACATAAAGGGCATTGTTGTCACCCTCTATTGACTTGGAACCGCGGAGTACCACACGGGTGGCACCACCGGCACCGGTTGAGCTTTTCTTGATGTCAAGACCGGCTACTTTACCGTTGAGTGAGTTCATGAAGTTGGCGTCCTTGACTTCGGTAAGCGCGGAGCCGTCCACCTTCTGCACATTGTACGAAAGGGCTTTTTCCGAACGCTTGATACCGAGTGCGGTCACCACCACTTCGTCGAGCGACTTGGTGTCCTCCTCCATTACCACGGTAATG
Source organism: uncultured Muribaculaceae bacterium (assembly GCA_910577465.1). Taxonomy (GTDB): domain Bacteria; phylum Bacteroidota; class Bacteroidia; order Bacteroidales; family Muribaculaceae; genus Paramuribaculum. The sequence continues at coordinate 7,635 of CAJTMM010000017.1, read as the reverse complement.
GGCTGTTCGCCGGTGATTTTTACTTCCTGAGGGGCATAGCCGATATACGAGAATTTCAGCACACCGCCCACAGGGGCTTTTACTGTGAATTGACCGTCGATATTGGTCGAACCGCCTGTTGAAGTTCCCTTCAGCATAACGGACACACCTGTCAACGGTTCTCCACTACTGTCTTGCACAGTACCCGTAATCGTGACAGGTGTGGCACCTTGCACGAGCATCACGGGGAAGAGCAAAAGCATCAATAACAAAGATGTTACCTTTGACTTCATAATGATAGTTGATTGGTTAGTGAATAAAATTTAAGGTTATCAATAAATAATAAATGGTCATAAAAAACTTACCTATCACACTGTACTCCAATAAAGTACAGCAACAACTCTCTCTATCGCACCCACTTCGGCAGCTCCCTGCGTAATGTTAAAAGACATGGTACGCCCAAAGAAAATTTTCACAAATTTAAATATAAAGGAAGAAATCACCCCCCCAGTAGTTAAAATACGTTAATACAATAAATTTCATCGAATCCTGTCGGGCATTCATACACATACACGACACATTACCAATCACTTATGCATCATCGCCCAAAAACACCCTCAAAAACTCACCATCTATGCCATCACGACATAGACGGAGATACAGAAATATAGGATACTGCCACCCTACACTCCACTGCTTACTTAACAAACCTGTCTCATAAGACTTTGCAGCTCCCGACAGGCAATTATAGAATTCGGATATACAACGAAAAGTCCGGACTTTCACAAGCCCGGACTTCGCCTTTGCATCAGGACGCCGGTTGGGTGCGGCATCCCTTCATTATGATTAAAGTGTGAACGTTAATCGCCTAATTTACAATAGTACATTATTCATTAGGGGAACTAAAATTAATATCGTTATCACTCCATTTAACATTGGGTGATGAGATATGATTACCATTTGCTGTTACATCATGGAGTACGGTACCGTCTGCTTCATCGCAGGGCCAATATCCCACCAAGGACTCGGAGTCGGGAGCTACTGCCTTTGACATGTTAAGTTTTATCTCTGCAAGAGACAAAGCTTTACCCCAAAGTCGTACTTGAGCCATCTCAAGTTTGGTATATCGGTTATATGTAGCGTTACTGCCTTGTATAGCTAAGCGCATTTGTGCCCAATTGGAAAAGTCCTTATCACCGGCAGATAATGTCTCACCACTTTCAAATGGTTGTACTTCGCCATTAGCGTACGTTCTGAATTCGTTTCCGTCATACACTATCGCAAGATGTACCCATTCTTCACGCGGCCAATAGAATCCACCCAAACTGCTACGTCGGGTATTACCCATTGTTCCGGATGACGCTTTAAACTGCATATTGGGCGTATTATCCTCATTTCCCAATGGATAGAACAAGAACGTCAGATTGCTGATACCTCCAATCGGCTGAGTCTCGGGAGGGAATACTCGTTTTCTCCATTCTGTCGATGCATTGGCATCCCAAGCCGATGTTGGTCTCATATTACTGTTATCATCCCATTTGACCCAATATTCAATAGTCCAATTAGGAAGATTCTGATTGATATTCACAGAGGCACCCAATGCGCCATAAGTAAAGATGGCACTATGCTGACGATGCGGAGCGCTCAGGAGATATAGCAGGTGGTCGCCGTTACCCACGGTAGCGAGATTACCATCCTCAGATACTATCTTGAATGGCAATGCATAGAGATGTCCGTCGGAAGGACAGCCCAATACTGTCAGATTAGCTTTTGCCGATACCGAGCCTGCCGGAATGGTCACATGGCTATTTACTGACCAATACTCTGCAGGAAGAATCTCATAGCTTGATTGATATTCTTCGTTGTACTTGTCAAGTATATCCTGAGAGGTCTCTATCATTACCGATACATCTGTACTATAAGGCTTATTAAGTCGCACGGTAAGCCCCAGTTGCACATTGCCTGCATCAATGACTACATTTTTAATCTGTTTGGATATATCATCGAGTACCGGTGACGCTTCTTCTATATATATCCCGTTGGATATTGTATCTAAGTCAGAGTTACATCCGGTAACCAAGGATGATATCACTATGGTAAATAAATATTTTAATAGTTTCATAATTGGTCATAGGTGGTTTTATACAATATTTAATGTTGGTTTTCTATTCCTGCCGGATTCATAGCCTGAATAGCCTCACGCATATAAAAATATGGAGTGGAATGCATATTATAGCTGAGCGCAAATTTGAACGCGCCCACACCTCCGATACGGACATCAGGGTAATCCCGGGGACGCCATTCCGCCATTCCACGCAATGACTTCGTGCGGGTTCCGTCGCGTTTCGTAAAGTTTGCGCCACCTGCACGCAATGATACATCCTCAAAGTTCTCTGTCCAGATGGTTTTACGTGCTATTGTTTCCACATCTTCAACTTGGCCGAATTTATTGACCAATCCTGAGAATCTGCTATCGAGGTTAGCGTCACCGGAACAGTTGTAAGCCTGGATTATATAGTAGTCCAGAAGTGGACCACTCTCAGCATTCAGCGTTTGAGGTTCACCATCTACAATAAGCAGACGTTCAGAACCGGAGACAGGTCCAAAAGCTTTTGACAATTCGTCAAGGAACCAGTGCATACGTTGTGGGTAGCTCGCAAGGTTGCCGGTGTGACCGTAGTTCGGTTCATAATCAAGGTCTATACCATCATAATCATATTTGATTATTGAGTCGGTAAAGGCTTGAGCGAATTTGCGGCATGCAGCCTCCCAATCTTCACTCGTACCGCCATCATAACCCCAGAAAGCGGCGTTGGCGGTTGCAGGGCTGGTATATTCGACACCGTTAATCACCGCCGGCTCTTCGACACTGGCAGATTGTACATATTGAGGTGTGATTTCAGCGCCTATATCACCAAGCATGTGACAATAAACGACTTTCAATCCTTTATTTTTCCTTGCATAATCAAGGTCCTTTCTCTTCATGTCGTTCATATCAAGCCAGAATGCCGTCGACCAACCCGACTCCCAAAGAGATACTATATCCATTGAATCCGGAAGACTCGACATATATGCCGTACCGGATATTGAGGTGGTTGCAGTAGGCTGCCAGCTCGCGTACCAGCCGAAACAGACTGAATGGTCACTTTTTTTGTAATCACGCAGAGCGGCATAATAAGCTTCAACCTTCTTGGTATCCTGCTCCATGAAATCTTCTTTTGACAGTCCTGATTCAACTTCAGGGTCAGTCCAGTCATCGCACTGCACGAATGTCACACACGACACTATCAATCCTAAATATAATAATAACTTCTTCATTTGATATATTCATTTGTGTTACTGTTTTAGTGCCCACCACAGGTCGACACCTTCATTATCTTGTCCTCCGATCATCAATACAGCCTCGTGGACATTTGCAGTATTCGTATTGTACTCGCTTAACGGGAACCGCAGACGTCTTGCACCACGGGTAGTGCTGACATTGGCATTAGACGACATGGTTGAGGGGAATAACTGAGGATAGCCGGTACGACGGTAATCAGACCATCCATTTAGAGGATCAAGATACAGAGCAATCCATTTCTGGGTAAGTATTTTCTCTAACTTCACATCATCTGAATCACCGTTATTCCATTTTACGCATACGGTAGATTTGTTTGTGTAAGAGTCAGCCGGCAGAATCCTGTCGGTATGAGATCCGGGCAGAGATGTGCTGTTAAGATAATTCTCGACACCACTGATTCCAAATTCTTCAAAACTCAATTCTATACCTTTTTTGTAGAGGGACTCAGGCGTATCACCCATATTCCACCCCTTCAAGGCACCTTCGGCCATCAGGAATGCAGCTTCTGCAGCATACATCACCGGCATGGGGTTCTGCTGGCTATCAGAGATTTTAAGTTTTGAGACACCATTATAGGTACTGGTTGTAGGAATCTGTGTAGAACCAAAACGGGCTCCGACGTAACCACCGGTAGATGCAGTCTGAAAGTATGCGGGACGTCGCGGATCGTTATATCCGTTCATATATGATACAAGACATGCATTTGCTTTATTTTCCTCAGTCATCCATTGGATAGCAAAGCCATTGGCTCCGGACTTTCCATTGGTTGTGTTCCAACAGCTATGCCCGGTTGAGGTCATCACCCCTGAGGTCACGGCTTCTTCGGCAGCGTTGCGTGCAAAGTCAGCCATTCCGGGAGCATTGGAAATGCGTATCGCCATACGCAGTTTTAGCGTATTGGCAAATCGTAGCCATTTCGTACAATCTCCACCGTAAAATTGGTCTATACTTGCAAGGTCATTGTTTACAGAAACCTGAGAAAGTATCTGTATCGCTTTGTCAAGATCTTCAAACATGGCATGCCATGCAGTTTCCTCGTCATCATAACCGGCTTCAAGCTGTCCGTTTTCCACCTTGGTATAAGGGATGGGACCTTGCAAGGATGCAAGTTGATGCATATTGTAAACTCGCGACAATAATGCTATCGCATATACGGCACCTTGTTCGTTGGTCTGCTCCTGAATGTAATAATAGCTCGGATAGACTTGACCGAAAAGGATACTGAAGGTACTACTGTTATGATTATCACTGGGATTATAATACGCATATATATTAGTGCCCAGATTCCAGTTGGCAACAGCTGCAACATGTCCGCTATAACATGCCCACATGCAGTTCATAAACTGACAGTTATTCTGTTGCGGTTGACCATATCCCTCAAACATAGTACTGAGCAGATTCACTGCCGGAACAGATGTTGGCTGTGTGGGATTGGTATTATATTCCTCATAATATTGTGTACAAGCTGTGGCAGCACACAATAGTGTGGAAAATATGATGAATTTAATTTTATTCATTATATGATTAGAAATTAAGTTTAACATTGAATCCATAGGAACGCATGCTCGGTAGCATGTAATAGTCAAATCCCTGGTAGTAGTTGGATGATGATGATGAGGTAAGTTCCGGATCAAATGGAGCCTTACAGTATATCATCCAAAGGTTTTTACCAACAAAACCTACCGTCATACCCATCTTGTCCTTAAACCATTTGCGGGGCAGAGTGTAGTTTAATGAAAGCTCTCCAAGCCTGAAGTTAGTTGCACTATATGTGTATAGTGGAGCAAATGAGGAAGTGGCGGCGTAGAATGACTGGATTGGAATTTCAGCCCAGTTGACCGGCACTGTTCCTCCGGCATCCCTGATGTCGGCAGACTCTTGGGAAACACCAAATGAATTGAGCATGGATTGAGTCTGGCTTATACAGATACCGCCTATACGTCCGGTAAATGTCATTCCGAGGTTTATACCTTTATATCCTCCATTCAAGCTCAAACCCATATTGATTTTAGGCAATATGGAGCCTAAGTAGTATGGATCAGTAGTGACAACGGACGGAGAGTTATTTGTCACGATTACACGGCCTTCAGCATCACGTTCAAAATCGGAAGTCGCATAAACATCACCCATGGAGCCGCCGGTTCTTAGTCGTACGGATGCCTGCATGTTGCCATACTGCACCATTTCACGGTCTTCAAGTTCAATGGGTTCGCCGGTAATTACATTTTTAAGTCCCTCGGATAGTTTCTTGATTTCATTTCTATTCCATGTAAGAGTATACGTGGTATTAAAATGCCAGTCACCCCAATTCTTTTCAAATCCGGCAAGTAGTTCGATACCTTCATTCATTACCCTACCGGTCTGTATGGTTAGACTTTTGTAACCGGCACTCTCACTGAGGTTGATACTGAATGTTTGATTATTGGTATTCGACCGATAATATGTAAGACCGAGTTTGATGTTATTGAGAAGGCGGGCATCAAAACCTACTTCCCAGGATTTCGTACGTTCAGGCTTTAAATCAGTATTCGGGTATGCTGACTGCACACTCCATGAAGATCCGTCGTAAGGATATGATATGGTAGTAAGAAAGCGATCGTATGCTTTGCCCACCTCTGTATATGATGCTCTAACTTTTAAAAAAGTAATCCATTGAGGAACATCGATCATGTTGGTCAAGATAGCCGAGAGTCCCACTGAAGGATAAAAGAAAGAGGTGTGTTTGGAAAATGCCAAATGAGAATCCCAGTCATTACGTCCGGTGGCAGTGAGATATAGCATTGATTTCCATCCTACTTCCACATTCGCGAATAAAGCTTGTACTTGATCATGCCAAGCCGTGTTCGGACGTTGGAATGGGAGATTGTAGTTGATATTGTGTATTGTGAAGAAGTTGAGCAGATTCAAACTTCCACTGTAACCTACGAGTCTGTAACGGCTATCATTTATAGAGCCACCGATATTAGCATTAAGCGACCAATCGTTTCCAAATGCCTTGTTTATGTTCGCGATTATATCAGCATACGTGTTTTCGGATTCAGTAGAGTTTTCTGTATATGACCCGCGACCGTTAACCGGACCAATTGCCTGATTTGACGAAGCATAGGCTTTGTATGTGTACATGCTGTAATAGTTGTCGATTTTGACACGGCCTATGATGTTCAACCAATCGGTGATGTTCCATTTCAATGATGCACCGAGCATATAACGCTTTTTCTTGTTTTCACGCACCATGCGGTTCTGCATCCAATATGGATTATACAAGCCCTCATTGTGCATACCATAAGGCCAGTATTGTTCCATAACCTCATTGTCAGGGGAGTATCTCTCAAACATGCGCACGTCATCAAAGTTTTCACCACGCGGGAACAGATACAAACCTATAAGAGGGTTATTGTAAATACCTTGCGCCATCATGTTTTTATCATTTTGTACGATGTATGACATGTTTGCGTCAAGAACAAGTTTATCATTTAGGAATGTCGTAGTGTTACGGACGTTGAAGTTATAACGATTATAGCCGCTGTTAGGAAGTATATTCGTAGTGTTTGTTGATGCCGCGGAGAAAAATGTCTGATTTTTCGAAGTACCGGTAGAAAGTGTCAGCGAGTTTATCTCGTTAACACCGGTCCGGAAGAAATCATTGGCGTCAAATGAACTATTGACAACGTCGCCCCAGCTTGAAGCATCGTTAGCTTTATTTCCGTATTTGCTTTGAAGTTTAGGTGTCATATAGGCGGTAGTGAACATTGTGCTGTTACTATACGTCACAGATGTTTTTCCCTCCTCACCTTTTTTGGTCGTGATTAGGACAACACCGTTAGCTGCTGCATTACCATACAACGCTGCTGCCGCAGGGCCTGTAAGCATGGATACCGATTCGATGTCTTCCGGATTTATGTCAGCCACTCCGTCTGAGCCCGGCTGTCCGGAATATATGCTCGATACACCATCTCCGCTGGAGAGATTGAACATCGGCACACCGTCAATCACATAGAGTGCCTGGTTGTCGCCATTTATAGATTTAACACCACGCATTACAACGCGGGATGCACCGCCGGCACCGGTCGCGTTGGCATTGATGGTCACACCGGCTACTTTACCGGCAAGTGAATTCATAAAATTGGCATCTTTTACAGCTGTAATTTGGTCCGTAGACACTTTCTGCACATTGTACGAAAGGGCTTTTTCCGAACGCTTGATACCGAGCGCGGTCACCACCACTTCGTCGAGCGCCTTGGTGTCCTCCTCCATTACAACGGTAATGGGCTGTTCGCCGGTGATTTTTACTTCCTGAGGGGCATAGCCGATAT
>CAJTMM010000016.1 GCA_910577465.1 uncultured Muribaculaceae bacterium | reverse complement strand
TTCGACCCCCCATGTGGCGGGTATGAGGTCGCCAATGATGGTCCAGAATCCGTTCATGGCGTAGCGCGGCCATGTGAGTCCGGATAGGAATAGGAATACGACGGATGTGAATACGATGACGAGCATGGATGATTCGCGCTCGGTGACGAATACGCTAAGCGTGATGGCGAGGAATGATGATGCCACGAGCATGGGTAGGATGAAGATGAGGTAGTCTGTGACGCTGCCTATGTGTGGCAGTGAGAACATGAGTGGCACGATGTGGAGCGCGTAAAGGCTCACGGGTATGTACAGGACGATGTAGCAGAGTGTCTTGCCGAGGATGGTGGTGAGCGGTCCGGCTGGTATTGCCAAGGGGTCGACGCCGTTGTTGCGCCGGCGGCGTTCGGAGCTGCCGGCGGCGAGCATGGTGGCTCCGAGTATAAGGCTCTGCTGGAGTATGAGCACGAGTATGCCGGGTATGATGAATGATGCGAATCCCTGTGTGGGGTCGCCGAGCATGATGGCTTCTGACTGGACGGGTGCCTGCCCGAGGTCGGAGGCTAAGAGTCCGATGCGGTCAATCTTTTGCTGCTGTATGTCGGTGCCGAGGGCGAGTTGCACGTCGGTGAGCGCGCTCATGAATGTGCGGTAGCGCAGGAGCAGTCCCATGTCGGAGTAGAATGTGGCTACGGCTTGCTGTCCGCGTCCGAGCCTATGAGCGTAGTCGGCGGGAATCTCGAGTATGCCGAATGCCTGATGGGAGTTGACGATGTGTCGCGCTGCGGGGAGGTCGGGGGCGTAGTCGAATACCCGGATGCCTTGAGTGGCGTCGACCATGCGTGTGAGCTGCCGGCTTTCGGTGGAGCGGCTGTTGTCGACAACCACGATGGGGATGTCGTGGAGTGTCTCGGGGTTGTATATGAGTGTGTATATGACGGGGTACATGATGGTGAGGAAGAAGAAGAACAGCATGACGCCGATGTCGGAGAATACCATGCGGAATTCTCTTCGCCACACTTTGAACAGGGTGGTGAACCAGGATGATATGTAGGCGAATGGTTTCATAGTGGATGGTTACGGTATGTAGACGGGGTGCATGCAGCGTCGCTTGAGCCGGGGGAGTCCGATGAGTGCGACGAGTGGGAATATGAGGAGCGCTATATAGTAGAATCGTGAGTAGTAGAGAGGTATGCCGTTGAGTGCCTGGTCGATGTATATGAGGAAGTAGTAGCGTACGGGCAGGATGTAGCTGAAGATGCCTATGGCGGGGTACATCTGCTGGACGGGGAATGAGAATGCGGCTATGGAGAATGCGAGGATTCCCGAGAGGGAGCATATACTGACGGCGAGCCTGAGGTTGGGCAGGATGCAGCAGATGATGATGGCGAATGCCTGTGAGGCGAACACCATGAGTATCATGGCGAGTATGAGGTGGGATGCGGGGCAGTTGAGCGGGAAGTGGTTGAATCCGTACATGATGCTCTGGCAGAGGATGCCTACGGCGATGCTGATGATAGCCTGGGGTATGAGTTTGCCGGCGAGTGCCACTACGATGGAGCCGCCTGCGCGCTGAATCCATCGTGGGGCTGTGGCGCGCTTTATCTCGGAGCATACGGTGTAGGCGGTGACGAGAGCTACCATGAGGGCTATGATGCCGGGGACGAATGAGTTGGTGAGGTAGTAGTTGTAGTTCATCCACGGGTTGCCTATTGCCTGCTGCTGTATGGCTACGGGCTGAATGAGTGCCCCGGCGGTGGCTTCGTTGATGCCGTTGCTGACGAGGGTGGTCTGCACGAGTCCTCCGGCGGTGGTGACGGCGGTGGTCTTGAATCCTTTGAAGGATAGTGTGCCGGGGACAAAGAAGGTCATGTTGCAGTAGTAGGTGATGGTGGGTGTGCGTCCACCGATGGCGTCTGCCTGAAAGTCTTCGGGAATCATGAAGAAGCCGAATATGTCGCCACGGCGTACCTGAGTGACGGCTTCATGGAATGACTCGAGCGATTTGTCGAGACTGACGAGTTCGGAGCTTCCGAGTGAGCGTGTGACCTGACGTGAGAGGGTGGACTGATCGAGGTCGACAATCGCGGAGGGGACTTTGAGTGGCAGTCCGGAGTCCATCATGTTAATGAAAAACAGGGTGAAGAGTATGGGCACAGCGATGAGGTTGACGAGGTAGACCCGTCGGGACAGGAGTGTGTGCCATCCGTCGTGCAGCGCTTGTATGAGAAAGTTTAGTTTCACCTTTGTATCAATGGATTAGGGACTGTGTTGAGGGAGTGGGTCAGGGACGGTAGACTACTGTCATGCCGGGACGCAGGTCGGGTATGGTGTCGAGGGGCCGTGCCTTGACCTGGAATGTGCGGCTGTCCCACTCACCGGTGGCTTTGGTGGCGCGCCAGGTGGCGTATGACCCCATGTCGCGTATGTAGTAGATCTCGACGTCGGTCTCCATCTTGTCGAGCGCGGGTATCATGACTTTGATACGGTTGCCGAGTTTGAGCTGGCTGAGGTAGTCCTCGCGAACGTTGAATGTGACCCATTTGTCGGCAATCTTGAGGAGACTCATGATGGGCGCTCCGAGAGATACGAGTTCGCCGACTTCGGGATAAATCTGGTCAATCTGTCCGTCGCACGGGGCGATGAGGTATTGGTCGTCGAGCAGGCTCTGAACTTCGTCGATGCCACCTTGGGCTACTCCGACCATGGCTGCCGCGCTCTCCTTGTCTTCGGATTGCGCTCCTGCGCGTGCGAGGTTGAGTTGGCTCTGTGCGGAGCGTTCGGCGGCGGTGGCGGCGTCGTAGGCGGCTTTAGCTTCATCGCGTTTCTGTGCCGAGACGACGTCCTGCCGGTAGAGGGCTTCCATGCGGTCGTAGGTCTTTTTGGCAATCTGCCTGGCTGCTGCTGCCTGTGCCACTACTCCTTCGGCTGCGTTGATAATCTGTATGCGTGTTCCGGCGTCGATTTTCTTGTTCTGTGCGGCAGCGGCGTTTTTCATTTCCTGTGCCTGCATGAGTTTGGCTTCGGCGAGCGATGAGTGTATGTGCACGAGTGTGTCGCCTGCGTGTACGATGTCGCCTTCCTTGACGAAAAGCTCGGTGACGCGTCCGGGTAGCTTGCCGGAGATTCTTACGGATGTGGCTTCGGCTTGTCCTTCGACTATGTCGTCGGGCTGCTTCAGGAAGAAGAACCCGATTATGGCTATAACTATGACTGCGATGGTGAGTGCCAGCAGCGATATTATGAGTATGCGCGATTCGCGGCGTTCGGCGTTGATGTTTTTGTCAGATTCAACCATGGCTTGTGAAGTGTTAATGTTATGGAGGTGGGTTGTGTTAGTTAGCTGTGGGATAAGGAAGTGTGCCGAGGACTTTGGACAGGTACACGTCGCAGAGGTGTACGTCGATCTGGGCGTCGATTTTCTCGGAGTTGGCTTTGAGCCAAGCGGTCTGTGCTTCCATTACGTTGTCGGTGGTCATGACGCCTTCCTTGAATCCGATGTTTGCCTGGCGAAGGTTTTCGTTGGCTTTGGTGAGATTGGCGAGTGTCATGTTGTAGGTCTTGACGGCTTCCTGGGCTTTGAATGCGGACTGGCTGACCTGTAGGTCTATGAGATCCTTGGCGTCGTCGAGTTCGAGCTCTGCCATGCGGGTCTGGCTTTTGGCAGCGCGGTATTTGTTGTAATTGCCGCCCCAGTGCCATAGGGGTATCGTGAGCATGGCTCCTACGGAGAATGCCCCGTCGAACCGCCGTGAGAATCCGTTGAACATGTTGGGGTTGCTGAATGAGTAGCTGCCGACGAGAGCGAGCTTAGGCAGCATGTCGGACATGGCTACGCGTTCTTTCTGCTTGAATATCTGCACACCGGCTTCGAGGGCGCGGAGGTCCTGGCGGCGGGAGTAGACTTCGTCCATGTTGTAGTCCCGCGCTATGGGGGCGTTGATACCGACGAAGTCGCTGTCTTCGTCGGCGAGTGTGAGCGTGGTGTTGACGGGTAGTCCGCATACTTGGGCGAGAGCCATGCGTGAGAGTACGAGCCCGTTGTCGACTTTGGTGAGGTCGACCTGAGCCTGATTGAGCTTGACGTCGACGGTGAGGAGGTCGCTGCGTGTGGCGACTCCCTGGTTGACCATAGCCTGCACGTTGCGGTGGAGTGTGTCGAGGAGCGCTACGTAGCTTGTGGCGAGTTTCTGTTTGGCTTTCAGAGATACGACTTGCCAATATGCCGCGTCGACGGCGTATATCACGTTTTCGGCTTCGCTGTTGTGCATTGCCTGTGCAAGCTCCTCGGCGTAGTGCGTAATCCGGTTCATCGCCACAATCTTACCGCCCATGAATATGGGTTGCGTGAGTGTGATGGCTCCGAAAAACACGTTGTGTATGTTGTAGGTCATGGCTTCCTTGGGTATGAGGGCTACGGTCTCGGGGATGTATTGTCCGTCGGGTCCTTTGATGGGTTCGCCTGTGGCGGGGTTCTTTACGAGGTTGAACTGATAGGACTGAGTGGCGGGGTCAAATGTCTTGGTGGGGAGGAGCTGGTCCTTGTCGAAGATGGATATCTCCTTCTGATTGTACATGTATCCTCCGGTGAAGTCGAGTGCCGGTAGATATGCCGCGAGTGCTTCCTTTTTCTGGTATCCAGCCATGCGCATGGCTTCGGAACGGACACGCAGTTGCTTGTTGTTGGAAAGTGCCAATGCGCGGCATGAGTCGAGTGATACCGGTGCAGTCTGCGCGGATGTCGAGAACGGAGCCACGGCTATTGCCGCGAGCAGTATCAGTGGAAGTGCTTTACGTAGGCTCATTATCGTAGAAAATAAAACAGTTAGAAACGTGGCGTCTTCACGGTGGCAAGCGGTGGTTCACGACCGGAAGTCTGCAAATATAACTCGTTTGGGATTGAAAAAGTTGGGTTATAAATGATTTATTCCATTTTACACCATTTTTTGGTATATTCTTCCAAAAATAGTGCGATGTTTGCTACCTTTGCGGCTTGGAAAACAAATATAGAATATGATGCTTACGAGGATATTGGAAAAGGTGCTGGGTGGCACTCCGGCTACGGTGGAAGAAGCGTTGGCGCTAAATGAGATATGTACGACCGATGAGCTGTGTGATGCGGCTGATAAGGTGCGCAGGCATAGGCATGGCGATGTGCTGGATACATGTTCGATAATGAATGCTCGCTCGGGGCATTGCACTGAGGACTGCAAGTGGTGCGCGCAGTCGCGCCACTACAGCACGGGGGTGCGTGAGTATGACAGCGTAACGCGCGAGGAGGCTGTGGCTGCTGCCAAGGCTAACAGGGAGCGTGGCGTGGGACGGTTCTCGCTCGTGACGAGCGGTCGTAAGGTGTCGCGTGCCGATATAGGGCATTTCTGTGATATGTACAGGGCTATAGGCGAGGTATCGGATATCTGTATGTGTGCTTCGATGGGGCTGCTCGGGCGTGAGGAGTTGCAGGCGTTGAAGGATGCCGGGGTGCGGCGTTATCACTGCAATCTGGAGACTTCATCGGAGTATTTCCCCAGTCTGTGCTCGTCGCATACGCATGAAGATAAGTTGCGCACCATAGCGCTTGCCCGCGAAGTGGGGCTGGAGGTGTGCTGCGGCGGTATAATAGGTATGGGTGAGTCGTTGCGTGACCGTCTGTTGCTCGCCGAGGAGACGAGGAATGCGGGGGCTGTGTCGATACCGGTGAATATATTGCAGCCTATCAAGGGCACGCCGCTGGAGAATACGGAGCATCTGAGCGGTGATGAGGTGGCTCGCTCGGTGGCGTTGATGCGATTGGTGGCTCCGGATGCCGTGCTGAGGTTTGCGGGTGGCCGCGCCCAACTGCCGGCGGAGATTACCGAGCGTATTCTGCTGGGTGGTATGAACGGTGCAATGATAGGCGATCTGCTTACTACGGTGGGTAATAAGGTGGCTGAGGATTACGAACTGTTTGCGCGTTTGGGCTACGAGGTGCGTTAGGCTATGTGGCCTATTATGGCTGCCTGATGTCCATAGTCGCTGCGACGTATGGCATCGAGTGCCGCGCGTGCGTCGGTGTCGGGAACTATGACGAGCATCATACCGGCACATTCCATGTCGAGAGGATCGAGATTCATGATGCGGCATGCGGCACGTATGGTGTCGGATACGGGGATGGCTTCGGTGACGATGTTGGGGCGGTGGTTCAGGGATAATTGTTTTATTTCGTGGTTGATGCCCATGTAGGGGAAGATGATGCGACGTGTGCGCGGCACAGCGTTGAGGAGCGCGTGGGTGAGGTCGATGAGTGGCGCGCCGTCGTCGGTGACGATGGGTGTGATGCCTTGACGTATTGCCCTGATAGCTGTGCCGTAGGCTCCGGCAGTGCCGGTGGCTATGATGACGTCGCCGGGTGTGATGCAGCGTTTGCTGAAGTCGAGGTCGGGCGGCATGGTGCCGATGGCGAATGTGGATATGGACATGCCGTAGGCGGGGCCGCTTCCGAGTATGGCGGTGTCGGTGGTGATGAGTTCCATCTCGGCCTGTACCGCCATGTCGCGCATGGATTGGAATATGGTGTTGATGAGTGTTACAGGTGTGTCGCGGTCGATGGTAAATGTTGCCGCTATGTAGCGTGGGGTGGCTCCTTGGGATAGAAGTTTATTGGCGGTGACGTTGACCGCGATACGTCCGATATTGCCTTCGCCGAAGGTGAGGGGCGTGTCAGTGAAGAGTGCGGAAGTGACAGCCAGGCGTTGGGGCATGGCGGGCAGAATGGCTGTTAGTGGCGCATGTTGAGGCTGAAGGTCAGGGTACAGATGTGGCTGGTCCATAAATCGTGAGGGTTGAGTTTACGGACTTAAAACATTGTGCGGGTGTGGAGGGTTCACTCTTCGAGCAGGTCGGGGCGCAGACGGCGTGTGCGTTCGAGCGCTTGCTCGTGGCGCCATTCGCTTATCTTGGCTTCGTGGCCGGAGAGGAGTATGGGCGGGACTTCCCAACCGTTATAGACGGCGGGGCGGCTGTAGACGGGCGGTGCGAGGAGGTTGTCCTGAAATGAGTCGCTCAACGCGCTCTGTTCGTCGCCGATGGCTCCGGGAATGAGCCGGACTATGGCGTCGGTGATGGCGAGGGCGGGTAGCTCACCACCTGTCAGTACGTAATCGCCTATGGATATCTCCTTGGTGATGAGGTGTTCGCGTATGCGGTAGTCGATGCCTTTGTAGTGACCGCAAAGTATTATTATGTTGTCGAGGAGCGACATGGCATTTGCCATGGGTTGGTCGAAACGTTGACCGTCGGGGGAGGTGAATATCACCTCGTCGTAGTGTCGCTGCTGTTTGAGTGCGGTTATGGCGCGGTCGATGGGTTCGATCTGCATTACCATGCCGGCTTCGCCGCCGAATGGGTAGTCGTCGACTTTCCGGTGTTTGTTGGTGGAGTAGTCGCGCAGGTTATGCACCACGATTTGTGCCAGGCCTTTGTCCTGTGCGCGTTTGAGTATGGAGCAGCTGAGTGGAGACTCAAGCATCTCGGGTAGGACGGTTAGTATGTCGATTCTCATTGTCGGTAATTTTCTATAGCTTCGTTGAGGTTTGAAATCATCATAGCCCGCAGTTCGGGGGGTGCGAGGACGGTGACCTTGGGTCCGTAGCTGAGGAGTTCCTGTACAAAGTCGGGGGTAAGACGGAGATTGTAGTTGAAGATGGAGTACTGGTCGTGAATCATCTCCGACTGTGAGTGGTGGAGCGGTAGTGCACGGAAGTATTTTGCCTGGCGCGGGTCGGTGCGTATGGATACCTTTTTTGTCTCGCCGTGGGAGAATACTATGCCGAATGAGTCGCGGAAGTAGGCTTCGGCATCGAATCCGGCGGGAATCTCGAAGGTCTCTGTTGACAGAGTGACGTCGGTCATGCGGTCGAGCGCGTATGTCTTGATCACATCTTCCTTTACGTTACGTCCGGTCACATACCATCGTAGCTTGAATATCTTTAGGAAGTATGGTTCCAGAACGACTCCTTTGGGTGTGCCGGTGCGTGAATATGGGCTGTAGTTGAAGTTCAGTGCCTTAAATTCCTTCATGGCGCTGATAATGGGTGAGAGGTAGTGGCGCGATGAGGGTACGTCCTCAAGGAACACGCGGTCGGCTACGTCGCGTGCGTCGGTGAGCACGTTGCTCATGGATGCTGTGTTGAGCATCCAGTCGGTGACACTTTCGGTATGTGCGTCGCCGCCGTCGTTGATGGAGTATTCGAATGTTGAGGTATTACATTCGATGTTGATTTTGAATAGCTCCTCTATGGCGTTGCGGTAATTATAGAATGTGCGGCGTGGTAGCGGCTCGCCATCTGAAAAAGATGACCGTATCCACAGGCGGTTGAGCTCCTCGCGGGTGATGGTGCCGTGGCGGCGTATGGTGTCGATAATCCAGATGTAACGGCTAAATAGATTCTTTGACATAGTAGGGAGATGTTTTATAAGAGCATAGTTGAAGTCCGGCGATAGTGAAGAGGGCGTTCATGAGCAATAGCTCGAATCCGGTCTCGTAACCCCAAAGGGTGTGCATGAGCCATTGTGCGCACCACGATAATATGGGGGCGGCGAGACATATCCAGGGTACGGCACGGTCGTTGACAGGTCGGGTTGTGGCAAGCCCGTAGACGAAAAGTCCGAGTATGGGGCCGTAGGTGTAGGATGCGAGGGTATAGACTGCGCTTATGGCGTCGTCGGTGCTGAGGTAATAGAATGCGATGATTATCAGTCCCATTATTGCCGACATGGCTATGTGGACGCGGCGGCGTGTGCGTGTGAGTGCTTCGGGGTTGGACTGATGCCGTCGGGGTGCGTCGAGGATGTCTATTGTAAATGAGGTGGTGAGGGCTGTCAATGCTGAGCCGGCAGCGGAATATGCAGCTGCCACGAGCCCTAAGATGAACAGCATGCCTACAATGGCAGGCATGGATGGGTGCGAGGCTATTAGCCCGAAGAGTTCATCGGATTTGTCGGGCATGGGTATGGATATGTGTCTGGAGTATATAATCAGCAGAGTTCCCAACAGGAGGAACAGCCCAATTACGAAAAATTGCAGAACTCCGCTGAGAATCATGTTTTTCCGTGACGACGCGGAGTCGCGGCATGCGAGATTGCGTTGCATCATGTCTTGGTCGAGCCCTGTTGTGGCTATGACCATGAATATGCCTGCGATGAACTGTTTCCAGAAATATGAGCCTGATTTGGGGTCGTCGAAGAACCATACGCGGGCGGTTTCGTGCGAAGCGATGACGGACGGCAGGGAGGTGATGTCGATGCCGATGTTGCCGGCTATGACGCAGATACATAGTATCACCGATGTGATAAGACAGAAACTTTTGAGGGTGTCGGTCCAGATTACGCTTTTGACACCGCCGCGAGCCGTGTATAGCCATATAAGGGCTACTGCGATGGCAACGTTGGCTGCGAATGGAATGCCGAGCGGGTCGCATACCAGTAACTGAAGTACCGCACATACTACGAAAAACCGTACTGAAGCCCCGAGCATTTTGGATATGAAGAACATCCATGCGCCTGAACGGTAGGAGCCTTGTCCGAAACGTTGCTCAAGATATGAGTAGATAGAGGTGAGATTGCGCCGGTAAAACAGAGGTACGAGTATGGCTGCGATGATAGCGTATCCTACGATGAATCCGAGTACCATTTGCAGATATCCGTAGCCTTTTGCCGCTACCATGCCGGGTACGGAAATGAAAGTTACGCCGGAGATGGGTGCGCCTATCATGGCTATGGCTACAATAATCCACGGAGCCCGCCGGTTGCCGTTGAAGAATGTCGAGTCAGTTGCCGCACGTGAAGAAATCGCCGATACTATGACGAGTATGGCAAAATAGGCTGCAATGGTGAGTATGACGGTGACGGGTGACATGGCAGGATGATTATGATTCAGGGTACAGGAGATATGGGCGGCGTTGTTCCTTAAAACGTAGTACATCGTTGGCCCATGTTGCCTGAATCCGCTCAGCAGAGTAACCCTGTTCAATCAGCTGACGTATGCGGCGGTTGCCAATAAGTTTGTCAAAGAACGGTGTGAAGAATTTTGGTTGTTTCTTCATGCCCGGGTTACGATATGCTTCGATGATGTATGAGAGGTCCAAGCCGTGAGCAATGATACTGTCCGTCGGCATATTACGCAGATTGTGTCCGAAGCATCGGCGGTTAAGCAAGGGTGGGTTCTTGGCTCCGGGACGGCTCTTGGGTGTGAATGAGAAACTGCAACCGCTCATGGCGGGATGTCCGTAAATGGTGAATGGATATTCCGTTCCGCGTCCGAGACTCATCACCGTACCCTCGAACAGACATGTGGATGGGTAGAGGTATATTGCCTGCATGTCGGGGAGGTTGGGGGATGGTGCAACGGGAAGAGTGTATCGCGTGGCATGGGTATATCCTTCGCAGGGAATTACTGTTAGTGATAACGGGTACGATGATGTGAGCCATCCCTCGCCTTTAATCATTAGGGCGAGTTCGCCAAGGGTCATTCCATGAAGTATAGGTATGGGTAACCGTCCTACGCCTGATTTAAGAGTCATGTCGAGAATGGGACCGTCTACAGTCATGCCGTTGGGGTTAGGTCGGTCAAGGACCATGAATTCCTTATTGTGTGCGGCAGCTGCATCCATGAGGTCGAGCATGGTGATGTAGTAGGTGTAAAAACGTAGTCCCACGTCTTGTATGTCGGTGACAATGATATCGAAACGATCCATTACCTCCCGGGAGGGCATCCTCGAGCCGGAACCGTTGTAGAGTGAAGCTATGGGGATTCCGGTTACTTTGTCGACGGAACCTGCCACGTGCTCTCCGGCATCGGCTGTCCCTCGGAAACCATGTTCGGGTGAGAATATTACAGTGACGTTAACTCCGAGACTCAACAGTGTGTCGAGTGTATGCCGACCGTCGACCAATCCTGTATGGTTGCTTAGCAGAGCCACGCGCTTGTCTTTAAGCAAAGGCAGATATTCGCCGGGACGGGCAGCTCCAACGATGACTTCGGCTGATGTGGCTATGCATGAAATCAGAAATGCCGAGAGAAGTATAAGGAGACGTGAAATGTGCATGGCTGGTCAGGTATATGCAGCAAAATGTGCTTCGCACAAAGGTAATGCAAAAAAACAGCATGGGCGGGCTATAGAATAGCCAACTGAGCTTAAAAATAGTTAAAAGAGAGGGGCTATTTCTCGCGTATTATGATGTAGTCGAATATCGATGCCAATGCGCGGGTAACATCTGAGGAGGGGAATGTGTCGAGTATTTCCATGGCTTGGGCACGAAAGCGGTCCATTGTGTCGTAGGCGTATTCAATACCTCCGCATTCCTTAGCGTACTCAATAAGTGTGTGAATCTCTTCAGTGGAGAGTTCCTCCTTGCGCGACAGCTGAATCATATCGGCGCATTGTGGATGGTCGGTACGAGAGAGTGCGTAGAGCAAAGGTAGTGTAATCTTGTTCTCGCGGAGATCATTGCCGGTTGGCTTACCTATTTTCTCGTCACCGAAATAGTCGAAGATGTCGTCTTTAATTTGGAAGCAGAGTCCGAGCAGTTCGGCGAAGGTACACATGCTTTGCAGACGTTTGTCGTCAACGTCAACCGAGTATGCCCCTATCTTGATGCATGACACGAAAAGCGATGCCGTTTTGCGGCTTATAATCTCGAAATAGGCTTTTTCATCAAGCTTATGGAAGCGGGCATTATAAATCTGGTCAATCTCGCCAATGGACAATAGTTTACCTAATGTGGCGAGGGCGTTCACGATGCGTATGTCGCCTGTAGATATTGCCTGCTGCAGCGCGCTCGAAACGAAGAAATCGCCCACAAGCACCGCGATATGGTTGTCCCAAAGGCTATTGATGGTGGGTCGGGAGCGCCGCATTTTTGTTTCGTCGACAACATCGTCGTGAATCAGTGATGCGTTGTGCAGCATCTCTACGGCAGCGGCGGATGCAATCACCCGGTCATTGACCTGTCCGAATAACTTTGCCGACAGAATGACGAGTATCGGTCGAATCAGCTTGCCTTTGGATTTGAGATATCCGTCGACCACCTGGTTCATCAATTTGTTGGATGACGACAAAGATTCGGCGATGCGCTGATTGAGCATCTGCAATTCCGTACTGATGGATTGTTGGATATCTTCTAAAGTAGACATTTGCTGAGTAATGATTTGCAAAATTACAAAAAACTTGCATACCATCACGCCTGACTATGATTATTTCACTATTTTTCCGAAAAAACGGGTCGTTGAGATTGTGCGGTGAAAATAGACAGTATTCCATCCGTCGGCTTGCCGACTCGGAAAAAAGTAGTAAATTTGGGGGATTTAGATGCGCGAGTATGGGCAGACGGTTTATGACATTGGTTGTATTTGTTTCGGCGGTTGTGCTGTCGGCTGCGGCTTCGCGTACGTGGGAGGAGGTGGACAGGCTGCCTGTGAGTGCGGTGGAGATGCGTGTGGACGCGCCGGAAGAACCGTACACCATGGTGAGCGACGGGTATGTCTATGTGGCGGTGCGCCAACGCACTACTGTGAAGGTGTTTACCATTCTGGGGCAACTGGTGGTGCAGGATGATTTGCATCCGGGGATATACCGGTATAAGCTTAATTCACGCGGGATATATCTGCTGAAGGTGGGTTCGGTGACACGCAGGGTTACAATCTGATGGCGTGTGATTTCAGAATCAATGCCGGTAGATGAGTGCGGTGGCGAGTGATGCTATGCCTTCCTCGCGTCCAGTAAATCCAAGCCGCTCGGTGGTGGTGGCTTTTACTGATACTCTTTCGGGGGCGATGGCAAGGTCTGCTGCCACGGTAGCTACCATGCTTTCGATAAATGGGAGGAGTTTCGGGGCTTGAGCTATAATGGTTATGTCGACGTTGGCTATCGAGAAGTGGTGGTCAGCAAGCAGCTGCACGACATGACGCAACAGTACGCGTGAGTCGGCGCCTTTGTAGCGGGGATCGGTGTCGGGGAAGTGATAACCGATGTCGCGGAGGGCGGCTGCTCCAAGTAGAGCATCGCAAAGTGCATGCAAAGCCACGTCGGCATCGCTGTGACCGAGTAGTCCGAGTGTATGTGGTATTTTTACTCCACAGAGCCATAGCTCGCGTTGGGGCGCGAAACGGTGTACGTCGTATCCCATGCCGGTGCGGAAATCGGGAATCATCATTTGCGTGGCTTTAAGGTTTTCGTTTTTTATGACGAACGGATGTTATTTGCGTCGTCCGAACAGGTCACGCAGTCCGTCCATGTCGAATGTGAGCGTGAAGCGCAGTGTCTGGTCAAGCGGCGATGTCTGGGCTGTAGCCATCATGTAGGCGGCGTCCAGCCGGAGTACGTTGAGCGAGAAACCGGCTCCGACGGAGAAGTACTGCCGGTTGCCTTTCATGGCGTTTTCGTAGAAGTAACCTGCGCGCAGGAAGAATTGCTGATTGTAGTTGTATTCGGCACCGAGCGACCATGTGATTTCCTTCAGTTCCTCGCTGAATCCACCGGGAGCGTCGGTGAATGACTTGAATATGCCTGTGATGGGTGACATGTTCTCCCATTTTTCAAGCGCGTCGGTGTATTCTTTCTGTTGCTCGATATTCTCGGGTGTGTTCTCTTCTGCTGTTACGTAGTCTTTTTCACGTGGACGTGTGGGTACGAGCAGTTTGTTGAGGTCGAGAGAGATTGCCAAATTATGATAGTCGGCGAGCGGGAACATAAACGATGTACCGAGTCGCAGGTTGGTAGGCAAGAATGCGGGATCCTCACCGTCGTTGTAAGAGACTTTTGTACCGATATTGGATATGTTCCAACCCCAAGAGAACTGGCATTCGTTGCGTCCGATTATTGGGTATGTGGTGTAATATCCGGCTATGTCGGCGGCGAATGCCGATGCACCCGAACTTTGTCCGCTCACTTCTGTGTCGCGGAACCCGAGGTCGGAGTATATGTAGCGGAATACAACACCCATGGAGAATTTTTCGGATAGCTTACGTGAGTAGCCGACGTCGAACGACATCTCGTAGGGGTTGATGGTCTGTGCGTTCTGTGTTCCGTCGGGGTAGCTTGTCGTTACTTCGCCGAGCGAGAAATAGCGTAGTGAAGCACTGAGAGCCTGGTTGTCGCCGCTACCTAATTTCCAATAACCGGCAAGGTTGGCAAGGAAGATGTCGTTGACAAGTTTGCGCAACCACGGAGTGTAGCTTAACGACGCGGCTCCTTTGCCGTAGGCGAAGGCATATTTGGATGGATTCCAATATTGGGAGTTGGCGTCGGGATCTGTTGCCACACCGAGGTCGCCCATGGATGCACCGCGGGCATCGGGTGCGATGTTGAGCGAGTTTACACCGGTCTGGATGGGGTTGAAATCGTCCTTGGGGCTATCGGCAAAAGCGGTGCCCGAAACGAAGAAGCATAAAAAAATGGGCAGGAGAGCTGCCTTTATGAGTTTGTTCATAGACATTCGTAACTGAATTTGCAATGTGCTAAATGTATAACTCAAAAAAAGGCGTTTTATTGTTGATGACTTGTAATGGTTATTTTATTCTTATGTCGAGACATGGATGGTCAGATAGGGTCGCCGATATGTTGTCGCCGATTTTAACTGACAGTCCAACGTTGCTGCGGCATGGCAATATGATGTCGCCCATTTTGAGTGTGGCGTATGAGCTGATGGTGGCTATGGCTTCGGTGATGAGTGTGAGCGGGGACTCGATTATGATGTTGTCGTTGCCTATGGTCATGGTCAGAGGGGTGTTGTCGGCAGGAACCGTAATCCATTGTCCCAGTGTAAGCGCATTGTCAAATAGTCCTGTCACACCGGTGTGGCGTTGTGATGCCGATAAATCGGCGTTGACCGTAACCGGCAGAAGACGCATAGCTATGGTCACGGTGTCGAAATAACGGGGTGCGAATTTTTCGGATATGTTCTTCCCGAGACGTGATATGCGTGCTGCCAGGTAGAAGTCGGCTTGCCAGTTGGTGTCGAAGTCGGGCAGAAACACGGGGCGTCCCGGGAGCGCGATAGCCGAGTCGACGATTATGTCGGTTTCGGGAGGAAGTAGCAAAGGGGAGTCGGGCGTACGGTTGAATGCAATGGCTTTCATCGGTAATATGTAGCTTTTTATTGCTGTTTCTGGGCGTTGAGACGGTTGTACATCACGGCGAGATGCGCGTAGATAGATGTGTTCTGAATCACAATCCCGGGCTGGGTACGTATGCGGAAGGGGGTGAAGTTCCAAATGGCACGTATTCCGGCTGCAACCATAGTGTCGGCTACGGTCTGTGCCTGTTCCACCGGTACTGCCACTATGCCGATTTCGGCTTGGTATGCGTTGCGGCGTTCGGGGAGTTCGTTGATATGGAATATGGGTACATTCTTTATGGTGCTGCCTACGATGTCGGGGTTGACATCGAACCCTGCCACGATGTTGAGTCCGTAACGTTCAAGACCGGTGTCGGATATCAACGCCGATCCGAGTGAACCAACGCCGATCATCACGGCATTGTGCTGGCGTGTGAAACCGAGGAAATCCTTCAGGGCTTTCTCGAGCACAGCCACTTCGTAGCCAATGCGTGTCTTTCCTTTTATGTTGAGAACCGAAAGGTCCTTGGCTATCTGTGATGCGTCGACGTTGAGCTCCTTGGATATGGATGTTGATGAGACGTAGTCGACATGCCGTGACCGCAGCAGGCTCACATAGGCGAGATACCAAGGGAGCCGACGTAAGGTGGGTTCCGGTGGCAATTCACGCGATATGGTTTGTTTAGTCTCTGTCATTGTTCTTTTCTGTATAATGTCCTTATGGTATCAGTGTGCGTGGAATCAGTATGCCTGGCTTCTGCCACCGGAACCGCCCCTGAATCCGTTAAGACCATTGTTGGTGGTGTTACGGTTGTTGCGGTTGTAGTTGCGATTCTTGCCGCGTTTTCCGAATGGGTCGTCGGGGTCAACAGCGGGATTGCCGAATTCGTCGTAGTACTGATCGTCCTCTTCGTCGTATTGGTCGTCGAGTTCGCCACGCTTTTTCTTAGGTTTGTTTTTCTTTATTTCATTGGGTTTCTGTAGCTCAACCGGGGTTTCGTAGATGTCCCAGTTCTGTTCGACATCCCAATTCTTCTTTAGAGTAATCTTCTTTGGGTAATAGTAGACTTCTTCGGGCTGTATGGAATCGAGCAGATTGCCGGTGTCGTAAATTCCGTTTTCGTTTCGGTCCAGGAACAGCCGTGCGTAATAAGTGCCTGGAGTGACGTGGCGGAATATTGCTTTGGCGTTTTCCACAATGGCGGTTTTTACGGGCTTGTCCTGGGAACTTAGCAGTTGCACAACGGCGGGTCCAGGCAGGTTGGTGATGTTGAATGTGATATTGGCATACTCTTCGAGTGCCTTTACCGAGAATTCGAATTTCAGCGGTCCGTTCCATTGGTCGTAGATGCCTGTGGTGCCAAGTGAATCGACGAGCAATCTGTATTTGGTTCCGGGTTCCCAGCTGTAATCGGCCCGCAGGAGCATGGGATTCAGCGAATCAGGCATGTAGAAAACGGGCGTTTCTGTCTCTACCCAAAGTGTATCTTCTTTCACCTCGAGATGTATGGCTTCGGGATTCCATGATTTCAGCGGTTGTCCGGCTTCGAGTTCAAGCCTTGAATAAATCTCAGCAGAGGAGGGTGTGAGCGCGCGGAGATTCATCAGTGTTACGGGAGGTAGGGAGTCTGTGTCTGAATCTTTTTTCTTGTCATCGTCCTTCTTCTTGGATTCTTTCTTCTTTTGTCCGCGGAGAGTGAAATTCAGCGTGTCGGTGGTCCATGACAGCTGGTCGAGAGAGTCGGTGCGCAGATAGCGAGTCTCTACCATAAGCGTATCGAGTTTTATGATAGACGAATCTGTAATCCAATATTCCAGAGTGTCGCGTGTGGGCGATGATTTGAGTACTGCCCAGCGGCTGGCGGGTTCACCATCATGCGGTCCTCCTACGATGGTGAGCAGTGGCAATGTGTCGGAAGGTGCTCCCATCTGAAAACTTAATTTGTTGCGCTCACGACGCTCGTATTTCATGAGGTACTGGGCTTTGTAGTTCTCGTTGAACCATGTAAGCAGTATGTCGTTTGGACCGTAGGCGGTGGCTTGAACGGAAACTATCGAGTCGTTGCCGGAGACATCTTTAAGAGTGTCGGTGCGCATTACGGTAGCCGCAGTAGGTGTGATAACGGTGTCGTAAAATGCTATATCTTCCGTGCGGTCCCACTTGTTGTCGCGGTTCTGGTCGGTGAGCGCAAATATACGGTAGGACCCTTCCTTGAGGTTGCGTAGCGTGAACTGTCCGTACTGGTTGGTCTTGGTGATGCGCTCAAAGGGGAGGTTGGTAATGGCAGAGTCGGAGAGATTGGAGTGTACTCCCACAAGCATGCCTTGCGCCGGTTCGAGGTTTTCGGCCTGGAACACCATGCCAGAGATACACAGTGTGTCGATGGTGGGGCCGGTGGCGAAGTCGAATGCGAATCCGTCGAGTCCGTTCCCTTCGTTCAGGTCACTTATGGCATCGGTGAAGTCAATGGTGTATGTGGCATCGGGTACCAAAGAATCGATGAGCTCGATGGTGACACGGCGTCCAACTGCCGATATTTTGGGCATGTTTTTTTGAGCCGGAGATACGACAACCTTGTTTGTAGGGTCGTCGAGCTTGATGTTTTCGTCAAATTCGATGGTCAGTTTCTCGCGGTTGACGTTGAGTGAGCCGGGTGCGGGGTCGCTCTTTACAAACACGGGTGGCGTTTCGTCGCGCGGTCCGCCTTCGGGTCGTCCCATGCTTGCGCACGCCGCCATGATGGCTGCCACAATCACGGCAAGAAGTAATCGCATATATAGTACCGGATGGTTCATTGTTACGGTTGACGGTTGATTTTATTAGTAAACGCGTTCAGTGGCTCAAAAGGTCATCTAAGTAATAACGGTGCCTGTCTGTTCAAGTCACTTATGGGTGCAAATTTAGGTGATAAGCCGCAAATATGGAATTATTTCAATAATTTTATGCTTTAGTGCCCCGGTGTATTGGCGTTTCGTGAAAATAAGTGTCTAAAAGGGGGTTAAAAAGGAAAAGCATTAGTATCTTTGCATATTAATAGCATCGTGGCGTGGAAGGCTTTTGCCTGAAAGGAGCGTGAGGGTGCTATGTTGTTACTTTAGAGTAGTGTCCAGATATAACTGATGAAACGATTTATCACTATAGGTGTACTCGGTGCGGCTGCGTTGGCGGCACCTCTGCGTATGGTGCCCCAGATAAACAATGCCGATGCGCGGGGATATTTCGCCCGTGGTGTGGCGATGTACCAAGACCGTAACTATAACGGGTGTATAGACCAGTTGTTGCAATTGCGCAATCTGAATGCCACGCCGGATGAACAGCGTGACGCACTGTATTACGTAGCTATGTCTACGTATCATTGCGGAGATGATGAAGCACTGGATTTGTTGCGTGAATATCTGTCGCGCTATCCGCAGTCGCCTATGTGCGGTGATGTGACAATGACCGCAGGTGATTATTTCTTCACACGCGGAATATATGCCGATGCCCTCAAGGAATATGTGAAGGTGTCTCCCGAATCGGTTACCGCCGACCGCGCCGATGACCTTATGTACCGTACGGCTTACTGCTATATGTTTCTCGGAGAATACGGCAAGGCAAAGGGTATGTTCTCCAGGCTGACCTCTACGTCGGTCTACGGTAACGCGGCTAAGTTTTACCTGGCGTATATGGAGTATTCGGAGCGTAACTATGCCAAGGCGATAGAGATGTTTGAGACGGTGGACGTGACACGCGAACCGGGTCAGGCAGCGATGTACTATCTGAGCCAATTGTATTATATGGAAAAGGATTACGGCAAGTCGTTGGCAATGGCGCGTAAAGCTATCGTCTCCGGAGCCGTTCCGGAATTTGAGCCGGAACTGAACCGTGTGGCAGGAGAGTCGCTGTACAATATGGGCGATACTTCGGAAGCGGTTGCCTATCTTCAGAAATATGTGTCGTCAACCGACAATCCGGAGCCGTCGGCATGTTATATGTTGGGTGTATGCCATTACAATGATGCGGACTATGCGACTGCCGCTGAGTTTCTCAAACGCGCGGTGTCGGGGGATAGTGCCATGGGGCAAAGCGCATATCTATATTTAGGTCAGTGTTTTGTGAAGACCGGTAACCGTGACGCCGCCCTTATGGCATTTGAGAACGCGTTTAAAAACAGCGTGGATGTGAATGTGGCTGAGACGGCATTTTATAATTATATAGTGGCACGTATGGACGGCGGTAGAATACCGTTTGGTAATTCGGTGTCGCTTATGGAGGAATTTCTCAGGAAATATCCGGCGTCGCCTTATGCCGATGATATACGTGAAAATCTTGTCTCGGGCTATATGTCGGACAATGACTACGATAGCGCGCTGCGCATAATACGGAATGTGAAGTCACCTTCGGTGAAGATGAATCAGGCACGGCAGCGGGTGTTGTTCATGTTAGGCACGCGCGAGTATGCGGCGTCGAATGTGGATAAGGCTACCGGGTATCTTGAGGAGGCCGCCGAGGTTCGTGGCGGTGAGCCGGATGTGACACGCCAGTGCGCATTGTGGTTGGGCAACTGCTATTTTGACCGTGGTGATTATACGGATGCAGCCGATGAATATATAAAGTATCTGGACGGAGCGCCGGCTAATGACGAAAACAGAGCCTTGGCGTTGTATAACTTAGGATATGCACGCTTCATGGATGAGCGATATGAAGAGGCGTCGACCGATTTCCGTCGGGCGATAGAATCGTCAGGAGCTACCGCTGTCATCAAGGCTGACGCGTACAACCGTTTGGGCGACTGTTGCTATTATGACCGCCGGTATTCAGATGCCGCCGATTATTACAACAAGGCATACTCAAGCAACCGTTCGGCAGGTGACTACGCATTGTATCAGATGGCTGTGATGAAAGGTATGGCACGAGATTACAACGGCAAGATAGCCGGGCTGGACGATATGATGGATAGGTTCCCGACATCGGCGTTGGTGCCGGAAGCATTGCTTGACAAGGCAGAGGCTTATGTGGCAATAGGTAGAAATAATAATGCCATAGAGACATATTCGCAGCTTGTGCGTGAATATCCGTCGACGGCACAGGGACGCAACGGTTACCTGCAATTGGCAATAACGCAATTGGGTATGGGCAACCGTCAGGCTGCTATAGATGCCTACAAAAAGGTGATATATACCTATCCCACGAGCGATGAAGCTATGGTGGCAGTGGAGGATTTGAAACGCATATATGCCGAGGACGGGCGATTGGCTGAGTTTGCTGATTTTGTGAATTCGATACCCAACGCTCCGCGTATCGACCCCTCGCAGCTCGATGCCATAGCGTTCCAGACTGCTGAAAACGAGTATCTGAATCATCAGCGCATAACCAAACTACAGGATTACCTGACTGATTATCCCCACGGCGCTTACGAGGCTCAGACATTGTATTATCTGGCTGAAGCCGCATCGGCTTCCGGAAACACCGCCGATGCCGTAGAGTATGCCGCCAAGATAGCAGTGGAGCATCCCGATGCCGAAGTGGCTGAGGATGCATTGCTGATAAAGGCTGCCGGTGAGCGGGCGCAGGGTAAGTTGGCTTTGGCGTTTGATTCATATCAGGAGCTTGAGCAACGCGCATCGACACCGCGAAATCTGCATGAAGCACGCTTGGGAGAGATGCGTACGGCACTTGACCTCGAGCGTTACAGCGAGGTGATAGCCGTAGCTGACAAACTGCTGGCATCGTCGGCAGCGTCATCGGATGAAATGTCGGAAATAAGGTTCTCGCGTGCGTATGCGCTTGACTGTTCCGGAAATATGGACGAAGCTTATGCCGAGTGGGAAACCCTTGCCGCGAATCCGGCAGATGAGAATGGAGCCAAGAGTGCGGTGTTTATGGGTGAGTCGCTGCTGCGCGCCCATAAGTATGATGAAGCTAAAACGGTGGCGGACCGTATGATAAATAAGGGTACGCCGCATAATTACTGGTTGGCGCGAGCATTTATTGTCCTTAGCGACGCGTTGCGTGCCAAGGGTGATACATTCGAAGCCGATGAATACCTCAAAAGTCTCAGAAATAATTATCCCGACCGTGACAATGAGGATATATTCCGTATGATTGACGAGCGTCTTGTGAAGGAATGACAATAGCTAAAAAGAAATAAAGAAGTGATGACTGTTCTGAAACGATATATAGTTATGGCGGTTGCCCTGATTGCCGGTTGTGGCGTGTGGGGGCAGAGCCTGCAAAAGGAGATTTCGGTTACGCACGAGGATGAGCCGGAACGGCGTGAGGTGAGCAAGCTTGCGCTTAACCCGGTGGTGAGTATCGCGCCTGTGCAAAAGGTACAATTGCCCTACAGTTCACGTCAAGTGAAGGTGTCTGTGTTGCCTTCCATGACAGTGCTGAACCCCGCCGCTTACGGGGATACACTTCCGGTATCGCCATACAGGGGATATGCTGCCATCGGTTTCATGCCTATGTATAATCTCGGAGCTTCGGCGGGATATGAGATAGTGGATACTGACAAGACACGCCTTAACGGATGGGTGCAGTATGACGGCACTACCTACAAAGGGACATATTTCGACGGTGGCGACAAGAGGTACGTGCGCCGGAATACAGCTACTTTGGGGCTGACTCTGCATCAGGCAGTCGGCAGGGAGTCGTTTGTGGATGTCGGTGCTGACTATACATTCTCAAGATATAATACGCCGGTGACATACGGTACGGCTAACCAGAATGTGCACCGGGCTAATCTGTCGGCTATGTGGACTCTTCGCCATGGTGACATGAACTACGGATTGGGTGGAACGTATGGTCATTTCGGCTATGCCAATGCGCTGTTCCCGTCGCATGATGATAATATGATAGACTGGAAGCCGGCACGCGAGAACCGTTTCTCTCTTACAGGATATGTGTCGGGAATGATAGCCGGAGCAAAGGATGCCGGGCTTAAGGTGAGTGTGTCCAATGTGAACAATACAGCACACGGCATAGCCGCTTATCACGACGGAGTACATGCCATAGAGGCGAAGGATGGATTTAATCATACGTTGCTCACCATACATCCATATTACAAATTTGAGGTGCAGCGGTTATTGGTGGAATTGGGTGCGCGTGTGGAGTTGACGTTCAACTGCGGAAAGGCGTTCCATGTAGCTCCGGCGGCTTCAGTGACATGGCTGCCGAGCAGTTTTGTGAAGGCATACGTCAAGGCTACCGGCGGGGAGCGTCAGAATACGCTTGCATCGGTCTTTGATGTGACTCCATACACCTCGCCCTTGGTGGCATACCGGAACTCGCATGTACCCTTGGATGCGGAGGTGGGTGTGACCGTCGGTATGTGGAGGGGATTCCATGCTGAAATCGCCGCCGGTTATTCCATAGCCAATGACTGGCTTATGCCCGAGATGACATTGCCGGACTATTCGATGTTCGCGCCTGTGAATATGAAGGGATACAAGCTGCATCTTGCCGCCGGTTACAATTACCGTAACAGGGTGGATGCCAAGATAACTTATGAGATGGCTCCGCAGAAGTATGACCGTGGCTACTATATGTGGCGCGACCGTGCGAAAACGGTGGTCAATGCCGACCTGCGTGTCACACCTATAGAGCGTCTTGATGTGACCTTGGGTTGGGAATACCGTGGCAACCGTGCGTCGATGGCACGATATATATCGGATGCGGGCGAGTCGGAGGTGCTGCGCACCTCGCTCGGGTCGGTATCCAATATTAACGCCGGTGCGCTGTACCGTATCACCCCCAGATGGAGTGTGTTCCTGAAGGGGGAGAATCTGCTGAACCGTCATTATACACTTATTGGCGGAATGCCCGCGCAAGGTATCACCGGTCTTGCCGGAGTCACATATAAATTCTGAAAAAATCTACCGTATAAATATATAAATCCATGTCGAAAATGGACCAAGAAACTCTCCACACTGAAAAAGCCACACTCTCGGATAGTGTTGTAATAATACCCACGTATAACGAGAAGGAAAATGTAGCTGCGATAATCGATGCAGTGATGAATTTGCCGCATAGGTTTGATGTGCTGATAATAGATGACGGCTCGCCTGACGGGACCGCCGATATAGTGCGTGGCAAGATGTCGGAATATGCCGGCCGTGTCCACATGGTGGAACGTGAGGGTAAGCTGGGTCTCGGTACGGCTTATATAGCCGGGTTCAAGTGGGCACTTGCCCGCGAGCAATATCAATATATCTTTGAGATGGATGCCGATTTCTCACATAACCCTAACGATCTTACGGCATTGTATAAGGCTTGTGCCGACGAGGGTGCCGATGTGGCGGTGGGATCGCGCTATGTGACAGGCGTGAATGTGGTGAACTGGCCCATGGGCAGGGTGCTGATGTCGTATTATGCGTCGGCATACGTACGCATGGTGACAAGGATGCCTGTGCGCGATACCACGGCAGGTTTTGTATGTTACAGGCGCCGTGTGCTCGAGACACTTCAGCTCGATGAAATCCGCTTCAAGGGTTACGCTTTCCAGATAGAGATGAAGTTCACCGCCTATAAGTGCGGCTTCAAGATTAAGGAGGTGCCCATAATATTCGTGAACCGTGTGCTGGGCACGAGCAAGATGTCGAGCGGTATATTCGGCGAGGCGGTGTTCGGAGTAATCAGGCTCAAGGTGGATAGCTGGTTCAAGAAATATCCCCGTCCCTAAAATAGATGTGACAGTTATGGCAAGGACTCTTATTTATAATGTGAACATAGTGAACGAAGGATGCGTGCGCTATGGATATGTGCTTGTGGATGGCGAATTGATAGCCAAAGTCGGCGAAGGTGAGCCGGATTCCGAATTAATGGGTGCCGATACGGTGGTGGATGGCAAAGGTCGTTTGCTTTTACCCGGTATCATTGATACGCATGTTCATTTCCGTGACCCGGGATTGACCCATAAGGCAGATATGGCTACCGAAAGCCGCGCTGCGGTGGCTGGCGGGGTAACGTCGTTCATAGACATGCCCAATACTAAGCCCGCTACGGTGAGCATGGCGGCGGTGGATGATAAAATCAGGCGTGCGTCGGAGGTATCCGTAGCCAATTACGGATTCTTTATAGGTGCTACCGATGATAATATTCAGGAACTTAAGAATGCCGACTATTCACGGGTAGCGGGAGTGAAGGTATTTATGGGCTCTTCGACAGGAAACATGCTTGTGGAGGGCGATGACATGCTTGCCCGCATTATGCAGGAGGTGCCCGCACTCATAGCTGTGCATGCCGAGGATGAGCAATTGCTGAAGTCCAACCGCGAAGCTGTGGTGGCACGCTATGGTGAGGATCTGCCTATGGAGTTTCATCCGGTGATACGTAACCATAAGGTGTGTGTGCGTGCGTCGGAGCGTGCCGTGGGGCTCGCCCGCAAGTATGGGCACAGGCTGCATCTGCTGCATGTGTCCACCGCCGACGAGCTGGAATTGCTCGAGCCGGGTTCGCCCGAGGGCAAGCTTGTTACGGCAGAGACATGTCCGCAATATCTTGCTTTCAGCGATGAACAATATGATATGCTCGGTGCGCGTATAAAGTGCAATCCTGCGATAAAGCGTCCGGCAGACCGTGATGCCTTGCGAGAGGCTGTCCGTACAGGTCGCATCGACACGATAGCCACCGACCATGCACCCCATCTGCTGGAGGAGAAGCGCGGTACGGCGTTGACGGCAGTGTCGGGTATGCCGCTGATACAGTTTTCGCTCACACTGATGCTCCAGATGGCAGAGGAGGGTATGTTTGACGTCGTTGATATAGTAGAGAAGATGGCTCATAATCCGGCTAAGATATATGGCATAGCACGGCGTGGGTTTGTGCGTGAGGGTTATTATGCCGACCTTGTGTTGGTGGACAACGATTGCGAGCCGTACACCATCACCGACCAGTGGGCGCTGAGCCGATGCGGCTGGACCCCGTTGAGCGGACTTACCGTAAGCAACAAGGTGGAGCTTACGATGGTGAACGGGGAGATGGCTTATCGTTTCGGCGTGTTGTTCTCATCGGTGCGCGGCAAGGCGCTGGAATTCGGCGTAAGATAAAGTGCGGTAAAGTTGCGGATATGTCATTTTTATTCAATACCTTTGCCGTAAATATTTGATATACCGAAGAATCTTATAATAATACCAAGAATATACTAAAAAATCAATCATTTCATAACTATAGATATGTTAGCAGAAACTAATGTGAAGACCCTCGATAAGGTTGTGGTCCGTTTCTCGGGAGACTCGGGCGACGGCATGCAATTGGTGGGTAATATTTTCACCAACGTATCTGCCGGAATGGGAAACCAAGTATCGACATTTCCCGATTATCCGGCTGAAATACGCGCTCCGCAGGGGTCGCTTGGCGGCGTTTCAGGCTTCCAGGTGAGTGTTGGAACCAATGTGCACACCCCCGGTGATAAATGCGATGTGCTTGTAGCGATGAACCCTGCCGCCCTGAAGCAGAATGTCAAGCATGTGAAGGCTGGTGGAGTGATAATAGTGGACATAGATTCATTTAAGGAAGCCGACCTGAAGAAGGCATTGTTTGAAACCGATGATCCTTTCAAGGAACTTGGTGTGAACGCCCAGGTGCTTGATGTGCCGGTGACCTCCATGACCAAGGCTGCGCTTGCCGATAGCGGCTTGGATAACAAGAGCATAATCAAGTGTCGCAACTTCTTTGCATTAGGCTTGGTATGTTGGTTGTTTGACCGTCCGATGTCGGGTGTACAGCATTTCTTAAATAAGAAATTTGCAAAGAAACCGGCCATCCTGGATGCCAATACCAAAGTGCTGAATGCAGGATATGATTACGGTCACAACATACATGCGTCGGTATCGACTTACCGTGTGGAGAGCAATGAAGCCTGCCCCGGTGTGTACACTGATATCAACGGTAATACCGCTACCGCATGGGGGCTGATAATGGCTTCGGAGAAGAGCGGTCGCCCGCTTTTCCTGGGTAGCTATCCTATAACCCCTGCTACCGATATACTTCATGAACTTGCCAAACGTAAGGATTTGGGCGTGAAGGCTGTGCAGATGGAGGATGAGATAGCCGGCGTGTGCTCGGCTATCGGAGCATCGTTTGCAGGAAATCTTGCCGTGACATCGACCTCGGGTCCCGGTCTTGCGCTTAAGAGCGAGGGTATCGGTCTCGCTGTTATTGCTGAGTTGCCGTTGGTGGTAATCGACGTGCAGCGTGGCGGCCCATCGACCGGTTTGCCTACCAAGACGGAACAGACCGACCTCATGCAGGCGCTTTATGGCCGCAATGGCGAATCGCCTGTGGCTGTGGTGGCTCCTGCATCGCCTACCGATTGCTTCACCATGGCATTCGAGGCTTCCCGTATAGCCATTGAGCACATGACACCGGTAATATTGCTTACCGATGCATTTATAGGCAACGGTTCGTCGGCTTGGCGTATCCCTGACGCGGATGAGTATCCTGAAATAAAACCGCCGTATGTTCCGGCTGACAAGATAGCAGAAGGGGCATGGCGTCCGTACGACCGTAATGAAGAGAATCTGGTGCGTTACTGGGCTATCCCCGGAACCGAGGGTGCGATGCACCGTCTGGGCGGTCTGGAAAAGGATTACAAGACCGGAGCCATAAGCACCGACCCTGCCAATCATGAACGCATGGTGCAGACGCGTCGTGAGAAGATAGCCCGCATAGCCAATGATATTCCCGGACTTGAAGTGATAGGACCGGATGATGCCGATGTGCTGTTGCTCGGCTGGGGTGGCACTTACGGTCATCTGCGTACAGCCGCAAGTGAGCTGTGCAAGCAGGGTAAGAAAGTGGCATTTACCCATTTCCGCTACATCAATCCGCTTCCCGCCAACACAGCCGATGTATTGTCGCGCTATAAGAAGGTGATAGTTGCCGAATTGAATACTGGTATGTTTGCCGACTATCTGCAAAGCCGTTTCCCCGAGGTGAAGATGGCTCGCATAAATAAGATTCAGGGTCAGCCCTTCCTGGTGGAAGAGGTGATGGATGCCGTAACTAAAATAATGGAGGAAAAATAAGATATGGAACAGACTGCATATACTCCCGCACATTATAAGAGCGACCAACCGGTACGCTGGTGTCCCGGCTGTGGCGACCATGCCATACTTAATTCGCTCCATAAGGCTATGGCTGCCCTCGGTGTTCCGCCGCACAAGACAGCTGTGATATCCGGTATAGGATGTTCGTCGCGCCTACCTTATTATATGAATACCTACGGATTCCATACCATACATGGTCGCGCCGCAGCGATAGCCACAGGTTTCAAGGTGGCTAATCCGGAGATGACGGTATGGCAGATTTCGGGTGACGGCGACGGACTTGCCATAGGTGGTAATCACTTTATCCATGCCGTGCGCCGTAACATAGACATAAACATGCTCCTGCTCAACAATAAAATCTATGGGTTGACCAAGGGGCAGTATTCACCTACATCTGACCGTGGATTCGTGTCTAAGTCATCGCCTTACGGCACGACTGAGGATCCGTTTATTCCGGCTGAACTGGTGTTTGGCGCACGTGGCAATTTCTTTGCCCGCAGTATAGATGTGGAATTGCAGATTTCACAGGAGGTACTCTTAGCCGCCGCTCAGCATCATGGGGCATCGGTGGTCGAGATTCTTCAGAACTGTGTGATATACAACAATGGCATCCACAACCGTATTACCGACCGCGAATACCGTGCCGACCGTACCATACATCTGGTGCACGGCGAGAAGATGCTTTTCGGTAAGAACAAGGAGAAGGGACTGGTACAGGATGGTTTCCTGCTTAAGGCTGTGGAAATAGGGACTGAAGGTTATACGATGGATGATGTGCTGGTGCATGACGCTCACACACCCTCCAACTTCCTGCATCAGCAGCTTGCAATGATGGACGGCACCGATCTGCCGCTTGCCATAGGTGTAATACGCGATGTGGATTCACTGACCTATAATGATGAGGTAGAGCGCCAGGTGGCTGAAGTACGTGTCGCCAAGGGATTTGACTCGCTTCGCTCGATGATTCTGGCAGGTGAGACCTGGGAGGTAAAATAACTCCGGATACTGATACAATAAAACTGGTATAATAAATAGGAATCAGCCATTTAGCTTTCGGTTAAATGGCTGATTCTTTTATCGGTTAAATGGCTGACTCTTTTGTGTGTCTGTGATTAATGATTTACAGCTGCTATCGCTGTTGCTTCATGTATGCGAAGGCTTGGTCGGGGGCGGGGTCTTTCATTATGACGGTGCCCTCGGAGTCGAGGATGTATAATGTGGGTGAGCCGGGGAGGGAGTAAAGTTCGTTGTCGAGTATGGGTGTGGTGGCGAATCCTACCGTCCATTCCGCGGGCAAGGTATCTTTGGTACGAGTCCAGGCATCGCGGTCGTTTTCGGCATCGATGGCTATTATCTGTTTATCCGGAGAAAGGGGAAGGGATGCCGCCATGTCCATAATCTGCTTGCAGTGCTCGCATTCGGGGTCATAGAATATGAGCATGGTTGTCCGGGCTTTTTTTAGGGAATTATGGAGTGATGCGGGGATGCCGTCGCGGTTTATGTATCGGAAATCGGCAGCTTGGATGCCCGGACGATTTTTCATGGCTTCGTCAAGGCGATGACGGTACCGGATTTTTTCGATGTCGGGTAACTGCTGAGATTTCAGAATAGAGTGCAGGAAGAGGATGTACATCTCTTCGTTTCGCATTGGGGAATTGGGGTGGTCGAGATATGACTCTGCAAAATCGGAGATGGTGTGGAACATCTGCGGGCTGCGGTCGGCACGTTGCATGAGTGTGTCGACGGCTTCCACTGCCTTATGTTCGGGAGCCAAGGATAGTATGGCAATGAAGTTGGAGAAATGCTGTTCGATGAATGCAGTGTCGGAGATGAGGGATGCGTTCGAGAAATCAATCGCGTCCCAATAATGGCAAGCAGCGTATGCGGCGCGGTCCTCCACATTACGCAAGGAGTCGGGTACAGAGGGGAGATAGCTGTCGGGTTGAGCTGTGGCTGTGGCGGTTGCCGGCGCAGCTTCGTTATTTACCGATTGGCTACGGTCGCGGCACCCTGAGAGTGTCGCGACCGTGAGTATGAATAGTGATATGGTTATTGTGACAGGTTTCATATAGCGATGGGCTAACGTATTATGTCTCGGACACATTTAATGTAATATCCGCTACCGGAAACATCGAATGCCGCGCCGTGGTTTGGAGTGTCGGAGTTGCCAATTACTCCCATCACGCGACCGGAAGAGAAATACTCTTTGGTACAAGTAAGATATTCGCCACGCGTTGACAATTGTCCGACGTTGAGTATTGACATCAATTCCACTTGATTCGGTACGCGCCAGCCCTGTTCGCCATTGACATTGTACTTATCACAAGGGTTGTTGTTGGTCAAATATTCAAACCAATTTGCTGTAGTATAGGAGTTGTATAAGTCAGTATAGGTGGTGCCGCCTAAATTGAGGTCATCATCGGGTTTATATTCCATATACTTATAAGGTCGGTTATAGTCGGCGAGTTGAGTCGTATTTTCCCTGACTTTGTGAACCGGGAGCGATTCGGCGGTGAAATCGCGCAATATTTCATCGGAGTAAAGGAATCGTATCACATTTTCATCATCGAGTTTCTCCACGACAAGTGCGTAATCGGACGATGCGGGTGTCATATCCGACATGTCATTACCGAGATAGCGTATGCATCTTACTTTTTGCGGATGTGAGCAACCTCCAATCCAACCGGTAGATACTCCTTCTTCTGCCCAAAGCTGGTCTTGATCTATCGATGCGTAATGGAATGCCGATTTAATGTCGTAATCAGTGTCGTTATTCCATGGGTCTTTGGTATAGTCTGAAAAATTAATGAGAGGTTTGGGCATAGATGCCGTACCAAGAACCATGCGTACGTATTGGTCAACTTTCGGAACTATCCATCGAACCTCATTGGCATCTATAGTACCGTTGCCGTTCAAATCGCGATTGCGGTTAAGGCAAGCATCGGCTACCCACCTCGATTCCGAGTAAACATTTGACGAGCCGCCGTGGTGCGTGGCGGTAAACCCACCGGCGTTTCTGACATCGACCACTCCGGTTTCCACGCCGTTAGCCATAAGCGGTGCCGTGCCGGAGTCAAAGCCGGAGATATAAGTATTCCAAACCCTGTCGCTGTTCACTTTACCGAAGTAAGTGTAGTTGAGCTGTCGGGCATCGTAGGCTAATTCCGTTGAAGAGAAATTGGTGGAGTGCATCCGTAACGGTATGTTCTCCAGTTCATTGACGTGTTCGGTGCCGAATATGATGCCATTGACGGTGGTACTGGTCGAATAGAAGCTGTGTATTGACTGCTGGCGAATGGCGTATTTGGAGTTGATGATAACCGATTCGGCATCGGTACTTTTGTGTTCTTCGACCTTTAGCCAAAATATACGTGCAGGTAGATTGACGTATTTCTGCCAATTGGCTGAAGTATTGCTATGGAACTCGTCCTCGTAGACATATTCATTGACGAATACGGTGTACCACCTCTGTGTGTCGTCGAGAGTGGTAGCGTTGTTGTAGGCAGGATATTGGGCTATGTCGTTGAGGTCCGTCAGACGGAAAGTACTATTAGTACTTGTGGCACCGCTGCCGGTATATGGTTTGTATGGTGCCAATACGTTCTCTCCGGAAGTGGGCCGGAGCTCAATCCAGTTGTAATATTTTTCGGCGTATTGGCTGAAGTTGTCGCTATTGATGTCAATGTAGCTGTCGGGACCGGTGTAGACGCGCAGCTGCCAACGGGCGTCCTTGCGCTCGTTGTTGGATAGAGATATATTGTAGGCGGAGTAGTGGGCGTCGGATTCAAAATATTTGGTGGTAACGAATGTGACAGTCCCTTCAGCCCCATGTTCGAAAGGAGAGTCTTCATTAATAGCCTCGACAATTATTTTGTCGATATTCTCCACTTTCACGTTGTAGGTGTATTTGGAGTTTCTGCGACAGTTGAAGTCCATAAGTTTTTCGGTGGCATCGCCTTCACAGTATCCCAGGTGTATGGTGTACAAAGCGTCGACGGATGTCATCTGGCTATTATCGCCGAGTTGCGAAGAGGTGGCACCCGGAGCCATCTCCATTTTCACCTCGAGTTGGACGTATGTGGCGCAGTTGTTGGCTGAAATCTCGCCTTCTTCACCAACAAGGGCTGTATATATGCCGGTGTTGCGTCCATCAGGGTATTTGCGTTCGTTTTCGCGTTGGGAGTATGAAGATAATCCGTCAACGGCATGCCGGCGGTTTTCGAGCTGCCACCAGTCGAATTGATATCCACCATCTATTTTACGGAAGTCGGCACTCAGCAAACTTGGTGAGCGCATGTAGTTAGCCTGCGCTTCAGCCTGTGTCTCGGAGTTTGCTGCCGTTTTGCCAATGATGTCGACGTAGTCGCCGGCATTAGTGTCATCGAACTGTCCGTTGGAGTGTCCGTCCTTACGCTCAGCAAGCCATGATACAGCGGGAATGTTGTAGATTTGTGCGCGAACAATCTCGAAGGATTTAATTTTGTCGGAATTGTAGGTTATGTTGAAATTGTTCTGCGAAATCAGGCGTCGGAAGTGTATGGAGCCGTTGAGTCGGGATGTGCCACCTGATGTGGGTGCCACATAGGTGAGCGTGTTGGTGAGCTCATCGGCGCGGTCAGATGTTATGGGGTGGTTTTCGTTGGCTGTAGGTACGAAAACGCCTTGCATGGGTAGGTTGCCGGTGGGTGTGCCTATGGACCCGACATTGCCAGAGCCACGCCGGTATGCTATGTTTTTAAAGTCATCGAAAGTGAGGTCATCGCGATTCAGGAGGGTGATTAGTTCGGTGGCTTCAGTGGTGCCGCCGTCACCGTACATTACGCCGTAGTTGCCCACGGGGTTTGCCACAGCCGCGATATAATAATTGCCGGAAGTGATATCGAGTGGACCTAATGTCCTGAAATCGGAATCGGGAGAGCCTATGGGTGTCTGCTCGCCGAATGTAAACTTATAAGCCAGTTGTCCATTGCTGTTGAAGAACCCGAGCCAAATGGAGCTTATCTCCTTGTCTTTGCCGGCTTGCATGTTGGCACGAGACTGCAATGTCATGTTTCCTACATTAGTGGATATGGAGATGCTTGCGGGACGCCCCTCAATGATTTCTCCATTGTAGGGCGTATCAAGGTCATCGGCACAACCGGAAAACATCAGAGACATGCCGATGAATAGTGTGGAAAGATATATGCTGAGTTTCATTAAAGGAGTATCTTGGTGTTAGTTAAATGATATGTCGCCAGATGTGACGGTGTTCCACTCGCATACAGTGTAGTCGAGCTCTATCACGGACTGCTCCGACATGGTGACGGTAAACTGGTAAATGTGGTTTCGAGCCATGTCACGTTGCGGCATCACACGGTCGAGGTAGATGGTGTGGTTCCTGCGCTCGCCGTCGTCGCTTAGTGTTACAATATCCAGATAT
Organism: uncultured Muribaculaceae bacterium; assembly: GCA_910577465.1. Classification (GTDB taxonomy): domain Bacteria; phylum Bacteroidota; class Bacteroidia; order Bacteroidales; family Muribaculaceae; genus Paramuribaculum. The sequence continues at coordinate 24,307 of CAJTMM010000016.1, read as the reverse complement.
GGTCTGGTGCCGGAATTTCTCATATCCCAAACAGCCGCTTCGGGTGTATAGCAAGAGAACGCGTAGTACTGTTTACCGTCGGCATCGTTGGTAAACTGATGCTGCCGGGTGGGTATGTTCAGCAGTGCATTGTGCCATGCACCGACGGGTGACGGTTTGGTGGCAGTTTCGACGGTAGCGGTTCCAATAGCCCAAGTGGGGCATTGGCTTACGGATGGCATGTATGCTCCTTTGCCTGTTCCGCTGCAGAAACTTACACTTTCGATGTGAGTGGGTGAGGGGAGTCGGTCCTGGAACCGTATGCCATCAAGAATACGAATCTTTGCCATGGCGCGCTGCATGCTAATCTCGCCAAGGTCAATGGTGTTGTCGGGCGAAGAGGCATTGTCGAGTTGAGCCTTGCTTACAGTCATTTTTTGCAATCCAGCCATTGGGATATGGCGTTTGCCGTCAATGTCGGGAATCCATGGTGATGCGCTGTCTTGAGAAATCAAGCCGTCGAAAGAGAAAGCTCTAAGCATGTCGCTTATCTCGCGGAGCGATTTCATGAAAGTCCCGTTGCCGACAGGGTCGGCTGCCAGGTCGGAGCGGTTAATGCCACGAGTATTGGCGATCGCCAATAGGTAGAAGTTTCCGCTGTTGCCTGCGAAATCGAAGTATGAGCGGTTAATCTTGGTCACAACACGGTATTCGCCGTTGTCGGCATTGACAGCCGTGAGTGTGATATCGGAGGGTGAGAGAGTCTTTATGCAATAAGTATCCTCATCGAGGAACATCAGTGTCAAATCGTTTTTATCGATGTGGTTTTCAGCAGCGGATGCGGTTTCGTCGGGGTGTCCTGAAGGGTCGTCGGTAGCTGAAGCCCTTGACAGGCTGTGTGATTCAGCCGTTCCTTGATTGCTGATGGAGAGAGCGAGCCAGACGTCGTGTCCTTCAGTGTATCCGGGGCGGTCCTCCACGCACAGCGATTCATCGTCGACACATGATGCCATGGCTGCAACCGCCAGCACGGAGAGTGTGGCACGCATGCAATATAGGTATATGTAGTGACTTAGTTTCATTGTAAAGATTAGCTTATAGTGTTTTTTTGCGGGAGGGTCGGGATTAAGATGCGGGTCCTTCGTTGCGTATTATATGCCAATTGTTGATAATGATGTTGGCTTTAATCCAGTGTCCTGATTCGTCGAGGAAGAATGTCATGTTGTATTGGTCCTGACGGTCCAGGTATTCCTGGTCGCTGAGGTCGGCATACTCATATCCTTTGACCAGCAGAGCGTATTCGTTGATAGGAATCTGCAATACGGTGCGGTTTTCCTTTTTGTTGGTGATGGTGAGTATGGGATTGTTGTCCATCATGAGTCGGGAAACCGCAAATTCGGCGAGTGAAGCGCCAAGTACGGCACGCGAAGGCAGTAAAGCCTGTGTAGTGGAATATGTGGTTCCCGGCGGACGTGTTGGGTTGGTGTTGATATCGACCGAACCGCTGTGGGTGAAGTGCGGGCGGTAAGTAATGGGCGATGTATCACGGATGGTGTTGTCGTGATTGAGCCAACCGTTGCCGTCGGTGATGGTGAATTCAAAGTCATCAGCCACGACCGGATCACCGGATAGGTGCTGCAGTACGATGCGTACGGCATTGGTATTCTTTTTCAGGTTTACGGTGGTGCGGTTTGGCTTGCCTTCAGTAGCGTAGGGGAGCTCCACGTGTTTCATGCCGTGGAAGAGGTTCAACCTGTCGTCGACCATGCTGTTGGCATCGCGGTGCAGATAGCAGTGGAAGTCCTCGAGAGTCGAAACTCCGGTCTCTCCAGTGGCAATATCGAAATGGTCGGGGTATTCACCAGCCCATACGAGTATGTCGTAGCTGCCGGGATTGACTTGCAGGCGAATTTCGTTGTTGCTTGTGAGCTGACTGTGAGTAGCGTCGATGCGTCGAGCGAGTTTGCCTGTCTTGGAGTCGAATGCCAAAAGTGTCACGTATTCCACTTCCGAATCGAATGCATCGGCTTTTTTCAGGTTGTAGTCGTACGTAAGTTTGATGAGGTTATTACTGGTATTGCAATTGCTGTCTTCAAAAATAGAGTTGCAACTGCTTGCCAAAACAATCGTTGCCATTGATATGGCAGCTGTCGCCCAGTTCGTTAATATATTTTTTGGCTTCATGACCGGTTTATATTATATGAGTGTTGATTTTTCCGAAGTGGTGTCTTTTAAAGATATATGTTGTAGCCATGGCTGTGCTTAGGTCAGTGCCGTTGCGCGTTGCCGGGCTTGTGAATAGTCAATTTCAGGAATCATGCGTGGCTTTGTAGGCGGTGCATGAGTGTGAGTTAAGAGAAGAGAGTTTCTTTAGAGAGTAAGTGTGGAGATATAGTATAAATCTATAATAAGTAATGAAAAGCCGGCCCCGGCATGGAGCCGGCTTTTCGTTGTATGGGTGCTGTGTGCGTATCGGGTACGAACACAAGGGGTATTATTCGAGAACGATGGTGTTGCTTACGAGCTTCCAGTTGAGAACGTTGACAGTAGCAGCTACGTAAGTTTCTGTTTCGTCTTTGGGATTTTCAGGTTCATTGCCCGGAACGCCGAGACCAACTACACCAGTGAATATGTTTTCATAGATGTGGTTACGAACAACACCGTAGAGTGCGGTACCGTCGGCGGTAGTGGCGTGTTTGATGTTGACATTGTATGAAGTCAAACCGTTCTGCCACCAGCTGATGCCGTTGAAGCGGTCGAAGCGGTAGTTTTCAGTCTCGTTGAGTTTCACAGAAGCAATCCATTGGTTGGGGTTAGCGTTGTCAGCTACCAAAGTGATGTCATCGGCAGTCTTGTTGGCACCGGTGTTCTCAATATTGTAAGCGTTGGCAACCATCTTCTTGAATTCGGCAGTCTTGTAGTAACCACCTGCCCAGTAAACGAAGTCGAGGGGAGTGTTGCCGTCAGCGTCGGTACATACTACACCGCGAACAACAACCGAAGTGACGTTGGTGGTACGGTCGCTTGCCGATTCGGGGGTAGAAGCCCAAGCGGTGTTGGGGTATGTGTAGCGTATGTTTTCAGTGGGTTTTGCCGTGTTGTAGTTACCTAATGTGAACTGGGTGCTGCTGTAGATATCGTAAGTCTTGTTGAAGAGACCGGATTCGTCAGCGGGGGTTATAGCCCAGTAGCAACGGTGGTATTCGGGAGCATTCCAGTTGGGGAAATAGTCGCCGTCGGCATCAATGTCCTTGAAGAGTTTTGCTTTGGTGTAGCGGTTCTTGAGCTGCCATCCGTTGAGGTTGACGTAGAGGGTAGTTTCTTCAACCTGACCTTCGGCATTGGAGAAGTTGAATTTAACCTTTTCGGGGTTGTCACCGGCTTTCTGGGGCTGGTAAACATCGAGACCAGTCACGCGTACTTTTGCAGCCAGGCGCTCCACGTATATGTTAACGGGGTTAGCCTGAGCGGCAACAGCTGATTCAGCGAGGTTCTCATCTTCAATCTTAGTAGCGATGACTTTCTCACCATCCTTGATGTAAGTGGAGTTGGTCATGACGAATGTACCCCAGTCGAGAGATTCACCGGTGGCTTTTGAACGGATGATATTGGCGGCATCACGCATGGTCTTGTTGGCGAGTTCCTTGAATTCGCTTTCGGTGAGGTTGGCTGCACAAATCATATACGAGGGAGTTACGCCCAAATACGGAGAAGTGGGCTTGCCGAGCACGAGGACACCGTTTGCGGTCACTTCGTTACCGTCCTGAGTGTTGGGGGTGAGGGAGATTGGTTTTACCATATTGGTGTTGGAGAGTTCACCGTTTACGTTTGATGCAACGAGAGTGAAGGGTTGCTGATTGGCGTTGAAGAAGTAGAAACGGATATTTTCAGCAGAGATGGCGTTTTCGTTGCCTACACCTTCTTCAAAGCCTTCACCGGCAGCACGCGAGGTGTTGGAGGGGTTGAAGATGCGAACAGAGATGTAGCGGTCGCCTACGGATGAGTTTTCGTTGTTCTCACCGCCGGCAGCCGGTTCGTCGTTTGAGCAGGATGCCATTGTAGCACCCATGAGGAGTGCAGCGAATGCACCCAAGAAAAATTTAGTTGTTTTCATCAGTTAATAAATGGTTTATTAGTTTTTTTGAATAGATGATTTATGTTAAGAGTAATATAAATATATATGTGTGTGTTGATGTGTGTTTTAGTCAATGAGTTTCAAGTCCTTCAGTTGCTGAAGTGCGTTGGCGGCTTCGTCAATGCCTTGCGTGCGTGCCGATTCCAGCAGAGATACGGCATCGGTGTATCGAGCCTGCTTTGCCGCGAGGATTCCGCGGAGGTATGTGGCTTTGGGAGAGTCACCGGCTTTGTTGAGATAAGTCTCAGCCGGAGCCAACTCATCGCGTTGCAATGCAATGGCAGCCATGTTGGTATTGGCGATAGCATCGTGGGGATACATGCGAACGGCGAGTTCAAAAGCCTCACGGTATTCATCTGATGCGGGGTCAAGGCTGTTTGCCACCACGTATATTTCGTTGAGCGACAATTTCTGCGGAGCGTTTGCCATGACTTCCTTTATTTCCTCGACAGATGTGAAACTGCGTATCACATAGTCAATGGTGTAATCCGATCGGCGCAGTCTGGGGTAAACGTCTTTGAGCAGGAATGCGTATTGCTTGGGGAAATTCTTTTTCAGTTTCTGTTCGCGAGCGTCGGGTGCGAGAGTGTTGTCGTCAATCAGGCTGATGATGGCATCCTTGCCGTCGATGTCGGATTTGGTCAGGTAGTTGTGGAGTCCTTCCCAATTCTCAGCCACCCAATCGGTGTGCATTACATTGGCGTCGAAAGCGTATAGGTTGCGTACGTATTCGGCGAGTGAGTTTGCACGACCTCTGGCAAGCCGTTCGTTGTTGGCGTATGATCCTTCGGGCGAAGCGTATCCCACGATTTTAATGGATGTGATTTTAGAATCGGGGTCGTTCTCGACGATGTCGATAGAAGCCCTGATTTTGGCAATCTCCTCGGGGTTGCGACGATAGTCGGGCGAAATGTCTGTGCGGTTGACCAAAAAGTCGATATAGGCGGTTCCCTTGGCGGAACGGGTCTTGACGAATTCGGCAGGAGGAGTCTCCAGAATGAATATCGGAGAGAACACACGTTCCACAAAGTCGATTTGAGCGATTTCGGATTGATTTCCGTTGCCTAAGGTTATGCCACAGTTGCATTCGTCAGCCACCAGAATCAGGCGGGACTGCTGCATCCATTGCTGATACGGCGCTGATGCCGAATAGCTGATGTTGTCTTTCTTGCGTGCCAGCAAGTCGGGTACGGTAACGGTGTTGTGCCGCTGATTCTGTATGTAACGGTTGTGTCCAGCGATAACGAAAGTGGGCAACAGCACTTGATTGGTGCCGTCGGTGATCACGGGGGTATATTTTATTTCACGGTCGCTGCCGAGCTTGATGTCCGATGCGTCGATGTTCATGGACACGATGATTGCGGTTTCGGTGTGTTCGATGTTAGTATCGGATACCTTAACCGATGCCGGGGCGTTTGCTGCCGCAGCGATAGCGACCATAGCTGTGAATATAGTAGTCAGGCTTCTCATAGAGCGTTTTGATGGATTAAATGCTTGTGCTTATTAGAATACGTACACGAGATTGATGGCAGCCTTTGTGGGACCTACGTAATTGTGTACTTGGTTAGACTTGATTTTACGTCCGCAATCCTTACACTCGTATGTGTCGTAACGAGTGTATGCCCATCCGAAGCCTATTTCGGCTTCGATGCTCCAATGGCGGTTGAGCAACCAGGTGTATCCGTAGGCTATGCCGGCACCGGCAAACCATCCTTGGTAGCGGTGGTCGGCGAGCGGTTTGGCATCGTTGTTGAGGAATTTAAATCCGTGTCCCCATTGCCCCATGTTGTATTCGCCTGCCAGCAGGTGCGCACCGATGAAGTGTCCACCGAGTGCTTCGCAGAACCAATATCGAGCTTCGGGTTGAATGAGCCAGTGTTTCCATTTCTTACCGTCGGAAAGAGTCCAGGGATTGTAGTTGCCGGACAGGTCAAGACTCCATTTTGGTGCTATCTGAACTTCGGCACCGGCATTGATGGTTAATGTCGCATCGTACAAGAGATTCGTTTTTACGGCAATGTCTTGTGCTGCGGCGTTGTTTAAGCATACGGCGCACAGCAGTGTCGCCGCGACAGAAAATAATTTCATAAAGAATGATATGATTTGGTGTTGCCGGGTAATCCCGGAATCCTGAATGTGTGCGTATATATTTTCCTCCGAATTTATTTTCGGAAGGTTTGGATTATGTATTGTATTGATTTTAAGTGAGTTGCGTGGGGGGGGGTAATTTTTGTCTCCTTGTCGCTAATAATAAGTGGAGATATGTGGTTAAATATATTCGGCATGTGTGCTAATGAATAGTTTAGATTGTTATTTAAAAAGTGTGTTTGCCAAGTATAGCAAACGACATGAGAGTCTATGATTTTTTAGTGAATGTGTTTTTATAGTAATACGCAGTAAATAATACATTGTACCTATTTCGAATGCAAAAGTAGTCAATTCAGGGGCGAAAAGCAAGGGAAACGGTGTGAGTTAATGTTTTTTAACGCGTATTTAACTTAGTGAGCCTGTGGTAGATGAATCCGGAAGCGAGGATATGCTTGGGGCGGTTGCCCCGTTATTTGCGGGGGTGTGGGGATTTTAGTAACTTGCAGCTTGAAAAAGTGTGTGCCGGATAGTTCCGGTATGCCATCACATCTGTTATAGTATGGAAGATAAACGATTGTTTTTGCTCGATGCATACGCGTTGATATACAGGGCGTATTATGCTTTGATACGTTCGCCGAGAGTTACATCCAAGGGATTCAACACTTCGGCAGTGTTCGGATTCTGCAACACGCTTGACGAGATTCTCCGAAAGGAGAACCCCACGCATATAGCGGTGTGTTTCGATCCGGCGGGAGGTCATACATTCCGTCATGAGGAATATCCCGAGTACAAGGCACAGCGTGATAAGCAACCGGAGGATATAACAGCGTCCATACCTTATATAAAGGAGATTCTCGAAGCTTACCGCATACCGGTGATAGAGGTGGAGGGGTATGAGGCTGATGACGTGATAGGTACGCTGTCGCGGATGGCTGAAGCCGAGGGATTTACCACATACATGATGACGCCCGACAAGGATTACGGGCAGTTGGTCACGGACCGGGTGCTGATGTACCGTCCGGCACTGCGCGGCGAGGGATTTGAGGTGCGCGGCCCACAGCAGGTGTGTGAGCGCTACGGCATAAGCAATCCAAGCCAGGTGATAGACCTTCTTGCCCTTGAGGGTGATGCCAGCGATAATATACCGGGGTGTCCCGGGGTGGGCGAGAAGACTGCCGCCAAGCTGATAGCCGAGTGGGGCTCGGTGGAGAACCTGTTGGACAATACGGCAAGCCTGAAAGGTGCGCTACAGAAGCGCATCGTGGAGAATGCCGAGCAGATACGATTCTCCAAATTCCTGGTGACAATCAAGACCGATGTGCCGCTGGGGGATGTAACACCGGATTGCTTGATACGTAAGCCGGAGGATGTGGATAAACTGATAGCGGTGTACCGTAAATTGGAATTCCGTACATTTATCAACCGTCTCAGCGCGTCGGCGAAGACCGATGCGGCGCAGCCGGCTACAGTGCCCTCGATGGGTTCGCTATTTGACTTGCCCGATGATACGGTGACGGAATCTGTGACGGAATATAACACAATCGCTACTACAGACCATCTGTATAACATAGTATCCACACCTGCTGAGGTTGCCGAAGCGGTGAAAGCTGCCGCTGCCAAGGAGTGTGTGGGTGTGTGCCTTGCCGCCGACGGCGATGATGCCATGACGGCGTATTGGAAGGGGATGGCAATAGCCCTGTCGCCGGGGCGCGCGGTATATGTGCCGTTGCGGGATGACCGCAGCGAGATGCTGTCGGTGCTGTCGCCGCTTTTCGCGTCGGGTAGTGTGGTGATAGTGAGTCATGACGTGAAGCGTGACTATCTTCTGCTGAAACATGCCGGCATAGAGTGGGCGGTGCGTTATTATGACACTTCGGTGGCACATTACCTTGTGGAGCCGGAGATGAAGCATGTGCAGGGGGTACTCTCCATGAAGTATCTTGACTATGAGATGATGCAGCCTGCGCCTAAAGGAGATGCCGATACGCCGCAGACGGCTGCCGACCGCTGTTGCGAACAGGCTGATGTGGCATTGCGGCTGATGCCGCTGCTGCAAGCCGATATAGAACGCGAGGGGTTGGCTCCTCTGTTGTCGGAGATAGAGATGCCACTGATACGTGTGCTCGCCGAGATGGAGTGGACCGGTGTGCGGGTGGATATCAATGAGCTTGCCGAATTGTCGCGCAGGTACACCGAACGTCTCCGCGCCATGGAGCAGGAGGTGTATGCACTCGCCGGATATGAATTCAATATAGCTTCGCCAATGCAGGTGGGCGAGGTGCTGTTCGGCCAACTTAAAATAGATTCGGGCGCCAAGCGAACGAAGAAGGGTGCGTATTCCACCACAGAAGAGGTGCTGGAGAAGTACCGTATGCAGCATCCGATAGTGGACCTGATATTGAAAATACGCGCGTTGCGCAAACTCCTGACCACTTATATCAACGCGCTCCCCGCGCTGATAAATCCCGCCACGGGCAAAATACATACATCGTACAACCAGACTGTGACGGCGACTGGCCGAATATCGTCGACAAATCCCAACTTGCAGAATATACCTGTGCGCAGTGATGACGGCAAGGAGATACGCCGTGCTTTCATACCTGATGCGGGCGATATAATAATGAGTGCCGACTATTCGCAGATAGAGCTGCGACTGATTGCCGAGCTGAGCGGTGACGAGGGTATGGTGGAAGCATTTATCTCAGGCGAGGATATACATAGGGCGACTGCTGCAAAGATTTATCACGAGGAGCTCGCGGATGTGACCGACGACCAGCGGCGCAGCGCCAAGACGGCTAATTTCGGTATCATATACGGTATATCGGCTTTCGGACTGTCGGAGCGTCTCGGTATATCGCGTGTGGAAGCCAAGGAGCTGATAACCGGTTATTTCAGGACATACCCGGGTGTGAAGGAGTATATGGACTCGAGCATACAGACGGCACGCGACAAGGGGTATGTGGTGACGGTGAAGGGGCGCAAGCGTATGTTGCCGGATATAAACAGCCGCAATGCGGTGGTGCGGGGATATGCCGAGCGAAACGCTATCAATGCACCGCTGCAGGGTTCTGCCGCCGATATAATCAAAATAGCCATGATAAGCGTTTATCGGGAAATGGAGGAACGTGGCATGAAATCCCGGATGATAATGCAGGTGCATGATGAACTGGTGTTCAATGTGGTGCCTGAAGAGCTTGGCGCGCTTACGGAGCTGGTGGTGCGGAATATGGAGGGTGCGTTCAATGGCCGGATTCCACTTGAAGTGTCGGTAGGTACCGGCGATAATTGGCTTGAGGCGCATTAAGCACTGTTTAAAAAGAATATGATGAATATGAAACGACTGTTTATATTACAGATAATCATAGCGCTGTCGGCGATTTCAGCGTGGGGCGCACATACGGTTGACGATGTGCCTAATGTGCATGTGGCTGACCGCACGCAGTATGTGTCAAATCCGGACGGGGTGCTCGGGGCTGCCGCTGTGGATTCGCTTAACCGGCTGCTGGGCAATGTGTGGGCATCGTCGACCGCCGAACCTGTGGTGGTGGCAATCGATGATTTTACGGATGATTATGATGAGAATACATTCGCTACCAAGCTGTTCGAGAAATGGACAATCGGTAAGAGCGATAAGGATAATGGGGTGCTGATATTGCTCGTGCGCGACCGCAGGCGTATGGTGATCCGTACGGGTTACGGCGCCGAGGGGGTGTTGCCCGATATAATATGCGGACGTATAATCCGTGACGTGGCAATACCGCATTTCCGCGGCAATGATTACGACGGGGGTATGCTTGCGGCTACAAAGGTGGTATCGGAGGCTTTGACCGACCCGTCGGCAGCTGCGGAACTACGCTCGAAGTATGCCAATGATGCGCGTGCGCGTGCAGGTATGGACGAACTGTCGGGTGCTGACCTGTTCTCGTTTATGGTGCGGGCGGGTATGGTGATGGCGGCGGTGATGCTGCTGTGGGTATTGTGGGTGGTGATTTCCACCCGTGGCGATGATCCGCAGGAGCGTTACCGGAAGTTGAACAATATCAAGCCTGTGGCTCTGTTTGTTACGTTCATAGGTCTCGGTATGCCTGTGATAGCTTACCTGATATGTGCCTGGAAGATGCGTTCAATCCGTAACAAGAAGCGCAAGTGTCCCAATTGCGGCGGCATGATGCACAAGCTTGATGAGGTGACTGACAATGAATACCTGACTCCGGCGCAGGATATGGAGGAACGGCTCAATTCGATAGATTACGATGTGTGGCTGTGTGATACGTGCGGCGAAAAAGATGTGATACCGTATGTGAACAAGCAATCGAGCTACACGGTGTGTCCGCAGTGCGGTGCGCGTACGTGCGCGCTTGCCGGTAACAGGATAATAATGCAGCCTACCACTATGCGTGAGGGCCGTGGAGAGAGGATTTACAGTTGCCGTAACTGTCATCGCCAGACGGTGAAGCCATACAATATAGCTAAACTTGCCGCTCCGATAGTGGTGGTAGGCGGTAGTGGATTCGGCGGTGGCGGCGGCGGATTTTCCGGCGGTAGCTTCGGCGGAGGAATGACCGGCGGTGGCGGCGCTTCGGGCGGATGGTGATAGTGATGCCTGATATGTTTGATAACAAGATAAATACAATAGTATATTATGACTGAAATATTAGCCCAATGGCACCTGCTCGGATTGGTTATAGGGCTGGGTACTTTTCTGATAATAGGATTATTTCATCCGGTGGTGATAAAGTGTCATTATTATTTCGGCACCGGGTGCTGGTGGTGGTTCCTTGTCGTGGGGATTGCCGCACTTGCCGCGTCGGTGGCTGTAGGTGATGTGATGTGGTCGTCGCTGCTGGGCGTGTTCGCGTTCTCCTCGTTCTGGACCATCAAGGAGGTGTTTGAGCAGGAACAGCGTGTGCGCAAGGGTTGGTTTCCGTCCAATCCCAAGAGGAAGCAGTAATCGGCTTTATTGCCCCGTGATGTGGCGGCAGGTGTTATAACGAGTTGACCGTGACGTAAGATAGCGGACGGTATTCGCCGCCTACATCGCGTTTGTAACGTTCGTTGCCACGGCACATGTCGAAATCCATGATGCCTTCGCTGAAAAATTCCTTCAGGCTCTCCAAAACGAGCAGTATGCCGGGGGAGTAGCGGGAGTATTTGGTGTCGATGGCGAGTTTGGGCATCAGTATGTGCTGTCCGTCGATATAGAGGAGCATGAAAGCAGCGGTGTTGCCGTCGATTTCAAATACGGCTAACCGCGAGTTGGGTAATGCGCGCATACTTTCCGATTTCATGCCGTGGTGGGTTTCCAACGCCGCCCTAACGGCACATACGGCTTTGGCAAACGGATTTGCCGACCGGCTTTTCCATGCGAGTTTGCGAGTGAAATAGATATTCCATAGCCGCCATAACGCCTTTCCGCGCGGCATCTCGGAGTTGTTGAACCAGCGGAGGGTAAATGTGTGTCCGTCGGATTTGATGTGGTTGTATGCTTTGCGTGTATTCTTGTACAGGTTCTTGCTCAGTGATGCGAAGTATTCGTCGAATGACCGGAAACGGGTGAGGTCTATGCAGTAGCTTGCGCGTTCGCGGCATTGCGCGCCGACGATGTCCCGGAGTGCGGCGGCAAACGGGCTTTGCTGCGGTATGTCGTGGAATGTCATGCGCCACCCGTGGTAACGCTGGCTGAGATATGCGGTGAGTGCCTGATAGATATAAAGGTCGGTTTCGGAGTGCCGTGGTGAAACGACGTTGAGCAACCCGGCTATTTTGGCGTGTATGATGTCGATACGCTTGATTCTCAAGCTTGCTATGAGCGGAAGTATTGCCACCGGGGAGCCGTCTTCGCGAACCAGAATGTAGTCAAGGCGTTTTCCGCTCTTGAAAAGGTAATGGCGTCGACGGTAGGAGTGTTCGATAAATTCCGCCCAACCGCACGACTGGTAGAACGAGAACAGCATGTAGGACATCTGTCCTGAACTGATGCGCTGACGCGCCTGGCGTTCGAGTTCAAGCCATTGAGCCTTTATGGGCTGGAGTGTATGGTGGACTTCAAATGATATTTCCGGCATTGGGGGGGAGGTGGATGATGATTGGCTGTGTGCGTGTAAACGTTATTGGTCGGAAAAATCCTCGGAGTCGTATTTCTGGAACAGGAAATCGTTGTAAGGGAAGCGTGTGAGGTGAATCTCCTTGGCTTTCTCATAGATTTTCTGTTTCAGCTCGTCGATGTTGATGCCTTTCTTCGCTGAGATGAATACGGCGTCGCTGCCCATGCGGTTCATCCATGTTTCCTTGAGCTCGTCGAGCGATACGTTTTCGCGTGTGCGTTCCGTGAGGTCGTCCTCGTCCTTCGGGGTATAGGTGAATGCGTCGATTTTATTGAACACCATAATCATGGGTTTCTCAGCCCCGTCGCATACGTCGGCAAGGGTGCGGTTGACCACTTCAATCTGTTCCTCGAAGTTGGGGTGCGATATGTCCACCACGTGCAGCAGGAGGTCGGCGTCGCGCACCTCGTCGAGCGTGGATTTGAACGATTCCACGAGATGGGTAGGGAGTTTGCGTATGAACCCTACCGTGTCGGTGAGCAGGAACGGGAGGTTGTCGATGATGACCTTGCGCACGGTGGTGTCGAGGGTGGCAAACAGCTTGTTTTCGGCAAATACATCGCTTTTGCTCAGAAGGTTCATGAGGGTGGACTTGCCCACGTTGGTGTAACCCACGAGTGCCACGCGTGTGAGCTTGCCACGGTTCTTGCGTTGCAGTGATTTCTGGCGGTCTATGTCCTTGAGTTCGGCTTTCAACCGTGAGATTTTGTCAAGGATTATACGGCGGTCGGTCTCGATCTGTGTCTCACCCGGACCACGCATGCCTATACCGCCACGCTGTCGCTCCAGGTGGGTCCACATGCGGGTCAGTCGCGGGAGCAGATACTGGTATTGCGCCAGCTCAACCTGCGCCTTGGCGTTGGCTGTCTGAGCGCGTTTTGCAAATATATCGAGAATCAGGCTTGTGCGGTCGAGAATCTTTATCTGCAGCTCACGCTCGATATTGGCGACCTGCTTGGATGTGAGGTCGTCGTCGAAAATAGCCATACCGATGCCGTTGTCCTCCACATATTGCTTGATTTCGGCAAGTTTGCCCTTGCCTACGAATGTGCGGGAGTCGGGGTAGGGCAATTTCTGCAAAAAGCGTTTTTCGGTGACGGCACCTGCCGTGTCGGCGAGAAATGCAAGCTCGTCGAGGTATTCGTTGGCTTTCGCTTCGTTCTGTGCCGGTGTGATTACGCCTACAAGGACTGCGCGTTCCGAAATTTCTTTATCTATGATTAAATCTTTCATGATTCGGCTATGGTGTATTTACCACTAACAACGCTGCAAAGCGCGGAAAGTATGTGCGTGAATGCTATTTTTATGCAAAGATAGCTCGAAACGCGGTTAAATGCAAATCCGCTCAAGGCTTGTGTGGCTGCGGAAATGTGCGCTTGACATTGCGCCGGATTGCCATAATATTGCCGGCTGTAATCAGTGCCATTATGCATATACCGGTGAATATGGAGAGGAGTGGCGAAGCCGGTGTCACGCCGATGGATGCGAGTGGCTCGCTCCATAATGCCGATGCTATGAGCATGACCGCTATTGCCGCTATGAGAACGCCTGCGTTGATAGCTGCCACTATTATGCAGTAGTGGCGGGCTATGGACCATGGTGTGTAGCCGAGCATCATGAGGGAGCGCAGTTTGCCACGGTTTTTCTGCAGCAGAAGGTATATGCTGAGCAGTAGTATGAAGAATGCGAGAAGACTTATGATTATACCTACGGTCATCACCACGGCGGTGACGATGGTGAGGAAGTAGGCAGCGCGTCCGTTGTCAGCCTTGTCGCCTGCGCTTTCATATCCGTGCACGTCGAGGTATTGCGCTATGGCGGGGTCGCCCGGTGTGTTGACTTCTACGATGAGTCTTGACGGAGCCGATGCCGGCTCGTCGGCAAATGATGCGTTGGCCCACTCCATGAACTCCTCGGGTACGGCGATGGTGTTGAGACGCGATGAGAATCCGACTATGCGCGCCTGTAGCCATTGTTGTGACCCGTTGCCGCTCACTGACAATCGGATAGGTATCATCCCCATCATGGACTCGCTCACTTGTGGAAGTCCGCGTGAGGATGCGAATCCGAAATTGTAGAGCGTGAGGTACTCTTTGCTTAATATTATGGGTACGGTGCGGTCCTTGCCCGGGGTGTAATGCCAGTCGGATGGGGTGATGTCAATGAAATCGTCGGGTATGGATTCGAGGAACAGGGCTGTGGACATACCGCGTCCGCCCATGTCGACCGATGCCGAGACGTTGAATCCGGCGGTGGTGAAACGTCCTACGCGGCGTACCCATGGCTGTGACTCGATGTCGGCTATCTCGGCTTCGGAGAATCCGGCGGAGCTGTTGCCGAGCAGGCTTCCTATGGAGCTGACCTTCTGCGATATGATGATATAATCGCGTGATATGAAGGAGTCTTCGTCGGACCACACGGCGGTGACGTCCCGGTAGAATTGCAGTGCGGTGAGCACTATGGCAAGTCCGGCAAGGTTGGCTATGGCGTATCCTGCCAGTTGGGCTATGCTGATGTTGCGGCGCAAAAGCCGCCATACTATAGATGAGTTCATAGCAGAAGCGTGGATGTGACTGGAAGGTTGATTTTATTGCCCACTGAAGTGGCTATGACTGTGGCACCGTTGGCTTCGGCTTCCTCCTGTATGAGCGTTGCCGCGATGGTGTTGTTGCGGGCGTCGAGGTGGCTCACCGGTTCGTCGATGAGCAGGAAATCGAAGGGCTGGCATAGGGCGCGTATTATTGCCACGCGCTGCTGCTGCCCCACTGACAGCAGCGCGGCGCGGGTGTGGGCTTTAGAAGCGATTTCGAGCCGTTCGAGGGCATGGTTTATCCACCGGTCAGACTTGTGTGATGTGAGTCTGTTTTTGATGGCGATATTCTCCCACACGGTCAGCTCGGGGAACAGGTTCATCTCCTGTGGCAGGTAGGCGAGTGCGCGGGTGCGCAATTCGCACCATCGGTCTATGCTGAAGCTGGTGATCTCCTTGCCGTCGAAAAGTATGCTGCCGGAGTAGTCGCCACGGCAGCCGTAGAGGTAGTGGCACAGCGATGACTTGCCGGTTCCGGATTCGGCTTCAATCATGTAGACGGCAGGACGTGAGAATGTCACTTCCTGCAGCCATATCTGTGAAGCGTTGACCGGATGCTGCAATTCCATGCCTTTAAACGCATGGGGCAGGGTGTGTATTAGTGAAATCTCGTTAATCATTACAGGTCAAGGAACAATGGCAACAGTGCTGCCAGTATGGGTGTGTCGGTATCGGTGAGATTGATTTTCAGTGTCGCTTCCTGACGCTCCAGGGCAAAGCGTATCTCCATGCCGAAGTCGCCGCGTTCGCCCAAGTAGTGGCTGAGCGATGGAATGGTGACTGACGCGCCGGCTTGCTTGCCGAGGAATGTGGTGGCGAGTTGATTGTTGGCGGTAGGCTCCATGGGTATGGATGCTATGGTGAAGTATCCGTCGATATTGCCTATGCGGTATGTGGTACCGTCATATTCTGTGGATATCAGTCCGGGAGCGTCGGCAGTGACGGGAAGTCGCATCTGCCTGAGCAGCATGGCTACCTGGGATGTTGCCTGTGATATGCGGTCCTGTGGCATGTGTATCATGGCAAGAAACCGCCAGTGGTCCATGTCTAATTCAGTCCATGCCGATTCGTCGGCGGGTCCGGCAGCTATGGCTACTGTGCCGTCGATGCTTCTGAGGTAGGGCAGCAGTGTGTCGACCAATCCACGGCTGCGGTATCCTCCTGCCAGTCCTATTATGGCGGCGAAGCCGTCCCAGTTTATGTCGGCGGTCAATCCGGCGGCTGCGGCTAAGGTGAAGTCGGACGGGACATAGCGCAGGAAGTCGGTGTTTATCTCCTGTGTACCGGAGATGGTCATAATCTCGCCGTCGGGTGTTATGCCACGCACCGTAAGGAGCATGGTTTGTGACTCGATTTTGCCACTGACGGAGAGCCAATGATTGCCTAAGGATGAGTCGATGAATGACGGGTCGTAGACAGCGTTGAAGGTGTTGTCGGCGGTGAGTGCATCGTTGAGTCCCGATTTTTTGGATATGGGTGCGGTCTTGGCTTTGTCGGCGGCTTCGGTAATGATGGTCACGGGGTTGCGCGTGTCGGTAATCCATAGCCAGCCAATGTCGTCGTTTGTGACTATGGTTATACCTTTGTCGTACTTGCGGTAGAGGGTGAATCCGTCCTGCTTATCGGTATCCGCCGGGGTGATTATAGATTCAAACCGGTCGGCATCGGTGATTGCAAATGCTATAAGCGGGCTGTTGCCGTAGCCGTAACATACTATGTGCTCGAGGTCTATGGCATGGGACAGGTCGGTGAGTATGGAGCCGAAGCCCTCAGGTAGCTTGTGGCTGCGTATCAGTGACTCCATATATTCAGGCATCTGTACGCTGCCATCGGCTCCGATGGAGCATCCGGCGTCGGAGGCGAGCTGCAGGGCATTGATGGTCATGGCGAAATCTACATCGTCGGGCACCAATGACAGAAGTTCCCGGCGGTCGCGTGAGCACGATGCGGCTATAGCTGTGATGACAGCGAGTGCCATTAAGCGGATTGCATGAGGTGTAAATGCTTTCATAATAGGTTATTTTAGGGAGATATAGGATTTTCAGTCGGTGCAAGAGCCGTCGGGCATTATCTGCTGTCCACGGTAAGGCTCCACATGGATATTCGTTATCATTGATTCTCCGAACTGCCGTTTGAGCCGCCGCTCGGTCTCGGATGCTATGGCGTGTCCTGCCACTACGGTTATGTCGGGGTCCACTTTTATGTGCAGGTCCAGTATTATCCGGGAGCCGTTGCGGCGTGAGCGCAGATGGTGGTATGTGATTACTCCTGCGGTGTTGCGTATGGTCTGCTGCATACGGTGTGTGAGCTGTGCGGGGAGTGATACCTCGAGCAGTTCCCGTACCGACGGCATGCCTATGCGTATTGCCATCATCATGATGAACACGCTGACGAGCATGGCGGCTATGGGGTCGAGTATGCGCCAGTGGTCGCCAAGGAACATGGCTCCGGTTATGCCTGCGAGGGTGGCTATGGAGGATAGCGCGTCGCTACGGTGGTGCCAGGCGTTTGCCACTACGGCAGCCGAGCCTATGCGTTCGCCCCATCGGCGTGTGTAGTGGTACAGAATCTCTTTCGACACTATGGAGACCGCAGCCATGGCGAGGGCTATCATGCCCGGTCGAGGGAGTATGGTGCCGTGGATGGTTCCTATGATGTTTTTTGTGGCTTCATAGAATATGGTCACGGCTACTACAGCGAGTGCCATGGCTATAATCATGGTGGCGAATGTCTCATACTTGCCGTAGCCGTACTGGTACAGGGCGTTTGCCTTACGGCGCGATACACCGATGAGCACTATCACTATCACATCGGTCACAAAGTCGCTTAACGAATGAATGCCGTCGGCAATCATGGCGCTTGAACGCCCTATGATGCCGGCGGCAATCTTAAGCAGTGCCAGTGCGGCGTTGACCCAGAATCCCACCCATGTCACGTGGCGGGCTATTTTCACAGTCTGCCGGTCGGAGTATGTGCCGGTGCGTGGCGTGGAGTCCATTGGGGGAGAGGGGCCGATGCCGTAAGGGTGATGTGTGATTATACTTCGAGGTCAAGATTCATCTCCTCGTGCCAGGGCAGACCCTGTACGGAGAGCTGCTCCATGAAGGGATCGGGATCGAATTCCTCTACGTTGTGCACGCCGGGCTTTACCCATTTGCCTGTGAGGAACATCATGGCACCTATCATGGCGGGTACGCCTGTGGTGTAGCTCACAGCCTGCATGCCGGTTTCGCGGTAGGCTTCCTCATGGCTGCAATTATTGTATATGTAGTAGGTGAGGTGCTTTCCGTCCTTGTCCAGACCGGATATGCGGCATCCTATGGATGTCTCGCCGTGGTAGTTCTCGCCAAGGTCCTGAGGATTGGGCAACACTGCCTTGAGGAATTGCAGAGGCACGATTTTCACACCGTTGTAGTCCACTTCGTCTATGCGTGCCATGCCTATGTTCTGAATCACGCGCAGGTGGGTGAGGTATTCCTGTCCGAATGTCATCCAGAAGCGGGCACGCTTGATGGTTGGGTAGTTCTTTACGAGACTTTCAAGCTCCTCGTGGTACAGGAGGTATGACTCGCGCGGTCCAATGTTGGGGTATGTGAGCGGTTTGTGTATCTCCAGCGGTCCGGTGGTAACCCACGCGCCGTCCTGGTAGTAGCGTCCGTTCTGGGTGATTTCGCGTATGTTTATTTCGGGGTTGAAGTTGGTGGCGAATGCCTTTCCGTGGTCACCGGCGTTGCAGTCCACAATGTCGAGATACTCCATATCCGAGAAGTAGTGCTTGGCGGCATAGGCTGTGAACACGCCCGATACTCCGGGGTCGAATCCGCAGCCGAGTATGGCTGTGAGACCGGCTTTCTCAAATTTTTCTTTGTATGCCCACTGCCAGGAGTATTCGAAGTGCGCTTCGTCCTTCGGCTCGTAGTTGGCAGTGTCGAGATAGTTAACCCCGCATTCCAGACATGCGTCCATGATGGTGAGATCCTGGTAGGGGAGCGCGACGTTTATCACCATGTCGGGTTTATGCCGGCGGAACAGCTCCACGAGCTGCGGCACACTGTCGGCGTCGACACTGTCGGTGGTGATACGTCCACCGCCTATTTTGCGGGCTATGGCTTCGCATTTGCTGTGTGTGCGCGATGCGAGCACGATTTCAGTGAACACTTCGGGGTTCTGAGCACATTTGTGAGCCACTACGGTGCCTACACCGCCTGCTCCTATAATGATAACTTTTGCCATCGAAAAATAGAGTTGTTTTGAAATATGGGGTAATGTTTTCTTTATTTTGCGCTAAGGTAGCTTAATTCTTGCCAATGCCCAAATATACGGCTTTGTTTTTGCATCGGCAGGGCAAATATCCATGTTTAAGTACATAAAAAAAGAATGAGTAAAGCAAGATAAAATCTTAACAATACTCATTCTCCTCTCTCCTCAGCGGTATGGACGGGACTCGAACCCGCGACCCCCTGCGTGACAGGCAGGTATTCTAACCAGCTGAACTACCACACCAAGTTTTAGAGGTGCAAGTGGCGTTCTTGCCGTTTTGCGAGTGCAAAGTTAATGCACGATTTTGAATCTCGCAAATATTTCAGCAACTTTTTTCTATGCAAATTGCGCTGTTTTATGTTAAAATGTTGATTGAGTGGGGTGTATGGTATGAAAAATATTTTACTTTTTTTATGGCGTTCTTTTTTGTGGGCTTGTATTGATATGTCGGTATGTCAAATTTTAGTGTAACTTTGTGATTGATACTAAAAGGGTATTTGTAAAATGGTCTGAAAAATGAAAGTGGCGTATAAAAGGATTCTGTTTAGCATCATGGCTTTTTTAGCAGCGGTTGTTGTCTTTACGGTTATAGTCAATAATCGGGTGGAGTCATTGACCAATGATCGTATTTATGAGAGCGTGGATTCCGTGCCGCACCGTAAGGTGGCTTTGCTGCTTGGTACCAATCCGTTGAATAGGTACGGTCGGCCCAATTCATATTTTATGAACCGGATGAGGATTGCTGCTGATTTGTATCATGCGGGCAAGGTGGATTATATCATAGCGAGCGGTGACAATCATATAAAGGAATATGATGAGCCTACTGCCATGAGGGACTCGCTTATGGCGCATGGGGTGCCTGAAAATAGGATAATACTTGACTTCGCGGGATTCAGGACTCTCGACTCGGTGGTGAGGGCAAAGGAGGTGTTCGGGTGCGATTCGTTGACCATCGTCTCGCAGGCAGATCATTGCGCGCGGGCGTTGTATCTTGCGGGAGCGCATGGCATCGATGCCGTGGCTGTAGAGTCGCCGGTCAGGGCAGGCAGGTGGGTGCGTATTCGTCTTGCCCTGCGCGAATGGCTTGCTCGGGATAAGATGATGTTGGATTTATGGTTTGGTAAGCGACCTCATTTTCTCGGAGAGAAGATTGACATACCCGATGCGCCCAAACAGAAATTCCGCTCCTCGCTTCAGGGAGTTTCTATGAAAGTCCGCAATCTGGAAAATCTGTGCATCCCCGTTGACTCTATAGTCGTTGATATACACAATTATACTGACCTACCTGTGATGTTCGGTACCATGTACAGGTTGGAGAAGTTGTTGGATGGCAAGTGGATACCCATGCCTTACAACAGGGAGTACGAGGATGATGAGATTATACAGATATTCAATGCCATAGGATACATCTATTCCCCGCATTCCACGAATGGCAATGTGAACGATACCCGACCCAGCAGCCGCAAGTTTGACAAAGGCACCTACCGGTTGACCAAGCACTTCAGCTCCGGCAACGAAAGAAGAGAGGACAGTATCTCCGTAGAGTTCGAAGTCAGATAACCTTATTGAATAAACTTACGTGCTTCTTCAAGTCTGCGCTTAATAAGCAGATATTCAGGTCAGTTATACATCTCTTTACATTTTACGAGATATACTGAGTAAATTTACTCAGTGCAAATTTGATTAATAGTCACGACGCTGACAAATAATAGCGGGCGCGAACCCCGTGTGTAATTTTTCTTCGATTTCCCAATGATTTGTGAAGGATTGAAGTCAAAAGAAGGAATGTCACGGTGCTGTGCGCCTATACTTACCATTGTAAAAATCGGCATGTATATCTGCCTATTTTTGCATTATTGTCTGGTTTGGAAGATATAAATGCTTATCATTACAATCAAAGTATAGACTAATTGAAAAGATAATGTGTCACAAAATTACGGCAATTTGTGACACATTATTTTTTGTGACTCTTTCAATACACTCTTTCAATAACGTACGGATGGTTGTCTGCCGTATCGCAACATGAGGTGCGGAAGTGCTATCCCGATTTACCTCATGTCTTGGCGGGTGTTTAGTAGTAGGTAATCTTGCGGGTTGCAGTAACCGTTTGATTGATGTCGGAGTTATAGACTGTGCGGCTTATCCAGTTGCCGTGGTCATCAAAGGAATCGGGTCCGTAGGTGTATGTCTCTGTCCATGTGCTCACTCCGTCGGGTCCATCGGATGTCCCGGTGGTTTTTATAAGCGCTCCGTTTGAGTCGTACTCGAATTGGTAAGTGAGGGTTGTTCCGTCGGGTTCGTTGATGGTGTTTACCGATGGACGGGCGTTTTCCCAAATATATGCGAACTCTTCGTCATATACGTCGATTGCGATAATCTGTCCTTCGGAATCACGTTTGTATTTTGCGTTTTCGTATGTGCTGCATTTGATGAGGTTGCCCTCGGCGTCAAATTCAAATATGTGCGATTCACCGTATTGCGGGTCGGTGTTGGCTACGGTTTTCACATTGCCTTTTACCTCGGCAAATGTGAGATCGGGTGTGGTGAGTTGGGCAATTGCGGCTACGGAGTCGGTGGCAGTGGCGGTAGAGTCGGTAGCCGATGCGGTGGTGGAGCTGTTACCGCCACATGAGGTGACTGTGATAGCAATCGCGGCGATGGCTGAAGTGATGAGTGATTTTTTCATGATTTGTGTTTTTTATGAGTGATTGTTGATTTGTGTTATTTTCTGCGTAATTTTCCTGTTGCGGTCCTGCGGGTGGTCTTTGATGCGGATGATGGTATTTTCAGTTTCCACAGTCCTTGTTCCTGTACTGCAACCGGCAACGCGGTGGTGTACGGCATTGATGTCATGGCATTCCACACACCCTCTTGGTAGATTTGGAGTATGGCGGTTTTCTTTCCGTCGACGGTCATGTATGTGACCACAACATTGTCGGCGGCTTTCCGGTATGTCGCCAGGTTGTCGCCAAGGTAAAGCATGCTGCCGCCACACCCCACTATGCCGGTAGGTGTATCAAGGTTGCTTTTGGGGGATAGCCCGTGGAATTTCTTTCCGTCATACTCGTTGGATACGTGTATGTATTCTTTGTCGACAAGCTGTATGCTTTCCTTGCCTTCGACCTGCCGCCATTCTCCATGGTATTCGACGCATCCTATGTCTGTGCCGCCGAGCATCTGGCGGTTTATGCCGTCGAGATCGTTGGCTATTATCGGTTGACCTTTGTTGATTAGAGGTGAGTCCTCATCGATGAAAACAGCTTCATTGTCCACCACTCTGATATTGACATTGTCGGGGGTGATACGCAGCAAGCCACGTTCGGCATCAAGTTCGGGGATTCCCGAGCCGAAGTCGGCAGCGCAATAGTAGAGTTCGGGTTTCATTCCGTGTACTGAGATATAGCTTACCCGGTTTTTGAGGAAAAGGCAGTTTAAGAACTGCGGTTCGGTGATATTATTCTGGTCAGCAGGGTACATGCTGTAGAACAGTGCCGAATGGTTGCCGTAGAACGTGCAGTTGTAGAACCGGCTTGCCCGGCGGCCCAATTCTATGGCTCCTTGATGGGGCTTGAGCTGCCGGTTGTCGGACATGGAATAGTTGCCGGCTATCAGGCAGTTGCTGAGACATATCGGTGTGCCGGTGGATATGGCTGCTGAGCGGTCGGGGTTGGAGGTGGAGTTGTTGGATATTATGCAACGTTGGAATGTCACGGTGATGTCATCGGATATGTCGGATAAGGATATGGCACCATTGGTCTTGTTGTTCATGAACTTGCAGTCAACGAAGTATGACCCGGTGCAGTTGTGGAGACTCATTCCGCCACCGCTGTTGTTGGAAAATTCGCAATTGTCAGCTATAACCCGTACGCTTGATGCTGTAAAACCGCAGTTGGCGGAGCCTGTGGCAGAGCATTTGCTCATGATTACCAATGGGATATTGCGTGTGCTGAATTTAGCTCCGATACTCAAGTTGGGGCTCCATACATTATGGAGCTTTATCTGGTTATGTGAGCTTACGTTGGCTTCCAGTCTTGTCGCGCTAACGTGGTCGAGGTTACAGTCCAAGGTCTTGAGCTCACCCTCACGTCCGTCGTTCTTAGGGTTGCCTATGCTGCCGTGGCGAAAATCAATGTTGGCGATGTAGCCTTGATTTATATGGAGTTCGCCTATGATTCTGGATTTGTTGTCGGTATCGTATGTGTCGCCGGTACAACCGCCATATATGGTTACTCCTTTATATGTGGGTAGTTGGTCGTAGGTTTCGGCGAGCGGAAGGTGGTAAGTGCCCGGTGCGAGGTATATGGTTAGGCCATCGACTTGCGAGGATAGTTGCAGCACTTCTCTCAGATTACCGGACGGGTCAGCGGCAGAAAGCCCTTGACCTGTAGCTCCTTCGGATACATAGCGCGATATCTCCAATGCATGTGCGTAAGTAAGTCCGGATAACAAAATCAGCAGGGTGGTGATGAATTTTTTCATAAGTAGCTGGTTAGATAAGTTACGATTGGTTCAAACCATCCGGCTCATGTGGATGGTGTGTGATAAGGGTTTATAAAAGAAAAGCGTGAGCGCAGTAAACGCTTTCCGAAATTTAATGGCCGTGTGCGAAGATGCCTTATTATGTGGCTGTGAAGTGCAACCGACCGGTCGCAAATTTACGAAAGTTTATTGAATCTGCAATATAGGGCTTATGGTTAGTATGATATGCTTGTACGGTACTTTCATTTAAAACCAGATAGCAATAACGGTTTTATAAGAGGTTGATTACCAATGCTACTTTTCTAATGCTTTTAATATCCAGCCAACATATAAAAAACAGCGGCATAAAATGACACGAGTAAAAAGCTTACATATCAAGAAGATTGTAAAATCCAACGATTTTTAAATGAAAGAGCCGTGTATATGTAATGCTATTCTTCGGAAAAACGGTTGTTTTACATCGTATTTTGTATTAATTTCGCATTAGAATTATGCAACCAAAGACTTTTAATTTATACTGCGATGAAAGCACCCATCTCCCAAACGATGGGCGTCCATACATGATATATGGCTATGTAAGCGTTGCTTCCAATCAGATCAAAATGATTAGAGAGCAACTGAAAGCAATAAAATACAAATATAATTATACAGGAGAATGGAAATGGACAGGTA
>CAJTMM010000015.1 GCA_910577465.1 uncultured Muribaculaceae bacterium | reverse complement strand
CCCCCACCCATCAAAAAGAGGGCAAAATCCCCTCTCTCCGACCCCCACCAACCCCGACACAAAACCGCCACCCACAAAAATTCCTAATTCCTAATTCCTAATTCCTCATTCCT
Source organism: uncultured Muribaculaceae bacterium (assembly GCA_910577465.1). Taxonomy (GTDB): domain Bacteria; phylum Bacteroidota; class Bacteroidia; order Bacteroidales; family Muribaculaceae; genus Paramuribaculum. The sequence goes on along the minus strand of CAJTMM010000015.1, from coordinate 58,043 downwards.
CATTCCTAATTAAACTGGCAAGAGCACATTGACATACTTAATAAAAACCAACTTCGTAGCCTGACCCAGCACGCCCATCCCATCCAAATCTCCCCCATTCTCCATTTTTTTCAAAAAAACGCGCCACCATATTCGCCATTACAAAAAATATTCATTACTTTTGTGAAAATTTAGTATAAAATGGCCGGCAATCTGCAGCAACGACTCGACAGCATTAGAAGCAAGGCGCAATTACTACAATCGCGATACCTCATGCTCCTTGACGAGAAACGTGCCGCCGATGCGCGGATTTTGGAACTGCAAGACACTTTGGAGCGCCAAAAGAAAGAGATCAATATCATGCAGCAGCAGATTGAGCATCTCAGAGTAGTCACTACACTCAACCCCTCGCGGGACGACGTGGAACGCAGCCGGGCCATCTTAACTGAATTAGTGCGGGACATAGATAAATGCATCTCCGAGCTAACCGAATGATGCGATGAAAGATAAACTTGACATCAACCTACGCATAGCCGATGTGGCATTAAGCCTCACCATCAACCGCGATGAGGAACAGCTCCTCCGCGAAGTCGCAAAAGAGGTCAACCACGTCTACAAAGCTTATCGCGAAAGGTTCGGCAGCAGTTCGCCGCAGGAAGTGCTCGCCAAGGTCACCCTCCTATTCGCCAAAGGATACCTGACCTTGACATCACAAGCCAAGCAGCTCGACGAGCTCCTGGAGCGCTTCGACAGCGACCTCGACGAACTATTGCTCAAGCAATGACCGACGCCTGACTCCCTCATTTAGTGCGGGACATGGACATCGTTCGGAAGCCATAAATGCCACCCCGCTTCGGCATTGAAGACAAGAGTGTCTCAATCCCGTCCGGAGCAATTAGGGGGTAATATTCTCCATAGCGGCATAAGTACGCCACATGGCCCCGGTCATTGGCAACTTATTACATAAACAGAGAGTGATATGACCTGCACAATGCAAACGGTTACGGCACAAAAAGCCGCTCCGCAAGCGTTGATGCAGATTTTTTTTAACCTTATAAACCCAATATATAACTTACAAAATGGATATCATAATTTACGTAGTAATCGCAGTTATTGCATTAATTGTGGGAGTGGTGGCAACACTGATCGCACAAAAAAACATGTCGCAAAGCCGCGCCAAGATAATCATCGAGGAAGCCAACAGTGAAGCCGAAGTAATCAAGAAAAACAAACTTCTTGAAGCACGCGAAGAAGAAATCCGCATCATTGCCGAAGCCGAGAAACAAGCCTCGCAGCGCATGTCCAAGGCACAATCTTTCGAAGGCAAACTCAAGCAACGCGAACTTCAGCTCAATCAGCAGCAAAGCGAGAACCAACGCTCACGCAACGAAATCGAACAGACCCGTGCCAAACTCGACGACCAGCTTGCTCTTGCCGAATCCAAGCAGACCGAACTCGACGCACTCAAGCGCAAGGCACAGGAAGAACTCGAGCGCGTATCAGGACTCTCCTCTGATGAAGCCAAGGAAAAGCTCATCGAATCCCTCAAGGACGAAGCCAAGACAGCCGCTCAGAGCTACATCAACGACATCATGGACGAAGCCAAGCTCACCGCCAATAAGGAAGCTAAACGCATCGTCGTACAGTCCATACAGCGTGTGGCTACAGAGACAGCCATCGAAAACTCCGTCACCGTATTCCAGATTGACTCCGACGAAATCAAAGGTCGCATCATAGGCCGCGAGGGTCGCAACATCCGCGCACTCGAAGCTGCCACCGGTATTGAGATTATCGTCGACGACACCCCTGAAGCCATCGTACTCTCCGGATTCGACCCCGTGCGTCGCGAGATAGCCCGTCTGGCGCTGCATCAGCTCGTCACCGACGGTCGCATCCATCCCGCACGTATCGAGGAAGTCGTGGCAAAGGTTCGCAAACAGATTGAAGAGGAAATCATCGAGACCGGTAAACGTACCGCTATCGACCTCGGCATACATGGACTGCATCCCGAACTCGTCCGCATGGTAGGTAAGATGAAATACCGCTCCAGCTACGGACAGAACCTCCTGCAACACTCCCGCGAGACAGCCAACCTCTGCGCCGTGATGGCTTCCGAGCTCGGACTCAACCCCAAGAAAGCACGTCGCGCCGGCTTGCTCCACGATATAGGCAAAGTGCCCGACGAGGAACCCGAACTGCCCCACGCACTCCTCGGCATGAAACTCGCCGAGAAGTACAAGGAAAAGCCCGAGATATGCAACGCCATCGGAGCTCACCACGACGAAGTGGAGATGACTTCGCTCCTCGCCCCCATAGTTCAGGTTTGCGACGCCATTTCAGGCGCCCGTCCCGGTGCTCGTCGCGAGATGGTCGAGGCTTACATCAAACGTCTCAACGACCTCGAGCAGCTCGCGCTATCCTATCCCGGTGTGATTAAGACCTACGCCATCCAGGCGGGACGCGAACTCCGCATCATTGTAGGTGCCGACAAGATTGACGACGTCGAAACCGAAAAATTGTCGGCTGAGATTGCCAAGCGCATTCAGGACGAAATGACATATCCCGGACAAGTCAAGATTACTGTAATTCGCGAAACTCGCTCCGTAAGCTTCGCTAAATAACACACAGGATACCTTGCCTCATGACACCCGATAAGATATCTGACATGGAAGAAGATAAGCCGCAGAGCCAACCCGGCGCCAACCGGAGCGGATGCTGCCGGCGCAGCTACGACGGCTCGGAGCCACCGCGCGGCAAACTGAACTGCTACAACTGGCTCGCCGACATCCCCGGCGGACATGCCGACTTCGACATCGTAGAGGTCCAGTTCAAGAATACCCGCAAGGGATTCTTCCGAAACTCACTGAAACTACCGCTCGAAACCGGCGATATCGTTGCCGTGGAATCGGCTCCGGGACACGACATTGGCGAAATCACCCTCACCGGACAGCTCGTAGCTCTCCAGATGAAGAAAGCCAACGTGAAGCCCGATACCGAGATTCGGCGTGTGCTACGCAAAGCCCGGCAAGCCGACCTCGAACGCTACGAGGAAGCAAAGGCAAAGGAAAACGACACCATGATTCGTGCGCGTAAGATAGCCGAAGACCTGAAGCTCAACATGAAGATTGGCGACGTGGAATATCAGGGCGATGGCAACAAAGCCATATTCTACTACATCGCCGACGAGCGTGTCGACTTCCGGCAACTCATCAAAGTGCTGGCGGAAGCCTTCAAGGTACGCATCGAGATGAAGCAGATTGGTGCGCGTCAGGAAGCCGGACGCATCGGTGGTATAGGACCCTGCGGACGACCGCTGTGCTGTGCCAGCTGGATGACCAATTTCGTTTCGGTAGGAACCGCCGCCGCGCGTTTTCAGGACATATCGCTGAACCCGCAGAAACTCGCAGGTCAGTGCGCCAAGCTCAAATGTTGCTTGAACTTTGAGGTGGACGCCTATGTCGAAAGCCTGAAGCGTATGCCCTCGAAAGATACGCATCTCGAGACTGCCGACGCCACGTACTACCACTTCAAGAACGATGTTTTCAATCGCCAGATAACCTACAGCACCGACAAGTCTGTCCCCGCTAATCTGGTTACCATCTCAGCCGAACGTGCTTTTGAAATCATCGGCATGAACAAGCAAGGCGAGAAACCGTTGTCCCTGTTGCCGGAATCCGAAGAACGCACGGAAGCTCGCAAGCCGTTTGCCGACATCCTCGGACAGGACAGCATTGCCCGTTTCGATAATAAAAAGAAAAAGAAGAAACGCAAGCCAAAGCCGAAAAACCCTGCCGGCGAAAACAGCGAACCCTCCGACAGCAATAAGCAAGGAGCGTCTCAGCAACAGGAATCAGGCGCACAACAACGGCAGCCACGACGCAACGAACGCCGCAACCGTCCCTCCGACCGCCGGCGTCCCAAAGACGATAACCGACCCGGGAATAACACACCCGACAAAACCAAATCATCGGATGAATAAATTCCTTGCCATAATACTCACAACACTGTGCTTGGGTGCCTGCGCGCCCAAGCACAATGATTATAGCCGATTTGAGAACATCGACACCCGCGGCTGGGCATACGGTGACACCATCACCATCCGTCCGCAAGGTCTCGACTCCGTAGCTCCACGGCAGCTGTCGCTCGCCATTCGCCACAACAACCGTTACGAGTTCCGCAACCTTTGGCTTGAGGTTACCTATGGCGACCGCCGGCACATGCTCCGCGACACATTCAATCTCGACCTCGCCGATATCTATGGACGTTGGCACGGCAAAGGACTTGGCCCATCATATCAGTATGAGCTCACCATAGCGCCGCGCACCAACATATCCGACTCCTCAATCGTTTACATAAGGCACGTGATGCGGGTCGACACGCTCAAAGGCATTGAGCAGGTCGGCATTACAGTTAGCGCACCCGCCGTCAAACAAACCCTTTAATCAACAACAACATCATCATGGCACAACTACTTCTCCTTCAGGAACAGGAATTCCATACACGCCTGCAAGAAGTGCGCCGCCTTATGGAATCCCAATCCACCGACGCCCTGCTGATATCCGACAACGCCAACATTTACTATCTCACCGGACGCGTATTCACCGGACTGGTTTACATCCCCGTATCAGGACCTGTGATATTCTTTGTACGCCGTCCCGTCAATCTCACAGGCGATGGCGTAGTCTACATTCGCAAGCCCGAGCAAATCACCGAAACCATCGGACTCAATCTGCCCGCACGGTTAGGTCTTGAGCTCGACATCACAGCCTACTCTACCATCGGGCGGTTCAAAGCCATATTCCCCGACACCACGGAAATCACCAACGCATCACCATTGCTGCGCGATGCCCGCTCCCGTAAAACGCCCATGGAGATTGACATGATTCGCACCTCCGGAATAAAACAGGAACGCGTCTACCGGCGCATCCCGCATCTCTACCGTCCGGGCATGACCGATCTCGAACTGCAAGTGGAAATCGAACGCACATCCCGTCTCGAAGGATGTCTCGGACAGTTCCGTATCAGCGGTGACTCCATGGAGCTATACATGGCAAATCTCCTCGTCGGAGACAATGCCGACACCCCTACCCCCTATGATTTCGCCATGGGAGGAGAAGGTCTCGACCCCTCTCTACCGGTAGGATGCAACGGCACCATCATACGCGAAGGACTCAGCGTCATGGCAGACGTCAACGGCAACTACACAGGCTACATGACCGACATGACGCGCACATTCGCCTTAGGCTCGCTCAAACCGCTCGCCCTCAAAGCCCATCAGTGCTCAATCGACATTTGCGACATGATAGCCGCCAAGGCTCTTCCCGGCACAAAAGCCAAGGAGCTTTACGAACTTGCCGAGCAATATGTACGCGAGCAAGGGTTGCATGAATACTTCATGGGACATAAACAGAAAGCCGGATTCATAGGCCACGGCGTAGGCATCGAGATCAACGAGTTGCCGGTCATAGCACCTCGCAGCCGCGACATCCTCGCCGAAGGCAATGTCATAGCGCTCGAACCCAAATTCGTAATACCCGGCACCGGAGCTGTAGGTATTGAGAACACCTACCTCGTCACTGCCACCGGTCTGGAGTGTCTCACCAATGCACCTCAACAGATTATCACCCTCGAATAAATGGAGCAATACCTTCAGAATATCGACCACCATACATTCCGCACCGTAGGCAGCGTAGCCGACGAACTCGGATTCCCATGCTACGCCGTTGGAGGATATGTTCGCGACCTGTTCCTCGGTCGTCATTCCAAGGACATCGACTTCGTAAGCGTAGGTCCCGGTAGCGGTATCGACATCGCACGCCAGGTGGCACGCCGTCTCGGCCGCGACGCTCACGTGAGCGTATTCCGCACCTATGGCACCGCTCAGGTACGGCACCGCAATCTCGAACTCGAATTCGTAGCCACCCGGCGCGAATCATATTCCCGCGATTCCCGCAACCCCATAGTTGAGGAGGGCTCGCTTACCGACGACATCTCACGACGCGATTTCACCATCAACGCACTCGCCATCTGTGTCAATGCCGACAATTTCGGTCAGTTGATTGACATGTTTCATGGCATTGACGACCTCAAGGCTCGTATCATCCGTACTCCTCTCGACCCCGACATAACATTTTCCGACGACCCTTTGCGCATGATGCGTGCCATACGGTTCGCCACACAGCTGCGGTTTGCCATACACGGCCCCACATTCGACGCCATCACGCGCAATGCCCACCGTATCTCCATCATCACACGCGAACGCATCCTCACTGAGCTCGAAAAGATTATGGCATCCGACAAACCATCCATCGGATGGCAGATGCTTGCCGAGACCGGACTGCTCGCATACATCTTTCCCGAGCTCGATGCCATGCGCGGAGTAGAGACCATACGCGGTCGCGGACACAAGGACAACTTCGAGCACACACTCATGGTATTGGACCGCGTTGCCGAGAAGTCCGACAATATATGGCTCCGGTGGGCAGCCCTGATGCACGACATCGCCAAACCGGTTACCAAACGGTGGGACGACTCCGTGGGCTGGTCATTCAAAAACCACAATTTCATAGGAGCCAAGATGGTACCTAAGATATTCCGTGCCATGAAGATGCCGCTCGGCGAACCCATGCGCTATGTAGCCAAGTTAGTGGAACTGCACATGCGCCCCATAGCATTGGTCGAGGAAACAGTCACCGACTCCGCCGTACGGCGGCTCATAACCGATGCCGGCGACGACCTCGGTGACCTCATGACTCTATGCCGCGCCGATATCACTTCGCGCAATCCCGAAAAGGTACGCCGGCACCTCGAGAACTTCGATGCCGTGCTGCAAAAAATGGACGACGTCACCGAGCGCGACAATCTGCGAAACTTCAAGCCGCCGGTCGACGGTGCCGAGATTATGGCAACCTTCGGGCTACCCCCATCCGCACCGGTCGGAATCATCAAGAACGCCATCAAGGATGCCGTCCTTGATGGCATAATACCCAACGACCATCAGGCAGCCTACGAACTTATGCTACGCATAGGAGCCGACATGAACCTCACTCCGGTAAACACATCCGAATCATAATCCCCATGTACTACATAACCAAACGACTTGAAATAGCCGGCTCACACAGCCTTAATCTCAACTATCCGAGCAAATGCTCACGCCTGCACGGACACAATTGGATTATAACCGTACATTGCCGCGCCGCCGAACTCGACGAGAACGGCATGGTCACCGACTTCTCCCGCATCAAGGAGCAAGTGGAAGAATACCTCGACCATAAGAATTTCAACGAACTCTTCACCTTCAATCCCACCGCTGAGAACATAGCCCGATGGATATGCGATCAGGTACCCAACTGCTACCGTGTCGATGTTCAGGAAAGTGAGGGCAACATTGCTGCTTATGAACGCGACTGACCTACGCACCTACCGCATAAACGAGATATTCTATTCCCTGCAAGGCGAAGGATATTTCACCGGTACACCGGCGGTGTTCCTACGTTTCAGCGGATGCAACCGGCACTGCGGCTTTTGTGACACCCGCCACGAGACACACCGCACCATGACCCTCTCCGAGATTATCGCGGAAGTCACCATGCATCCCTCACGCCACATAATACTCACTGGCGGCGAACCGCTTCTACAGGTCGACGATGCTCTGATTCAAGCCCTCCACCACCACGGATTCTTCATAGCCGTGGAGACCAACGGCTCCCTCCCCGCGCCCGAAGGAATCGATTGGGTCACATGCTCGCCCAAAGAACAACCCTGGAACATAGACCGCATCAACGAACTGAAAATCGTCTATCAGCAGCAGGACGTAGAAGCCATAGCCGACACCCTCCCCATGGCAACACACATGTTCCTACAGCCATGTTCCGGAACCAACATCCCCGAAACCGTCGCATATATACTGAAGCATCCCCACTGGCGCCTGTCTCTCCAGACCCACAAGCTCATCAACATCCCCTGACTACGGGTTTAGTGAAAATAAATTTGCTTTTACGCCGCACTTCACAGTATATTTGTAAACTATTCACCCCAAAACGCTGACACATGGAACAAGACATACGCTGGTTACAACGGTACGATAGCTTCAACCGCGCATGTGCCCGTATTCTCGAGGTCACCGAATCAGGCATATCCGCCGACGATTTGAGCGAGCTCGAAAAAGAAGGACTTATCCAACGGTTTGAATACACATTCGAGCTCGCGTGGAAAACACTTCAGGACTTGTTGAAACATTGGGGCTATCAAGACATCGGCGGTCCCAATCCCGTATTGCAGAAAGCGTTTGAAGCCGGTATATTGACCGGTGCCGAAAGATGGCGTAGGATGGCGAAGGCACGCAACACCACATCACACACCTACAATGAAGGCGATGCCGATGAAATCGTTGAAATGATATTCAGCGAATACTCAATCCTGCTCAAGAATCTCGATATCAGATTACTCAACGAAAGCAAGAAGCATAACAGCACATGTTTGGACTGAGCGACAGTGTCATAAATGAGATATGCGATATATTGCGGCGCCATCCCATCGTAGAGCAAGCCGTAATATTCGGGTCTCGTGCCAAAGGGTGCCACACCGAAGGCTCCGACATAGACATTGCCGTGAAAGCACACGGACTTTCCTACAACGAACTGCTCGACATCAACATTCAGATTGAGGACCTCGGACTACTGTACAAAGTCGATGTCGTAGACTACTTCCGCTATGCCGGTACCCCGCTCGGAGCACACATCGACCGTGTAGGCTACCCGATTTACACCCGCTCCCGCCAGTAGCTCCCGCGCGATAAAAAATTTTAACATCGGCTAATATGCTGTTAGTGAATTTATGCGTAACTTTGGGGTTACTCATCCTATTGTCATACATAACATGAAATTATATACAGCGATTCTCACAATAGCACTTGCCTTTGCAGCGGCATCCATACCTTCGGCACATGCTGCCAAGCCAAAAGCCAAGGCGCAGAAAGCGGCAGCCAACCCCAACGAACAGATTCCTCTCGCCGAAAAAGCATTCTACGAATATCGGTTCGAGGATGCGGCAAACCATCTCGACGAATATGAGACACTGCGTGGCAAAATCAAGAAAAACCCGCCCGCGCCCATCGATTATTCCGAGTTGAAACAGCGCATCGACCTCGGACTCTCCATGCTCGACCGTGTCGAAAAGATAGCGATTATCGACAGCCTTACCGTGAATGCCGACGATTTCTTCCGTGCCTACCGACTATCCGCACCCTCCGGTCGCATACAGTCTGCCGCCACCCTGCCGGCAGGCTTCTCTGCCGCCGATACCACTTCGGTCTACGTTACCGAAAATGGCTCCACCATGATATGGGCAGATGTTGATGACGACGGCAACGCCCGCTTGGTCGAAAGCACCCTCCTCGCCGACGGGTCATGGGAAACACCCACCCCCATAGGCGATGACCTCCGCAACGGTGCCGATGCCAACTTCCCCTTCCTTATGAGCGACGGCATGACACTCTACTATGCATCCAACGGCGATGGCTCGCTCGGTGGCTACGACATATTCATCACACGCAACAACGGCGACCAATACCTCCAGCCGCAGAACATCGGTATGCCATATAACTCACCCTACAACGACTATCTGCTGGCAATCGACGAACTCACCGGTGCCGGATGGTGGGCAACCGACCGCAATCATATCCCGGGCAAGCTCACCATATACATCTTCGTACCGCAGGAGCTCCGAATCAACTATCCTGTAGATGACCCCGAGCTTACCGACCGCGCACGTGTCACATCCATCGCAGCCACATGGTCAGAAGGATCCGACTACTCATCGTTGCGCAATGCCATAGCCGCCATCAACACCTCCACAGCCGGCTCACGCTCCGACAGCGAATTCACATTTGCCATGCCCGGCGGAAAGGTCTACACATCCATGCGTCAGTTCCGTTCACGCGCAGCCGCCAACGGAATGCGCGAATACCTCATGGCACAACGCGAGCTACAGCGTATCGAAACTGAACTCGCCACCATGCGTCAGGCATACGCCAAGGGCAACAAATCACTCGGTTCAGCCATTCTGAAAGCCGAGGATTCGATTGAACGCCAGCGCACAGCCCTCCGGCGCATCGCCAACTCCGTCATACAGGCAGAGACCAAACAAGCACAACAATAATAACTATTTCACATAACACTCGTCTATGGAACTAACCATCATCCTATTATGCGTAGCCATTGTAGCGCTGCTATGCGTATTTCTCTACTACGTACCTTTTTTCCTATGGATTTCAGCACGCGTAAGCGGAGTCCACATCTCGTTAATCCAACTGGTGCTCATGCGCATACGCCAAGTTCCTGCCGCCCAGATTGTACGCGCCATGATTGAGGCTCACAAAGCCGGCTTGCAGGATGTGACCCGCGACGACCTCGAAGCCCACTACCTTGCCGGCGGCAATGTCGACAAAGTGGTCCACGCCCTTGTATCGGCGGCAAAAGCCAACATCGACCTCGGATTCAAGATGGCAACGGCCATTGACCTTGCAGGCCGCGATGTATTCCAGGCTGTGCAGATGAGTGTCAACCCCAAAGTCATCGACACCCCACCCGTTACCGCTGTGGCAAAGGATGGCATCCAGCTCATAGCCAAAGCCCGTGTCACCGTGCGGGCAAACATCCGTCAGCTTGTGGGCGGCGCCGGTGAGGACACCGTCCTTGCACGTGTAGGCGAAGGCATCGTTTCATCCATCGGCTCCAGCGAAAGCCATAAGCAGGTGCTCGAGAATCCAGACAGCATATCCAAACTCGTGCTACGCAAAGGACTTGACTCCGGCACTGCATTCGAGATTCTATCCATCGACATTGCCGACATCGACATAGGCAAGAACATTGGTGCCGCTCTGCAGATTGACCAGGCTCAGGCAGACAAGAACATCGCACAGGCAAAAGCCGAGGAACGTCGCGCCATGGCTATTGCATTGGAACAGGAGATGAAAGCCAAAGCTCAGGAAGCACGCGCCAAGGTCATCGAAGCCGAAGCCGAGCTGCCGCGGGCAATGGCAGAAGCCTTCAACAAAGGCAACCTCGGCATCATGGACTACTACCGTATGAAAAACGTACAAGCGGATACCACCATGCGCGAGACCATAGCCAATCCTCTTGCCGAAGAAGAAAGCATACACTAATCAATCAACCCTACGTCTCAGACAATCCCCCACTAACCCGTGACCGCATTTCTCATATCACTTGCAGTGCTCATCGGCGGCTACTTCATTTATGGACTCCTCGTCGACCGCATCATGGCAACAGACCCGGCTCGGCCGATGCCTGCCATCACCCGACGCGACGACGTGGATTTCCGCCCGCTGCCGGCGTGGAAAGTATTCCTCATCCAGTTCCTCAACATTGCCGGACTTGGCCCCATCTTCGGAGCCATTATGGGCATCATGTTCGGACCGGCTGCATTCCTGTGGATAGCCTTGGGTACAATATTTGCGGGAGCGGTCCATGATTTCTGCTCGGGAGTGATTTCCATACGCATGGGTGGCGCATCACTCCCCGAGATTGTAGGTCATGAACTCGGCACAGGCATCAAGCAGGTCATGCGCGGTTTCTCAGTACTGCTGTTGGTACTCGTGGCGGCGGTGTTCGTCATCACTCCGGCAGGACTCCTCGCATCCATGACTCCGGCGTGGCTCGACTCATCCGTTTGGGTCATAGCCATATTCGCCTATTACATACTTGCCACTCTGCTGCCTATCGACAAGCTCATAGGCAATCTCTATCCTCTGTTCGGATTCGCCCTGCTGTTCATGGCAGCCGGCATTCTCGGCGTACTGCTCTTCTCGGGCATCGATATTCCGGTATCGTTCACCGACGGATTCCAATCCCGTGCCGGACTGGGGCATCCCGTATTCCCCATGATGTTCGTGAGCATAGCCTGTGGAGCCATATCAGGGTTCCATGCCACACAATCGCCCATGATGGCACGTTGCCTGTCCAACGAACGCCTTGCGCGCCCCATCTTCTACGGAGCTATGGTGTCCGAAGGCATTGTAGCACTTATATGGGCGGCGGCAGCCGTTGCATTCACCGGCGGCTACGAGCAACTCGCGGCATACATGAACGCCGAAGGACACTCCACCGGTTCGCTGGTCCATGACGTGGCTTTCGGTTGGCTCGGTGCTTTCGGGGGTATCCTTGCCGTGCTCGGTGTCATAGCCGCACCTATCACCACAGGCGATACCGCTCTGCGCAGCGCCCGTCTTACAGTGGCGGATTTCATGAAGTTTGACCAATCCTCTCTTTGGCGCCGTCTTGCCGTGGCTCTGCCGCTTTTTGCGGCCACAGCCTTAGTCATGACCATTGACTTCAGCGTCCTGTGGCGATACTTCGCGTGGAGCAATCAGACACTATCCGTATTCACCCTATGGGCGATAACCGTGTACCTCGCACGTCATGGCAAACCATATATCATCTCGCTCCTGCCGGCTATGTTCATGACCGCAGTGTGCGTGTCGTATCTCATAGCCGCACCATCCCCCGAAGGATTCGGATGTTCCGGTTCCACTGCTTTGGGAACCGGTGTGGCGGTAGCCCTCCTCCTCACACTGATGTTTTGTTATTACAAACGCCGGCTCACTGTTCCGACGTCAAATTTCAATGCTCAATGATGGACTTCGTTTCGATTATAGGCTCAGACATGCTTTACAATTTCCACTCCCACACCCAGTTCTGCGACGGACGCGCCACCATGGCAGAATTCGCCGCCGAGGCTGTTGCACAAGGTTTCACTCACTACGGATTTTCCCCCCACTCGCCGGTACCCATACAGTCGCCATGCAATATGTCCATGGAGCAAGTACCGCTATTCCTCGACGAAGTGGCTCGGCTGAAAGCACTCTACGCCGGTAAAATCCGGTTCTACGCTGCCATGGAGATTGACTATCTTGGTGAGGACTGGGGACCTGCGCACCCCTACTTCCGCTCTTTGCCGCTCGATTACAGCATAGGCTCCGTACACTTCATCCCCGACCAGGACGGCACGCTCGTGGACATCGACGGACGCTACGAACGCTTCAAGCAGAAGATGTCCGAGCATTTCCACGACGACATACGCTACGTTGTGGACACCTTCTATCGTCAGTCCATAGACATGCTCCGTCACGGACACTTCGACATTATCGGACATTTCGATAAAGTGGGTCACAACGCATCGCATTATTGTCCGGGCATCGAGGACCGGCAATGGTATCAGAATCATGTCAATGCCCTCATTGATGAAATAATCGCGTCGGGCGTAACGGTGGAAATCAACACCAAAGCGTGGACCGACCACCACCGCATGTTCCCCGCACCACGCCACTGGAAGCGGCTGCTCCAATCCCGGGTACCTGTCATCATCAACAGCGACGCCCACGTCCCCGCCCTCATCAACGCATCCCGCCCCCAAGCCCTCCGGATGCTCTCCGAAACCTAACCAAACACTATAAATTCATCACCCCATCAACATAATGCTATGAACTACAAATATCTCGCTCGCAAATATCGTGTCAGTACCATCATATTGGCTATCTTGGTTTTAATCCTATCGGCATATATAGCTATCACCCCCATTGACACCGAAATAATCGATCAGAAATTTCTTGCCACTATACGTAGATTCCGTTTAGGCGAAAACACGTGGGACTGGTTTGCAGTCACTATCGCTTGCGCATCAATGATCTTTACGACAATGACATATTGGTCGCAGCGTACTACCGAAAAGAACACAATGAAGATTACGCCTGAAAGCCAACGTGAAATACTTATTGATTACGCTCGGCATTTCTACTGCAATCTGATAATCATCTGCGCGATTGAAGCGAAACTTGCAAGACGCTTCAACGAATATTACCCATCAGAAGAGCATTTATTAAAATTAAAGGTTGACCTTGACGACCTCCATCCTGCTGCATTCTACAATTACGCATCAAAATATAGCGCTATCCATGAGCTTATGGTTAAAATGCGCAACTACAATACCGAAATTGATGTGGCAATACGCCATCTTTGCAACAAAAATGTGTTTGCTCAAGCGAAAATGCGTGATTTCAGCACATTAAGATTCAAAATGAGTTTCCTCACTCAGGAAATTCTCAAAACCATGGATTCTATTTGGAACAAAAATGCAGAACAGAACATGGTAGATGTAAAAAATCTCATCAAAGAAACTTCTGAGAAACGCAATAGCAACGAAAACACCGACAAAGCCGCTGAACACCTCGCTTCGTTCTCCGAGCAATACCCTTATTACGGTAATCATGACAGTTTCTTCGTTAAGAAACTATTCAATGGCGAGGGCGAAGCCGACAAATTCCTGCACGACCTCAACTGCCATATCTACATAGAAATGACAGCCAAAAACTCCGAAGGCTCCGACAAAATTCTCCTCATACCTTTCGACAATCCTCAGGCATAACCCCATCAGTGTCGGTTGTATGGACTCTCACCTAAACACTATCATAAATCCAATAAAGATGAGACGTAACCAACTTTTGAATTTCAGATGCTCAATAGCCCTACTGCTCATTTTACTTGGCTTGGCAGCAAATGCTACAAACACTCATAATAACCCTGTAGCCAATTCCGATGCAGTCATCGTCTCCGGCAATGCACGTTTCACCGTACTCACCCCCGAGATGATTCGCATTGAATACAGCGACAAGGCAGTGTTTGAGGACCGTGCCACATTCACCGTGGTAAACCGCAACCTCGATGTCCCTCCATTTACGAAATCCGAGGACCGCGAGTACCTCTACATCAATACCGACCGGCTCTCCCTGAAATACCGTAAAGGCACCAACCCCTCCACACTCCCGGCATCGGCACAGAACCTTTCCATCACTTTCAAGCACAATGGCGTGGACGAGATTTGGTATCCGGGCAAGACGGACTCCCTGAACCTCAAAGGCACATGCCGCACGCTTGACGGCAACGATGGCGATGCCCGACGTTCCGAACTTGAAAACGGTCTCATATCCCGTTCCGGTTGGTCTGTAATAGACGATTCGTGGACTACCACGCGCGCCGACGGTAGCCGCTCATTCGCGCTCCAGCCCAACGACTCGATAGGTTTTGACTGGTGGGCAGAACGCCACGACCCACAGGCAATCGACCTATACTTCCTCGGTTATGGCTACGACTACCGGAAAGCATTGGCAGACTTCACCAAGATAGCCGGCAAAATACCTCTTCCGCCGGCATACGTGTTCGGATACTGGTACAGCAAATACTCCGCCTACACCTCCGACGACTATCGCAACATCATGGCAGAACTCAAGAAAAACGACATACCCTGCGACGTGATGATTCTCGATATGGACTGGCACTGGAATGGCACCCAAGCTGACTCCGACGGTCGGGGCGGATGGACCGGATGGAGCTGGAACACCAAGCTGATTCCTGACCCGCAAGAGTTGCTCAATGACATTCATTCCCGAAAATTCAAAATAGCCCTCAACCTTCATCCCGCCGATGGAATCACACGATCCGAATCCCCTGAATACTTCTCGCGGATGAATGCCACTCTCAACGGCAGGTACGGCTCGGATGAAAACATCCCTTGGATTCTTGACCGCACCGATTTCACCAAATCATTCTTCAATACCGTCATTCGCGACCACGAACGGGAAGGTGTCGATTTCTGGTGGCTCGACTGGCAACAGCATCTCAAAAGCCAATACACCGACGGACTTGGTGAGACCATCTGGTGCAACCACGTATTCTTCAACGACATGGCAAGGAACCGACCGGACGTCCGCCCGGTCATCTTCCACCGTTGGGGCGGATTGGGCAGCCATCGCTACCAAATCGGATTTTCGGGCGACGCGCTTATAAACTTCCCGTCATTGGCTTTCGAACCCTACTTCACTGCTACAGCATCAAATGTAGGTTACGGCTATTGGGGTCATGACCTTGGAGGTCATGCCTGGACCGACGAACATAATGCCAATAATCCCGACCTCATTCTCCGTTGGATTCAGTTCGGTGTGTTCACCCCCATCTTCCGCACACATGCCACCAACGATCCACGCATCGAGCGCCGGATATGGAAATTTCCCAACTTCCCCACCATACTCCGGGCGGTACATCTGCGCTACGCCCTTTTCCCATACATATACACCCTGGCACGTGAAGCCTATGATACGGGCATATCCATCTGCCGTCCCTTGTACTACTACTTCCCGGAAGTGGAAGAAGCCTATACCTATGAGGGAGAATATATGTTTGGCAGCGATATCCTCGTAGCTCCTATTACCGAAGCAGCAACCGATGGCATAAGCACTAAGGAGATATGGTTTCCCGAAGGCAGATGGTGGAGCGTTTCTACCGACGAACTCATCGAAGGACCATGTATCAGGACCATGTCATTCACACAGGAACAGATTCCATACTTTTTCCGCCAAGGCGCCATGATACCGTACTATCCGCCTACGGTAAGGAATGTCACTGAGCGTCCCGACGAAATTATCATTAACGCTGTGGCAGGTGGCAACGGTATGAGTTCCCTCTACGAGGACAATGGCGACAACCCGGACTACGCCACTAATTATGCCACGACAAAGTTGATATGCTCCTCCGATGGCACGACGGATGAATTCACGATTTCACCACGTGTATTCACCGGCGACATCAATAAGACTGATTTGAAAGACTCCCGTGCCTACAGATTCCGTATCTACAACTGCAATAAACCGTCGGCAGTACTTATCGACGGTAAGCCGGCAAATCCCGGCAACTATATCTACAATCCCGACACACACACCCTGGAAGTCAGCACCCCTGCAACAGATTGCTCTTCGGAAATCAGCTTGACCATACGGCAAGCCCAACAGTAGGCATCCGTCAGTCAATTTTCGGAAAATAGCCACACAACACCGTTCCGCCCAAAAACACAGATGCGCCCTCCGAACCGGGGACGCATCTGCTTTTATCTACTCCGAATTAAACCGGATTATTCAAACAATCCGTAATTCTTATGACTGTTGCAATAGTTCACACGCTGCTGAATCCAAGCTTTCAATGTCTCGAAATTCTTGCGGAATTCAAATGTGCTTACAGTATTTCGTGAGCTGTCGCCGGTCCACAACAAACCATTTTCCTTTGCCGAGGGCTCTATTGTTGTTGCATAATTCTCCATATAACTCAACATCTCAGGATAGCCTGTGGTCACAAACTCATCCCATCGTTCTTTATACAACTTACGCAGTTCCTCATTCTGGAATAGTTTTTTCACAAATGCATAGCCACCGCAATCACCGTTACCGCTTACCAACGGAACGGTTGCCGAAGCGTACTCATTGCCATCATAAGTGAAAGCCCAGTCAAAGTCCCATACCGGACCGAACTTATATACCCCACCCAGACTGTCTTTATGAATATAAAGGCTCTTCGGATGTTTCATTTCATGATTATTAGCCACACTGTTGACAATGAAATATCTTACCACTGATTCCAAATCGAGGTAGTCTTTAAGACTTCCGCTCGTCGGGGTGCTCATTACAGCCTTTGCCATATTTGCAAAATCAGATTTCCAAGTTGCAAAATACTCATCGGCAGATACACCTAAGTCGACAGTTATCTCGGTCAGATCCGGATCCTTCACCATCACAGGAAGCACTTGCTTATTGCTCAATGGCGAGCCATAAGGTTGAGCTGTGGTGTAATTATTCAGATTAAAAGTGAATCGGTAATCCTCATCATAATTGGAATCCAACTCAAAAAGCATTCCCTTCAATTCATCGATATCAACACTTCCGCCGCCTATACCTATCTTCTCGGTCATCATATATTGCCCCTTGTAGTTACCGTTAAGATACACTACCACAGGCACACAATGGTTGGAATAAGGCAGTCCGAGATAATTTGCCACCCACAAGGCTACGGTATTTCGCATCAACGTACAGTCGATATAGTTGGCTATCAGAGCAAAGGTCTTGGCTTTCTTCATACCGCCAATCGATTTCTTACTACCCATCTTGAATCGGTAAGGAGTCTTCGCCATATTCCAGGTAGAGTTACCACGTCCGCGGAACTCTACGGTCTGCTCCTCAAGGTCATCAATCATACCGTTGCCATCGATATACAGCGTGGCGGGATGTACTGTCGATTTAGTATAGTAAATTCCATCATTAAGTTCCGAGCTGTAGCCTTTGGGCAAATCTTTCAACTCAGGATGCTCCGTAAGGGTAACATGTATCTCCGGTAAGCCGGTAGAGCGAACTACCACACTATCCACCACCGACATATCTATCGTAGTGGTCTTATTTGCGGCATCTGTCAATATCATCTTTGTATAACCGTCCGTACCACCGCTATAGGTTATCGACTCCACATCGGCACCTTTGTAGGAATTAAATGTCTTATCGTTACGGAACACATGTATCTGCTCATTCTGAGCCATGGCAGCTCCGGCAATCACAGCCGCTGCTGCAAAAAGTAAAAATTGTTTCATCGGGCAACAGCTATTTTAACGGATTTATCATTGAATGTCAACACATACACACCTTTTTGCAAACCTGTGAGCGGCAATTCATAGCTGCCGCTTACCTTGGAGCGGTTCACCACACGACCATCCATGCTCACAAGTGACACTTCTGAATTGACAGGAAGATTGGCAAAAACGATTCGGTCGGCTTGCTGAACGTAGCTCACCTCATCGCCTGAGGGCAATTCCACTCCGGCCCATAGGTCATTGCTACCGCCTTCAGTTGAGAATGTCCAGTTCTGTACATCGCTCACCGGAAGTATTATATCTCCTTTCGAACTGGTAAGCACCAGATTTCCATCGCTGATCTTAGTCGACATACCATCTTCTATGGTAACAGCCATGAACACCCCTCCGGGTTGATTGATTACAACGCTTTTGTATCCGGCACCCATAGCCGTAAGCGAACATACGGAAGCCATGGATACCATAAGCGGCAAGTAAAATTTTTTCATTAATTGATAATTATATTGGTTTTCAGTTTTTCAAAGGCATACTGCGATTAATCTTCCGGAGGATAACGCTAATAAAGTTTGGTCAGGTGAACATCGCTAAAATTGCGTATTTGACAACCCGGGAGATTTATTTGATGCAAATATACAATTTTTTACATTAGCACACACTTTCCTTATTGCCATATACACTATTTACCGCTAATTTTGCAGTAAAAATAGCCGCGCAAGGCGGTTTTAACGTATTTTTACACGAATCTCCTATCTCATGACGGAAATAAAAGGCAACAATCGTATTGACCGCAATATACCGCCACCTGTTGTCGACACACCTGTAGTACAGCTGCCGACACTGCGCAAGCACACATTACCCAACGGCATAACAATGTTGGTCTACGACCGATGCAATGAACCCGTCAATTATCTGTCGGTCGTGTCTCGTGGGGGGCAGGCGGAAGCTCAATCGGCGGCAGTGGCGGTGCTTACATCTGTTATGCAACGCGAAGGAAGTCAACTCCACTCAGGTGAGGATATTGCAGCTACCATGGACTTCAATGGCTCATGGCTTCGTGGCGTCAGCCATTCGCACCACATGCAGCAATCCATGTACTCTCTCAATACCCGTTTCCATAAGGTATTGCCGGTTTTTGCCGACCTGCTATTCCATCCGGCATTCCCACAAAGTGTCATGGAAGTACGCCGTGAAGCTCTCGCAAAGAATCTCGAGGTATCGGCAGAAGATGTGAGCTATGTGGCAAAGTGTCATGCCGACAAAATGATTATGGGTCACAACCACCCTCTTGCCAATGTCGATACACCGCAACAGGTCCGCAATCTCTCCGTAGGTGACCTCACAGGATTTCATTCTCGATATTGCACACCTGAAAACAGCGTTATATACCTATGCGGTCACATCACACCGCAGATTGAGGAATTGGTAGCCGAAACATTTGGCTCACAACCATTATCCGGCACAGGTGTGCAGATACAACCCGCACCATTTTCCCCCATGGCGGCTGACACCTCCATCACTCACCATCCGGGTGCTTTGCAAAGTGCCGTAATCATGAACATTCCGGCAATACCACGAACACACCCGCACTACATCCCGCTGCACATTACGGTAAGCGCACTGGGCGGATATTTCGGAAGCCGTCTCATGCAGTCCATACGGGAGGAAAAAGGTCTCACATACGGCATCGACGCATCCCTGGTGGGATACATCGACGGTGCCCACATTCAGATTTCGGCAGAAACCGACAATCGACACGTATATACCCTTATTGATGAAGTACGCAACGAAATGCGCCGTCTTGCCACCGATCCTTGCCGGGGCGACGAGCTGACACGCCTGCGCCGCTCTCTCAGTTCATCGCTTGCATCCGTAACCGATTCTCCGTTCAGCACCATCGATTACCATATCACCATGCTCCTATCCGGAATACCCTGCGATTATTTCCGGCAACGCCAACAGGCAATAGCTTCAATCACACCCGACACCATCGCCGAAATGGCATCCCTGTACCTCAACCCCGACAACCTACGCATTGCCGTCGTAGGCGACTCCTCAAAAATGTAATTTTATTAGGTTTATTATTAAGTTTGACGATAATCTAATTGAAAAAACCGAAAATAATTACGAACTTTGCATTTGATTTTCATTATCGCTCAATAAAATAATTTTTAACTACTAAAGTATTACCATACATGAAGAAAAGTGCTTTGCAGATTGCCCGCGCGGCATATCAACCCAAGCTCCCTGTCACACTGACCGGTTCGGTTAAAGCCATCGAAGGCGAGCCTACTCAGTCAGTTGCCGACCAGGAAGAGATTCAGAAGTTGTTCCCTAACACTTACGGTCTGCCCGAATTGCGATTTGAAAAGAATCCCAATCCCATCGTAGGCAAACCTGTAAATGTTGGCGTTATCCTCTCTGGTGGTCAAGCCCCCGGCGGACACAACGTAATCTGCGGTCTTTTCGACGGTATCAAGAAAATAAACAAGGACAGCCGTCTCTACGGATTCCTGATGGGTCCCGGCGGATTGGTTGACCATGATTACAAGGAACTCACCGCTGACATCATCGATGAATACCGCAACACCGGCGGTTTCGACATCATCGGTTCAGGTCGTACCAAACTTGAAAAGCAGGAACAATTCGACAAAGGCTTGGAAATACTCAAGCAGCTCGGTATCTCCGCACTCGTTATAATCGGTGGCGATGACTCCAACACCAACGCAGCTGTACTTGCCGAATACTACAAGAAAATCGGTGCCGGCGTACAGGTTATCGGTTGCCCCAAGACTATCGACGGTGACTTGAAAAACGAAGTTGTGGAAGCTTCATTCGGCTTCGACACCGCTACTAAAGTTTACTCCGAGCTCATCGGCAACATTCAGCGTGACTGCTTCTCTGCAAAAAAATACTGGCACTTCATCAAACTCATGGGTCGTTCAGCATCGCACATCGCCCTTGAATGCGCGCTCCAGACTCAGCCCAACGTTTGCATCATTTCCGAAGAAGTGGAAGCCAAGAACCAGACTCTGCAAGATGTAGTCGATTATATCGCAAACATAGTAGCCAAACGTGCTGCCCAGGGCAACAACTTCGGTACCGTACTCATTCCCGAAGGACTTATCGAGTTCATCCCCGCTATGAAAAACCTCATCGCCGAACTCAACGACCTTTTGGCAAAAACTCCTGACTTCGCTGCAAAGACTCCCGCTGAACAGCGTCAGTTCGTACTCGGCAACCTCAGCCAGAACAGCGCCACAGTCTACGCTTCACTCCCTGAAGGCGTGGCTCGTCAGCTCACTCTTGACCGCGACCCCCACGGCAACGTACAGGTATCGCTCATCGAAACTGAGAAACTCCTCAGCGAAATGGTCGGCAACCGTCTCAACGAAATGAAGGCAGAAGGCAAATACGTAGGCAAGTTCTCTCCCCTCCACCACTTCTTCGGTTACGAAGGACGTTGTGCAGCTCCCTCCAACTTCGATGCCGACTACTGCTACGCTCTCGGCTACAACGCCGCTTGCCTGATCAACGCAGGTGTGACCGGCTACATCTCCAGCCTGCGCAACCTCACCAAGCCTTCAGTTCAATGGCTTGCCGGTGGTATACCTATCTCCATGATGTTCAATATGGAACGTCGTCATGGTGAAATGAAGCCCGTGATACAAAAAGCACTTGTGCGTCTCGACGGAACACCCTTCCTTCGTTTTGCAGCCAAGCGCGACGATTGGGCTCTCAGCACTGCCTATGTATTCCCTGGCCCCATCCAGTACTTCGGACCGGCTGAAGTGTGCGACCAGCCCACTCTCACCCTCCAGTACGAACACCTCGACAAATAATCAAAACCGATTATATTTTTAACCAACTTCCAGCTTGCAGAATCTGCCTATGGACAACGTCGTCCATAGGCAGATTCATTTTTAATCGCACCCCTGCGGAACATTGGTCACAATTTGTTTTGAAACCTTTTTGTTGCACCATTGACAAATTATCAGTACTTTTGCCGTATAGCTTACAAGTTCTCCGCAAATACTGCAATAAACTAAACACCATATACTTATGCAATCAGTTAATATACCCCCGTTGAAGTTCCGTCCAATCTTGAAAAGCGTGATTTGGGGCGGTGAGAAAATAGCTCCCTTTAAAGGCATCAAGACCGACCAGAAACAGATAGGCGAAAGCTGGGAAATATCCGGAGTCAAAGGCAATGAATCCATCGTGGCAAACGGCTCAGATGCCGGACTTACACTCACTCAGATGATTGACAAATACGGTGCAAAACTCGTAGGACAACGCAACATCGAACGCTTCGGCAACATGTTCCCCCTCCTCATAAAGATTATCGACGCTGCCGGTGACCTTTCGCTTCAGGTTCACCCCGACGACGAACTCGCGAAAAAACGTCACAATTCACTCGGCAAAACCGAAATGTGGTATATCGTCGACACCGACCCCGACGCAACCATCCTCTCAGGTCTTTCCAAGGAACTCACCCCCGAAACATACGCACAGATAGGCTCCGATAGCTCCCTCCTCGACTATGTGGCAAAACACCGCTCCAACCCCGGTGAAGTCTACTTCCTCCCGGCTGGACGTATCCACGGTATCGGTGCCGGCAACCTGCTTGTTGAAGTTCAGGAAACATCCGACATCACATACCGCATCTACGATTACGGTCGTGTTGATGCAAAAACAGGTAAGACACGCGAACTTCACGTAGACCAAGCTAAAGACGCTATCGACTACACAGTCTATCCCAACTACATCACCACTCCCGGAGCTGACCTCGACGGCACTCAGGAACTCGTGCTATGCAGCCACTTTAAAGTTTATAGACTGACCATTGACGGCGAACGCACCTACTATCCTAAAAACGACTGCTTCTCAACATTCACATGCATCGAAGGTGAATTTGTTATCAGCGATGACCGCAACAACGAAATCACCCTTTGCAAGGGCGAAAGCTGTCTCATACCGGCAATGGCAACCACGGTAAAAGTACGTGGCAAAGGCGTCATAATAGATGCGATGAACTAATCACATACCGTACAGACACATATCATCGAGAAGGCGGAGCCTGTGGCTCCGCCTTCTTTATTTCATCTCTGGAATACCTTGCTCATATCACTTAAACTGCAACAGCCCGTCACCATCAGCCGCCCTATCGGGCGTCACCGTGCTATCCACCGGCTCCACTGCCGGCTGGGACTTCTTCCGCTTGCGCAACCACGGACGCAGGAATGAGAATATATCATCGAAATCACGCTTGAACACCACACCCACACCTTGAGTGGTAAGCGCACTCTTCACATAGAAATTCTGGTCGTTATACCGGTTGTAAGCCTTCAGACGTATCGACCCGCTGCGGTTCAGCAGATATTCTATATCAAAATCTCCTATAAACGAATTATTATTCAACGACTTATCACGATAGCCAAAATTACCGTTCAGCAGCAACCGATTGTTCAGCAGATGGCTCGACAACGCCACATCCACCTCCACATCCGAGAAATCACCGCGGTCACTACGGAAATTAGGCGCTATGTTCCAATTATCGCTCAACTGCCCAAGCATACTGCTCAACTGCGACGAAATAGTCGACGATGCCACCGACACAAGTTCATTACCCTTGGTAGCTGTCATATAATCAGGAGTATAGAACCTGTTCAACGCCAGCAGATATATAATCTGCCTGTTCATCATCTCCTCCGTACTCACTATACTGCGCACCTTCCGGTAAGTATCCTGCGTAAGCGTAGGAAATTCAAGGTCGAAACTTATATCCGGCTGCCGCATATCCCCCGTCACCATCAGCAATGCATGTACCGGCACATTAGTACGGTTCAGGTCTTTATCCGCCAGGAACGACTCATCCAGATCACTCAGATTGGCATTCACCGCATACGTTGCCTTAATATCCAGCTCCGCCGCATAAGGATCGCCATGGAAAGTTATCGAGCTGCCATCCTTTATCGTGAAATCCTTGATTATGATATCCTGAAGCGTGAAATTATAATTACCCCGTTCCACCGTATACGTACCGTTCATCCTCAGATCCTCATCTGCCGAATTGTACACCATGCGCATGTTACCATGTCCGTAAGCCCGTATGCGGTCCCCGCTCACCGGATCCATTATCAGGTTCACCTGCGCCTGCGGAGTCACATCCACTGCAAAATTCAGTTTGTACACACTCGGCTCACCGTCACCGCCCCCGGCATTCAGACGTTCCTTCAGCTCGCGCACGGCAGCCGGCGGAGCACTCAGCGCCGCTATCGAATCCTTACGAGCCTGGTCGCGGTCGCGGAACGTAATGAAATTATACTCCTGGGCATTCAACTCATCCGAAAGCACAAACGTAAACATCGAATTAGGAGCCGTCGACATATTCACACCTATCTCCACCACACCCGGCTCGCCCGTTACCGAAGCGCCGCCGTTACCGAATATTCTTCCGTACCAACGCGTATCATTGTTCTCCTTCACATCATACACCAGCATACGCCGCGCATCCGTTATCGTGAAGTTAAAACGTGGCTTCTTGAAGCACTCATGCGTCAGCCAGCCGTTTAGCTTGGCTGTATTTCCGTATGCATCATATAGCGTCAGGTCGCGCAAATCTATCCTCCCCGGAGTAAAACGCACCGAATCCGTCGTGGTATAAGCCGTATTCGTAAACCCTAACTTCAAACGCACATCCTCGCCATACACATCACCCACCATATCTATCAGCTTGAAGCTGCCCCACAGACGCGCCTTACCCGACGCATAACCTGACACCTCCGTGGCAAATGCCGACATAAACGGCTGCAAGAAACCTATCTCCAGTTTGTCGGCATCGAAATGCAGGTCCAGCGAATCCGCCATCGGCTTGATATCGCCCGACACATACGACCTCCGTCCGTTTGGCTGCACTATCTCTGCATTGATAGTTATAGCCTTGGTCTCCGGAACCCACTCCGATATTATGCGTGCATCACCCATAAGCGAATGGTTATAGCTCATTCTCGCCACATTAAGCCCCGGGGTGTAAGCCCTCGGAGTCTTGCTGAACAGCTCCGTGGCATATATCTTGCCCGTAGCGTTACCGCCAAACATGGCATTGCTTATATCCAGAGTCTCAAACACATAATCCAGATTCACATCCTGAAGCTCCACCATTATGCTGTCGCCGGCATAGGCAGATGCACGTCCGCCTATAGTCAGGAACTGACCGCTGCGACCCACTCTGAAATCGCGCACCTCAGCCTCCTTGCCGCGTATGGTTATACGCGCGGGGTCTACAGTCCACACAGTATCGTTAAACACCAGCTTGCTCGGATTGATATCCAGCACCGTCATCAGCGCATTATCTTCATCGCGGTCAAAACTTGCCGACACATTCACATCCCCGCTGAAATTACGCTCGCGGTTCACCTTCCACGACAGCTTCGCATCCACCCTGTCGTCAAGCGCCGCCGCAGTCGTCGACAGCGTAAGCACACCCTTCTTCGTGGGCATCATCGTAGTGAAATACACATCTGCATGGCTCACGCTGTCCACATCCGCATCCTGCACCACATTCACATGCAGCGCCGTATTCTCTATCAGCTTGTTGCCCTGCTGCAGATAAGGCGCATCCATCTTCAGCCCCATAGCCTGATTCCGGGCATTCACATATCCGTCCATGCTCACCGGATATATCACCTTCACAGGAAGCTTCACCAGCTCCTCTATCGGACGGCTATCCTTTATGGTCAGGTCAAATGTCAACTCATCGGCAACATCCGCCGTCAACGGTTTATACTCCGTACCCTCCGCACGCACACCCGTCAGTTTCGGCATCACATTAGCCACTATCGTCTTGGCTATGGCAGGAATCTTGGTCAACCGGTAACGCCCCGTGACACTTCCGTCAGCCACATCGCTGCGCAGCGTCACACGGTTCACCGAATCGGCACACTCCGACTCCACAGTCACATTATCTATACGCAGCCCGCGTCCCGACGCATCCACATAAGTCACATCATTCACATCTATCCTGCCCACAACCGAATCTGCATCGCGGCCCTCGAGTTCACCCCTGCCGAACATCGACAGCAGATAACCATCCCGTGCCCCGGGCATATTCAGCAATGCCGGATTGACATCTCGCGCCGACACATCGAAATCCAGTCTCTTATACCCCGCCGTCACATCAGCGTTAGCCGTCACATCCAGCATCACACCGGGATTGTCCACATTCAGCGAACCCGAATAGTGCGTGCCATCCACACTCACGCTGGAGGTTATCCCCGTGTACTCATGATTCTTATATACAAGCGTCGACACCAGCATATCCACCTCTCCGCTCGGTTTCTTACCATTCATCACTATGTCGAAGTCAGCCTCAGCCGTCACCTTCGTAAGCTCCTTTAGATTCACCGAAGTCCCATCCAGCAGCTCCGCCCCGTTGAAATCGCGAAGTGCAAGCACGCCCTTCAGTGCCACCGGCAATTTCGCGCCACGCCTGCGGTAATCGCAGGTCAGACCCAGTCCCAATCCAGTACCATCCACATCAGCCTGCACACGGCCTGCATTCGCATCGCCCGAAAAATCCCCCGTCAGCGTCAGCCCTCCCACATTACCCAACACTCGCGCCGCATTCTCATGCAAAGGCATCATCCCTCTCAGCACCTCTGCCACTCCGGCACCGTTGGCATTAAGTTCTATCACCGGAAAATCAACAGAGATATCACCGGTACACATCCCGTCCACCGTACCCTCGGCTTTAAGGCTCAGCAATCCCTCGCTCGCCACCGACACACCCTGCACAGCCATGCTCTCGGGATTACCCATCACATGCGCCCACACATCCATCTTCACATCAAGCCCACCCAACACCGGTGCCAATGCCTTGAAATCGCTCGGGTTCACATACGATCCCTCCTCTATCTTCAGCTCTACAGGCAACTCGCGCCACGTATCCTTCAGTCCCTTGAGCGAACCGAACACCGTACTGATATCGCCCAACGCTATACAGGTCGAAGGCATCCGCACCTCCACACCCTCAGCCGTGGCTCCTTCATTCCATACATGGAACTTCCCTGACAGACGCTCCAATACCAATCCTGATTTCTCACGCATAGCCAGCCGCCGCAACTCCACCGTATAGTCATCATTGGCAATGCGGGGCAACTGCACGTCAGCCTTCACATCCGACACATATATATGGTTCACATCCAGCCGCGCCGTATCCTCCGGAGCCGACAGCACATCATAGCACACCGACGATGTACGTATCACCACCGTATTCACTCTGAAATCAAACCGCGTTGGCGGCTTCGACTTATCCTTCGGCGACAGCGCATCTATTATCGGCTGTATATTTAGCGGACCACCTACCGAATCACGGTATATCCTCGCGTCCATACCTATCACCTCGGCGTAGCTCATCACCAGTCTACGGCGCGACAGCAGTTCCCACAGCTCCACGCCACCGCCTATACGTCTCACAGTCATGGCGGTATCGCCATTGGCATCAGCCACCCGCACCCTGTGCAGCGTCAACCGGTTAAACGGCGTTATCGACACATGGTCTATCTCTACATCCACGGTCAGCAGCTTCGACAGCTCCCGCTCCACACCCTCGCAGATGGCGTGCTGCACACTCGGCACCGAGAGGGCAACATACACACCGGCAGGCAATACGAAGGCAATCACCAGTATCACCACAGCCACACTGCGCAGTATTTTGTAGAGTCTTTTCATTTAGCCCGTGAATTTACAAAAAAAGTCCGTCAATATGGGTCCACATCATAATAAACTATCGCACCCTTCACCGCAGGCATACCCGAGGCATGCATCTCTTCAAATGTGGCGCGCATTATATCCTTCACCTTTTTCATCGACGCGTTCACCTCTATCTTGAGCATCAGCTTGCGTATGTACAGTGTCTGCACACGTGCCACATTCGGCTCCTCCGGACCGAACACGCGGGTACCGAACAACTGCCGCAACCGCCGTCCGTAAGCCACCGACAGCTCATCCAGCGCCGCTCTGTCGCGATGCTTCAGATATATGTAGATAAGACGCGTGAACGGTGGATAATTGAACTTCCGCCGCTCCTCTATCTCCTCCTCGTAATACCCCGCATAGTCATGGGCGCGTATATACTGGAACAGCGGATGCGACGGCTCGCGCGTCTGCACCGCCACCGTTCCGCGGGTATCCCTCCGCCCGGCACGTCCCGCCACCTGCGATATCATGTTGAATGCCCGCTCCGTGGACCTGAAATCGGGCTGGTTCAGTATCGCGTCCGTATTCACTATCGCCACCGTCCGCACACGGTCAAAGTCAAGACCCTTCGTCACCATCTGCGTACCCACGAGTATATCGGCTTTACCGTTCGAAAATTCATTGATTATATTCTCGTAACCGTCCTTGTTGCGGGTCGTGTCGAGATCCATTCGCAATATCCTTGCCGGCGCGAACACTTCGGCTATCTCATCCTCCATCCTCTCCGTACCGTAACCGTGCACCTCTATCGCAGGCTCTTTACACGCCGGACACACCGTAGGCAGCGGATATGGCGTACCGCAATAGTGGCACACCAACTTATCTATACGTTTATGATACGTCAGCGACACGTCGCAATGCTCGCACTTCGGCGTCCATGCACACATCTTGCACACCGCCACCGGGGCATATCCCCTGCGGTTCAGAAACAGTATCGATTGGTTCCCGTCAGCCACCGCATCGCGCACATAGCTTATCGTGCGCTCGGCAAGGGCTCCTTTCATGGCTCCCTGCTTGCGGGCGTTCGTCGTGTCCACCACCTCTATCTCAGGCAGCTGCACACCCGAATACCGCTCCTTCAGCTCCACCAGCCCATACCGTCCCTCCTTGGCTTTGTAATACGTATCCACAGCCGGAGTCGCGCTACCCAGAAGCGTCTTGGCGCCATGCATCCGCGCCAGCACCATTGCCGTGTCACGCCCATTGTATCGCGGGGCGGGATCCTGCTGCTTGTAGCTCGTCTCATGCTCCTCGTCCACCACCACCATACCCAGGTTGGCAAATGGCAGGAACAGCGACGACCGCGCACCCACCACCACCATCGGCTCGCGTCCGCCGAGCACCTTGCGGTATATGTCCACTCGCTCATTGTCCGAGAATTTCGAGTGATATATCACCACCTTGTCACCGAACACCCGTTGCAGCCGGCGTGTCAGCTGCGTGGTCAATGCTATCTCAGGCACCAGATACAACACCTGACGCCCCTGACGCATCACGAAATCTATCAGATGTATGTACAGCTCCGTTTTTCCGCTCGACGTCACACCATGCAGCAGCGTCACATCCTTTTCGCGCCACGAGGCATGTATCTGTGCCAATGCCGCCGATTGCACATCGCTCAGCACCGGAAGTTCACCGGTCACCATCCCGTTGTGGCGGAACCGGTTTATCTCTTTCTTGTATATCTCCACCACACCCTTCGTAGCCATGGCGCGCAATATCGGCTGCGTCAGCCCCGTGCGCTCCAGCAGCGCGGACTGCGTCACCTCCGTAGGCTCGCTCCCCTTGCGCGTATGCCCCGACATATCCAGCAGCGCCAGCAACATCTGCTCCTGCTTCTTGGCTCCGTGCACTGCATCAAATGCCTTGTGCAGCGCATCTGCGTCACCCTGCCGGGCGGACACCTTCACATATGTCACTTTACGCGACGTATAGCGTTCCACCAATTTCTCCGATATCACAAGGGCGCCGCTGTCCAGCAGACGGGCGGCTGTCACGCTCACGCCGGTCAGACCGGTGGCTTTCTCTATGTCGGCAACGCTCATGCGCTTGCCCGCATGGTCGAGTGTCTGCAATATTATGGCCTCGCGTTCGCTCAGACGGGCGTCGGCGCTCTCCTCATAGTCAGGGTTCAGCTCCATAAACGTCTCGCTCTCAACCTTCAGCCCCGCCGGCAATGCGGCTTTGAACACATCGCCCACCGAACACAGGTAATACTCTGCCACCCATTGCCACAGCTGCAATTGCGGCCTACGCAATATCGGCTCCTCATCCAGTGTCATGCTTATAGGCTTCACCTCATACCCCTGTGGTTTCTCATTGGTTAGCGACACCACTATGGCTGTGTAGAATTTTTTCTTGCCGAACTGCACCACCACGCGGTGACCCGGCTTCACCAGGGCACAAAACTCCTCTGGCACCGAATACGTGAATGTCGATACCAGCGGCAACGGCAATATTACTTCAGCATACAGCATCCGCATCCCCTCCTTTAGCGGTCACCGACCTTTTCGCTCAGATAGAAATAGCGCCACAGCGGAGCCAGCATGAGCGATTGCTTCATATCATCGCTCATCATAAGCTCCATAAGCTCCTCGCGGCTCATGGTCAGCACCGTTATCGACTCCGTAGGGTCAAGATGCTGTTCCGTGGTCTGGCGCACACCTTCGGCAAGATAGCAATATGTCAGGTTATTGGTCGTCGACGGATTCCCGCTTATCACGCACTGCAAGCTCCAGCGACCGCCGGTGTAGCCGGTCTCCTCCTCAAGCTCACGCCTACCGGCGGCTTCCGGCTCCTCGCCATCCTCCACCACTCCTGCGCAAAGCTCGGTGCTCATCCTGCCCAGTCCGTGACGGTACTGGCGCACCATCACAAACCTCCCCTCTTCGGTTATCGCTATCACATTTACCCAACTCGGATACTCCAGCACATAAAATTCCGGATTTATCCGTCCGTCCGGCAGTTGCAGCACATCCTTTCGTGCCGTCAGCCAAGGTCTCCTTATCAGATACTCGCTCGACAGCACCTTCCATTGCCGTTCCTCTTCGTGTCCTTGTCCTTTCATCATATTGCAAAGGTACACAAAAAATTCTCGTTTTTCGAGCTTTTTTAATAACAAGCTCTTATGTACCTTTGCACCCTGTCATGACACATCCCGACCATACCATACTCTGCGCCGCTCCCATGCAAGGCTTCACTGAAGCCGTCTGGCGCCACGCCCACGATTCCGTATATGCCGACGGGCTGCGATATTTCTCTCCGTTCCTGCGTATCGACAAAGGCGTAGTACGCTCACGCGACCTGCGCGACATCACATCTCCCCTCAACTCTCCGTTCCGTCTCACACCGCAGATTATCTTCCGCGACACCTTTGAGTTCTCCACACTGGTTCGCGCAGTCACCGAAGCCGGATTCTCTGCCATCGACCTCAATCTCGGATGCCCCTTCCCGCCGCAATGCCACCGGGGGCGCGGTGCCGCCATGATTGCCCGCACCGATGTCATGTCGCAGGTGGCGGAACTGATGCGCGATATGCCCCATATCACTTTCTCAGTAAAAATGCGCCTTGGTCTTCGCGACTCCGACGAATGGCATCCACTCATCGACATACTCAACCGCATCCCCAATCTCAGCCATATCACCGTGCATCCGCGCACAGCCTCTCAGCAATATTCCGGGCAGCTGCATCTCACCGGGTTCGCCGCCATACTCGACAGCTCCGCCCATCCGGTCATCTTCAATGGCGACATCACCACACCGCAGCAGATTTCCGACCTCATACAGGACTATCCGGCAATTGCCGGCATCATGATCGGACGCGGACTACTCATGCGCCCATCCCTGATATGCGAATGGCGCGACCATACTGAATGGGACCACACACGGCGCATGCAACACATCATCCGCACACACCGTATCATACTCGACCACAACAGCCGCACCCTATGCGGCGACTCGCAGATTATCGCCAAGACACGCCCCTTCTGGGATTATCTGGAGCAAGAGATAGGACGCAAACAGTGGAAAGCCATACGCAAAGCCACCACCCTCCCCGCCTACCTCTCCGCCACCCAATAACCCCACCGGAGCGAGCCCATCTTGCCCTCGTCCCCCCACCAACAAACACCCCCAAACCGGAGCGAGCCCATCCCGGGGCGAGGGCATCTCGCCCTCGTTTATCCCACCAACAACCTCCCCCGCAACCGCGCCGGAGCGAGGGCATCCTGCCCTCGTATCCCCCCACCAACAAACCGGAGCGAGGGCATCTTGCCCTCGTATTCCCCCAACCAAAGAACCAACTAAACAAGAGGGCAAGATGCCCTCTCTCCAACACTACCTACACTTTTACGCAATCGCCATCAAAAACAATAAAAATCACAATATCTATTTCTAAAAACCGCATAATAATCATCAATTTTAAAACATAGACATATTTTATCCGTTATTCTATTGACATCTGCCTTAAAATTATCTATATTTGCATACGTTCCATTTGGAACACCATTTTATGTGGTTAATATGATACAGGAATTCAAAATCAAAAACTACCTGTCGTTTCGCGATGAAGCCGTACTAAGCTTTGAGACTACAAACGATAAGGCAATCGAAGAACCGTATGTCGTAGAAGTAGCACCCGGAGTTAAGCTTCTTCGATTTGGACTTGTATATGGATCCAATGCCAGTGGAAAATCAAACCTTATCTCGGCACTTGATTTCATCAGGGTGTTTTGGTTTAAAAAAAAGGAGGACATTGATGAGGAAACAGATACAATCCCATTCCTTTTAGATACGGACACGCCCGATGAACCATCAGAATTCGAACTAACATTCTATGTCGGCGAAACAAAATATCGCTACAATCTATCTTTAACTGAGAATGTTGTATCCCACGAAAGTTTATATTATTACAAAACCACACAACCCATACGCCTGTTCACACGCAAGATTAACAACAGGCAGTCGGAAATAGACTTCGGTCCATCCGTAAAAATAAGCAAGGCGGTAAAGGATGAAATAGCTGTCAAATGCTTCCCGAACATGTCCTTTTTCGCAGCACGCAACCAGGTCAATTGCTCATTACCTGAGATTGACAATGCACGCGACTGGATGCGAAAAGGAATAATGCCGGTCATCGAACCTAAGATTGAAATGTTCAGATATGCCGGAAACAAGATGAGCACAGATTCCAGTTTAAAGAATTACATTCTTAAATTCATCCATCGGGCTGACTTCAACATAACAGACGTACAAACCGAAAAGAAACAAATAACCTTGTCAAGTGATGAGATTGAAGCCATAAACAGTAATGACAATATCCCAATCTCCGCGAAAAAAAGGTTAATGGACAAAGGTTTCCTTGAAAGTATAAAAACCGACTTTGAGACTACCGTAACCAACAAACGTGGTGTGGAAAAATACATTTTACCCAAATCATTGCAAAGTGCAGGAACTACCCGTACGTTTGGACTCGAAGCCGCCATATATGAAGCTTTGAACAACGGGCGATTCCTGCCCATAGACGAAATCGAATCGTCGTTACATCCCGAATTGTTAGAGTTCATCTTGGAAGAATTTCTTAACACCCCGGGACGCAGCCAACTTTTTGCCACTACGCATTACGATCCCTTACTTAACACTATTGACACTCTGATACGTAAGGACTCTGTATGGTTTACCGAAAAGGAGCCTGACGGAAACTCCAGACTATATTCTTTAGTAGAGTTTAAAGAGTTGGGGAAAATAAATTCTTTCCAACGGTCATACCGCAATGGAGCTTTCGGCGCATTACCCATAATCAAAGGTTGACGCATCATGGCACGCAAGATTAACTCAAAATTCCAAAGAACCGTTCCCTATACCATAGTTGGAGCCGGTAAAACGGAGCGATTCTACTTTTCTCATCTACGGGACATCTACAACCTGAAAGTCTTTATAAAGTCACGCTTCTTCGGGAATGAGAACTTTCCAACGCTCGAAAAACGCATTGACAGCATACTAAAAGACGAGGGAAAAGTTATTGCGGTATTTGACATCGACGTATCGTCTTGCGACCCCAATGTCATGGAACAATACCGCTCGTTTGCCAAGAAATATGCCGGAAACAAGAACGTCATCCTATGCCCCAGCCTGCCATCAATTGAGTATTGGTTCCTACTGCATTACCTACAGACCACAAGGCATTACCCGTCATCAAAATCGGCAATGGATGCACTAAAATCCTATATCCCTGATTTCGATAAAAAAGAAGCGTTCTTACAAAATTCAAAATGGGTCGAGGAGATGTGCGCTGACCACAAACTGGCCTCCGCATATACCCGTTCAAAAACAGAGACGGAATTCATCCAATCGCACACCGACTTATGGAAAGCCATTGACGCAATGGACATTCCTGTTTAAAATCCCCCCTACCTCCTAAGATGCACATACGCGTTGACGCAGCCTACAAAGAGTGCGCCGCCGGCTATGTTGCCTAATGTGGCGGGCACGAGGTTGCCGCCACAAACTGCTGCACGGTCACATCGGCACCTTCGAGCATACCGGTGGGTATGAAAAACATATTGGCTATCGAGTGCTCGTAGCCGAGCACCACAAACGCCATCACCGGCAGGAAGCAGCCCGCCATCTTCTCTATGAGCGTATGGCCCGACAGGGGGAGCCACAGAGCAAGGCACACGCACCAGTTGGCACCTATACCCTTAACAAACACCGTAATCCACGGCATAGACACCTTGGCATGCGCCATCCCCACTATTGCCGAATGGTAAGGGTCGGCAGCCGTAAGACCCGCGCTGTACACCATCACGTAGGCAAATGCCAGCGCGCCTATAAAGTTGCCCAGATACACCATAATCCAATTCTTGACCACCGCCCATGCCCCATAATGGCGCTGCATGAAAGCGGGCACGAGCATGGCGTTGTTGCCGGTAAAAAGCTCCGCCCCGAGCACCACCACGAGTATCAGCCCTATCGGGAACATACAGCCGCTCAGCAACCGTTGCATCGACGGATTGGCGGCGGTGACCTCGGGGAAGCCGAACCCCACCACCAACGACAGCACACCGCCGAAGGCTATGAACGCTCCGGCTTGTATGGACTGTACCATCTGCTTGGTCCACGGCATTGACACTTTGGCGCGCCCCACATCCACGGTGGCGGCGGTGATTTCTTGCGGCGTACGAATTTTCATTGGCGGAAATTTTTGCACGAAGTTACAAAAATTTCCGCCAATTATCCTCACAGCGCACCAGCCATCGTCAGCCCGTGCCGTGATAACATCGTCAGTAATACAATATTATACCGCTCGACAGAGGGTTGAATTTAGGCTGACCCGCACCGCGGAGCACACTGTTGGGCGAATAGCGCACATACAGGTTCACTCCGCTCCATATCCGCACCAGACCTATGAAATCGACCGTAAAGCGGCGGTGACCTATGTGGTTGGTTTTCTGCTCGGCGCGGTCGCCGTCGACAGTCACCCATTTAGTCTTGAGACTCGCGTGGCTATTGTAGTTGAACACCGCGCCGGCACCCACCAGAAACTTGTAGCCGAACAGTTTGAACGGCAGATTCTGTTGCCATATCACCGGTATGCCCATGCTGAACACCTTCAGACGCGAACCCTTGGCGGTGGCACCCTCAGGATAGGGTGCGAGCGCCACTCCGCCGTCGCCCGAGGGCAGGAAGCGGGCGTCGGATATAGATATGCGGTAGTTGCGCCAGTCAAGTCCGAAACCTATCGACAGGTGGCTCGACTTCCACGGCATACGGTACTTGACGGCAATCATGTTGAGCCACGAGATTTCTAACGACTTACCCATCTCCACACCCATACCCTCGGGCTGACCGCACGCATTCACCCATCCTATACCGGGACCGCCTACCGTAAGATCCCAATTTGACGACCGCCCCTTATCCAAAGGCAACGTCAAAGCCGAGCGCCATTTCTTTGCCTTCACCGTTACCGGCTTGTCGAATTTGTCGGTATACACCATACGGTTGGCATCGGGCATAGTGTCCGAGACTACCGTCACATCGAAACCGCCGGGATTCTCGGTTATCACCGCCGATGCCGGATTTTCCACATACAGCACCGTATCTACCTTCTCCTGGGCAACTACGGCATGTGCCGCGCCCGATATAATCATTGCAAGTAATATCTGTTTCATAATCTCCGTGTTTAAAAAGCTACCGACAATCCTACCGACACCGTCCTGTACTGCGGACCGTACGCACGTTTGAACGCTGTGACGGGCGACCAGCGCACATACACCCCGGCATTGCCCACCGAACCCACCGTAAAGAGCACATCGGGAGTGAGCAACCGCTGATGCAACCCCTTGAATTTCTTGGTGTACGTCACATCATCCACACTGTACTTGCGCGATGCGGTGGTGTAAAAATTGATATTTGCTACTACTCCTATGGAGAAGCCGAACGTGCGGTGTAGCCGCAGAGTGTACATCACCGGCACATGCAACGCCCACGACTCTATGTGCGACGACACATCCGACGCATCGTCGGGAGCGGCGGTCAGCAACAGCGCATCGCCATCCTTGTCCACCACCGTACGGTCACCTATGCTCAGGTTGCGGTAACCCAATCCAAGCCCTATGTTTATATCGTGTGCACCCCGGCGGTAGCTGTAACCCAACACCTCGGTCACACCCGCCTCCCACGACGTGTTCATGGCACCGGGAGCGTCAACCGGTATGACAGCGCCGCCATAAATCCCGCGGAACGCGCACACCTCATCCACACCCTTGCCGCTGGCTGACTTATTGTTGGAAAACGGGAAGTTGAATGACAGTTCGTCACCCTCATCTGCCAACGAATCGGGAGTCACCGTGTACCGGTAGTTGAACCGTTCATCATATTTGGAACCGGATATGGACACCGTAGTGGTCTCGCCCGACTTGGTGACCATCACGGTACGCGGTGCGCGCACCTCCACCACAGTGTCGGCAGGAATCTGCGCTACCGCACTGCCGGCTACCGCCGCACAGCACACAATCATTGCAATACTCTTGATTTTCATCTTATTATATTCTTGATTCATTAATTCTTACCATTCTTGCCTATGAGTCTCTTCACATCATCCATCGACGCCCTCCCCTCGAGATACAGCAGCATTATCTTATCGCCGCCCGACTTGAGATGCGTGTTCAGATAAAGTATGTACCGGTTCAGCCCGCCCCGTGCCGGCAAGGAGTAGAAGCCGTAGTACAGATGCCCCGCGGCATACCGCACCTCCTTGTTCACGGCTTTGGCTCCGTCGCGCGCCACCATAGCCTCCAGCTCGCCGGCAAGCTCGGGATGGTTCTTCACCGTGATGCCGTGGTACAGCGACAGGCTCACATCGCGCAGATTCTTGCGCGTAAGTACCGTCTCGGTGGCGTCAGGCATATCGCGATACTTCGGTGCAAACGCACCGGCTATGTTCAGCCCATCCTGCGCCTGAAGCGCGAGTGCCGACATCAGGCAGCACAGCGCCGTTACTATCAGTCTGTTAATATTGGTCAGTGACATATATCCTATATATTTTTTTAATCCTAATTCCACATTGCCGATATCTCCTGAAGCTCCGACGATATCTGCTGTTCCGTATCCGATGCCGCAGCACCGAAGGCATCAAGGTCTGAATCCACCATCGACAGCACACGGTGAGTATCGGTTATCCGGCATCCGCCCTCGTACATAAGTACATTTCCGTCCGACGGGCGTGTGAGCATAGTGGCAAACACCGTTACTGCAACCGCCACCGATGCGGCAACACCTACGGCGGGGAGCATGCTGTGTCTCCGCCGCGACGCTGTCGACCGCTTTCCACGCAGGGCAAAACCCATCACGGCGCGGGCTTCATCAAGCTCCGTGCCGGTGAGTCTCATATCGGCGAGCAGCACACGCAGGCGGCGTTCTTCAGCCAGCGATGTCGCACCGTCGAAATATTTTTCAACCAGTGCCAACGCTTCATCTCTGTCGGCGGATAG
Organism: uncultured Muribaculaceae bacterium; assembly: GCA_910577465.1. Taxonomy (GTDB): domain Bacteria; phylum Bacteroidota; class Bacteroidia; order Bacteroidales; family Muribaculaceae; genus Paramuribaculum. The sequence goes on along the minus strand of CAJTMM010000015.1, from coordinate 19,845 downwards.
TGTTGTGGTCATGATTCTATTCATTGTCTGTATATATTTTAAGGAGTGAGTTTTTTAGTTAGGTACGACTCTCGCGGTAACATTCCCTTACCGTGCGGCGGGCGCGGCTCAGTATTATCCTGACATTGGACTCGGTGAGATTCATCTCCGATGCTATGGCGCCCATATCATAGCCATAACGGTCGCGCAGGAACAGCACACGTGCATCACGGGCGGAAAGACGACTTTCGATTATCCGCTCCACCTTACGGTAGAGGGCGTCATCCACGGATGAATCCTCATCGCCACCGGCGATATCGTCGGGCAGCTCCGAAAACGGCACCGAATCATGGCGCCGCCGGCGCAGGGTATCTATGGCGGCATTGCGCACCGCCACCACTGCAGCCCCTTCGGCGTGACTCTCGCTCCGGATTTCATCCCTGTGACCCCACAGACGGCAGAAGGCATCCTGAAGCACATCGGCGGCATCGTCGTCGACCGACAGCATACGCCTTACCGAAGCAAAAAGCCGCGGGCGCAAACGCACAAAAACCGATGTCAGCAAGTCGTCCCTCATTTATCAGTGGTTTTACACAAAGATATACGCGCGCACACACGTTTTGCAACAGATTGCACCGTTTTTTATGAAAAAAATTATGCGGTGCGCCGCATTCCGCAGCACACCGCATTGATAATTAAAACCTTATATGCGTTTATTTCTTGTCTTTAATTTTTTCAAGCTGACGCTCTATAGCTTCAAGTGCCAGATCCACGGCCTCCTCGAAAGTATCGGCAACCTTGGTGGCAACCTGCTCACCGTCGTGCGGCACAATCACCTTGATACGAGCCTCCTTATTCATCGAGGTTTCGGGTTTCACTACTGTGAGTACAGCTTCAATATAATCTATAGCCGGGAAACGGCGGGTCAGTTTTTCAGCTTTCTTATTGATGAACGACGATAATTTCTCGCTGGCATCGAAATGGATGGCTTGAATTCTTACTTCCATAGTTATCCTCCTTTTTTTTGTGCACGGGGGTGTGCGAGTTGATAATTTTGTTTGAGATCTCTATAAGATATATGTGTATATACCTGAGTTGTAGCAAGTGACTGGTGCCCCAACAGCTGCTGCACCGACGTAAGGTCGGCACCGTTGTTGAGCATATCGGTGGCAAACGAATGCCGCAGCACGTGCGGACTCTTCCTCGCGGCATGCACCGTACCATCCATGGCATCATGGACTATATTGTACACCAATTTCCGGTACATAGGCATACCTGTCGGACGCACGAAAAATGCGTCAGGTGCCGGTGGCTGTATCAAATCGTCGCGCAATTGGCGGTACAAGGTTATCATATCTGCGAGTTCTGCCCCGAAAGGCACTATTCTGTCTTTATTACGCTTTCCGTGCACTTTTAGTTCACCCTTCACTGCGTCCACATTGCAGTCCCGCAGATCCACCAATTCCGAGCAACGTATGCCCGTGGTGTAGAACATATCCAGTATCAATCGGTTACGCACCTGTTCGAAATCATCGTCAGGGATATCGCCGCTAAGCAATTCGGCGGTCTCCGACGCGCGCACATACACCGGCAGATCCTGACCCACCTTAGGCACCACTATATCCTCGGCAGGGTTCACGGCAAGTCCGTGACGCTTCATCAGAAACTTGAAGAATGCGCGCAGCGACTGCACCTTGCGGCGTATGGTACGCGGCGTGGCGCCACGGCGCGCCACATCAGCTATCCACAGGCGCAGGTCCGACGCCGATGTCGTGAGCGGGGCAAGCTCATACTTGCCCTGCGACGTGGCAAAGTCGCTCCACTGAAGCAAATCCACCCTATATGCCGATACGGTATTGACCGACAGATTCAGCTCATGGCTCATGTATCGCAGAAATTCCTGTATCATGATGGCACTCGAATTTATGGTTATGCTTCCAAGCGCAATTTAATTCTTATATTCGACAATAGCAAACCTTACGGCAATCTTTTTCACCCACCCGCACAAAAAATCAACAAAAAATCCCACGCCGGCATATTGCCTGACGTGGGATTATATCACTCAAGCCCTTATTTACTCCAGGGCTTCCGTAACAGCACGTCCGGTCCACGGCTGCGGAGGTGTGACACCGAGCAGAGAAGCTATGGTAGGCGCCACGTCAAACTGCATCACGGCACTTTTCAGCTCGCCCACATTCTTTATTCCGGGGCCGGCCATCACGAGCGGAGTCTCCATCTCCATCAGCGACTTGCCGCCATGAACGCAGCCCACGCCACCATGATCAGATGTTACTATGAACACCGTATCGTCGTAGATGCCCGCACGCTTGGTAGCTTCAATAATCTCGCCCAGACGAGCGTCCACGTATGTGAGTATGTCATAGTATTCCGGCGTGTCATGACCTGCGGCATGACCCACATGGTCGGGATTGTCATAAGTCACCGCAAGCAGCAACGGACGCGCCGACATTATATAATCGACAGCGGCGGCGGTAACCGCGCGGGAGTCATTGTTCTCCCCCGAAGGCACATGACGGTGATGGCTCAGCGCGAGCGTATCCACAAGATAAGCTATGCCTTCCCACTCATGTATCACCCCGGTCGCAGCTTCCGGTTTCTGCTCGCGCACTATGGTGAAGATAGTCGGGAAAATACCGTGTTCCGACAGTGCTATCGACGGTATCTCGGGAGTGCGGCTGCCCCATTCGGTATATCCGTGGCCTTCCGTACCCACACCCATGAATATCGATGCCCAGTTTATGGCACTGCTCGAAGGCAGCACCGAACGTTTCTTCATGGTCCACGCTCCCGCATCCATCAACGATTTTACATTGGGCATATCGGCTTTGGGCATACTATAAGCACCCCAGCCGTCAAAACCCACAAACACCACATGCTTGGGCTGCTTGGCCTCAAGCACAGACACATTCAGCAGCAATACTGCCAAAAGTCCCACCAACTTGTTAAGTTTCATAATTCTTATAAAGTAAAAGGTTCCATTAGTCTACAAACAGACAATCCATCTTTCGTTGTACAACGAAAGAGAACCCGATACTATATCGGATTCTCCTCTATGGAGTTCAAATAAAAATCAGTGGCGGAGGATTCCTATTATTCCTCTACGGCACGGAGCTTCTGAACATAAACCGCCTTCATCATCTTCTTGCGGTTAGTTACCGAAGGCTTCTGGAAAGCCTGACGGCTGCGGAGTTCCTTTACGATGCCTGTTTTCTCAAATTTACGCTTGAATTTCTTCAGTGCGCGTTCGATGTTCTCGCCTTCTTTTACTTGTACGATAATCATTTTAATTGCGTTATGTTTTTTATTTAATTATTTGCTCAATTGCTTTTTGCGGGGCAAAATTACGTATTGTTTTTTACATCTCAAAACTTTTTTGCCCCATTTTCCACACTCGTCAAATAATTTAGGCGCAATTTTTTATTATATCCCATCCGTCACAGCCCTATCCTTACTCCTGCCTTCACAACACCTTGCACGCCATAGCCCGCTTCAGCAAACACTCCCACATGTTTTCCGAAATCATACTGCACACCGATGGGCGACACCTGGAACGCCATATTCGTCCTGTTGTACGAATCTTCCCAGCTCGGCGAAAAATATTCCACCAACGCGCCCACGCCCACATGCGAATACAGCAGCAATCCCCCGCGCACATACCACTCATAGCGCACATTTGCCATAAGTCCGTGCCACGTCACCTCGCCATACCGACCCTTGGAAGCATGGTCGGAATCTGCCGACGAATATGTATAGCTCAAACCTATCCACAGGTTCGGAGCGAAGCGGTGGTCTATGGTAGCGTTGACAGCACCCCATCCGTCCAACCCCGACCAGTCATTACGGTACACGCCCAGATGCCCCATAGCCGGCTCTGCCCCGTAACTGACACTGACCTCCGTATCCCGCGCACTGACCGCAACTATACCCGAAGCAGCACACAATAATAATATCAATAACTTTTTCATTTCATATCACATTAAAAAACATTCGCGGAAAATATCTCCACTACATCAGAAATAACAATCCACACAGCCCCATGGTTGATAGCTTAAGATTAACTATACCTATTTTTTTAAGTTTCAACATTATAGTATTCGTATTTTTTGTAATTTTGCAAACGTTCTCACGCCGACCGGGATTATTGCGGAGGTAATAATATCAGGCGGGAGGGCAACTTTTATAGTAAGCGTTTATCTCGACGTTTGTTCTTTGGCGGTCTGAAACTACCACTTTCAAAAAACCTAAGTCAAAGGACTGGCAACGATAGATGCTCATGGGTATGTATAATACCGTATGGTTTCTTGTCATGCACTCACACGCGTGATAAGAATCAATGTATATACGTATCGGCGTGAGGTCATCGTTGCCCGTTCCCACTTAGGAAGGGCTGTGGTAGGCCTCAGACTGCGGGACGGGCAACAGATAAGGCTCTCACGCTTTCATTTTTTAACACGTATCCGTATAGTGAGCCGGGGTACCATTAATAGGTCTATCACTATGACTTGCAAACAAAAACATCCACCAGGATGCTCCGGACCAGGCAATTGTTGCAGCCCCCATCAAAGCGGATACACCTACAGCGTCAACCACGCTCCGCTCCGAACACTGCACGACCAGGTATTTGGCTCTACAGAAGGTCGTATATTCTCCCATCAACGCCGGTTAGGAGCGAAACTGCTCGAGAAAGTCTACGAGCATCTTAAAAACGCCGGATTCGACGAGTCAGGCAAATTCCATAAAAATGGAATCAGACACACATTCGGCGACTTCGACGAACTCCATTCCGAGATAGAAAAGAACATAAGGTCAATAAATCGGGTAGGAGACCTTGCCATATACGACATTTCCGTCAGAATAGGTCAACATCAGATACCGCCAATACTTCCACACCAAGTCTACATACATGCCGGCACAAAAACCGGAGCTGAAAAAGCACTGAAACGGCCGATAAACCAGGAGCAACTCCCGGTAAGCGCATTTGCCGACATACCCGCCCTGAACGGAATGAACGCTCTCGAAATCGAGGATTACCTCTGTATAAATAAAGATTTATTCGAATAATTGATTAATGTAACGCACACAAAACCATATTATAGACATGAACCAATCCTACGCAACTCATATCAGGCGATTTGCCGCATTCGCATTCCTGCTTACTCTCTCCACCGCCGTAAAAGCCATCGCCGAAATCCCCCAAATATATGTAGACAGCATATATTACACCATCGACACCCTGAAGCTGGAAGCTACCGTAACCCATGAGGTAAGCTCGAGCTCAAACCCAGCATATTATAGTCCGCTACCAAATCACATCATCATTCCTGACACCATATCTTATCAAGGAAAGGAATATACCGTTACTGCAATTGATTCATACGCATTTTTCAATTGCACTTCCATACAATCAGTCACCATCCCCGCTACAGTCAATTACATATACAGTCGCGCATTAGGAGGATGCACGGCTCTAAAAAAGCTTATATTTGAGGATAGCGACAGTAAAATCTCAATCACAACCGAAAAAACCAGTGCAACAGGAATCGACCAAAAGCCATTTAATTTGAGTAACCTCGAAGAGGTATATATTGGCAGAAACATTGCATACAATAAATTACCCTACTCCAATGTCGGAGAGTTCCCCGATAATGTTGCCTCCTACGACTACTCAATGTTTTATGGTGCAACAAAGCTTGCGAATGTAACCATAGGACCAAAATGCACAAAGATATTGGACTATCTCTTCTATAATCTACCGAATCTAACATTGATATCAATGCCCAATGTAAAGGATATAGGTAGCTATGCGTTTCAGGGATGCTCGAAATTAGCGTCCGTTAAGTTCAACGAAGGACTTGACTCCATAGGCAACAATGCTTTCGCCAATTGCGCTGCAATTACACGACTCAGTCTGCCGGAGTCATTGCAAAAAATAGGCAATAACGCTTTTGCTTCATGCAGCAGTATCACAGAAGTCTCCATAGGAAACTCCCTTAAAGAAATAGGCCGGGCAGGATTTCAAAACTGCACATCGCTCACGGCAATAATATTACCGAACAAATTCTCTACCATGGGGGAATACGCATTCGATGGATGCAGCCGTCTAACCGTAGCTCAATTAAGCGACTCCATCACGACTATTCCGGCTTATGCATTCCGCAACTGCACTTCACTGGCTGATATTATTTTCCCGGCTTCCGTGACATCCGTTGGCAACTATGCGTTTTACAACGATTACGGAATTGCACTTTGCCGTCTTAACGAGGGCTTGAAGACCATCGGTGCATCGGTATTCTATGGCTGCTCGGGACTAAGCAGAATGGAAATTCCTGGAACCGTAACTTACATGGGAGAGAGCAGCTTCACCCGATGTTCATCTCTGACCTATTTAATTTTCAAATATGGCGAAGAAGAACTCAGAATTAACACCGGAGATTATTCTCATTATTATTTTCAAAGCTGCCCTATACGGTTCCTCACACTGAACCGAAATATCACTTATAACTCAAGTACAACCGGTGCCTATCCCTCCGGCAACGAAGCAAATACAAACGCCAGCGGTCCATTCACTCAAATGTCAAGCATAATCAACGTAACGCTTGGAGATAACGTAACTTTCCTGTACCACAATTTATTCAACGGATGTACAGGCATAAAGAAACTTACATTGCCGCCGAATCTTAAGAAAATATATCTATGCGCGTTAGCCAACTGCTCGGGTCTTCAGGAACTGGTCTTCCCTAAAAGTTTGGAGCTTCTGGACAATTATGCCTGTTATGGAGATTCTGCATTGGTTTCCGTAACATTTGAAGAAGCTGAAAATGAAGAATTGGAAATGCCTATCGGTCGACAGACTTTTATGAATTGTATATCATTGAAATCAATAACCATTCCCGGAAAAGCCACAGAAATAGGACGAAAATGTTTTAAAAACGCACGCTCTCTTAAAGAACTCACTTTCAGGGATTCCAAGAAACCAATATCTTTGAACAATGTAGAGTCAAATCCATTGTTCAAAGATTGTCCATTGACACGATTATATATCGGGCGCAACATCAATTATAGTATTACCAATTACAATATTTCTCCGTTTAGCAAGCAAACAGGCCTTACCGATGTCGAATTCTCACTTGCAGGCACAGTTACATCCTGTGGCGAATATTTTCTTCAAGGGGCCAGTGCCTGCGACTCTCTGTATCTCCCTGAAAGCATCACTGAATTAGGCAAATGTGCATTTGCCGACATGACCTCGCTAAAACATGTCAACATACCCAAAGGCGTAAAAGTGCTATGTGAGAGTTTGTTTAGCAATGACGGTCTTATTTCTTCAATTGCCATTCCCGGTGCAACCACAACAATTGAGAAATATGTATTCGACAAATGCGTATCACTCAGGGACGTAAGCTTCGAAGATTCCGCGGCTCCCATTTCTGTGGGTTATGGACTCAGCAAAAGCAAACACTACAGTCTTTTTGGATATTCGCCACTAAGAAAGCTGTACATAGGACGCGACATTTATTATACACCACCGACAATGGCAACAGGAGGATATTCTCCATTTTATGGACAGACGGAACTCTCGGATGTCACATTCTCACAAAACGGAACGGTGACCTATTGCGGTGACAACCTGCTCAATGGCGCCATCAGTTGCACGGAGCTAAAACTTCCGGAAAGCCTGACTACTATAGGAGCCAGCGCTTTTTATGACATGATTAGCCTCGAAAATATTGTAATTCCGGACAAAGTCACAAAAGTTGGCAGATATGCATTCGCAAATGACTCAACCATGACTTCCGTGATATTGTCAAAATCATGTCCCGTTATAGACGAAGGTGTATTCCTTGAATGCAAATCCATTAGCGAGATAATCATACCGCAAGTAGTAGACTCAATAAAAGACATCGCATTTAGTGGTTGTAAGTCTTTATCCACTGTAATTTTCAACGATGGCAAAAAATTAGTGAGCACAGGAAAGGGAAGCAACGATAATTATGGTACTTTCTATGGCTGCCCGGTGGAAACACTTCACGTTGGTCGCCAGGTAAGCTATCTCCGGAGCCCGTTCAATAACATTCCCGAGCTGAAGAACCTCACATTCGGACCCGACGTGCCCTTGGTAGGAGTGAACATGTTCCAAAACACGGGTCTCGAGGAGGTGTATCTTCCTGACAATATCGAATCAATAGGGAAATACGGATTCTACAATTGCCAATTGCTGAGATCCGTAAGATTCGGTAACGAGACCTATCAAGTAGGCGACTATGGATTCTCACGATGTGTATCTCTTGACAATGTATCATTTCCTGAAAGTATGTCTTCTATCGCCGACAACAGTTTCTCGTTCTGTACATCTCTCAAGAATCTTGACCTCGGCAAATCACTAAAGATTATCGGCCCCGCGGCATTCCAAAACGATAGCCTGATCAGCCACATAGAAATTCCCGAGACGTTATATGGATTGGGCGTTTCAGCATTTGCCGGATGCGTATCCCTCCCGTATGTCGAAGTGAGAGGTGTAAGTTCTGTAGGCAAACAGGCATTCCAGGGATGCACTGGATTGAAATGGATATCTTTGAGTGACAAAACCACCTCTTTAGGTGAAAATTCATTTAATGAATGTTCGGGAATCGAATATGTAAAATCTTATGCAGAATACCCTCCCGAGGGACTTGTCAATTTCCCGGAGGAGGTAGTAGCCAACGGAACATTATATGTACCGGAATTTTCCGTGGACTATTACAAATATTCTCCCACATGGGAAAACTGGTTCGACATAAGACCAATTGGTGAATTCTCCGGAATCGGATCCGTAACCGACGATAACACATTTGACATAACCATCAACGGAAACAATGTGGATTTGACAAATCTGCCTGACAACGCACATTGCGTAATTTACGATTTCAAGGGTCAAATCATAAAATCGTTTACCGCCACCGGAAACTATTCAGGACATATAACCCTTGCTCCGGGATTCTACATCATATCTGTCAACTCCAACGCCAGAAAAATAATGATTCGATAAACGAAACATATTATAATTCAGCCGGCCATTCTCAATCATAGCAGATGGCCGGCTGCTTTTTATTATATTAAGCGTAAAAGTTCTTGAGCGTATATAAAATTTCATTATATTTGTTGCATCCAAAAAAACAACACAATCCTTTATATAACATGAATAAATATCCCAAAATCGGTATCCGACCCACCATTGACGGTCGTCAGGGTGGTGTTCGCGAAAGCCTTGAAGAAAAAACCATGAATCTTGCCAAAGCAGTGGCAAAACTTATTTCCGACAATCTCAAAAACCCCGACGGTACTCCCGTAGAGTGTGTGATAGCCGACTCAACGATAGGACGTGTGGCTGAAAGCGCTGCATGTGCCGAAAAGTTTGAGCGCGAAGGCGTAGGTGCCACCATATCCGTGACATCTTGCTGGTGCTACGGTTCGGAAACCATGGACATGAACCCCTATTGGCCCAAGGCAGTATGGGGATTCAACGGCACTGAACGCCCCGGTGCCGTATATCTTGCCGCCGTATTGGCAGCACACGCACAGAAAGGTCTGCCCGCATTCGGCATTTACGGACATGACGTGCAGGACCTTGACGACAACACCATTCCCGCCGATGTAGCTGAAAAGCTGTTGCGATTCGCACGTGCAGCCATGGCTGTAGCCAACATGCGTGGCAAGAGCTACCTCTCCATCGGCTCGATGTGCATGGGTATCGCCGGCTCCATCGTTGACCCCAATTTCTTCCAGGAATACCTTGGAATGCGCAATGAAAGCGTCGACGAGACTGAGATACTCCGCCGCATGGACGAAGGCATATACGACCCCGTGGAATACGCCAAAGCCATGGCATGGACCGAAAAGAACTGCAAGTGCAACGAAGGCGAGGACTTCAAGAACCGCCCCGAAAAGCGTAAAACCCGCGAGCAGAAAGATGCAGACTGGGAGTTTGTAGTGAAGATGGCTCTCATAATCCGCGACCTCATGACCGGCAATCCCCGGTTGAAGGAACTTGGATTCAAGGAAGAAGCCCTCGGTCACAACGCCATAGCCGCCGGATTCCAAGGTCAGCGTCAATGGACCGACTGGAAGCCCAACGGTGACTTTGCCGAAGCCATCATGAACACATCGTTTGACTGGAACGGCATACGCGAGGCGTTCGTACTCGCCACCGAAAACGATGCCTGCAACGGCGTGGCAATGCTGTTCGGACACCTGCTTACAGGTTGCGGTCAGATGTTCTCCGACGTACGTACATACTGGAGCCCCGAAGCTGTGAAGCGTGTCACTGGCAAAGAACTTACCGGACGTGCCGCAGGCGGTATAATACACCTCATCAACTCCGGCGCCACTACTCTTGATGCCACTGGACAAAGCGTAAACGTACAAGGCGAACCCTGCATGAAGCCCTCTTGGGAAATGACCGACGCCGATATGGACGCATGTCTCAAGGCTACTACCTGGTATCCTGCCGACCGCGATTACTTCCGCGGAGGTGGCTTCTCATCCAACTTCCTTACCAAAGGCGGTATGCCAGTGACCATGATGCGCCTGAACCTTGTGAAAGGTCTTGGTCCGGTACTCCAGATTGCCGAAGGATGGACCGTGGATGTCGACCCCGAGATAAACAAGATTCTCGACATGCGCACTGACCCCACCTGGCCTACCACATGGTTTGTACCCCGTCTTTGCGACAAGCCCGCATTCAAGGATGTGTACTCAGTAATGAACAACTGGGGCGCCAACCACGGAGCCATCAGCTATGGACACATAGGCAAGGACCTGATAACCCTCGCATCCATGCTGCGTATTCCGGTATGCATGCACAATGTCGACGACAACGAGCTCTTCCGTCCCGCCGCATGGAACGCCTTCGGCATGGACAAGGAAGGCTCCGACTACCGCGCTTGCAAGAATTACGGTCCCATCTATAAATAATCAATCGAAATGGCTACATACAAGCAAATTGAAGAATTCGTAAGACAGGCTCGCCGGGTAGGCGACGCCGGTCTTACAATATGCAGCAGCGGCAACCTGTCATGGCGTCTGCCCGACGGTGAGGTGCTGCTGTCAGGCACCGGCTCATGGGTGCCAGAACTCACTGCCGACCGCGTGTCGGTGTGCCGTCTCGAATCAGGCGAGATACTCAACGGCGTGCGCCCATCCATGGAAAGCACTTTCCACATGGGCGTGATGCGTCGCCGCCCCGACGTGAACGTGGTGCTGCACTTCCAAAGCCCATACGCCACAGCCGTGGCATGTATGGACAACCGCCCCACCAATTTCAATTTCACAGCCGAGATGGCGCTTCACGTAGGCGAGGAAATACCTATGATACCCTACTTCCGCCCCGGTTCGCCGCAACTGGCAGAACACGTGATTGAAGCCATGGCAGAACACAATTCGGTGATGCTGCTCAAGCATGGACAGGTGGTGTGTGGCAAGGACTTCGACCAGGCATTCGAACGCGCCATGTTCTTCGAGATGGGATGCCGTATAGCCGTGCTCAACGGCAACAACGTCGACCCATTGACACGCAATGAAATCGATGACCTCGAATCGTACTTTTTAGGCAAAGAAGGAAAATGAGACATGCCTATATAGCAGTGGACTTCGGCGGTGGAAGCGGCAGGGTTATTGCCGGTTCCATCGACCGTGGTCAACTGACACTTACCGAAATACACCGATTTCCCAACCGCCAGATTCAGATGGGCGGACACACCTACTGGGACTTTCTCGCCTTGTTCGGTGAAATGACCACCGGTCTTCGCAAAGCCGTGGAATCAGGCTACCGTATAGTGAGCATAGGTATCGACACTTGGGGCGTGGACTTCGGATTCATCGACGACCGTGGTCACCTGCTCTCCAATCCCATCTGCTACCGCGACAAAGATGTCGACGGAGCGGCTGAGGAGTTTTTCAGCAAACACCAGTCGCCCGAGAAACATTATTCCGAAGCCGGCATACAGATTATGGACATAAATTCGGTGTTCCGCCTGTGTCGCATGAAAGAAACGGCACCTGCCATAATCAATGCCGCACACCGGCTGCTCTTCACCCCCGACCTTTTCAGCTTCTTCCTCACCGGTACTGCATGCAATGAATACACCATAGCATCCACATCCGGACTACTCGATGCACAACGCCGCGACTGGAACCGCGATTTGATAAACGAATGCGGTCTCCCGCAACACATTTTCGGTCCCATAGTACAGCCGGGAGAGATACGCGGACACCTCACCGACGATGTGAAACGGCTGATAGGCGCTGACTACGACATACCCGTAGTGGCTATCGGGTCACACGACACCGCAAGCGCCGTATTTGCAGTCGCCGGTACTTACGAAACCGACCGCACTGCCTACCTCAGCTCCGGCACTTGGTCACTGCTGGGTGTGGCACTCGACCAGCCAATACTCACACCTCAGGCACGTGCCGCCGGATTCACCAACGAAGGTGGCGTAGACGGCAAGATACGATTCCTGCAAAACATTACCGGACTGTGGATTCTGCAAAGTCTCATAGCCCAATGGAACGCTCTCGGACTACCCACCGATTACGAACATCTGATAAGCGAAGCCGAACGCGCCACATTCAGCGGCACTATCGACGTGGACCATCCTTCGTTCCACAGCCCCCGTAGCATGAGTGAAGCTATTGACAGCTACTGCACAGCACACGGAATGACGCATCCCTCCACCCAAGGCGAATATGTGCGCTGCGTGCTACAATCGCTTGCCATGCGTTACAAGAAAGGCATCGACGGCATGAACGCTATACTTCCCCACCCCATACGCCGACTCCAGATTATAGGCGGGGGCAGCAAGAACCGTTTGCTCAACGAACTCACCCGCCGTGCCACAGGACTGGAAGTGGCAGCCGGACCGGTAGAGGCCACCGCCATAGGCAATATATTGGTTCAGGCAAGAACCAACGGCGCTATAACCTCACCCGCCGACATCACCGAAATCAATTGACCATGAATCAGAATACCACCACGAAAAAACACAAACTTGTGGAACGGCGCTATATCCTGCCGTTCATATTAGTCACATCGCTCTTCGCACTATGGGGATTCGCCAATGATATAACCAATCCCATGGTGGCGGCTTTCCAGACAGTAATGGAACTCTCGGCTACCAAGGCATCCATGGTGCAGTTCGCATTCTACGGAGGCTATGCTACCATGGCTATTCCGGCAGCCCTCTTCATAAGGAAGTTCAGCTACAAGAGTGGCATACTCCTCGGACTGGGGCTTTATGCCGTAGGTGCGTTCCTGTTCATTCCGGCAGCCTCGTATCAGCAATTTTCATTCTTCTGTCTGTCGCTGTACATCCTCACTTTCGGACTTGCCTTCCTCGAGACTACCGCCAATCCCTACATATTATCACTCGGCAGCAAGGACACCTCCACAAGGCGTCTCAATCTCGCACAGGCATTCAATCCTGTCGGCTCCCTATCGGGCATGGCGGTAGCGTCGCTCATAGTACTCCCCAACCTCCTGTCCGATGCGCGCAATGAAGCGGGAGAGATAATATTCCCCACCCTCGATGCCGCTGAAAAAGCCGGCATACGCCTGCACGACCTTGCCGTAATCCGCGACCCGTATGTGGCGATAGGACTGATTGTTGTGGCAATGTTCATAGTGATAGCACTCACCAAAATGCCGCGCACCGACACTCATGGCGAGAAAATATCGGCAGGCGAAACATTGAAACGCCTATGGGCAAACCGTGAATATCGCGAGGGAGTTCTGGCTCAGATGTTCTATGTGGCAGCACAGATCATGGTGTGGACATTCATCATACAATACGCCGACAATCTCGGAATCAACAAAGCCACAGCGCAGAACTACAATATTCTCGCCATGTCACTTGCACTGTCATTCCGTTTCATAGGCACATTCATGATGAAGTTTATCAAGGCAAGCAGACTTCTCACAATATTCGGCATAGGCGCATCACTATGTACCGCCGGAACCATACTTATCGAAGGTTTTGCCGGACTATGCTGTCTTGTAGCTATCAGCGCATTCATGTCCATCATGTTTCCAAGCATCTATGGCATTGCGCTCGAACGCGTACACGAACGCGACACCTCACTCGGAGCTGCATTCCTCGTCATGGCAATTGTGGGTGGAGCGCTCATGCCACCACTTCAGGGCATGATTATTGACCAGGGCACTATAATGAACATGCCCGCCGTCAATGTTTCGTTCGTACTACCGCTAATATGCTTCCTCGTGGTCATGACCTACGGATTCCGCACCTCGCGGCTCAAACCGGAATAACCCGCCAACCAAACAAAGAACACATTATATATTATTATATATAATACAAAGCAAGCCCGAAGCTGATTGCCTCGGGCTTGACTTTTATAATGACTCTATTCTTCAGTGCTATGTGGTGGGCGTCACTCTTGCGGCGTCTCGTCATACCACTTGGAATACATCAGATAGTTGCGTGCTATCTTCTGGTTGAGTTCACGTGAGGTGACAGGGTCTACCATCTTGATGAATTTGGCTGGAGCTCCGCCCCACAGTTCATTCGGGCCTATTTTAGTACGCGACAGCACCACCGAACCGGCAGCCACCAACGCGCCCTCGCCCACTTCGGCATCGTCCATCACCACAGCTCCCATCCCTATCAGGGCGAGGTCGTGGATTTTGCAACCGTGCAGCGTCACATTATGACCCACCGACACATCGTTGCCAATCTCTATGGTCGATTTCTGATACAGAGTGTGCAGTACCGTACCATCCTGAATGTTCACGCGGTCGCCTATGCGTATAGAATTGACATCACCGCGCAGCACCGTATTGAACCATATACTGCACTCATCGCCCATCACCACATCACCGATAATCGTAGCGTTATCGGCAAGGAAACAATCTCGACCTATCACAGGGGTCACACCCCTCAACGGTTTTATAAGCGCCATATTTCCAATCTTATTATCGGGTTAACGGACGGGTCTTGGATATAAGCCATTCCTGAGCTGCGGCATCGAGCTGCGGCAACAGTTTCTCACACACCATGGTATGATAGGAATTGACCCAGTCAATTTCAGCATCGCTCATCAGATTCACATCAAACAGACGCAAATCAAACGGGAACAATGTCAGTGTCTCGAAACGCAGGAACTCACCGAAATCAGTAGTGAAAGCAGGCACCGTGAGTACAAGATTCTCACAACGTATGCCATATTCGCCCTCACGATACAGACCCGGCTCATTAGATGTAATCATTCCGGGAGTCATCGGAGCGAGCGTGTCATTGAGACGTATGCTCTGCGGGCCCTCATGAACATTCAGGAAATGCCCCACGCCATGACCGGTACCGTGAAGATAGCTCAAGCCCTCTTTCCACAAATTTATGCGTGCGAGCACATCGAGCTGGGCACCGCGCGTACCCACCGGGAACACAGCCTGCGCCAACGATATATGTCCCTTCATGACCAACGTGAAATCATGACGCTGTGCGTCGGTAGGCTCACCGAGCGAGATAGTACGCGTTATATCGGTGGTACCGTCGAGATAATTGGCACCGGAATCCACCAGCAGCAGATTGTCGGGGCGCAGCGTAGCATTGGTCGAAGGATTGGCAGAATAATGCACTATCGCACCATGCGCGGCATAACCGGCTATGGTATCGAAACTCAAATCGAAAAACAGCGGCTGAGCGCTGCGGTATTTCAGCAATATATCAGCCACACCCATCTCGGTCAGAGTCTCACCGCGTGCCATCATATCCTCTATCTCCATAAACGAATGCACCAGCGCCACACCATCGCGCACCATCGCATTGCGCACACCTGCCACCTGCACATCATTCTTCACAGCCTTGAGCATAGCCACAGGCGAGGTACCTACCACGGCACGTTCACCGAGCACCGGCAACAATGCTCCCGCACTCTGTCCCGCACTCAGCAGCACACGCTCATCCACGGGCAAAGCTCCGAGGAATTCGGCTATCGCACCATAAGGACGAACATCCACACCGGCTGCGGCAAGATAGTCGCGCACCTCGGCATTTATCTTATCTGCATCAATGAAAAGAACGCTGCCTTTAGGCGACACATATAGGAACGATGTCACCACAGGGTTGCACTCCACATCGCGCGCACGCACATTCAATGCCCACGCTATCTCGGCAAGGTCGGAGATGAACGCCGACGATGCGCCCTGCGCTGAAGCATTCGAAAGCATCTTGGACAACTTGGATGCCGCATCCTCTCCGGCATACTCCACACCATGGACAAACACCTCGTCCTTAGGCAGAGCCGGACGGTCGAGCCATATCAGGTCTACGGGATTGAAATCCACCACCAGCTTTATTCCTCGTGAAGCGAGTGCACGCTCCATGGCTTGGGTAGCCACTATCGAAAACAGCATACCGTCTATACCCACCGTAGCTCCGGAGGGCAACACCGAGCATAAATAATCAATCTTGTCAGGCGTCTGGGGCTTTCCATCCTCCATAACTTCCACACATGTACCTTCGAGCTGAGCCGCAGCCTGAAGCCAGTAACGCGAATCGGCCCATACGAAAGCCTTATCCATTGTCACCACCACATCGCCTGCCGATCCGGTGAAACCGGTGAGCCAACGGCGCACCTGCCAATGGTCGGCAAGATATTCACTCTGATGCGGGTCGGTCTGGGGCACAATCACCGCATCCACACCAGCACCGCGCATATAATCGCGCAGCGCCGCAATGCGCGCATTTATTTCTTCTTTCATAACTATCTCTTATCTATTTTTACTGTTAAACATGGAAACAATCAACAAGATGCTTCCACCGCAAAAATAACTATTTTTTTCGTAATAACACCCTACAATGACCCGACGCGGCAACAGCAATCCAAATTTTTTCAGAACTCCGTAAAAATCACCATTTTTAATGACACGCGATATCATGTAACACGCGTACCTTTGCAAAAACAAAAAAAGCAATTATCATGAAACAGCAGATTCTGATTCGACATACTCTTATCGCAAACAGAAACACACACCTGAATTAGCCCAATAATAAACCTTTCCCAAATATATCCCCACGGCGATATGCAGTCATGTTCGAAGCAAGTCTCTGCATATCGCTTGTTTATGTTACACATTTTTAATAACTTTGGTACGTCCCTTTTAGATACTTTTAAGAATCCATACCATGAACCGGACCGTCGGACACATCTTATCCATTATATTATCCACCACATTTGCCATCATCACATGCCGGGCATCGGAGCAAACGCCGAAGCCCGACCACAAACAGCTTTATGAGCAGGCGGCCCAACTCATGGCTGAGGGCAACCTCTCCGAAGCACAACTATGCTTCGATAAAGCATTCGCTATACCCGACATAGAACATAGTCCGATTTACCCGCTGCTGCTCAACGAACAAGCCACACTGATGACCTGGCGAGGCGAACGGAGTGATGCCATAAACGCCAAACGGTCAGTGATACCTTACCTTGATTCATTCGGCGACAAAGAACTCGACATAAGCGTATATTCCGACCTCGGCATTCTTTATCACCGTAGCAACATGACCGACTCAGCCATATACTTCCATGAAAAAGCCGACTCCGTGGCAAGAGTGTTCGGCGACCCCGGTTGGCAGGCTTCAGTGACCCACAATATAGGAGTGATGTACTACAATCTCCGTCGATTCAACGATGCCGCACAATACCTTGAACGAGCTGCGCAATACGCCATCGACTCCAATGACACATATTCAATCATCTGCGCACGACAGCTTCTGTCCGTAGCCGAAACCGAACGCGGCAACATCGAAGAAGCAGGCACTCAAGCCCGTATGGCATGGAACGACGCATTGACATTAGACGACAAATCGCTACAGCTACGATGCATACCGTCACTATACCGGTACTTTGAAGCAGCCGGGCGCAATGACTCAGTCGACCGATACATGGACATTGGCTACGACCTCTACTCACAGCTGCCACAGAACTCAGTGATAAGTCTCGGCTATGTAATGGCACGCGCACGCATGCACTACAACCGCCATCAGTGGGACAAAGCACTGCATTGGTACGAGATTCAGGAAAAATCGCCCATGCAGAGCAACCGCGCCGCATTATTGAGCCACATAGGCAACTGCTACCACCACTTAGGGCGCTACGAGGAAGCCTGCCGCTATTTGGACAGCGCCCGTATATACACCGACTCAATAGCCAACATGAACGCCGCCGCACGACTGGAGGAATTCAACATCAAATACAAAGCCCTGGAACGCGAGATGGAAAACTCCACACTACGCATGAACGTCCTCAAGCGCGACAGGATTCTGCTTGCCGTAGCCCTCATTATAGCCATCTTGGCAGTGATGTCGATGGTCATGTACCGTAGGTCGAAAAAAGCACGGAGCGCAATGGAAGAGATGGAACGCCGCCGCCAGCTTGAAACGGCGCAACACTACATACAGGGACTTGAGGATGAACGCAAATACTTTGCCAAAGAGCTCCACGACGGCGTAGCCAACGACCTTTTGGGGCTGAAGATGAAACTTTACACCCACGGCGACGATCCACGGTCGGTGGAAAAGATGATTGACAACACCCGTGAAACAGTTCGACGCATCGCTCACGAGCTCATGCCGCCCGAATTCGACAGACTTTCCCTATCCGAAATCCTCAGCTACTACACCTCCACACTAAGCACCAATTCCGGCACCGACATAACATATACATCCACCGGGATAGGCAGCATAACACCCTCGATCGGACGCGAGCTCTACCGCATCACACAAGAACACCTCATGAACCTGCTGCAACACGGCAACGCTACACACATAAGCATAAACATAACCAATGACCACCCCGACAAGGGCACACTGACCATAACCGACAACTCCACCACTACACCACCCGACCAACCGTCGGGCACAGGAATAGGACTGCGCACTATCGCCGACCGCGCCAAAGCAATCGGCGCGCAGATACACCGCAATACCGACAGCGACAATCTCAACACATTCATCCTTATATTCTGACCACACATACATCACATGAAAAAGCCCAACCGCATCATCGTAATAGACGACCATCCCATAGTGGCGCAAGGCATTATGGAGATAGCACACACCTGCCCTGACATCGGCACAGTATCGTTAGGACACAAAGACGAACCTCCACACCCCGACGCCATATACATCATAGACCTTGAGCTGGGACACGGTGATGGCAACGGATTCGACATCATAGAACGCCTTACAGCAGAAATCCCCGCCAAACGTATACTGATTTACACCATGCACGAAGAGCCATGGGTCAAAGCCAAGATATGCTCGCTACCCATAGGTGGTGCCGTGTTGAAAACCGAGCCCGTAAGCCTGCTTCGTGATGCCATGGAGAAATTGATACACGGAGCTACATACTTCAGCCCCGCATTCTCACACCAACGCGAAGCTCACACAGCCTACGACCCCACCACTGAAATATCCGAACGCGAACGTCAAGTACTCAAACTATTATGCCAGGGTTATACCTCACAACGCATAGCATCCCAACTCAATCTCAGCATTAACACCGTGCAGACCTACCGGCGCCGCGTCATGGAAAAATTCAATGCCACCAACGTCGCCGAGTTGATATATCAGACCAAAGGGTTTGTTTGATACACCACAGCCGTCGTGACGCCCCACCCTATTGTCCCCCGCAAAAACGGCTCCACAACAAGGATATACACACTCCCAACACACATTCCGAATAAAAATATTCAAAAAAAAGCAAGAATATTTTGCAGTTTCAAAAAGAGTGCTTAACTTTGCAATCGCTTTTGAGGTCGCACCGCGACTAAAAACAGCAGACCCGCCT
>CAJTMM010000014.1:274-65781 GCA_910577465.1 uncultured Muribaculaceae bacterium | reverse complement strand
TGTTTTTTGTGCAAAGATAGGGGGTGGAGGTGGGGGTTAGTGTGCGAATTTGCACTTTTGTGAGGGAAAAATTTGTGGAAGGATATAGATTTGATAGGGAAATAGAAATAGCGGTGCGCCAAATGGAGGTTTGGCACACCGCTAATGTTATATGCTGTAAGTTAGTTTAGCCCTTAATGGCTGCAATGCCGGGGAGGACTTTTCCTTCGATGGCTTCGAGCAATGCACCACCACCGGTAGATACGTAAGAAACCTGGTCGGCAAGACCGAACTTGTTGACGCATGCTACAGAATCGCCACCACCTACGAGTGAGAAGGCACCATTGTTAGTTGCTTCAACGATAGCATCGGCGATAGCACGTGAACCTGCGGTGAAATTATCAAACTCAAACACACCTGCAGGACCGTTCCAAAGGATAGTCTTAGCACCCTTGATGGCTTCAGCAAATGCCTTACGGGTTTCGGGGCCGGCATCCATACCTTCCCAACCTTCGGGGATATCCATTACAGAGCAAATCTGAGTGTTGGCGTCGTTAGAGAATTTGTCGGCAGCAACACAGTCGGTACCAAGGATTAAGTTTACGCCTTTTTCTTTAGCTTTCTTCATGATGTCGAGAGCTACATCAAGTTTGTCGAGCTCGCAAAGTGACAAACCTACGTTGCCGCCCATAGCTTTGGCGAAAGTGTAGGTCATACCACCGCAAAGGATGAGGTTGTCGACCTTGTCCATAAGGTTCTCGATAATTCCAATCTTAGTCGATACTTTAGAACCACCCATGATGGCAGTGAAAGGACGTTTGATATCGCTAAGGATATTATCGACAGCCTTAACTTCTTTTTCCATAAGATAGCCCAGCATCTTATCTTCCTTGTCGAAGTAGTCGGCAATAACGGCAGTGGATGCGTGCTTGCGGTGAGCGGTACCGAATGCGTCGTTAACATAAACGTCGGCATAGCTTGCAAGAGTTTTTGCAAATTCCTTCTGACGTTCTTTCATTTCTTTCTTAGCTGCATCATAAGCAGGATCTTCTTTGTCGATACCTACGGGCTTGCCCTCTTCCTCGGGGTAGAAGCGGAGGTTCTCAAGCAACAGGACTTCACCCGGTTTGAGATTAGCGGCAGCTTCAGCAGCATTAGCGCAGTCGGGAGCGAATATCACATCACGACCGAGAGCCTTAGCTACATCATCCTTAATCTGAGCGAGTGAGAATTTGGGATTAACCTTGCCTTTGGGCTTGCCCATATGGCTCATGATTATGAGACTACCACCATCCTTGAGAATTTTTTCGAGGGTAGGGAGGGCACCGCGAATACGGGTGTCGTCAGTAATGTGACCGTTTTCGTCCAAAGGTACGTTGAAGTCAACACGTACAATTGCCTTTTTACCGGCAAAGTTAAAATCGTCGAGTGTCATTTTTACTAAGTTTTAATTTAGGTTTTTAACTTTGATGCAAAAGTACTAATTATTATCAGAAATTAAAGAAAAAATTCCGTAAACATTGATAAAATGTATATGCCATTTCCGATATATATGCAGCGTCCTCATCTCAGAATCAAGATGAGGACGCCATGCATTCATATCTTAAGCCACCATGCTATTTCAGCAGTGCCGCCATCTGGTCACGAAGTTTGCGGGCTTCAGCGGCTGCCGCATCGGCAAAGTCTGTTCCGGAAGATGCATATATGATGCCACGGGAAGAGTTGACAAGCAACCCACAATCACCGGGAATCATACCATAACGACATACCTCCTCAAGGCTTCCGCCCTGGGCGCCCACTCCCGGAACCAAGAGGAATGATTTGGGAGCGACACGGCGTATGTGTTCGAACATGCGACCTTGTGTGGCACCTACCACATACATCATTTCTTCGGGACCTGCCCATTGGCTTGATTTCTCAATCACCGTTTCAAACAGGGGAGTGCCCGCAGTGTTTTCGATAAGCTGAAAATCGTGAGAACCCTTATTGGAGGTAAGCGCAAGAAGAATCACCCATTTGCCGTCGTAGCCCAAGAACGGTGTCACACTATCCTCGCCCATATAAGGGGCAACGGTAATGGCATCGACATCAAGATGCTCAAAGAAGCTGCGAGCGTATAGTTTTGAGGTATTGCCTATGTCGCCCCGCTTTGCATCAGCAATAATAAACTGGTCGGGATAATTGGTCTTGATATATGCGATGGTGCGTTCAAGAGCATCCCAACCTGCCGCACCGAAGCTTTCATAGAAAGCCATATTGGGTTTATATGCCACACAGTATGGTGCTGTAGCATCAATTATAGCACGATTGAAGGTGAATATCGGATCAGGACCTTCGGCAATGTGCTTAGGGAGCTTCAACGGGTCAGTGTCAAGTCCTACGCAAAGGAACGAACCTTTACTGCGGATATTTTCAATGAGTTCTTTTCTGTTCATGATAGTCAAATATAAAGGGAATACGGGATTATAGTTCAGAGGCTTTAAGTTTCTCGGCGTTTTCAGCGATAATCAGATGGTCTATGCAGTCCTGAATATCACCATCGACGAATGCCTGAAGGTTATAAATGGTATAGTTGATGCGATGGTCAGTGATGCGTCCCTGGGGATAGTTGTAAGTACGTATCTTAGCCGAACGGTCGCCAGTGGATACCATAGTCTTGCGTCGGGAAGCGATGTCGTCGAGATACTTCTGGTGCTCCTTATCATATATAAATGTACGCAAACGGCTAAGCGCACGTTCCTTATTCTTAGGCTGGTCGCGTGTCTCAGTACATTCGATGAGAATCTCCTCTGTAACCCCGGTATTGGGATTACGCCACATGTAGCGCAATCGTACACCGGATTCGACTTTATTGACGTTCTGACCGCCGGCGCCACCGCTTCGGAATGTGTCCCATTTGATTTCACCCTCATTGATTTCCACATCGAACGCCTCCGCTTCGGGAAGCACGGCGACAGTGGCAGCTGAAGTATGGACGCGCCCCTGTGTTTCGGTAGCCGGAACACGCTGCACGCGATGCACACCACTTTCATATTTCAATGTCCCATAAACATTATCGCCGGTCACTGCCATCACAATTTCCTTGAAGCCACCGGCGGCTCCTTCGCTAAATGAGGTAACAGCCACACTCCACCCTTTGGATTCACAATATTTGGAATACATCTTATAAAGGTCACCGGCAAAAATTGCAGCTTCGTCACCACCGGTACCGCCACGAATCTCAAGGATGGCATTTTTGCTATCCTCGGGGTCAGCCGGAATAAGCAATAATTTTATCTCCTCTTCGAGACCGGGAATCGCGGCGGTCGCTTCATCGAGTTCGTCTTTAGCCATCTGCCGCAGTTCATCATCACTCTCGGTTTCAAGCACCTCACGAGCCTCGTCGATATTGGCAAGCATGGTGCGGTAACGACGCGTGGCACCAAGCAGACGCTCCAGGTCCTTGTATTCCTTGGTGAGACGGACGTAACGTTTCATATCGGCTATTACAGCCGGATCAGTTATAAGTGTACTAACCTCCTCAAAACGGGCATCAATCCCGTCGAGGCGTGTCAATAATGAGTTTTCAGCCATATAATCCAGTAGAATTTTCCGCGAAGTTACTAATAATCCCTCATATAGCCAATCGACTTATCGAACAAAAACGCGGCGTTTGTTGTCGTAAATATAAATGTTTCATCTATAAACGTTGAATTATGACAAAGAAGAGAGGATTAATCTGGTTACTGGCTGCGGTGATTATGCTTTCGGGAGGAACGGCGCTCACCTCGTGTGGCTCAATGCACAGTTATTGGGGCGTGGAAAACGACTACTACAGCGGAGATGACTACGGACATCACCACAAGAAGCATAAAAAGCACAAAAAATATAAGAAATATAAAAAACATCATAAGAAACATCATCACGACGATGATGACGACTAATCGTCCGGTGTGACCAAAATTCTGTAATCAACACAGACCATAACATAACAGACTGCGCCGCTTTGCCCGGTTTTTATCGGGCAGGGCGGCAATAATGCCGCCGAACAAGATGCCCGACCCCCCCCCCAAGGCAAGAGAATTTATGTAAATTTGGTTAAGTTAAATTGCGCAATCGATTATTTGTATTAATTTTGCAATTCGATTGAATAATATTAAATAATCATCATAAACAAGTTATGAATATAACCGCCAACAATACCGATGCTGTGAGCATGCGTCTTACCGTATCGGTTGAAGAAAACGACTACAAAGCAAAAGTAACAGAAGACCTCAAAAAGATAGGTCGCACACATCAAATCCCCGGATTCCGCAAAGGCCATATCAGCATTGCCGACCTCCAGCGTCGTTTCGGCCGTCAAGTAACCAGTGATGTAATCAATCAGGTGGTATTTGATGCAGTGATGAAATATATCGAAGAGAACAAACTCAATGTATTGGGTCAGCCAATGCCTGTAGAGGTCAAGGAACTTGACTTGAAGAACCAAAAGGATTTCACTTTTGAGTACGACCTTGCCCTTGCACCCGAGTTGAACATAGAACTTGACAAGTCGGTAACCATCCCTTACTACAATATCGCTGTCAGCGACGAAATGATCGCTGAACAGGATGCGGCATTTCGCAAGCGCTTCGGTGCACAGGTTCCCGGCGAGGAATTTGAACACGACGCACTTGTAAAGGGTGCCATAATGGAGCTTAACGAAGACGGCACCGTAAAGGAAGGCGAGGACGCAATCCAAGTGGTAAGCGGTATCGTAGCTCCAATGTATTTTGTGGACAAAGAAGAAGCTGCAAAATTCGAAGGCAAGAAAGTAGGCGACAAGGTGGTATTCAACCCCCGCAAAGCAGCTGACGGCAACATCACCGAGCTTTCATCGATGTTGAATATCGACAAGGAACGTACTGCAGCCGTACAAGGCGATTTTGAAATTGCCATCTCTGAAATAATCGTAGTGCGCCCCGCTGAATATGGTGAAGAATTCTACACCAATGTATTCGGCAAGGATAAGGTACACAACGAAGAGGAGTACCGCGCTGCCGTGAAAGAGATCATAGCAGGCGAACTGAAAGGCAACAGCGAAATGATATTCCGCTTCTCAGCCCGCAAGGAACTTATGGGTAAATACGGCGAAATGCAATTGCCCGACACCATCCTCAAAGCATGGCTCATAAGCCGCAACGAAGGCTTGAACGAAAGCAACATCGATGAGGAATATGCAAAGATGCAGGCTGACCTGAAGTGGCAGCTCATCAAAGAACAGGTAGCCAACAAACTCGGCGTCAAGATAGAGCAAGACGACCTGTTGCAGTTTGCCAAAAACATGGCCGCCCGTCAGTTTGCGCAGTACGGCATGACCAACATGGATGACGAAACAATCACCCGTTATGCCCAAAACATCCTCGACGACAAGAATTACCGCGGTCGCTTGATAGAGCAAGTCGGTGATATCAAATTGTTCGATGCCTTGCAAAACGCCGTGACATTGGCAGAAGAGACTGTGTCACTCGACGAATTCAAGGAAATCGCATCTAAGCTCTAATGCATTTTCAGACATAGGGAGACTTGTCTCCAGATAAAAAACAGCGGGGCCACTCACTTGGTGAATGGCTCCGCTTCTGTTTTTATTAAATCATTAATACATTTGAATTTGTGAAATAATCTTACCGGTTTTTATTTGCCCGGAATATTTTATAATTTTGTATAGTGAGATTTTTTATGAAATACTGCTCTATACATTAGAAACATGAAAATACAATCGATTATGTTATCGGCAGCCACGGTGGCGTCGTGTTCTGAAAATAACGCTCCTCAAGATGTCGATTATTCGGCATTAGTGAATCCGCTTATAGGCACAGACTTTACCGGAAACACATACCCCGGAGCACAAGTCCCATTCGGCATGGTGCAACTGAGTCCAGATAACGGCCTGCCCGGATGGGACCGCATATCGGGTTATTTCTATCCGGACAGCACGATAGCGGGGTTCAGCCACACCCACTTATCGGGAACCGGGGCGGGAGACCTCTACGACATCTCGTTTATGCCGGTAATGGTTCCGTACAAAGAAGCACCGGAGCCTCTCGGAATCCATTCGAAATTCGACCATGAGGATGAGACCGCATCGGCAGGATATTACAGCGTAATACTCAAAGACTATGGTATAAAGGTAGAGCTTACCGCCACCGAGCGCGCAGGCATACAACGTTATACCTTCCCAGAAGGCGATGCCGCCGTGTTCCTGGACTTGAAAAAAGCCATGAACTGGGATGCAACCGTTGACACAAAGATTGAAATAGTGGATTCCGCAACGGTACAAGGCTACCGATTCTCCACAGGTTGGGCACGCGACCAACGTGTCTATTTCCGCAGCCGCTTCTCCCGTCCATGGGATTCTGTGGTAATCGACACCACAGCCCTAACAGATGCAGACACCAATCAGCCTAACGGGAAATACGCTATGGTGGCGCGGTTTAATTTCAAGACCTCCGAAGGGGAACAATTGGTGGTAAGCACCGCCATTTCCGCCGTGGATGAAGAGGGTGCGGCAAAGAACCTTGCCGCCGAGGTGTCCGATAATGATTTTGACAAATATCTTGCCAAAGCAAAAGAAATGTGGAACAAGGAGCTGGGCCGCATAGAAGTGTCCGGTGACAGCATCAATGACAAGGTGAATTTCTACACCGCGCTATACCACAGCATGCTTGCCCCCACCATATATGGCGATGTGGACGGGCGTTACCGCGGTCCAGACAAACAGATACACCAAGCTGACGGATGGACAAACTACAGCACGTTCTCGCTGTGGGACACATTCCGCGCATCGCACCCACTATTTACCTACACTCAGCCTGAACGGGTGAATGACATGGTGAAATCGTTCATAGCATTTTATGACCAGAACGGACGTCTGCCGGTATGGAACTTCCAAGGAGGTGAAACCGATATGATGATCGGCTATCATGCCGTACCGGTAATAGTGGACGCTTATCTGAAGGGGATAGGTGATTTCGATGCCGAAAAGGCACTTGAAGCCTGTGTGAAAACCGCCAACATCGATGAATACCGAGGCATAGGCAGCTATAAGAAGAACGGTTATGTGCCTTACGACATAGTGGATCCATACAATGCAGACGATTGGTCAATGTCACGCACATTGGAATATGCGTACGACGACTACTGCATAGCCCGTATGGCAGAAAAAATGGGCAAGAAAGAGATAGCCGATGAATTCTATAACCGCGCGCTCAACTACAAGAACGTGTTCAATCCCGCTACCGGATTCATGCAACCCAAAGCCACCGATGGCTCATGGCAGCCCAATTACAGCCCTGACGAATATACTCCGCACATTTGCGAAAGCAACGGATGGCACTATCTGTGGTCGGTACAGCATGATATACCCGGACTGATGGCGCTGATGGGCGGTAAAGATAAATTCGCGGCGCGTCTTGACGAGATGTTCACGTACGTACCCGCCGAAAATTCAGAATTGCCGATATTCAGCACCGGTATGATAGGGCAGTACGCACACGGCAATGAGCCAAGCCACCATGTGATATATCTATACAACAAAGCCGGCAAGCCATGGCAGACGGCATATTACGCATCGAAGGTGATGCATGAGCTGTACTTCAATGCTCCTGCCGGACTATGCGGCAATGAGGATTGCGGCCAGATGTCGGCATGGTATGTGCTCAGCGCCATGGGCTTCTATCCGGTAGATGCGGTAAGCGGGATGTATGAAATAGGCACCCCCTTGTTCAAAGAGATGAAATTGCATCTCGACAACGGCAATACGTTTACAGTACTCGCGCCCAATGTGAGCCGCGAAAATATATATGTGAAATCCGTCAAAGTCAACGGCGAAGAATACCGGAAGAGCTATATCACTCACTCTCAGATAGAGAACGGGGCTGTGATAGAACTCGAAATGGTATCAGAACCTGGGTCGAAATGGTATGACGACTGATAAATGGAGGTTTGAAATTTGTTTTTGACGGAAATTTTCGTAACTTTGAATAAGAAAATCAAATATAGAACATTTTATATATGAATAACGATTTCAGGAATTATGCAGTAAAGCATCTTGGTATGAATGGATTGGCACTTGACCAATACGCATCATCCATTACCTCGAGCTATATTTCACCTACTATTATAGAAGAACGCCAGTTGAATGTGGCGCAGATGGATGTATTTTCACGTTTGATGATGGACAGGGTGATATTCCTCGGCACTGACGTGAATGATTATACCGCCAATGTGATACAGGCCCAGCTGCTGTATCTTGACTCCACGGATCCCGGTAAAGATGTGAATATCTACATCAATTCTCCCGGCGGGTCAGTGTATGCCGGATTGGGGATATATGACACGATGCAATACATATCGAGCGACGTAGCCACAATATGTACCGGCATGGCAGCTTCCATGGCAGCTGTACTGCTGGTTTCGGGTGCCCAGGGGAAGAGATTTGCGTTGAAACATTCCCGTGTGATGATCCATCAGCCGATGGGTGGCGCGCAAGGTCAGGCTTCGGATATCGAAATCACCGCCCGCGAGATACAGAAACTAAAGAAAGAGCTGTACACTATCATAGCCGACCATTCAGGACAACCATTTGACCGCGTGGAACGCGACTCCGACCGCGATTACTGGATGACCGCAATAGAGGCTAAGGAATATGGCATGATTGACGACGTGCTTGTCAAGGCAAAACACTAATCACAGAAGTTAGCTATGTCAAAAAAACGTAATACCGGCGACAATAACGGTATACATTGCTCATTCTGCGGACAGAGTGCTGATGACGCCAATGTGGTAATGGTGCCGAGTCCTTACAGCGAGAATGCCTACATCTGCTCGGAATGTGTAGACCACCTTCACGATGTGATTGCCGAATTCAAGGTTGAGAACGGTCTGGCTCCCGCTAAAGGCGCAAAAGATTCCGGTTCCGATGTGAAATCCCTTAACGAAATCCCTAAGCCCCAAGATATATGCCGCTTTCTGGACAGTTATGTGATAGGGCAGGACTCAGCGAAGAGATATCTGTCGGTAGCTGTGTACAACCATTACAAACGATTGGCGCAGCACGATGACGATGTGGATATTGAAAAAAGCAATATCATACTTGTGGGCCCTACAGGTACCGGCAAGACATTGCTGGCAAAAACGATTGCCCGACTGCTCGATGTGCCGTTTACCATCGTTGATGCCACAGTGCTGACAGAAGCCGGATATGTGGGCGAGGATATAGAAAGTTTGCTGACCCGTCTGCTTCAGGCATCGGACTACGATGTCGAAAAGGCTCAACGCGGCATAGTATTTATAGATGAGATTGACAAAATAGCCCGTAAAGGCGACAATCCGTCGATAACACGTGACGTGAGCGGCGAAGGCGTGCAACAGGGGTTGCTCAAACTCCTTGAGGGTTCAGTGGTGAATGTGCCGCCACAGGGTGGCAGAAAGCATCCGGAACAGCGCATGATACCCGTTGATACAAAAAACATACTGTTTATTTGCGGCGGGGCGTTTGACGGAATTGAGCGCAAGATAGCACAGCGACTGAACTCCCACGTGGTGGGCTACAGCAATACCGCCCGCAAGGGTGTGGACCGCAACAATTTCCTGCAATATGTGGCTCCACAGGATTTGAAATCGTTCGGTCTGATTCCTGAGATCATAGGTCGTTTGCCGATATTGACACATTTGGAACCATTGGATCGCGATGCGTTGCGTCGGGTGCTCACTGAACCAAAGAATGCAATAATCAAGCAGTACGAGAAATTGTTTGCAATGGATGGCGTGAAACTGACATTTACCCCCGAGGCTCTTGATTTGGTGGTAGACAAAGCCATTGAATACAAACTTGGAGCCCGAGGTCTACGCTCAATCGTGGAAACGATAATGATGGATGCCATGTTTGATATCCCGTCAACAGAACTTACAAGCTTTGAAGTTTCATCGGAATATGCTTTGGAGAAACTCAAGGCGGCGAATTTTGAAGTTAACAACATATAATGATAAAGTAAACACAGTATATCCCATAGCTCTAATACTCTACCTCCATGGCTACTAAAACCGTGCTCACCGATGCCTTGAAACAATATTTCGGGTTCGATACATTCAAGGGAAACCAAGAAGCGATAATAACCAGTCTGCTTGAAGGTAACGACACATTCGTGCTCATGCCTACAGGTGGCGGGAAATCGCTTTGCTATCAACTTCCATCGCTTATGATGGACGGCACGGCAATAGTAATATCACCGCTCATTGCATTGATGAAAAATCAAGTGGATGCGATGCGCAATTTCAGCGAAGAGGATGGTGTGGCGCATTTCCTGAATTCATCACTTAACAAATCGGCGATAGACCAGGTGAAGAGTGACATCATCTCCGGGAAAACCAAACTGCTTTATGTGGCACCGGAATCGTTGACCAAAGATGAGTATGTAGAGTTCCTTAAAACGGTCAAGATATCGTTTTACGCCGTGGATGAAGCTCACTGTATATCTGAGTGGGGGCATGACTTCCGTCCGGAATACAGACGAATACGCCCGATAATAAGCGAAATCGGCAAGCGTCCTGTGATAGCGCTTACTGCTACTGCCACTCCTAAGGTACAGCATGATATACAGAAGAATCTCGGTATGCTCGACGCGAATGTATTCAAATCGTCGTTCAATCGTCAGAATCTGTATTACGAAATACGCCCTAAAACCGCATCGATAGATAAGGACATTATAAAGTTTATCAAAAGCATGGAAGGTAAGTCGGGCATAATATATTGCCTCAGCCGTAAGAAGGTGGAGGAACTTGCCGAAATGCTTATTGTGAACGATATAAAAGCGTTGCCTTACCATGCCGGAATGGATGGAGCCACGCGCTCTGCCAATCAGGATGCATTCCTGTATGAGAAGGTGGATGTCATTGTTGCCACAATAGCATTTGGTATGGGTATTGACAAACCTGACGTGCGATTTGTGATACATTATGACATGCCCAAATCTCTTGAAGGATACTATCAGGAGACAGGCAGGGCCGGTCGCGATGGAGGTGAGGGGCGTTGCATAACTTTCTATGCGGCAAAGGATCTGCAAAAGATGGAGAAATTCATCCAGAATAAACCTATTGCTGAACAGGAGATTGGCCGGCAGCTACTATTGGAGACCGCAAGCTATGCAGAATCAAGTGTATGCCGCCGATTATCGCTGCTGCATTATTTTGGTGAAAAATACGAGATAGAGAATTGTGGGAACTGTGACAATTGTTTAAATCCCAAGAAGAAAGTGGAAGCTAAAGATGATTTGTGTGCCGTGCTTGAAACAATAGTGGCACTGAAAGAAAAATTTAAGGCCGACCATGTTATAGATGTATTGAAAGGGAAGGCTACAAACGATGTTAAGTCTTACAAACACGATGAACTGGATGTGTTCGGTTGTGAAGAATCGGCTGATGCGAAATTCCTTAATGCAGTGATTCGTCAGGCTGTCATAGCCGGATATATCGAACGTGACATAGAAAACTACGGATTGCTGAAGGTGACATCCAAGGGTACATCATTTTTATCAAAGCCGGTATCGTTCAAGATCGCCGAAGATACTGAATTCAATGAAGAGGAGGATACCGAGATGGTAAAGAGTGGTGCCGGTTGCGCCGCTGACCCTGAGTTGTATTCAATATTGAAAGATTTGCGCAAGAAGGTAGCCAAGAAACTGGAATTGCCACCATACGTCATATTTCAGGATCCATCTCTTGAAGCAATGGCCACTACGTATCCCATTACCATCGACGAGCTGTCGAACATAGCCGGAGTAGGGCTGGGAAAGGCTAAACGTTACGGTGAGGAGTTTGTGAATGTGATACGCCGCCATGTGGAGGAAAATGAAATAGACCGTCCGGAGGATCTCATTGTGCGTAGCGTTGCAAGCAAAAGCAATGTCAAAATCGCGATAATACATGCCATTGACCGGAAAATCCCACTTGATGAAGTAGCCCGTTCAAAGGGTCTCGAGTTTGATGAACTACTTGACGAAATAGAAGGCATAGTTAATTCCGGAACAAAAATCAACGTCAACTATTACATTAATGAACTGCTCGATGATGACCAGCAAGATGACATATTCGAGTATTTCAAAGAAAGCGAGAGCGGGGATTTGAATGACGCTTATAAAGAGCTGGGCAACGAATACTCCGAGGAGGAAATAAGGCTTGTGCGCATTAAATTCCTGTCGGAAATGGGATATTAACAGCTTAATGCTTGATTATTATGGGCATAATCGTAGAATATAAGGATGTGGAGCTTCACCGCAACGATATTGTGGCGTTGAAGCATGTAAACCTGACCGTTTCGGATGGAGAATTCGTGTATCTCACCGGAAAAGTGGGAAGCGGCAAAAGCAGCCTTATGAAATCTATGTATGCCGAGATACCCATTGCTTCCGGACAAGCAGATGTATTAGGGTATGATATGTGTGCGTTGAAGCGTAAGGATATTCCGTATCTGCGCCGACAGATAGGCATAGTATTCCAGGATTTTCGCCTGCTTTCGGACCGCTCGGTTTATGACAACTTACGGTTTGTGTTGAATGCTACCGGATGGAAAAATAAAGTAGACATTGAGGAACGTATAGAACAGGTCCTGAAAGAGGTGGGTATGTCCAATAAGAGTTATAAGATGCCATACGAGCTGTCAGGCGGAGAACAACAGCGTATCGTGATAGCTCGAGCATTGCTTAACCGCCCCAGTCTTATATTGGCAGATGAGCCCACGGGGAATCTGGATGTCGCCACAGGAACACAAATCATACGCAGGTTACGGGCCATAGCCGCAGCCGGAACCACAGTAATTGTCGCTACGCACAATATGGCGTTTGTGGAGCAATTCCCGGCACGAACACTACAATGCATAGACAAGCATCTCATAGAGCAATAATGATTTGATTGCTGATGTAATTGAATTATTTTTTGTATTTTTGCGCCAAATATTCAATATTAGGTTTCCAAGCATGAAAGTAATGAAATTCGGGGGCACTTCCGTAGGTTCTGCCCAAAGAATTAAGGATGTAGCAAAGCTCATCACATCACGAGGCAAAAACATTGTTGTGCTCAGTGCCATGTCCGGCACCACAAATACACTTGTGGAGATATCGGATTATCTATATAAGAATAATCCGGCAGGAGCTAAAGAGACAGTAAATGCCCTTGAGAACAAATATAAGGAAACCATAGACAATCTGTTTTCCGACGAACAGTACAAGCGACAGGCACTGGATGCAATAAGTGCCAATATGGATTTTATCCGCGCCTACAACAAGCCTGTCTTTACAGTGTTTGATGAAAAGGAGATATTGGCCCGGGGGGAGATGATGTCGACAGCATTGATGCAACTATATCTTTTGCAGCAAAATGTAAATGCAGTAATGCTCCCGGCGTTGGACTTCATGCGCACTGATAAGAATTCAGAACCGGACTCTGAATATATCCGCACCAAGCTTCTATCTTTACTGGAGGATAATCCAGATGCCGATTTATATATCACGCAAGGATTCGTATGCAAGAATGCGTATGGCGAAATAGATAATTTGCAACGTGGTGGAAGTGACTATACCGCATCACTGATTGGTGCTGCCATCAATGCCGAAGAGATAGAAATATGGACCGACATTGACGGAATGCACAATAATGACCCACGCTTCGTGGAAGGAACGACACCGGTGGAACAGCTCCACTTTGAAGAAGCAGCCGAGCTCGCGTATTTCGGCGCAAAGATACTGCATCCCACATGCGTATTGCCGGCTAAGTTGAATAATATCCCCGTGCGTTTGCTCAATACCATGTGTCCCGAAGCAAAGGGAACGCTTATCTATAACGCACCCGCTACGCATACAATTAAAGCTGTGGCAGCGAAAGACAATATCACAGCTATAAAGATTAAGAGCGGCAGAATGCTATTGGCATACGGCTTCTTGAGAAAAGTGTTTGAAATCTTTGAGACACACCGCACATCCATAGATATGATTGTGACATCGGAGGTCGGTGTCTCTGTAACGATAGACAATGAAAGAAACCTACCGGCGATACTTGACGACCTGAAAAAGTTCGGCACCGTCACCGTCGATAAGGATATGGTGATTATATGCGTGGTAGGGGACCTGGAATGGCAGAACCGAGGATTTGAAGCTGAAGTGGTCAATGCATTGAAAGAGATTCCTGTACGCATGATTTCATACGGCGGAAGCAACTACAACATATCCCTGTTGGTTCGCAAATCCGATAAGGTACGTGCTTTGAACTTGTTGAGCGACCGTTTGTTTAAGAATAAATAATTCTAAAAAGCCATCCACTATGGTCACTCAGTTCCCGATTGAGCGGTTCCGTGATATCCGGACACCGTTTTATTACTACGACATAAACCTTTTGCAAGCGACATTGGCATCTGTCAATAAAGCAGCAGATGCCCCTGCATTCAGAGTTCATTATGCAGTAAAAGCAAATGTAAATCCTGTAATACTCCGCGAAATACTTTCTGCCGGATTTGGAGCCGATACAGTAAGTGGCGGAGAGATTAAGGCGGCTTTAGAAGCCGGATTTAAAGCGGAAAACATTGTATTTGCCGGTGTAGGCAAAAGCGATGAAGAAATTGAATATGCATTGCGTGAAGGAATAGGATGCTTTAACGTGGAATCGGAAGCCGAACTTGAAGTCATAGAAGAAATTGCCAAGCGAGAATCCAAATGTGCCGTTGTGGCACTAAGGGTAAACCCCAATATCGACGCACACACGCATCATTACATTACCACCGGGTTGACAGAAAATAAATTCGGTATTGACATGGCATTATTGGCTCCACTGATTAAGCGTTGTGTCGAATCACCGTATATACATTTCAAAGGGTTACACTTTCATATCGGCTCCCAGATAACGGACCTGGAACCGTATAAAATATTATGTGAAAGGATTAATGACCTTATCAATGAATATGAAGCTCAAGGAATAGAGTTCGAGAGCATCAATGTAGGCGGTGGCTTGGGCATAGATTATGATTCTCCTGACGAAAATCCCATACCGGATTTTAATGCATATTTTGATGTATTCAAGAAATATCTGAAAGTGAGACCCGGACAAGAGGTACACTTTGAACTCGGACGTTCCATAGTGGCACAATGCGGCTCATTAATAACAAAAGTGCTCTATGTCAAGAATGGATTATCCAAGCGATTTGTCATTGTTGACGGAGGTTTCACTGATTTGATTCGACCGGCATTGTATCAGGCGCATCACAAAATTGAAAACATCACATCAGAATCTGATAATATTGAAACCTACGATGTAGTAGGGCCGATATGCGAATCATCAGACTGTTTCGGTGTCGACGAAAAACTAAAAGAAACTCACCGCGGCGACCTGATTGCACTTAGAAGTGCCGGTGCCTACGGTGAGATTATGGCTTCGCAATACAATTGCCGGAGTTTACCGGCAAGTTATTTCGGATAATAGATATTGTCAATCCAGGAACCGCTTGGTTATACCTGAATATGCATCAATGCGACGGTCGCGCAAGAACGGCCACCAACGTCGAACATGTTCCGAACGCAACATATCTATTTCTATTGCCGCAGTTTCCTCATCATCACAAGAAGCATGATATAACAACTCTCCTTGGGGACCAGCCACAAAGCTATTACCCCAGAAAGTTATACCGTTTGTATTGCCGGAGGGATCGGGTTCGTGACCAACTCTATTAACTGTTATTACGGGCAATCCATTGGCTACAGCATGTCCTCGTTGCACAGTCATCCAAGCATCAAGCTGACGCATTTTCTCATCATCGGAATCTGTAGATTCCCAACCTATCGCCGTAGGGTATATCAATACTTCAGCCCCCTTAAGCGCCATAAGCCGCGCTGCCTCCGGATACCATTGGTCCCAGCATACCAACACGCCCAACTTACCTACAGAAGTATTGATTGGCTCAAAGCCGATATCGCCGGGGGTAAAATAAAATTTCTCGTAATATGCGGGGTCATCCGGAATATGCATCTTACGGTACATGCCGGCTATCGAGCCATCTCGCTCAAATACCACAGCCGTATTATGGTACAAACCGGGAGCACGACGTTCAAATAAGGAGGTTACAATCACAGTCCCCGTTTCTTTTGCCAACTGAGAATAAAAGTCGGTGGCATCCGAAGGTATTGTTACGGCAAGATTGCAATTGTCTGTTGCTTCAGTTTGACAAAAATATAATGAATCATGCAACTCTTGGTTTACTATGAGTTGAGGAGATTGTGTCTTGACAAGTTCTCTAATCTTATCTGCAAGACGTATGCGGTTGGCATTTATATCAGACGTCTTGGAGAGTTGAAGGATTCCTACTTTCAATGTTTTCATATCGATAATATCTGTTGCGGCAATTGCATGGTCACGCAATGCAAGGAACCATGTTGACGAATCAATGCATTGCAATCGACTGTTATCACCGGAGTATTGAATGCTATTTGTACTATCTGTTCCGCCAATCGGTCCTTCATGGGCTGACCGTAAACAGGCATAATCACAGCATTTGGGGTAGCAAGGAAATTGGCATACGTAGCAGGCAGCCTATTCCCATTCTCATCATAAATAGGGTCGGGGAGAGGTAGTTCTATAAGATTGAACGGCATACCATCAAGAGTACGCATATCCATAAGTTCCCTCTTCATTGCTTGTAATTCTTGGTAATGCTCGTCCTCAGAATCATCGCATCCCACATAAATTATTGTATCATGAGGCGCAAATCGAGCCAGCGTATCGATATGACTATCGGTATCATCACCGGCAAGCGCTCCGTGTTCAAGCCATAAAATCTGTCGTGCATTAAACCGCTCTTTCAGATACGACTGTATCTGTTCTTTTGTCAGGGCAGCATTTCGATTAGGTGAAAGCTGACAATAGGCAGTAGTCATAATGGTTCCCATACCATCACTTTCAATACCTCCGCCTTCCAACACAAAATCCTGACAGTTGCACGGTGGCTGGAGTATCAACTTACGGGAACACAAAGCTTGTGTAACCAAGTTGTCGTAACATGCCGGGAATTTAAGTCCCCACCCGTTGAACCGGAAATCGCATACCTTATATGTATTGCCATCAGTCAATGTAATCGGACCAAAGTCACGAGCCCATGTGTCATTGGTATCAACAGACACGAAAAATACACGGTCTGATGGCAAATGCGCAAGCTGCGACCGTGGGATATCTATATCAGGCGCCACAACTATCACTTTCTGATAGGGTACTATAGCTTCGGCAATCTTAATAAAGCATCGGATGGCATCATCCAACATATATGCCCAATCCGTATCGGCATGCGGCCATGACAAAAGTATGGCACCATCGCTCTCCCATTCTGCCGGCAGGCGGTAAATTCCATCCATATTATTCATCGAAATCGTTCAATGTATTCCAAACATCATTTTGTGAGTCGAGATACTCCTCACAATAGTCAAAAAAACCGTTTTTCTCTGTACTGCCTACATTGGCGCACCATTCTCTGTAACATTGGCGCAGTTCATGGTCCTCGTGCATGCTTTTCTTGAATTCAGATTCAGCGATGTCCACGCTTCCATATTGTGCAATATAGTTGTTGAATACTTGGGTTATATCGTCCATGTCTTTTTCTGTGCGATATCTTAATTCAAGGGTATTTGATATTTAACATTCAAAGATATGTCATAATAGCATGACACACAAATTTTTTAAGAAACTTTTCTTAACTCACGTATGTTTTTAAAATAAATGTTTAACTATCAAAATAAGAAAGTCTCCTTATGAAAAAGATGTTTGGACTACTCGGGATGCTGCTTATGCTCGCAGGATGCAGCCCATATGCGCTCGTTAACAGCGAAGTATATAACAATGCCGACATTGCGTCGTACAAAACGTTCCGTATAATCACGCCTGATGACGGGAAGATGCCCCCCGGAATGCAAATGGTAACATATTATAATATTGCAGCTGCAATACGCGAACAAATGGTGGATAGGGGATTTGTTGAAAATCCCACATCGCCACTACTGATAAATATCGGAGTGGCGGTGCACAAAGAACTCCAGACTGAACCGGTACTCCCACCGAACTACTATCCATACTATGGACCTTATCCCGTACCGGCATATTCACCATTCTTCATGTATCCCCGTCAATATTATTGGCCAAGTTACTATCAGAATGCACAGGTCATAACCGGGATATACAAGGAAGGGGTACTGACCATGGATATGATAAATATAGTGGATAAGATACCCGTATTCTCGGCGTCGGTTGCCACAATAATAAATGGTAGCCAAGGTCAATTCAGGAATCTGGAAGGAATTGCTGAAGCTGTCAATAAGTTATTCTCAAAATTCCCGGTACCATTATTACCTCAATATCGCTCCGATAAATAATATTAAAGCTTAATCAGCGTTGATAAATGGCATGAAACGCTTAAACATATTAATTACAGTATATATTGCGCTGACACTTTCCGTGTCGGCGCAATCTTGGATGCCCGATATACTTGGTAATGGATTTGAGATGCGTTACGTAGACCAAGGGCAAGATTACAGTGGAGATGTAAGATGCACCATTGTTCGTCATCAATCACCGGTACCCTCTAAAAAAGGTGTTCTCTATATCCATGGCTTCAATGATTACTTTTTTCAGAAGGAAATGGCGGAAAAATTTGCTGCTCACGCCTATAATTTTTATGCTGTGGATCTACGCAAATACGGCCGTTCGTTGATGCCTGGACAAAAACATTTTGAGATACGTAATCTAAAAGAATATTTTCCGGATGTGGATTCCGCATTGGTAGCAATGCGCCATGCCGGATGCGATACCATTGTACTTATGGGGCATTCTACCGGAGGCCTGGTAGCATCCTATTACATGGCACTTACTCCTCAAGCGCCAGTATGTGCATTGATATTGAACAGTCCGTTTCTTGATTGGAATCTCGGCAAATTGGAATGTTTAGTAAATGCAGTAAGTGCATTAGGTAAGATTTTCCCCGATATCCCTATTTCAAGCGGTAGTGGCACAGCATATAGCGAAAGTTTATTAAGGGGAGAACATGGCGAATGGAATTATAATACGGATTGGAAACAACGCCTGTCGCCAAAAGTCAATACAGGATGGATACGCGCAATAAATATGGCGCAACATGACTTACGTAAGCATAAGGACGCGATACATGTACCTATACTTTTAATGTATTCAGCACATAGTCTCAATACCGATAACTGGATTCCGGATGCCAACCATGCCGATGTAGTACTGGACGTATCCGATATCAAAAAATATGGACGTATGCTGGGTCCCGACATTACATTTTTGAAGGTGCCAGGAGGTATACATGACCTTATGCTCTCATCCCAAAACGTAAGGACTCCATTATATACGTATATCTTTAAATGGCTCCTGAAAAACAAGGTTTGAATATGGTCAGGGTAAATTATACATGTTAAAAAACAAGGCACCGTGAACAAATGCATGTTCACGGTGTTTCTTTTATGTAACCAAATTCAAGTTTTTTTGAGATATGAAAACTACCACTTACACACAACCCCGATTACCATACGCACCGGACGCTCTGGCTCCCGCAATCTCACAGGAAACCGTAGATTTTCATTACGGGAAGCACGAAAAGGCCTATATTGATAATTTGAATAAGCTTATCGAAGGCACCGACTATGCCGATATGGAACTTGAGGATATAATCCGCTCATCAGAAGGTCCGTTGTTCAACAACGCATCTCAGGCGTGGAACCATATCTTTTATTTCTTCACGTTCTCACCCGAGGGCGGTGGAGAACCGGATGGTGCATTACGTAAGGCTATTGATGAACAATTCGGGTCTTTTGAGAACTTCAAAAAAGAGTTTGTGGATGCCGGCGTAAAATTATTCGGCAGCGGTTGGGTTTGGCTGTCGTGTGACCAGGACGGTAAATTAGTCATAACCCAAAAGCCAAATGCAGGCAATCCGTTGACCGATGGTCTGACACCGTTGCTGACATTTGATGTCTGGGAACATGCCTACTATCTCGACTACCAAAATCGCAGAGCTGATGCTTTAAATAAGCTTTGGGATATAGTAGATTGGGATGTCGTGGCAGAACGTTATGGCGCCAATGAATGATTAAAGATATTGGCCTTGTTCTAATAGACAAGACCAATTATAGCACTAATAAGCATAATGTGATGAATGGAGAGCGGGGTACTCGTGAGAGCACCCCGCTTTTTTATGTCAAATCAATAACGGTCAGACTAAGTACCGCATTATTCTTGTTTGAAAAGTTTATCCTCCTCATCAAGTTTGAAATCATGTGCAAGAACCGCTATGAAATGTGATATCTGTTTTATAGCATTGAGTGTCTCGGGAGAAATCTCCTTTTGCTGAAGCCGCATCATCAGCATTCCGTAAAGCGCATTGAAACAGGTTTCAATCTCTCCGGATTTCTCATTACCTGCCTTTGCTCTAAGCTCTACTATATAAGGTAGAGTGCGATAGAATTCCGCCGAATAATCGGCAAACTTAGGATCCTTCAACAAGGCTTGATGCAGCGAAACCAAAGCGATGATTATATTTTTGTTAATCTGGAGGTGTCCTTTCTGTTCAACACCTTCACGTCGCATCATATCTATAAGCGATTCGTACCATTCGGTCATTTCCTTCCGCTGATTATCATCAAGCTCAGGATAACGGTCAATGACATTTTCCTTTATTTTATCAATATCCAAACCGTTGGCACGTATGATATCCTCTATTTGCCACATATACAATAGGTATTCGGCAATATTCTCTCTGCGTTTCTGAGAAGCAATTAGCATGGTGATTCTGATTTTATTGTTGATAATGCAAATTTAACAAATCATTTATATATAGTTACTATTATAACCGGATTAGAGTAATTTGGTTGTAGAACGCATCACGGTCGAAAATAATATTACCCATAACGAACGAATCGAGTCCGGATAATGGACTTTAATCGGTAATTTACTAATTTTGCAGTAACGAAAATTTCAGGCATAATGGATAATACCGAAAATTTTGTGAGCCGATGCTTGGTTGAGCTTCTGGAAAGACATGGCATAACTGACGCCGTAGTCTCGCCGGGCTCCAGAAACGCGCCATTGCTCGTGGCTTTATCTCGTAGCGAGATAACCAAAACGACGGTGGTAATCGATGAACGGAGTGCAGCTTTTGTGGCATTGGGAATAGCGTCCGTTTCAGGTAACCCGGTGGCAATCGTATGTACTTCAGGCACAGCATTGTTAAACTATGCACCCGCCGTTGCTGAAGCCTATTATCGACGTATACCGTTAATTGTAGTTTCTGCGGACCGACCTGAAGAATGGATTGACCAAGATGATTCCCAGACATTATGGCAACACGGAGCCTTATCCAATTATGTCAAGCGCTCGTATGACATACCGGCTTATGATACTCCAGAAAACCGTTGGTATGCCAATAGGATAATAAATGATGCCATACTCTGTGCAACATCCGGAAGAACAGCTCCGGTACACATCAACGTGCAACTACGCGCGCCACTTGGCTCTATGACCTGTAACAAGCTACCTCAACAACGCATTATCAACACCGTATTTCCACGGACCGACCTCACAGTCGAGCGTTCCCGCGAACTGGGACGCCTTATAGCATCACCCCGCAAAGTGATGATTGTATGTGGATTTCACCACCCTGACAAGGTACTGAATTCCGCAATCAACAAACTGTCAAAGATGCCTAATATCGTGGTTCTAACCGAGACATTGGCTAATTTGCATGGCTCCGACTTTATACCTGCCATTGATGCGACATTAGCCGTCATGGGCGAACAAGAACGACAAAACATGGCTCCGGATGTGGTGATTACTATGGGGGGAGCATTGGTATCACGACACATAAAACAATATTTGCGTGATATCAGACCATCAGAACATTGGCATGTAGGGATAACTGAGACAACAATCGATTGTTTCCAATCCTTGACCACACGCATAGAAATGGAGCCCTCCGTGTTCTTCCGGCAGCTTGCATCGGCAGTTCAGCCGCACCGTGAAGCATGTGATTACGCCAACCGCTGGATACAGGTCAGGGACAGGGCTTATGCCACACTTCAGGGATATGCCGCCAAAGCCCCATGGTCGGACATGAAAGCATTCTCCACTTTTTTACCAATGATACCACGGCGATGGAATGTCCAATATTCAAACGGTACAGCCATACGATATGCTCAACTTTTCGGCAATCACGACTACCATCGTTGTGATTGCAACCGTGGTGTAAGCGGTATTGACGGATGTACGTCCACGGCAATAGGCGCATCGGTCGCCTATACATCCGATGTAACGTTGCTTATAACCGGAGATATGAGCGCGCAATACGATATTGGTGCACTCGCATGTCAAGCCATAACTCCCAGATTCAAGATGATAGTGATGCTTAATGGCGGTGGCGGCATTTTCCGGTTCGTTGAGTCGACCCGTAATTTAGACACACTGGAAGACTTCTTCTGCGTAGGTGGAAATATGCCATTGAAAGAATTGGCCGCCGGTTATGGATTCTCATATTACGAGGCGAATGATGAAACCCAATTAAGAAACGTATTCCGTAGTTTCGTAAGCGATGACAGCAAACCTGCCATTTTGGCTATAACCACACCTCCA
Organism: uncultured Muribaculaceae bacterium; assembly: GCA_910577465.1. Classification (GTDB taxonomy): domain Bacteria; phylum Bacteroidota; class Bacteroidia; order Bacteroidales; family Muribaculaceae; genus Paramuribaculum. Next base: position 43,125 of record CAJTMM010000014.1, on the reverse strand, counting down.
AAAGATTCCGCATGTGTGTTACGCGGATTCTTTGAACTAAATAAATGAACGAATATTAAACATAATATAATTATGAGAAATTGGACCACCATAAAAGAATACGAGGATATTCTGTTTGAACAATGCGGTAAAGTTGCAAAAATAACTATAAACCGACCTTGGGTATATAACGCATTCCGTCCGCAAACAAACAAAGAAATGCTTGATGCCATGGCATATTGCCGTGAAGCTTCGGACATAGGTGTAATAATCCTGACAGGAGCCGGAGACAAAGCCTTTTGCTCCGGTGGTGACCAAAAGGTGAAAGGTGTAGGCGGATACATCGATGAGAACGGCGTGCCGCGACTTAATGTGCTCGACCTGCATAAGGCTATACGCTCCATACCGAAACCGGTGATAGCAATGGTTAACGGTTACGCAATCGGTGGAGGGCATGTACTGCACGTAGTCTGCGATCTTACCATCGCTTCTGAAAATGCCCGATTCGGACAGACAGGCCCCAAGGTAGGCAGTTTCGATGCCGGATTCGGTTCATCATATCTTGCGCGTTGCGTAGGTCAAAAGAAAGCGCGTGAAATATGGTTTTTATGCCGCCAGTACACTGCCGCTGAAGCTGAACGAATGGGTATGGTAAATAAAGTGGTACCGTTTGAGCATCTTGAAGATGAGACTATGGAATGGTGCGACACGATATTGAAACGCAGTCCCATGGCAATACGCATGATCAAGCGTGCCCTTAATGCAGAACTGGACGGACAGCGTGGCATGATGGAGTTTGCAGGTGATGCGACACTGATGTACTATCTAATGGAAGAAGCCCAGGAAGGCAAGAATGCCTTCCTTGAAAAGCGGGATCCTGATTTTGATAAATTCCCCAAATTTCCGGGATAAGGTATGCTGAAGGCTACATATTGCAGATATGAACTGATGTTTCATACTCCTGCCGTTACGTCGCGGGCGGTGATGAACAGCAAGACCACTTATTTTATTAAGATATGGGATTCTGACACACCCGAAGTATTCGGGATAGGGGAGTGTGCATTGTTCAAAGGGCTTGGATGCGATGACGTACCGGACTATGAACAGCATCTGGCTCTGATATGCGCCAACATAGCAACACTTCAGACTAAGGACCTTATGGATTATCCATCAATAAGGTTCGGCGTTGAAACAGCATTGAATGACCTGAACAATGGGGGGATAAGAAATCCGTTCCCATCGGGTTGGACCAATGGCTCAACCAGCATCCCAATCAATGGATTGGTATGGATGGGAACAATCGAACAAATGAGCGCACGCGTCGATGAAAAAATTGCGGCTGGATTCCGATGCCTTAAGTTTAAAATCGGTGGAGCTGATTTCGATGAGGAGGTTGCCATATTGGAACGTGTGCGCCGTTGTTATGACTCGTCACAGCTGGAAATCAGACTTGATGCAAACGGTGCGTTCACACCCGATGAGACGATGCGGAAGCTACATCGACTTTCTCTCCTGGATGTACATTCAATAGAGCAGCCTGTCAAACCGCACCAGTATGATTTGATGCGGGAATTGTGCGTACACTCACCCATTCCGATAGCCTTGGATGAAGAATTGATAGGAATAAACACTCGCGAAGAGAAAATATATATGCTTGAAAGCATAAAACCCCAGTTTATTATCCTCAAGCCTTCGCTATGCGGAGGTTTTGCCGGTGCTGAGGAATGGATATCTCTCGCAAAACATTACAATATAGGATGGTGGGCAACTTCTGCCTTAGAATCCAACATAGGACTGAACGCCATAGCACAATGGACCTCAAAGGTTGGCGTTTCGATGCCCCAAGGATTGGGTACCGGTCTTCTATATTCTAATAATATTCCGTCGCCGCTCGTTCAAATCGGAGATGGATTGAAATTTGATACTAACAAGAACTGGGATTTGTCGTCAATAAAATGGATTTAGAAATGGCAGGCAATATCATAGGCGGAGATAAGTGCTCAAATGCATTTGTTGCACAATGGATAGACTCTTCGGATTACATCGATGCACACACGTCCGGATCTACCGGCACTCCCAAGCCTATACGTTTGCTTAAATCCGACATGCGCATATCGGCACGCAATACGTGTGAGTTTTTCAGACTCGACAGTCAAAGCACCTTGGTTTTACCATTATCTTCAGATTACATAGCCGGAAAGATGATGATAGTGAGAGCCTTGGAATGTGGCGGAACGCTAATTATTGAACAGCCGTCGAACAATCCATTACCCACATGCCGAATGGCGACAATTGATTTAATCGCGATTGTCCCGTCGCAGATTGATGGATTGCTAAAGTCAACACAATTCCACAAAATCAAGAATATAATCATAGGCGGGGGAAGAATTCCGGAATCGATGGAGCATAAATTGGAGAATGTAAGGTCAGCAAATATTTATGCCACGTATGGTATGACCGAAACATGCAGCCATGTAGCCTTACGCCGTATAGGTGACAAATACTATCACGCGTTGCCGGGTTTCACATTCGACATTGATGAACGCGGATGCCTGATAATCATGTCCGAAGAGATGTCATTCGGTCAATTGACAACAAATGATTTGGTTGAGTTAGAGAATAATCACTCATTCAGATGGTTAGGCAGATATGATAATATAATCAACTCAGGAGGCATAAAGCTCGTACCCGAACAACTTGAGACAAAAATAGCACCACTCGTTCACGGACATAATTTCTACGTCACGTCAAGAAAGAGCGACAAATGGGGCGATGAACTTGGCTTGATTATCGAATGTGATACAGAGATACCACATTTGAACAGTAGGTTATCGGATATCCTCACATCCGTGGAACGACCAAAATTCATAGTCTACGAACCAAATTTCCAACGCACATCTTCAGGCAAGATTATACGTAAAAAATGGTAATACCGCTGGTGTATCGACTTAATAGGTATATTTTTCACTCAATTGTGAATGAGTTAATTTAAAAAACATTAATTTTGTATCGTGGCATTGGTTTGAAGTGCCGCATTTGTAATGAAATATATTGTACGATGAAGCATTTTCTCTATAGTTTGCTCGGCACTATAGCCGGTTTATGGTTGTCGGTTGGTATCGGCTTCCTTTTGTTAGTGTGCATTATGATCGGAGCAGCAGCATCCGGCTCATCAGGCGCTCCGGTAGATGTAAAAGCCCACAGTATCTTGCATATCAATTTGTCGGGCACGGTGGTTGACCGTCTGCAACCAGTAAAGTTAGTAGATGAATTATATGGTAACGCAGACGAGCAGATAGCCTTGAATAATCTTATTGACGCAATCCGTTCCGCAAAAGAGGATGACAATATCGAAGGTATATACCTCGATTGTAAAGGCGCATCAGCCGGTATGGCTCAATTGCAAGCTATTGTCAACGCATTGGCTGAGTTCAAGGAATCCGGCAAATGGATTGTAGCATACTCCGACAACTACACCCAGGGCAATTACTACTTAGCATCTGCCGCCGACAGCATATTCATGAATCCCATCGGTATGGTTGACATACACGGACTTTCGGCTACAACACTATATTTTAAAGACTTGTTGGAAAAGATTGGAGTAGAAGCCCAAGTAGTTAAAGTGGGGACTTACAAAAGTGCGGTAGAACCATTCCTGCTAAATGATATGAGCGAAGCTAACAGAGAGCAGCAATCGCATTATCTCTCACGCATCTGGGCTGTATTGGCGGATGGTATTGCTCAAAGCCGAAAGGTCACCCCAGAAGCTGTTAATTCATGGGCTGACGGATTTTCGTTTACACAAGATGCCGATTATTATCTGAAAAACAATATCATCGATAAAACCCTGTACAAGCATGAGATGGAGTCATTGTTAGGTACTTTGACTGACGAGGAAGATCCCCGACTGGTGGATTTCAATGATTACTACACAGCCATAGCCGGAAAGAAAAAATCAAAAGGCGACAAGACTATAGCTGTTCTTTATGCCGTAGGCGATATAACCGAATCAGGAGATGGCGGTATAGCATCTGAACGTCTTGTGCCGGAGATTATGGACTTGACAGAAAATGAGGACATCGACGGATTGATACTCAGGGTCAACTCCGGTGGCGGCAGTGCGTTTGCCTCCGAACAGATATGGGAAGCACTCGAACAATTCAAGAAACGCACGAATAAACCATTCTATGTATCGATGGGTGATGTCGCAGCTTCAGGTGGCTATTACATTTCGTGTGGTGCTGACCGCATATATGCGGAATCACTCACATTGACCGGTTCAATCGGTATATTCGGCATAATTCCAAGCGCGCAGAAACTTCTGAATGAAAAAATCGGTGTCAATACCGCAACCGTAGCCACGAATAAAGGCGATTTACCTACGTTCTTCAAAAGCATGAGCTCCGAACAGCGTGCCGCAATGCAAAGCTATGTAGACCGTGGATACAAATTGTTTGTTAGCCGTTGCGCTCAGGGACGCAAAGTCCCGTTTGACTCTATCGCTGCCGTAGCAGAGGGTAGGGTATGGGACGGAAAGAGTGCATTGGAGCATGGATTGGTAGACAAGCTCGGCGGCCTGGATTTGGCTATCGCAGATATGGCTGCCGACCTTGACGCCACCGACGATTACAAAATCGAGGAATATCCATCACTCTCATTTAAATGGTGGGAAGAGGTGCTGCGCATGAGCAAAAATGACATAAGCGCACGCATAGTAGAACGTGAACTTGGACCGGCGGCACCGTACTATTCCACTATAAAGAATTTCATGAACATGCATCCGCTTCAGTGCCGCATGGATTATGTAACTATTCAGTAACAAAGACTTTTCATCCTACCGACGCATGGCAAAGAACAAGATATTATCATTGTTGCTGCTGTATCCCATTTCTGTGGTATACGGATGGATTATGGCTATACGTAACGCCATGTTTGAGCGCGGTATATTGAAACAGCACACATTTGACGTGCCGGTAATCGTCGTCGGTAACATATCGATGGGTGGCTCCGGAAAAACTCCGCACACAGAATATGTGGTAGATGCATTAAGTCATGAATTCAATATGGGGGTATTAAGCCGGGGATATAAACGCAAAACTCACGGGTTCGTGCTTGCCACCAACAATAGCCATGTCGATGACATAGGTGATGAGCCATATCAGATTTACAGCAAATTTAAACGCGACGGCGTGATGATGGCAGTATGCGAGGATAGGGTCCAGGGCATAAATAAAATGCTTGAGATAAATCCTGATTTGAATCTGATTGTACTTGATGACGCATTCCAGCATAGATATGTCAAGCCAACCGTTTCAATAGTACTTATGGAATACAGTCGGCCTGCATATCAGGATCATTTGTTGCCATTTGGTCGTTTGCGTGAACCGATGAGCGCATTGAACCGCGCTGATGTGGTGGTGGTGACAAAATGTCCCGAGGATATGAAACCCATGGAGGAGCGCATTTTTAAAGAACGGCTCAACCTGTTTCCGTATCAGAAATTACTGTTTTCAAGTTACGTATATCAGAATCCACTTCCGGTATTTGATGATGTTCCGGCTGATGCCCGACAACATTTTTCATTTGAATCACTAACCCAGTCTGATGCATTACTTGCAGTAACCGGAGTAGCCAATCCACGCCCCTTTGTACGTTATCTCAGAAAATATCAGGCAAAAGTGAAAATCAAACGGTATGCCGACCACCATCATTTCACTCACTCGGACATGGAAAGCATATTGGCAAAATTCAATTCCATTAAAGCCGGTAAGAAGTTTATTATCACTACGGAAAAGGATGCCGTACGCCTGAGAAACAATCCGTATTTTCCACATCAGTTACGTGGATGCACCTACTATCTTCCAATAAAGGTTAGTTTCACTGAGTACAATGAGCAATCGCTTGACTCCATAGTTAAACAATTGCTGCGCACCAATAAGACTTTAAAAAAGTAATTCCCGGTTGTATTCTACCAACCAAACCTACGGTTTAAATGTTATTAATCCATTGACAAACCTCATATAATCATGTTAAACAAAATTCAAGAAACAGCTGACTACATACGTAGTAAAGTAGGCTCAATGCCTTCAACCGCAATAATCCTCGGAACCGGTCTCGGTGCTCTGGTTGACCACATCGACGATAAAATGTATATACCTTACACAGAGATACCCAATTTCCCGGTATCAACAGTTGAAGGTCATAGCGGAAACCTCATATTCGGTAAACTTGGATCAAAACCTGTAATGGTTATGCAGGGTCGTTTCCATTATTATGAGGGTTACGATATGAAACAGGTTACATTCCCGGTTCGCGTAATGAAAGCACTTGGTATCGAAACTCTGTTTGTAAGCAATGCCGCTGGTGGTATGAATAAGGAATTTAAGGTGGGTGACGTAATGATAATCACCGACCACATCAATCTATTCCCTGAAAATCCGCTTCGTGGTAAAAATGACAATCGCCTTGGCCCGCGATTCCCGGCAATGACCGAAGCATATAATCATCAATTGATTAAGCTTGCCGATGAAATAGCCGCAGAAAAAGGCATCCGTGTTATGCACGGTGTATATGTTGGCGTTACCGGTCCCACCTTTGAGACACCTGCCGAATATGAATTTTTCCGTATCATAGGCGGTGATGCCGTGGGTATGTCGACTGTACCTGAAGTAATTGTAGCCAACCATGCCGGAATGAAGGTATTTGGCGTGTCTGTGATTACAGATTTGGGCGGTAAGGATGTAACTGAAGTACCCACCCACGAAGAGGTACAAAAAGCAGCAGAAGCCGCACAGCCCAAAATGATGGAAATTATGCGCGACCTGATTGCGCGTGCCGAATAATATCCCCACATATTTATGGAATCGCAAACGGAAATATCAAAAATCGGTGAATTCGGTCTGATTGACCGAATCACCGATGGAATAACACATCGTAATTCATCAACCGTTGCCGGTGTCGGCGATGACGGAGCCGTATTGCATTATCCCGATACGGAGGTACTCGTCAGCACAGACCTATTGGTCGAAGGAGTGCACTTCGATTTAACATACGTGCCGTTGAAGCATCTCGGCTATAAAGCTGCAGTAGTCAACTTCTCGGATATCTACGCCATGAACGGGACCCCACGTCAGATTACCGTTGCGCTGGGTATTTCATCTCGTTTTACAGTAGAACATATTGAGGAACTTTATGCCGGTATTAGACTTGCATGTGAGATTTATGGCGTAGATCTCGTAGGTGGAGACACTACCGCCTCACGCTCAGGTCTGGTTATCAGTGTCACTTGTATAGGCAATGCCGCCAAAGATAAGATAGTATATCGCTCCGGTGCAAAAGATACGGATTTGATATGCGTGTCCGGAGACTTAGGGTCGGCATATATGGGACTTCAACTTCTGGAACGAGAGAAGGTGGCATCGGGTGGTGATAAAGATTTCATACCTAAATTTGACGGCAAGGAATATCTGATTGAGCGTCAATTGAAGCCAGAAGCCCGCCGCGACATAATATCTGAATTGGCACAGGCCGGCATTGTTCCTACATCAATGATGGATATAAGTGATGGCCTGTCATCAGAACTCCTGCATATATGCAAGGCAAGCGATGTGGGATGCCGCATCTATGAGGACAGAATTCCCATTGATTATCAGACAGCCGTCATGGCCGAAGAAATCAACATGAATCTTGTTACAGCCGCACTCAATGGCGGAGAAGATTATGAACTTGTTTTCACTGTACCGTTACACTGTCATGAACAAATTGAAAAAATGAACGGTGTGAAAGTAATAGGTCACATAACCAAGCCAGAGTTGGGATGCGCCTTGATAACTCGCGACGGTGTTGAACTTGAGTTGAGGGCACAGGGATTCAACCACATGCCTGACAAGACAGAGTGATTTTTGTCCAGAACAATTCTTCTAAAACACATGTCCGGAACTACTATTCCGGACATTTTTTATAGAAAAGTGGCGGCATATAGCTTGATAATCGCTATTTATGCGTAACTTTGCGACACATTAAAAGATTGTAAAAACCAATAGAACATTTAAGTCATGATAAATCGCGTACTTATCCGAATCAAGGTTGTACAGATGCTATATTGCTATCTGCTTACACAAAATGAATTTAAGATAGAATCCGCTCCCGAAACCGCATCGCGCGACAAACGGTTTGCTTACTCGATGTATCTTGATCTACTGGTGATGTTGCTTCGTTTATCAGGCTACAAACTAACAAACAATGATGTGGCTATAGCCGGTGTGGGGGATAACAAGTATCTTCGTGCCAACAAGATAATACGAGCCTTGTATGCAGATGCAGAAGTTAAATCTATTGTAATCAACAAAGCGTCTGAATTCAGATTATTCACAAACGCCACAGCTGCAATATATTCGGAAATTACCAAATCAGCCATTTACCGCAGCTATATTCATCTGAAACAAGCTGACATCAAGGATGATATAACTTTTTGGGTTACAATAATAAACACTGTAATAGCTAAAAACACGGAATTGCTTGCCGCTGCCCGTGAAAAAGAAGGTTTTACCATGGTAGGGTATGAGCAGGGCATAAATATGCTTGCCAATACTTTAAAAAGCTTTGGAGATACCCGTACTATATTTATTGATGCCAAGAATTCACTCGCACGTTCGCTTGATAAAGCCTATGAATTATATCATTGGCTGCTATTACTTCCTGTTGAACTCACACAACTTCAGGATCAACGTTTGGATGCTGCCAAAAACAAATACCTCCCGACCGATGAGGATTTAAATCCCAATATGCGGTTTGTTGAAAACCGGTTGGTAAGAGCGATTTCCGAGTCGCCCGAGATGGAGACATACCTTAAGGAAATGCCTATTTCCTGGAATGAAAATCCGACTCTGTTGCGCTCGCTTCTTGACAAAGTACTTCAGTCGGATATCTATGTCAAATACATGGAATCTGAAAAATCCGGACTTAACGAAGACTGCGACTTCTGGCGTGCAATATTCAAGCACATAATTCTTCCGTCAGAAGAGATTGCCGATATGCTTGAATCCAAATCCGTATATTGGAATGATGATATCGAAATAGTCGGCACATTTGTACTCAAAACCATCAAGCGCGTGGCAACATCCGCCAATGGCACACTCTCTCTTTTACCAAAATATAAAGATGAGGAGGATGCACGGTTTGGAGCAGAACTCTTTGTAAACACTGTAGAGCATTTCGAAGAGTACCGAAGCTATATTGACCGATTTATCGATGCAAAACAATGGGATCCTGAACGATTGGCATTCATGGACGTTATAATAATGGCAGTAGCAATATCGGAATTACTTGAGTATCCTGCTATACCGATTCCTGTTACGCTCAATGAATATATTGAGATAGCCAATAACTACAGCACTATGCGCAGTGGACAGTTTGTCAACGGAATGCTGTTCTCGATAATTAATTATCTTAAAAGCGAAGGTAAACTTACCAAGAATTAAAAAATAAAGTATATATTTGCATTACACTAATAAAGTATAACATTAATAATTAACGTATATGTTCACACTCATCACCTTACAATCTGCCGCAGATAGTTCCGGAGCAATGAATCTGATTATGATTGTTGCCCTTATAGCTATCTTCTATTTCTTTATGATTCGTCCGCAACAAAAGAAACAGAAAGAAATACGCAAATTCCGTGAAAGTATCGAAGTAGGACAGTCTGTAGTAACCGCAGGCGGTATTTATGGTAAGGTTCGTAAAATAAAGGAGACCACATTCACTATTGAAATAGCCCCCAACGTACAGATAACCGTCGATAAGGGTTCAGTCTATCCCTCGGCTGCTGAAGCTCAGACTGAATCTGAGAACGAGAAGAAATAAGATTCCGGTACTCACCGTAGTTGTATAACAGAGCCGCGCCCAGAAATATCGGCGCGGCTTTTTTGGTTGATGATACACAATGAACAGATTAAGCGAACCGATCAAAAAATCCATAACCACAGTAAAGATTGTAGCCCGCTCCACCAAGGGTAAAAACATTCTGCTTTACCTTATGTGCGTGTGCGTGGCATTTGTTTTTTGGGTATTCCTGTCGCTCGACACGGAAACTCAACGGGATTTTGAAATACCTGTTGAACTTGACCATGTCCCCGATAGCGTGGTCATGATTGGCGACATGCCAGCCTCAATCAATACCGTAGTGCAGGGAAAGGGTTCGCAACTTCTGCGATTCATGTGGGGAAGTACTCCGGTGATGAAAATTAACTATGAGGATTATGGTAAGAACAATGTTCTGTCATTGTCCCGACCCAAATTAGAGAGCCGGTTACGTGATTATTTCGGACAGGGAGTGCGCATAGTATCATTACGGCCGGACTCATTGCATGTGAAATACACTACCGAAGAGGGGAAACGGGTGAAGTTGAAATTGAATACCGACATAAAAACAAAACTTCAATATATATTGAGCGGACCCATCAAAACGGATGTTGATTCAGTTATGATTTATTCCACCTCGGATATTCCGGGAAGTATAACATCAGTTGACACCGAAATGCTTGTCAAGACTGAACTTACAGACACCACTGTATATGAAATTGCGGTAAAGCCCATTCCCGGTATGCGTATAATACCTGACCACATAACCGTAACGGTTCCGGTGGAACCTCTTATTTCAAAGCACCGGACGATACCCATAGAGGTGGTTAATCTCCCTGAGGGTATAGGACTCATCACGTTTCCATCAGCTATTGAAATAACTTATCTTGTACCGATGAGTTCATTCAATAATGATTACCCGCTTAAGGCATTTGTTGATTTCAACACCATAAAGCGCTCATCATCTTTTGTAAAAGTAAACATGGCATCGGTTCCGGATATGTACCATAGTGTGTCATTATCCCGTGACAGCGTGGAATACATCATAGAAACCAGACAGAAATAATTATCAACATGAAATCCGTCACTCGACTTATAGCCATTACCGGAGGGATAGGTTCCGGGAAAAGTGTAGTATGCCGCATTCTCGAAAAAATGGGCTTCCCCATATACGATTGCGACACACAAGCCCGGATTATCATGGATTCAAGTGACGAGATAAAACAGATAATAGCACAGGAAATATGTCCTGATGCCATAGTAGGAAACAGCATTGACCGAAAGGTACTTGCCACTGCGGTATTCAACAACGATACAGCCTTACAAAAGTTGAACTCAACTGTACACCATCATGTATTAGACGACATATTGGAATGGCACAGACGCAATACCGGATTAGCATTCGTAGAAACCGCAATATTATATCAAAGTGGTCTCGACAGGATAGTCCATGAAGTATGGGAAGTATGCGCCCCCATGGAACTACGTATTCAGCGTGTACTTGTGCGCAATGCCGATATAGATAGGGCTCACATAGAGAAGCGCATTTCCGCTCAGGACTCATACGTGTCTGATCGGAATCACAGATGTGTGTACCAGATAATCAATGATGGCGTATGCGCTATATTGCCTCAGATTGAAGCTTTAGTCAATAATTAGCTGGTAGTCATCAGCATCACGCCATGGCGCAAATTTCTGGCGGTCGCGGTTCAATTGTTCAGCATTTAATACGGCATATACCGTTCCATCATCTCTAAGGTCAGAGATATTGTCACCCCAGTTATTGAATGCCATGGAGTCTCCACGCAAATAATCTCCATATAAATCTTTGCCCTCTCGATTGCAACCGATTACATATACCTGATTTTCAATAGCTCTGGCAATCAGCATGTGTTTCCACGCGAAGAATCGTGCATGAGCCCAATTGGCAGGCACGACCAAGGCATCATAGTCATTGGCGCGACTACGATTCCATATAGGGAAACGGATATCGTAGCATATTGACATCTTCAGATTCCATGAACGGAACGGGACTATCGGAGCGAGTTCATTCCCGGGGGTAAACAACCGACTCTCACCACCGTATCCAAACAAGTGACGCTTATTATAAAATGTCGCATTACCGGCATCGTCCATCATGAATCCCCGGTTATAATAATTACCATCAATAACGGATGTGAAACCACCCCATATACCAATACCATAGTCCATAGCCCATCGCCGTACGGTACCTATGGTCATGCCATCGTCAGGTTCAGCAACCTTTGTTAGCATGGGCATCTCCGCAGTGAAGCCGGTATTGAACATTTCGGGTAAAACAACCAAATCCGTATCCTTGTCCAGCATTTTCAATCTCTGCGCCACTTCATGCAGATTTTTATTAACCTCTCCGAGCTTTATGTCGTGAGGTATCATGGCAATTTTGATGTTGCGTGATGGCATGAGCGGTATTTTTTATTCAGTGGTAAATTTCTCAGGGTATTTACCGACAAATGGTTTATAATAATCCTTTATAGCCCGCATATCAGCTTCGATATCGGCAGATGGTGTAAATTCGTCACGAATCGTTATCAGTTTCCGTTTATAGTCAATTGCCCCTAAAACAATAGGAACATGCGCCTGAAGTGCGATATATAGAAATCCATGACGCCATTTTGACGTACGGCTGCGGGTACCTTCCGGAGTTATAGCGATTGCCATACGGGATGAATTGTTGAATTTATGGACAATGGTATCTACCAATGACGAACCTTTCCGTTTTGGTACAGGGATTCCGCCTATTGCCTTAAATATCAATCCCAATGGAAAGAAAAACCACGCCTCTTTCATAAGAAACCCAGCCTTCCTGCCAACTGCCGCATATGCCAATTTGCCAAGTATAAAATCCCAATTACTCGTATGTGGAGCGACACATATTATACACTTAGGATAGTCGGGGACTGTTATATCCACACTCCATCCGGCTATCCTAAGTAAGAATTTGCTTATGTTCATCGGCTATTTTAAGCGTTTGCTATTTTTTTATTCATCTCACGCTGAGCAGCGGGGAGCAGTTCATTCATTTGCTTAACGATTGCCTGAATGTGTTTGTTGAACTCCGCATAGAATACCTTATATGCATTTTTAAAGTATGCTCCTGCAGCATGGTGATATTCCTTTTTATTTCCAAAATCCTTTGGTGTCTTATCAAATGAGAAAGTAGCATTCTTAAGAGATTTTTGTTGTAATTCAGCAATCTCAAAGACTATTTCATTCATTTTCTCTGCGTTGATGCCATCAACATACTCACGAGCGAGAATGCACTCTACCGCTATCTCACCGCATATATATTTAATCTGTTTTTTAAGGTCTCGTTTGTTTGCCATAATCTTATAATTTAATAGGTTAATTGTTATATTCGTATAAAAATTTTCGTACTGCCGGAAAAGTTGCAGACAAGGTATGGTGACGTTCTGACTTCATCACATTATTATTGTTTGCATATTCAAGAAGAGGAATTTCCTCACCGGTAAGTTCTTTTATCTTATCTCGATACTTTGATGGATGTGCTGTAGCTAAAAATACACCTACTGAGCCTGTGGGGATATTATCAGCAAGAGCTTTACACGCCATAGCCGTATTACGATCCATCATATAACCAAATCTCTCATATACATCACGAATCTGGCTGTCTATTTCAGTTCCGCAGTATGTGTGGCACTCAATAATATTTGCCAAATCCGGAGATTCATGAATCAGATCATTAATCCGCGACAGGTTAGTACTCAATGCCCGATTATTGAATGCACTGACTGACAGTATGCCGTCACGGATGTCACCCCATAACCGGTCGGTACCATGACCCGCCGCCATAATATGTGTAATAGGAAGTCCCATCTGTTTCGCAAACAAAGCAGCGGTAAGATTTCCTAAATTGCCACAAGGCGTAGCTATGGTAATATCCGGAGATGTATATCCTGATGCCAATATTCGGGCATAAGCATGGAAGTAATAAAACGTTTGAGGAAGAAGTCTGGCTATATTTATTGAATTGGCTGATGTCAAATTAAGATTTTTATTCAACTCTTTATCGGCATAAGCCATCTTTACCAATTGCTGACATTCATCAAATGTACCGCGTATCTCAACCGGAATAATGTTAGGAGCCGAGATGACACTATTGTTTCGCTGCCAAAAAATCTTATCCTTGGGATGAAATATGAACACACGCACACCTTGAACACCGGAAAACGCATTTGCCACAGCCGATCCTGTATCTCCTGATGTGGCTACAAGTATATTAAGGCTTCTGCCATCACCAACTTCTCCGGTATTAACGAAGTGTTCTACAATTTTGGACATAAACCGTGCACCTATGTCCTTAAACGAACCTGTAGGACCATGATACAACTCAAGTGAATATACACGGTCTGTTATCTGAACGAGCGGGATAGGGAAGTTAAGTGTCTCTTTTACTATGGTATTTATCTCCTCAGCCCCTATATCAGATCCAAACAATGATGTGCCTACCACATAAGCTATATCGGTAAGGCTCATTTCCGATATATTTTTAAACAGAGCCTTGGGTATGTATGGTATGGAATAGGGCATATATACGCCACCGTCAGGTGCTGTGCTTTTAGTGACGGCATCGCATAGATCAGTAAGATAATTTCTTCCGTTAGTGCTATAATATTGCATGTCGCATAAAAGTTACATATGCAATAACAAAGATAAAGCAATAATTGTCATTAAACAATCGACGGAATCATAAATTTATGTAAAAATAGATTACCGTATATTTGCAATACTTATTATATCGGCAAACACACCGGCAGCTGTAACTTCAGCTCCGGCACCATACCCTTTAATCACCATCGGATACTCCTTGTAACGCTCAGTGGTGATGAGTATCACATTATTACTTCCTTCAAGATTATAAAATGGATGGGATGAATCAACCGCTTGCACTGATACAGAAGTGACACCCATATCCAATTGCGCAACAAAACGCAGACGCTTATTTTCGTTCTGCGCTTCAATGCGTAGCTCCTCCATACGCTCATCGGCATGCATCCTTACTGCATCGTAGAAGTCATCAATGGAACCCTCAAACAGAGAGTCTTCCAATATAGGTACATTAGCTACATCAGATTGCTCAACCACATATCCGGCTTCACGTGCTAAAATCACAAGCTTCCTTATTACGTCCACACCACTTAAGTCAATGCGTGGGTCCGGTTCGCTATAACCCAAGTCCTGCGCCTGCCGTATAGCCTTACTTATTGGTGTTTCCGCGCTTAAGACATTGAATATGTAATTTAATGTTCCGGAAACCACAGCCTGGATTCGAAGTATGCGGTCACCGCTATTAATAAGATTATTAATCGTGTTGATTATAGGCAATCCGGCCCCTACGTTTGTCTCAAACAGGAACTTTACATCTTTCTTACGAGCTATACTCTTCAATGTAGAGTATAATGAATAGTCTCCTGATGCCGCAATCTTATTGGCAGCAACCACATTGATATTGTTTGAAAGCATATCCTCGTACAATGACGCGATAGCAGGACTTGATGTGCAATCGACAAACACAGAATTGAATATATTCATCCCGATGACCTCGTTACGTATCACCGATGGCGAAGAGGAGATACCTTCACTTGCCAGTCTCCGGTCGTAATTGCTCAAGTCTATGCCATCACGGTCAAAGATTGCTTTTTTGGAATTGGCAATGCCCACTACCTTTAGCTTCAGAGCCTTTTGCTGCAATAAATTTGCCTGCTGATGGGCCAGCTGCTGAAGCAGGTGACACCCAATGTTGCCAATTCCAATAATAAAAAGATTGAGCACTTGAGTGTCAGACAGAAAAAAACTATCGTGTATTACATTCAGAGCTTTTTTCTGGTTTTTAAGTTCTATTACAAATGAAATGTTGGTTTCAGATGCACCCTGGGCACATGCAATAACATTGATACCGTTTCTACCCAAGGTGTTGAACAACTTTCCTGCAACGCCGGTAGCATGACGCATATTCTCACCAACCACCGCTACAGTTGCAAGGTTGTGTTCAACCTGCATTGGATTCAACTCACCGGTTTCCAATTCAGCGCTGAATTCCGTTTCCAATGCTCCAATGGCTCGTTCCGCATCGGCATTTCGTACTGCAAACGATGTGGTATTCTCACTTGATGCCTGCGATACCAGAAACACACTCACTCCATTACGCGCGAGAGCGTTGAATATACGTGCGTTTACACCAATGACACCAACCATACATAGTCCTGATACAGTAATTAGGCATGTATCGTTGATCGACGATATGCCTTTTATATCTTTACCTTCAGGAGCCGGACGTTGTTCACTGATACACGTACCGGGAGCCGTTGGATTAAATGTGTTTTTAATCTTTATGGGTATATTTTTATGGAATACGGGATATATCGTGGGAGGATAAATCACCTTTGCTCCAAAATTGCACAACTCCATCGCCTCAATAAACGACAGATGATCTATGACATAGGTATTATCTATCACCCGGGGGTCAGCAGTCATGAAACCATCCACATCAGTCCATATCTCCAGCACATCGGCATCAAGTGCCGCAGCGAGAATCGCGGCAGTATAATCACTTCCTCCACGACCGAGATTAGTAACATCGCCATTTGAATCGGAAGATATGAATCCGGGGACTATTGCAACCTTGAATCCGGCATTATCAAAAGTATCGTGGACAAGTTTTTGAGTAATGTCATTGTCCAACACATGCTTCCCAAATTGGTCAAGCGTTTTTATAAAACCACGTGAATCAAATAGTTCAGCATCTTTTATCACCTTGGAAATAATGGTGCTGGACAAACGCTCGCCATAGCTCACGATGATATCGAGCGAACGGGGAGACAGATCACGAATAAGACTAACACCCTTATATATATTACCAAGTTCATCAAGCAATGCGTCTACACGCTCTCGCACTTCGCTTTGATATTCCTGGGGAACAATCCCGCTTATAACATTGTGGTGACGGTCACGAATTTCATTGTAATGGGATTCATAGCTTACATCACCTGTCGCGGCTATCTTAGCGGTAGAAATCAATCGGTCTGTGAGACCTCCGAGCGCTGATACCACCACAATAACCTGCTCGGTACATTGCTCCACTATCGATTTTACATTGCGCAGGCTATCGACCGTACCCACTGATGTGCCACCGAATTTTAATACTTTCATCTTTTAGTTATTATATTTACCGAGGGTAATTCTATTATCTTAGAACTCACTTGAAAAATGGAATCTGATTTTAGGGAAGTCTGCCTGTGCCATCTGAAGAACATAATTGGAATCAGCCATAAACACATCACGTCCTTCACGGTCGGTAGCCATGAACTGGTGCTTGCGTTTCTTAAATGCAGCAAGCGCTTCGGCATCGTCACTTTCAATCCAACATGCCTTGAACATAGACAAAGGCTCCCAACGGCATTGCGCGCCATACTCATGCAACAAGCGGTATTGTATCACCTCAAACTGGAGTTGACCGACCGTACCTATAATCTTACGGCCATTAAACTGGTTGGTGAACAATTGAGCTACGCCCTCATCCATCAACTGCTGAATACCTTTCTCCAATTGCTTCGATTTCATCGGGTCTGTATTCTCGATATATTTGAACATCTCAGGAGAAAAGCTTGGAAGCCCCTTGAAGTGCAATTGTTCACCCGAAGTCAGAGTGTCTCCGATTTTGAAATTACCGGTATCCGGGATACCCACGATATCTCCGGGATAGGCTTCATCAACAATATTCTTCTTTTGAGCCATAAATGCCGTGGGTGCGGCAAATTTCATGACCTTACCCGAACGTACATGTTTGTATGGCGCATTGCGTTCAAATTTCCCGGAACATACTTTGACAAACGCTATACATGAACGGTGATTCGGGTCCATATTGGCATGAATCTTGAATACAAATCCCGAGAAATTTTCTTCCGTGGGATCTATCTTACGCTCTTCTGCCTGCACCGGACGTGGGGTAGGGGCTATCTGCACAAAGCAATCCAATAACTCCTTGACTCCAAACGTATTTAATGCCGACCCAAAGAATACCGGAGCAACTTGTCCACTAAGATAGTCAGCGGTATCAAACTCGGGATATACCCCTTCAATCAGCTCAAGATCCTCACGCAACTTCTCGGCATCCTGAGTACCTACAGCGTCATCAATACGTGAATCATTAACGTCGTCAATCTCCACACGTTCCGACACTTTCTGTTTGTTGGGGGTGAACAAATCCAGCGAATTTTCATAGATATTGTACACACCCTTGAATTTTGCACCAATATTTATCGGCCAACTCAGCGGACGCACATTGATTTTTAATTCAGCTTCGAGTTCATCTAAAATCTCAAACGGGTCACGTCCCTCGCGGTCAAGCTTGTTCACAAAGATGATTACCGGTGTGTTGCGCATGCGGCACACCTCCATCAGCTTGCGGGTCTGCTGCTCTACGCCTTTCGCCACATCAACAACTATAATTACACTATCGACAGCCGTAAGCGTGCGATAAGTGTCTTCTGCAAAATCCTGGTGTCCGGGGGTGTCGAGGATATTGATTTTGTAATCTCCATAATTGAAACCCATAACGGAGGTAGCTACGGAGATGCCGCGTTGCTTCTCTATCTCCATCCAGTCACTGGTTGCAGTCTTTTTAATTTTGTTGGATTTGACCGCTCCGGCTATATGTATAGCGCCACCGAAAAGTAGCAATTTTTCCGTCAGGGTAGTTTTTCCGGCGTCCGGGTGCGATATAATGGCAAAGGTACGTCGGCGATTTATTTCATCAGTTAGTTGTGACATTGTATTAAGGCGTCATTAAAAATTGTATTGGTAAATGCTTTGATTACACATCTTTGATACGATTGATGCATCTCTCAAGGCTCTCCTCCCAATGTGGTATATCTATATCGTATGTCTTTTTTATTAGAGTTTTGTCCAATATACTATATGGCGGACGGGTAGCAGCGGTAGGGTAGTCCTCTGTAGCTATAGGCAATACCCGGCACGTAGTAATACCGCACATTCGGTGTATCGACTTGGTAAAGTCATACCAGGAACATGCGCCCTCATCAGAAAAATGATATATACCGGGAACCCATTGACGGGATTGCAATATAGCCACTATAGCTTCTGCTAAATCACTGGCGTATGTCGGAGTGCCTATCTGGTCACATACCACCCGCAGTTCATCACGCTCTTTCCCTAAACGCATCATTGTCTTCACAAAATTATTTCCGTATGGAGAATACAGCCATGCAGTACGTATAATAATGGCTTCGGGGCATAACGAAAGTAATACCATCTCGCCTTTGCGTTTCGACGTACCGTAATGAGACATCGGGTTAACCTTATCCGATTCGCGATAGGGACGATGCGCCGTACCATCAAATACATAATCGGTGGATATATGTATTACCTTAGCTCCGGATTTGGAAGCGGCAGTAGCAAGATTCCTAACTGCGTCATAATTTATCTGATAGCAGGTTGTCTGATCCGACTCCGCCTTATCTACAGCCGTATATGCAGCACAATTTATAATATGGGTAAATTCACCCGCCGACACAAACTTTTCCACAGCATTATCATCCGTAAGGTCAAGTTCAGCGATGTCGGTATATGTAGTTAAGCCAGGCATCTTACACTCAAGTATATTGCGCATTTCATTGCCTAACTGCCCTAAAGCACCTGTTACTAATAATTTCATATCGGTCATTGCTTTTATCGGATGCAAATTTACTCAAAATAAATGATTTTTGACAGCTTTACATTGCTGAAACGAGAGGTGCCGTCTTTATTCTGCGGTACACATGTACCGTTATTGCCATTATCGCCAAAAAACATTACTTTTGTATTTATGATTGAAATCACAAACAATATCCGCAAACTTGTTTCGTCGCTTAGCGAGACCAAGCACCGCAAGCGGTCAGGTCTTTTCAAAGCCGAAGGTACCAAATGCGTATTGGATACCGCAGAAGCGTTTGACTCCAAATATATATTTGCCACAGAAAAATGGATTGACGAATATGGCACACAACTGCCGATACTCAGCCGATCGACATTGGTAAAATGTTCATCCAAGGATTTGGAACGCATGAGCGGACTTACAACACCGCCACAAGTTATAGCTGTATATCACATCCCCGAATTTACCCTGTGCCCGGATAATATCACGCAAGAACTAACATTGGCTCTTGATTCAATCCAAGACCCGGGCAACCTTGGCACTATCATACGTACCGCCGATTGGTTTGGCATTCGTGATATCTTATGCAGCAATACTACCGCTGATGTCTACAATCCCAAGGTGGTTCAAGCCACTATGGGTGCCATATCGCGAGTCAGGCTTCATTATTGCGATTTGAAATCAGTGATAAGTGCTATTGCCGATTCCGTTCCCATATACGGCACATTCCTTGATGGCGAAAACATTTACTCATCTGCGCTTGACGGCAAAGGCATAATAGTAATGGGAAATGAGGGGAATGGTGTTTCGGATGATGTTGCTCAATTGATTGACAAACGCCTTTACATTCCATCATATCCCTACGGTGCCGCTACATCTGAATCACTGAATGTAGGTATCGCAACGGCAATAACGCTTTCGGAATTTCGTAGACGCATAATATAATTGGACTATGGCAAAGACTAAAACTATATGGTTTTGTACCGAATGTGGAGCTGATTCTCCCAAATGGCAAGGACGCTGTCCGGCTTGCGGAGCCTGGAACACCATGGTTGAAGAGAAAGTCGATACCCGTAGCTCCAAGGGGGGCTTAGTAGCACGGTCCATAAAATCCCGCCCCCAAAAGGTATCGGAAATAGAAGTCGTTGATGAAGCACGCATATCGATGCCAAGTCATGAGCTTAACCGTGTGTTGGGCGGAGGATTGGTCAAGGGGTCGCTTGTACTTATTGGAGGGGACCCCGGTATTGGTAAATCCACACTCGTGCTCCAGAACATTCTATCAATAAAAACCAAACGCATTCTGTATGTTTCCGGTGAGGAGAGTGCGACACAGCTCAAAATGCGTGCCGACAGAATAGGACGTGTTAGCGACAATGTGTATATAGCCTGTGAAACATCATTGGAAAATATCATGGAGCATATCTCCGATACGGAACCGGAGATTGTTGTGGTAGATTCAATCCAGACCATTGCATCCGACAGCATAGAATCATCGGCAGGAAGCGTAAGCCAAGTGCGCGAATGCTCGGCTCAACTGCTTAAATATGCCAAGGAAAGCGGCGTACCAGTATTGCTCATCGGACATATCAACAAAGAGGGAAGCATAGCCGGTCCGAAAGTTTTGGAGCACATCGTAGATGCTGTGTTGCAATTCGAAGGCGACCGACACTACATGTACCGCATATTGCGTTCTATCAAGAACCGATTCGGCAGCACTTCCGAACTCGGAATTTATGAGATGTGCCAACGTGGACTTAGGGAAGTGGCAAATCCTTCAGAAATGCTTCTGAACTTTAATTCCGGCAATGACGAGCTGTCAGGAGTTGCTGTCGGAATCACATTGGAGGGCATACGTCCGTTTTTGATCGAGGTTCAGGCTTTAGTTAGCACTGCGGCTTATGGTACTCCCCAAAGATCAGTCACCGGTTTTGATGCCAAACGCATGAACATGCTGCTTGCGGTACTCGAAAAACGTGTCGGGTTTAAATTAGCTCAAAAGGATGTGTTTCTTAACATTGCCGGTGGCCTTAAAGTAAACGATACTGCCCTTGACCTACCTGTAATATGTGCGATTCTTTCATCAAATGTGGATATGACTATACCTCATGGGACATGTATGGCCGGCGAAGTGGGATTATCAGGTGAAATCAGACAAGTCACCCGTATAGAACAGCGCATATCTGAGGCTGAAAAACTGGGAATGAAATCAATCATAATACCTTGCCATAACTTGAAAGGCATTGACCGCTCAAAATTCAACATCCACATAGAGGAAGTATCAAAAGTTGAAGAAGCATTCCGCACACTTTTCTCGTAACTTTTGTACACGCTAACATATACACCAATCTACATCTCAAATGATGCAGCGATTTATCATAACCGCTATACTCTTGTCCGCAATATTTGTGTGCCATAGCTATGAGACCACCTCATTGAAATCACAACTTGAATCAATAATTGCGGAATACAAAGCGACAATAGGAATTGCCGTAAGTGATGACCATGACACAATTGCCGTAATTAATAATGACATACGGTACCCGATGATGAGCGTATTCAAAGTTCATGTCGCATTGACTGCACTCAAAAAGATGCAATCAGAAAGAATATCTCCGGATAGCATCGTACTTATTCCTGAAGAATATCTAAGATATGGAACTTACAGTCCGCTACGAGATGCAACCGGAGGAAAATCCGTATCATTGCCGTTGAGAGAAATAATTGATTACACAATATCCCTCAGCGATAATAACACGTGTGATTACCTCATTGAATTTTGCGGAGGAACCGAAAATATTAATGATTTTATAAAATCGATCGGAATAGGGGAGACCAATATCACATGTACGGAAGATGACATGCACCGTGACATAAATTATTGCCACAATAACTGGGCGACCCCGACATCAATAATCCGTTTATTGCAATATATTTATAATGGTAAAATAATCAATGGCACGTATCTCAATTGTCTTATGCAATCTATGCTTGCCACATCTACCGGAATGGACAAACTCCGAAGGGGTATACCCGAAGATATTGCCTTAGCTCATAAAACCGGCAGTTCCGACAGGTTGCCGAATGGGGTTAAAATAGGGGACAACGATGTCGGCATTATATTTATGCCCGACGGAAGATTATTATACTTGGCTGTATTTATAACAAACTCAACAGAAAATGACACAACAAACGCCTTTATAATTTCCCAAATAGCCAATTGCGTTATAAAATATATAAACCAGGCGTCCTCAGCAAATTAGATTGGTTGCCTATTTGTCATAATTGCTTTTGTATATAGCCTACCATATCTTGCATATTCTCACACCCGAGAAGATACTTTCTACCACTTTTCAAGGTAACGAGAAAGCACTCTGATGATTTACCGTAGTATGCAAAATATTTGTCTATTGACGGATCGCTGAACCATCCCCAGTATCCAAACCATCCACCGCTACAGCATATCCGTCGCTCAGCCATTGTTGGAGGACATACGGTCACACTTTCGATATCTGACAATGGAATGCGCTTTACTCGCAACGATCTACGAATACACAATTCATTACTATCGCAGGATATGCTCATAGGCATGTAATACAATGCCAGTGCCATCCAAACAACCAGAATCGCACATATTATGTAGTTTATTATATCATCACTACTGAAATATAATACTACAAGGAGTAATATCACACAACTCACCGATAGGATTAAAGAGAATGTACTCAATTTCACAATCTGTTTCATACTGTTCTTTTTTAAAAGCAATCAGTTGCAAAAATAGTAATAATCATAAGGTTATCAAATATTATCACAAATAATCACAATATAAAAATAACGCAGATGCAGTACAATAAGACTGCAAACTGCGTTAATACTAAAGTGTTTATATTTCGTTCTTATCGTGAAGATTAACGCGGGAGAACGTTTACAGTCAATTTCTCATAAGCGCGTTCAGCTTTTGCAATAGCTTCCTCTGTTGAATCTGCCGTAGCCAATATTACGCCCATTCTACGGTGTCCTTTCACTTCAGGTTTACCGAATATGCGTATCTGAACTCCAGGCTCTGAAAGCACATTCTCCAGATTGTCCATTTCAATTTTATCAGTGTCACCTTCCACGACTATGGCTCGGGATGCCGATGGACCATAGAAACGTATTGCTGGCACAGGCAAGCCAAGCAACGCACGTGCATGCAATCCGAATTCACTTAAATCCTGCGATATCATTGTCACCATGCCTGTGTCATGAGGGCGGGGGGATACTTCGCTGAATATCACCTCATCGCCCTTAATGAACAATTCTACGCCAAAAATACCGTAACCACCAAGCGCGTCAGTGACTTTACGGGCTATTTCCCGTGCTGACTCCAACGCCTTTGCTGACATGGCTTGTGGCTGCCAAGAATAACGATAATCTCCATCCACTTGCACATGGCCTATTGGTTCACAGAAAGTTGTACCTGAGATACTACGCACAGTAAGCAAGGTGATTTCGTAGTCAAATTTCACAAAGCCCTCCACGATTACGCGTCCGGCTCCGGCTCGGCCTCCTTCTTGCGCTGTTTTCCAAGACTGTTCAATATCGTTCTCGGATTTAATCACACTCTGACCATGTCCCGATGAACTCATGATTGGTTTTACTACACATGGGATACCGATATTACTTACCGCAGTCTTAAACTGCTCATAATCTGAGGCAAATTCATAAGGAGATGTAGTAATGCCCAACTCCTCTGCAGCCAAACGGCGTATGCCCTCACGATTCATGGTCAACCATGCGGCCCTGGCTGTAGGAGTCACATGATATCCCTCTTTTTCAAGTTCAACGAGGGTAGGGGTGGCAATCGCCTCTACCTCCGGTATGATATGATCCGGACGTTCTGTTTCTATTATCTCTTTAATAGCTTCACCATCAAGCATATTCACTACGTATGAGCGATGTGCTACTTGCATAGCCGGAGCATTCGCATAGCGATCACACGCTATTACTTCCACATTATAGCGTTGGAGTTCCAATGCCACTTCTTTACCTAATTCGCCACTCCCAAGCAGCAACGCCTTGCGTCCGACCGGGGTCATAACTGAGCCTATCTTTGCCATAAATCCTATGTTGTGAAGTATTTCAAAATTTCCTATGCAAAGTTAATCCATTATAGTTAATCTGCAAAATGCCATAGACCGATAGGGAATCTAACGCCAATAATCGGCAATAGCAATTTGAGATTGCAAGCCCGAGCAAATTATCCCCAAAGATTAAACTTATGTAAACCAAGCATTACACAAATCCGTTGGTGCAATAATATATGTAGACGTGATATAAAATTTAGCTCCGTTTCTTTATATGCTATATTATTACCATAATGACGATATCTCGACCATCCAGATTGCTATAAATAGGGAAGCCCATTAATTACCGCACGTGCTATTTAACATAATCCCCATTATGAGAAAATATATGGCGAGAATCCGATTATTACCGAATACCCGCCATTATGGATTAATTCACGATACTGCTAAATATTATCTTGAGATTTAGATTCGTTGAATGTCTTGGCCATTTGACTACGCGCTACTGAAAGTTGCTTTTCAAGCCGGGCTTTATTCAATTGAGTAAGCTTGCAATCCCGGATTGACATTGCAGTCTCATATACCTGAGCTATAGCTTCCCGTTGGTTTTCCGGCAAAGGCATTGAGTAACTCGATGAACCGTGGATTGTCAATATCAAAGGTTCATTTCTATGTTTCATGACAAATTTGCCAACGCTATCACATTCCGCTTGGATAAACGTTATTATTTCCACACCTGAGGCACGGTCATTGCGTTCTCCATCAAACTCCACAACTGAAGAGCGCGCCTCTTCACCATTGCAAGCAACGCTGAATGACGTACTCTTTACTAAACGTTTTGAAGTTGATAGAATATAAAACTGCCCATCCGGACTCATCCTTGCATGCAAACCAGGTACCGAACCGGCATCGATTCCTTTAGCCGTAGTACCGACATAATATCCTTCAACCGGATTGGAAACGTACGAAAGCAATCTATTTAGTGAATCACCTTTCAGTAATTGCACAACAGCAACACTATCAGCTACTTGTAAATCTATCAGTGTCTGTTTCTCAATCACTTGGGGACGTAGATGCATTGCTTGCCGACGTATATCTACTTCTGCAGGATATGTTTTATCTATTGAATCAAGCAATTCCAATGCCAAACTATAATTACCTGATTCATACAATTCCGTAGATTGGGTTAACAGACCTTCTGCCAATTCCTTATCGCGATTTCCGCAGGAAGTTCCAATCATTGCCACGCCCAAGGATATGGCTATCACAGATTTAGTTACTACGTTGTACATCTTTTACTCCTTTAACTGTGGTTATTTTCTTTATTAGATTTTCTAAAACTTCAGTATTCTCCACTCCAACAACCAGATACCCATGGAAAATACCATCGTGCGAATCAATGGATATATTCCGCAATGACGCCTTAGGTTCCTTGGCTATAATCGAGGATATATTTGTAACAATTCCAATATCGTCGTTGCCCACTACGCGTATAGTCGAAGCAAATTGATTACCAGACTTGCCCGACCACCGGGTAGTGATTATTCTATAAGGATATCGTTCACGGATATTACGTGCATTCGGACAATTTACCCGGTGGATTTTAATAACCCCCTCGGCTGATACGAAACCGAACACATCATCGCCATATATAGGATTACAACATTTCGACAATCTGTAATTGATGCCCTTGACGTTGTCCCCTATCACCAAAACATCATCACCGCTCCCCTCCTCTTTCACCACCGATTGCATGGTAAATTCTTCAGCAGAGGTTTTTTCAGCTGCGGATGCCACAGCTTCTATCTTAGCTTCGAATGCCTCATATTCGGCTATAATATCATTGACATCCAATACTTCCGATGCTATTGCATTATAGAAATCTGTTACAGTCTTATAGCCGAGTTTCTTGATGATTTTCATCATCAAAGATTCATCTACATCTATTTTACGGTTTTTGAAACGGCGCTGCAATAGCTCTTTTGCCAATTCAGCCGAACGATTATTTATTTCGTTTACCGCCTGACGTATCTTATTCCTGGCTTTAGATGTCACCACCATAGAAAGCCAGTCAAGTTTTGGAACTTGATTATTCGAAGTAAGAATTTCTACGGTATCACCACTGGTCAACTTATGGTTAAGTTTCCGGCTTTTGCCATTCACTTTTCCACCTATGCACGAACAGCCAAGTTTAGAGTGTATATTGAAGGCGAAATCAAGCACGGTAGCACCAAGTGGCAATTTGTACAAATCTCCTTTAGGAGTAAACACAAACACCTCTTTACTGTAAAGATCCATCTTCAGGTTCTTCATCAGCTCCATAGGTCCTGATTGCGCGTCTTCCAATATATCACGCACATGGTTCATCCATGTATCAAGATTATTTTCACTCTTTATACCTTTGTATTTCCAATGCGCGGCAACTCCGGTTTCAGCGATTTCATCCATACGTCGTGAGCGGATCTGCACCTCCACCCATTTATCGTCAGGTCCTAATACCGTTATATGTAGAGATTCATATCCATTGGACTTAGGCACAGAAAGCCAGTCTTTCAGACGTGCCGGATTTGGCTGATACATATCAGTGATCAACGAGTAAGCAAGCCAGCACTCACTTCTTTCGCGCTCACGTGGCACATCCAAAATAATGCGTATGGCAAACAAATCATATATTTGTTCCACATCATTATGTTGCTTCATCATCTTATTCCAGATGGAATAAATGGATTTTGTACGGCCCTTGATATCAAACTTAAGCCCTTCGCGCTCCAATGCTGCCTTAACTGGAGTTATAAATGAGTCTATGTATGCGTCACGACTTCGCTTCGTTTCGTTAAGTTTTCGTGCTATACGCGTAAACATGTCGCGGTTAGTGTATTTAAGCGACATATCCTCCAGCTCACCCTTAATCTTATATAATCCCAGTCTATGAGCCAAGGGTGCATAGAGATAGCTTGCTTCCAAAGCCACTTCCCTAACCATATCTTCCGCCGGATGATGGTTGATGGAACGCATCAACACCAATCGGTCTATAATCATTATTATGATTACACGTATATCCTCTGCAAATGTCAGCATCAGATTCCTGAAGTTTTCGGAAGCTACGGCTGCGTGACGTTTATACAAATCCTGCACATTCTGAAGCCCCTCCACTATCTTAGCGACATCTTCATCCCAAGTCGAACGGATTTCCTCTACATCCAATGACTCCGATTTCAATAAATCAGCAAGCATTATAGCTATAACCATATTGCGGTCAGCGCTAACGCCCTCACACAATGCCTTGGCTGTAGACATCCCATGTAGGATAGGATGTATTCCAAAACGGTCACGCACACCACCCCCGGAGGTCATGGCACGAGATATGGTAGAGCGCAACTGACGGATATCGTCACTGAGCCTAATGTTGGAAGTGTATCGGTATAAATCGCGAAACAGCGATTTTAACATCTCTTTTTCCTTAGGGCTGAAACTGTTGTCAACCATGATAATAGCACTATGTATTGGAAATATATAAGCGGGCAACCATAGCACATGCCGGTTGCCCCATTCGCAAAAATACAATTTTTTTATATTCGTACAAAATTATATCTGCGATAACTCACGTGATTATCAAAACCACAGCTTATTTTTCAGAATTATACGGTTCTTCAGAACGCGGATTATTGTTTAACGTAGCCGTACGTTCCTTCACCAATGCAGCATCCGTCTCATTGCCGTCAGCTTCATTGACAGCTATTCCGGAATATTCTTTCGACGCCTGATTTACAGTCATGTCCGCCTTCTTATTGCGGCAACAACATCTCTTTTTATTTTCCATAGTCATAATTTTGAATTTTGATGTTAATTTAAATCTTTGTGTCATTAAATTAACACCATTCAATGCGCTATGGTTTTATTCAAGCGGCAACTTATTTAATTGCTCTATATAGTCCAAAATATTCTCTCTGCCGGTTTTTGTTTCCGACGATGTGACAAATATCGGTGGTAGCTCCTCCCAGCTTTCCAAAAGATAATCGCAATAATTGTTTATATTACGCTTGGCGGCTTCTTTACTCAACTTGTCTACTTTCGTAAACACTATACTGAACGGAACACCATTCTCCCCAAGCCATTCAAAGAATTCCACATCTATCTTTTGTGGAGCATGACGTGAATCGATAAGCACAAACAGATTTGTCATCTGCATGCGGTTCAATATATAGTTTTCTATGATTTTGCGCAGTCCGTCGCGACTACTTTTGCCACGTTGAGCGTATCCGTATCCGGGCAAATCCACAATATACCATGAATCATTGACCAGAAAATGGTTTATAAGCATCGTTTTACCGGGTGTAGCCGATGTCATGGCAAGCCCCTTGCGTCCAGTAAGCATATTTATTAGCGATGACTTACCCACATTGGACCTTCCGATAAACGCATATTCATGACGGGATTCCGGCGGGCATTTCTTAACGTCGGTATTGCTTATTACAAAGCGGGCATTATTTATTATCATAAACGAACTTATTATTTCATTAAAAACAGTCGGACGATAAGCCGGGTTATGTCAGTGGACGCGCTTCCCGAAAAGGGGCTACAGCCCACGTTCCGTCATTTATCTGAACCGCATGTCACCATACGGCTTAAGCAGCCTACCCCCCGGCAATGGACGAGCAATCCTTAAATGCCGGTATACTTGGCCTTGCAACCCATAAGGCGTGCGGCATGCCATATTACTATGACACCCGGTGGGCTCTTACCCCGCCTTTTCACCCTTACCGTACCAAATGGCACGGCGGTTATTTTCTGTCACGCTACTCTACCGTCACCGATAGCTTCCCGTTAGGAAATATGGTGCTCTATGTTGCCCGGACTTTCCTCACACCGCCATTATGTCGGTGAGCGACGGAATGTCCGACTGTGCTGCAAAAGTACATAAAAATAGTGTGACTTCACGAGACATCGCTGAATTTATTTCATGTCATACATAAAACGATATTATTTTATTTCTCGCCCCAACGCCATCGAAGCGGATACCGGGAAGTATGCAACAGCAGCCTCAAAGAGGTACCGTAGCTAAAATAGGCCCATATCCAATCTATAAGCACCGATAGTTTATTGCGCATACCCAATATGGAAATGAGATGCACAAACATCCATGCCAACCATGCCAATCGTCCCGACAAATGAACATTATTTAAATCAGCCACGGCAAGATTCCGTCCTACTGTCGCCATCGTTCCTTTATTGTTATAGTGGAATTCTTTTTCAAACGCATCACCATTAAGATTCTTTGCCAGGGTTTCACCTTGTTGGATAGCTACTTGTGCCAATTGAGGATATCCCTTTGGGTAGTCTTCCGTTGTCATCAACGCAATATCTCCCAATGCAAATATCCCATCCACACCGACCACGCGATTAAATTGGTCCACCCTTATTCTATTTCCCGCTCCGAGCGGCATATCATATCCGGAAAAATCAAAAGTTACTCCAGTAATACCGGCAGTCCATATCACCATACCGGCACTTATTTCCAAACCATCATCCAACGTAACCACATTATTCTCGTATGATTTCATGAGATGGTTCAATTTCACATCCACGAGCAACTCCCCAAGATATTTCAACGACTCGTCCTGCGCTTTAACGCTCATTGCCCCAAGCAGTCTTGTAGACCCTTCGAGAAGGGTTATTTTCACATCCTCCACAGGAATTGACCGGTATTCCCTCGGCAATATATAACGTTTCATCTCCCCCAGCGCACCTGCAATTTCCACCCCGGCAGGTCCGCCTCCTACCACTACAAAACTGAGCAGACGCTTACGTTCGGCTGCATCATGGCAAATGCTCGCACGTTCAAGACGTGAAAGTATCTCATCACGACAACGCATTGCCTGAGCTGTGCTTTTAATAGTATATACGCTCTTTATCAAATCAGGATTGCCGAAAAAGTTGTTTGTGGTACCTGCCGCAATCACAAGATAGTCATAAGCCAATGTCTCGTATTCCGTCTCCACACGTTTATGTTCAACATCTATGGTTTTTACTTCCCCCATATGAAAATAAGCACCTCTCCCCTTACCTTTGCGCAATTCCCTGCGAAACGGGAAACAGATGCTGCCCGGTTCAAGTCCACTTGACGCTATCTGATAGAAAAGCGGAGGAAAACTGTGGTAGTTATTCCTGTCCACAAGTACCACCTCATATTTTTGCTTATCTATATGTTTCAGAAAATTGAGACCGGCAAAGCCACCGCCAACAATCACTATACGTTGTCTACGCTTCATAAGATACATTATTTAACAATGATATAACGCAGACACGCTTGCCATTGTTTGTGCCAAATAACTATCAGAAATCCAGAATACGGTATTTCGCAATCGCCTCCCGCCTTGTGCAATAATTGAAATGCCACCATTCACTTCGCAATGGCTGGAAACCTGCCTTGCGCATAACACTCCGCAGCAATAAACGGTTTTTGCGTTCATCCTCGGTTATTACCTTAAGTCGGACCAAATCATACTCTCGGTCTATGTTCGCCTCTTTCCCCAGGTGATCCACTTTAGTACCCATCGGAAGTTCCTTTCCATACTTATCTACAATTGTAATGTCCACCGCCATACCGTAATTATGCAATCCGCCACCACGCGCCGGATTACTAACATACGGAGCTTTCGAGGTTCCTCGCACAGTTTGGTACATGCGCCGTTGGGCCGACATAGGACGAGATGCATCACACACCTTCAATTTATATTCCGGATTCACCTTTCTAAGTTCTTTAGCAGCCACAGCCAACGCTTTAGCCGCTTTGGGATGAAGATAAGCTTTGGTAAGCCCATGATACATAGCTTCCCCTACAAAGTTATCAGCACCGGCATACATAAGATCCACCACTATTGTCGAATCAAGCCCCTTTATATCCACCATTCCATAACGTTTCATCAACTCGTCCATACTTTGGGCTGATAAATTGATGAATGCGAATGCGAGCATACATATCGTCAACCAAAACCTCATAGCACAATATTATTCATTTTATCGGTCAAAAATAATCAAAAGCCACTATAATGGCAAACTCACTGTTGAGAATTCTTAACGTTCATTACTATGTTTGCATGAATGGTTTTAATTAAATTTGCCATTCAGCTAATTTATAACAATGAAACTACGTCTTGCTTCGATAACATTATTTCTATCGGCAATCCTACATATTCAAGCGCAAATCAACACTGACCAGGTATTGCAGGTCGGACGCAATGCACTTTATTTCGAGGATTATGTTCTATCCATTCAATACTTTAACCAAGTCATTGCAGCTAAACCTTATTTAGCACAGCCATATTTTTTCAGAGCTCTCGCCAAATTCAATCTTGACGATTTTAAAGGAGCAGAAGAAGATGCCACAATGGCTATTGAACGCAACCCGTTCATTACCGATGCCTACGAACTACGCGGGGTTTCACGCCAGAATCTTGGGAAAACCGATGAAGCGATAACCGATTATGACCAGGCATTGTCAATGCTTCCCGAGAACAAAGGCATACTATTTAACAAGGCTCTTGCGCAAGAATCCGTCAAGGACTATGATGCTGCTGAAAAAAGTTTTGCCACATTACTCGAGTCCCATCCGGGGTTCGACGGAGGATATATCGGACGAGCCAAATTACGCATGGCTGCCAAAGATACAGTCGGAGCCATTAACGACATTGACAAAGCTCTCGAACTGAACAAAAACGCAGTCAACGCCTATGTGATGCGAGCTGACATTGCCATAAACCGCAATCAAGATTATAAGCAGGCCCTCGACGATATGAATGAAGCGATACGCCTTCAACCCCATTATGCCGGCTACTTCATAAACCGCGCATTTCTACGCTACAAGCTGGATGATTATTTCGGAGCCATGAGTGATTATGACTATTCACTTCAGCTTGATCCACTTAACTATATGGCGTTATACAACCGCGCACTTCTTAGAGCCGAAGTTCATGATTACAACCGCGCTGTCGATGATTTGAATCAGGTACTCACATTAAAAACAGATGATTACCGTGCTCTTTACAATCGTGCTATAATTTACCGTGAACTCGGTGATTATCATAAGGCAATAGCTGATATAAATAAAGTCATCGAAGCTTTCCCTGACCTTGCAGCCGCTCATTTCTTGCGTTTCGATATAAAACGAGCCATGGGCGACCGCTCGGCAAATAATGATTACAACCATTCCATGGCTCTTGCCAAACAAATGGTGAAAAGCGATGGCTCCAACCCATCCATGTCTGAATTTTTCGGTTCTTCGTCGGAACAGTCAGACTCCATTTCCGAGCCCCAAGAGATAGTCGCAGCACGTTTCTCCACTCTTCTTACCATAAACGACAATTCCAATGTAGAACAGGAATTCAACAACAAGAACATTCGGGGCAAAGTACAAGACCGGAATTTCACCATTGATATTGAACCAATTTTCACAGTCACATACTATACCTCGCCTACCGAGCTGAAACCTACAGGCGACTATCTGCGTGAGGTTGATGACATAAACCGTACACATGCCCTGCACTATCTCCTGCAAGTGACCAATCGTGAAGTAACATTGTCAGAACCGGAAGAGATTGAAAAACATTTCCAATCCATCGATTACTACAACTCATACCTTGCCACACACACTCCACGCGCCATAGACTATTTTGGACGTGCAATGGACCAGATGACTGTACACAATTACCGGGCCGCCATTGACGATTATACCCGCGCCATTGATGCCGCACCAGATTTCACCCTCGCTTATTTCATGCGTGCCATAGCTCGCTACCGTAATTACCTTACCGAACAGGCAGGCAATGCAGAATCCCCCAACAACCCACACTCCTCAATAGGGCTATCCCAACTTCCAAAAGGACGCACTGAACTGCAAGGTGTAATCAATGATTTGGAACAAGTCATAAAACTTTCACCGTACATGGCTATAGCACATTACAATAAAGGTGTGATTCTTATCCTTATGCAAGACTACACATCAGCCCTGAGTGCATTCAATAAAGCCATAGAGTTAAAACCTGATTTTGGTGAGTCATTTTACAATAGAGGATATGTCTATTTCCGTCTCGGAAACCGAACTGCAGGCACTGCCGACCTCAGTAAAGCAGGAGAATTAGGTGTTGTACCTTCATATAATCTACTCAAACGCATGTCGCGCTAAGTAGGTATTTACGTAATTCCATTATCCCTATTTTTTAAGGATTGCTCATTGTTGCGGCGCGATTTGAGACAATGCTCTGCGAGTGAGCACCCTTCGCATTCTGTCTGCTCATTGCCGCACGAAGTGGGGTTACCACGGTGCAATATACGCCGTACGCCCCACACGACACATAAAATCAAGGCGATTGCCACGCCGCCTAATTGCAGTACATCATTACAATCCATTCCAGAGGTAGCTTTATATTTTTAAAACACGCCTAAGACGCAGGAATTCCGTCTCAAAATTCGGAGTTAGAATGTCTTTACCTATTGCAGCGGATATGTCATCAATGGACCAAAACCTCAAATCATCAATTTCATGTTCCTCGGCTTGTGGCACGAAATCATCACTCACTGTCACGGTATAGCCATTTATCAGCTCATGTTCTATTGGGGACGTGAATTCGTACACAAACAATGGTTTCGGTTCAACTACTTTCAATCCTATCTCCTCCCGCGCTTCCCTTACAAGGGCAGAATGCACGTCCTCGCCCCAATCTACATGCCCACCCACAGCAGTATCCCATTTGCCGGGTTGGATTTTCTTGGACAAGGAACGTTTCTGTAACAATAAATCTCCATTGCGATTGAACACATGCAGATGTACCACCGGATGCAGTAACATCGAACCGCTATGGCATTCGCTTCGCGAAGCCTTTCCAATCACATGCCCAGACACATTCACTATCGGGAGTATTTCTTCATTTTGAGACATATTGTTTAGCTATTAGTTTGTTCAGTTTTGCCGGAGTCAGGCTTGGATCATATTCTGCGAATGACAGTCTCATATCGCACCCTTCGGCATAACGGCTACAACCAAATGCGGATTTACCTTTCAACAAATGACCTTGTCCACATTTGGGACATGCAATCTGCTCCAATGACTTTATTGAGGGTTTACGAGTTTTCGCTTGTTCTTTACCACCCTTCTTTTCATTCGCTTTCTTTTCGGGTTTAGACGTGTCCTCAATTTTTATCTTACGCGACTGATTATCGCTTAGCACATTTATAACTATGTGTCCAATCAGTTCCTTAAGTTCATCAATGAATGCCGATGCACTATAATCGCCACGTTCTATCCTTCGTAGCTTATTCTCCCAAATACCGGTCAGTTTAGCACTTTTTAAAAGCTCTTCATTAATCATTGAAATCAGCTCTATTCCGGCTTGCGATGCATGGATAGTCTTTCGTTCACGATACAGGTAGCCCCGTTTGAATAGGGTCTCGATTATAGCCGCGCGTGTTGAAGGCCGACCTATACCATTCTCCTTCATGGCATCGCGCAGCTCTTCGTCATCAACCATTTTTCCGGCACTTTCCATAGCACGCAGCAATGTACCCTCGGTATAATATTTGGGCGGTTGAGTAGCTTTTTTCAAAAGCGACGGCTCATGCAATCCATGCTCACCGATTTCAAATGGCGGCAAAACCGGTTCTTCGCTTCCCTGCTCACCACTTTCAGCCTTGTCCTTGTCGGTAGCGTAAATTTCACGCCATCCGGGTTCCAATATAGTCTTGCCGGTGGCCTTGAATGCAACAGTATCGACCGTAGCATTAACTGTTGTCGTAGAGAAGATACAATCGGGGTAAAATACGGCAATAAAACGACGGGCTATCAAATGATACATTTTTTTCTCATTTCCGTCCAATACCGATGGCGACTGCCCCGTAGGTATTATGGCATGGTGATCAGTAACCTTAGAATTGTCAAACACCTTCTTACTCTTAGGCAATTTTTGTCCGAGTATCGGGGTGGTAAGATTGGCATACGGAGTCATCCGACGTAATATATCGGGAACCTTGGCATATATGTCGTCAGTCAGATAGGTTGTGTCGACGCGAGGATATGTAGTAACCTTCTTCTCATATAGCGACTGTATGAGTTTCAATGTCTCATCGGCAGTCCATCCCCATCGTTTGTTGCACTCCACCTGAAGCGAGGTAAGGTCAAATAATCGAGGGGCTGCTTCACGACCTTTTTTATCCTGCACATCTGTAATATACAATTCCTTGCCGGATATAAGCTCCATGGCTTCCAAAGCATCAGCTTCAGACTTGTAACGACCTGCCGAGGAATTGAATGTGACATTGCGATACAATGTTTTTATCTCCCAATAATCCTCAGGCTTGAAATTAGCAATCTCAAGTTCGCGCTGCACGACAATAGCAAGGGTCGGAGTCTGTACACGGCCTATAGACAGCACCTTTCCGGGCTCGGAATATTTAAGAGAGTACAGACGTGTGGCATTTATACCTAAAATCCAGTCACCTACAGCCCTTGACAGCCCCGCATAGTATAGGTTGTCAAAATCCTCCTGTGGTTTTAGCGTTTTGAATCCTTCACGTATCGACTCGTCGGTCAACGAAGATATCCACAACCGCATCACCTTACAGCCGGTCTTTGCTTTCTGCATCACCCACCTCTGTATCAGCTCGCCTTCCTGTCCGGCGTCTCCGCAGTTTATCACCTCGTCGGCTTGCTGTATCAGGCTCTCTATGACATTAAATTGCCGCTTGATGCTTTCCTGCTCAATCACCTTTATTCCAAAGCGTTGAGGAATCATAGGCAATGCCGACAATGACCATCGTTTCCATAAGTCGGTATAATCTGCCGGCTCCTTAAGAGTACACAGATGACCGTAAGTCCATGTTACCTTGTATTCATCGTTTTCAAAGTAACCGTCACGTTTCACCGTAGCACCAAGAATCTGGGCAATATCACGCGCCACGCTCGGTTTCTCCGTTATGCACAGCTTCACCTTGTTGACTTCTTGGTTATATTATTCGGCCGTTTACTTTTCTTGCCGTTTATTATCGGCCATTGACACTCGCCCTTAGGTCCGGATGTAACAATAATAAAGGTGTCAGGAATTTTGGTTATAGTACCAAAATCAATCTCCACCGGAATAAGCCCATCATCCTCCCATTGAAACCACCGCTGCATATCAACTCCATCAATATCAGCACATGGCATCACTGTACCATCCATCAATCTCATATTCATGTTATCAATGCGATGTGAGGTATGCGGCGCGCCCTTCAATTTCCCATATACACGCGTGAGATCTTTCCTGAAGTCTACGCTATCCACGACAAACTCCATGACGCCCGAAGAATTCTTGCCGTTGAAGTAATATGACTTTACCACTCGGGCATTCATGTGGGCACCGGTGCAACCCAGTATTGCAACGCACATTGTTATTAGTAAATTCTTCTTCATGCACTATATCGATTTAGCTTCGTTCCACCAAGCGTCCATATCACCAAGCGTAACATCTTTCAGACTTTTACCAATCTCCTTAGCTTTTGCTTCTATATAATTAAAGCGTTTTATGAACTTGGCATTGGTTTTCTCAAGGGCGTTTTCAGGGTTTATGTCATAGAGCCTGGCTACATTAATCAAACTGAACAGCACATCGCCCATTTCCGACTCCATATTCTCCGAGTCCATCTTATCGGCTTCAGATGCAAATTCCTGAAGTTCCTCACGCACCTTATCCCAGACTTGCGAACGTTCCTCCCAATCAAAACCTACATTAGCAGCCTTCTCCTGCACACGGTAAGCCTTAATAAGAGCCGGGAGCGTAGCCGGAACGCCAGCCAAAACAGTTCTGTTTCCACCACGTTCCTTCAATTTTATATGCTCCCAATTTTGTTCCACCTCATGCGAGTCAGCCACATCGACCGCACCAAATACATGAGGATGCCGAAATATCAGTTTGGCATTCAAGGATTCAGCCACATCACAAATATCAAATGCGCCTTTCTCCTCACCGATTTTGGCATAAAACAGGACATGGAGCAAAACATCGCCCAACTCTTTACGGATATCAGCATCGTCATGCTTAATCAAGGCGTCGCATAGTTCATACACCTCCTCTATGGTATTCGGGCGCAAAGACTCATAAGTCTGCTTCCGATCCCAAGGACACTCCACCCTCAATCGGTCAAGAGTATCTATGACTTTGCCGATAGCTTCAATCTTCTCTTCTCGCGTATGACGTTCCATAGTTAGTCCAGTCCTATTTTATTTATTCTTTACTTATCGTTGACCGACAGATAATTCTTCAATCCACCGTCGAGCCATTCTACATATTTCTCTACATCTTCATCATAGTAATATGGTTGGTTCATGGCAGCACCATCATTATCCAGCACTACATAGAACGGCTGTACACTCGCAGCAAATTTACTACGCTGCAGATAGCTCCACTTCTCACCTACGGTCTCGAGAGTTATTTTCTTTCCGTTTTCAGTAACCTTTATCGGTTCAGGCAACTTGGTCTTGTCGTCCACCATAAGAGATATGAGAACAAAATTCTCCTTTATGGCACCGCTCACCTCCTGTGTATCAAACACAGCTCCTTCCATCTTACGGCAGTTAACACAACCATATCCTGAGAAGTCTATCAACACCGGACGACCATTTTCAGCGGCAAAACGCATACCTTCATCATAATCATGGAATGTACGGAATTCGCCTTGGCTATACAGGTTGAAATCCTGCGTGTACAACGGCGGTACAAACGCACTGACACCCTTGAGAGGAGCACCCCACATGCCAGGGAGCAGATACACAGCAAAACTGAATGATGCGAGCGCCATAAAGAACCGGGGTATAGACACATAATCCAACGGAGCATCATGGCTGAATCTCAACTGACCCAACAGATACATTCCGAGCATTACGAACAAAATAATCCAAATGGCTATAAACACCTCACGGTCAAGTATGCCCCATCCGTAAGCGAGATCGGCAATCGACAAAAATTTGAGCGACAGCACCAGTTCAAGGAATCCGAGTACCACTTTTACGGAATTGAGCCATCCGCCTGAGCGAGGCATCTCCTTAAGCAGCGACGGGAATATGGCAAATACAGTAAACGGTATTGCCAACGCCAAAGCAAATGCACCCATACCTACAGCGGGACCGGCAATATTTCCATCAGATGCAGCTTCCACCAAAAGTGTGCCGATAAGCGGGCCGGTACAAGAGAACGACACTAAGGCAAGCGTAAACGCCATGAAGAATATGCTTATAAGCCCGGATGTGCGTTCAGCCTTGCTGTCGGCGCTGTTGCTCCATTTGGCAGGCAGCTTTATATCAAATGCACCGAAGAACGAAATAGCAAAAACGACCAGGAGAGCAAAGAATATGAGGTTGAACACAGCATTGGTAGCAAGATCATTCAGCTTGCTGGCTCCGAATATCAATGTCACCGCCAATCCCAATACAAGGTAGATAACAATGATAGCTCCGCCATAAATCGACGCATCTATTATAGAGCGGCGACGCGAAGTGTTCTTTTTCAAGAAGAAACTTACTGTAAGCGGAATCATAGGCCATACACAAGGTGTGAGCAACGCAATCAAGCCGCCCAAGAATCCCCAAATGAATATATACCATAAAGAAGAGTTTACAATCTCTTCCGTACTTACACTATCGGATTCGGGGAATGTAACAGCATTCCACCAATTAGCCCCGTTAGACGCAGATGGCTTGTTTACCGTACTTACCAATGCTGAAGCGACGGTATCGGTACTTTCAGTGACAGCAGCAGGCGACACATCACCAACGCTCAGTTCAAACTCCTCCTTGGTCGGAGGTATGCAGCTTTGGTCGTTACACCCCTGATATATAATGACACCGGCTATGACACAACCCTTGCTGCCGGAATCGAGTTTGAATTGCTGTTCGAATGACACGTCACTATCCCACCAGGCAAGTTTCAGATGAAATATCATATCCACCGTCTCGGGAGCCGGACGCGACGGCTTTACGTCACCGACCAACACAGCACCCTCCACACGGTCAAATCGGAATGTGGTAGGCCGCGGCCCGCCATCGGGAAGCGCGAGTCCATACAAGTGCCATCCATTGTCAACCGCGGCTTTAAATACAATCTTACCATCGGTTTCACTTGTCATCTCAATTGAATTGTCCCATGTAATAGGGCTGACAATCTGGGCCTTTAACGAAACTGCCCATAAAGCTATAATCGCCGTGATGGCGCATAGTCTTAGTCTCATTTCTTTATCGGTAATGGTTTGGAAATATTTTCAGTAGCCGGTGGCATACAAGTCTTATTATTGCAACCCATATAGGTTATGGTTCCCTCTATGCGGGCACCATTGGGATCGGTCACTTTAAAGGTGCGGCGGAATGTCACGTTGCCTTCCCACCATGTGAGGTCTATACCAAACATATCATCGTGAACCTTGACGGGCGACGGAGCAACCTTAACCGGAGATGTAAACTGCACGCCTTTACTTTTCGACAAGTCAATAACGGTAGGTTTGGGTCCACCCTTAGGGATATCGGTACCATAAAGGTGCCATCCGGGGTCGGATATGGCTTTCAATATCACCTCCCCCTCCGACGGAGAAGTCATGCGAACATTCACTCTCCATCGTATGGGATTGCCCGGTGCTTGCGCAGAAACTATATTCGGCAATACGAATAATGCTATAATAAAGATGATTCGGTGTAAAAATTTCATAATATGGTTCAATTTTTGCGCAAAGATAGTGGTTTTTTGTCCAACAAACCGCATTTTCACACTTTTTACCCATTTGACAGGTTGACACAGCACCCATTTCAAAAAAAATCGCTATCTTTGCAAAACTTAACCGTAATTTATTTATCATCATTCAGTTCTGATGGCTCAAAATAAAGTCCTATATATCTCTCAGGAAATAGCCCCATACCTCCCTGAATCACCATTGGCTTCATTAGGCAGAAGCCTTCCACAAGGTACACAAGAAAAAGGTTTTGAAGTACGCACATTTATGCCCAAGTACGGATGCATAAACGAACGTCGCAATCAATTGCATGAGGTCATTCGCCTTTCCGGCATGAATGTAATCATCGATGACACCGACCACCCCCTTATAATTAAGGTGGCGACATTGCAGCCCGCACGCATGCAAGTGTACTTCATAGACAATGATGATTATTTTCATTTCTCTCCCGACAAACGACTGGAGATAGATGCATCACCTGCCGATAACGATGAGCGCATAATGTTCTTCGCACGTGGTGTGATCGAAACGGTTAAGAAGCTTCGTTGGGAACCGGCAGTGGTACATTGCATGGGCTGGATTTCGGCACTTGCGCCGCTTTATCTGAAGCGCATGTTCAATGATGACCCGACATTCGCAAACGCCAAAGTAGTATATGCCTTGCGCAATGAGAAGTTTGAAGGCACCCTCGACTCACGTTTCGCCGAGAAACTTCTTATGAGTCAATTCGCTCCGGAGGATATAGCGTCGGTGAATCAAGGAGATGTCGATTTCATAGCACTCAACAAGCTTGCCATTGACCACTCAGATGCAATAGTGGTTTCTTCACCGGAGATACCACAAGAACTGCTGGATTATGCGATTGCCACCGGCAAACCGGTACTTGAGTACTCAGACGATGAAGAATCGCTCAATGACCGATACGCCGAATTTTACAACTCATTAATAGAACAATGACATAGCCCCTACCGAGGGCTGCTCTAACAATACCTATATGAAGTTTACACATCTATTTATAGGAATTTGCACCGTGACTGTACTGTCTACGGCATGCGACGATACCGTAACGACATTGGGAAATTCGCTTGTGACCGATAAATCGGAGGTGGTCATTGATTCCGTATTTCAGGTAACAGGCTCGTCGGAGCGCAATGCCGAGATACAATCCCGCACCGTGACCCAATTATTAGGGACACTCGACGCCAAAGAATACGGTCATTTCAGTTCGGAAATAATAACTCAGTTCATGCCATCCCTGAACCTGGACACCGTAGGAGTCTCCATCGACGATATAGACTCTGTAAAACTGCTCATGTTCATGCTTCCGGGAAGCTTTACCGGCGATTCTCTGGTGCCAATGGGACTGAAGGTATATCCACTTAAGAAACAGCTCACAGACGGTATGGTACCTCCGGTAACCAACGTTTTGCCCTACCCCGTTACTGATTATTATGACGAAAGCGATTGCTGGACTCCGCAAACCCAGATATACACAGCCAATGCGCTTTACAACGATTCAGTAAACAACCTTGCATATCGCACGGTTTCCGTTTCGTTGCCATTGGAATTCGGCAAACGTTTCTTCAATGAGTACCTCAACTCACCGCAGACATTCGCCACCCCACAGGCATTCGCACAATTCTTCCCGGGCTTGTATATCAAGAACTCATTCGGCTCCGGACGCGTAATCAACATCAATGAGAGCCGAATCAATCTTTACTACAAACGCCACGCGAAAGTAACAACCAACGATGTGACCCGTGACACCATCTACAACGCATCTGCCACCTATATGGCAGTCACCCCCGAGGTGGTTACAACAAACCTGATAGATATGGAACTCAGCTCCTCGCTATCAGACATGGTGGCTGCAGGAAAGAATCTGCTTGTAGCTCCCGCCGGATATGATGTTGCCATCAATTTCCCCACACAGTCCATCCTCGCCGGCTATAAAGCCAACGCCGGAGATATGTCAGTGATAAACACTCTCACATTCTCCATTCCCGTAGAAGAGATTACCAACGATTACAACATCAATCCTCCAGCCAACGTACTGTTGGTACTTGCCAAAGAGAAAAAAGAGTTCTTTGCCGAGAACAAAATCAGCGACAACAAGACTTCTTTCTTGGCTTCATACAATTCACTGACCAACAGCTACGAGTTCACAAATATGCGTCAATACATACTTGATATGCTCGAAAAAGGTACGCTTACGGCTGATGACTACACATTTACACTCACTCCGGTAACAGTTGTCACCGAGACTTCAGGCAACGGCTACTATGGACAGACACAGACCTACACCACAGGCATCAATCCCTACATTGAAGGTCCGGCTATGTGTGCTTTAAAACTCGATGAAGCAAAAATCAAATTCACATATAGCAAACAATCCATAAATAATTAGTATCTTTGTAGCGCGAAAGCGCACCAACAGCCGCAATAGCTCAGTCGGTAGAGCATTTCATTCGTAACGAAAAGGTCGTGGG
>CAJTMM010000014.1:0-248 GCA_910577465.1 uncultured Muribaculaceae bacterium | reverse complement strand
AGTCCCACTCGCGGCTCAAAATACAAAGCAAAGAGAATCAGTTTATCAAGGCTGGTTCTCTTGTTTTTTTATACCTCAAGATATTTTACAGGTGTTGGCTATATGTGCAATTTCTACCAGTTGAAATCCGTGCAAAGATAAGCGCGTTTTAGATGGTGCGGTATAAGGTATTGACCGTATGTGTTGTGCATATTTGGAATAGATTACAGATTTGCGCTTACGGTGCAATCGCATCGTAGTTTTACAAT